>JASFZB010000083.1:0-6756 GCA_045046705.1 Rhodobacterales bacterium | reverse complement strand
TAGTTTGAGAGAACACTTACCGAATACCACCGTTTAGCCATTTAGTCCGACACCTTCGCGCGACGGCAGTTTCCCGCCATAAATTCTATATATTTCAGATACTTACCGCATCCGAACTCGACAACAAAATAGCGCGCATACCGAATCGTTGCGCGCTAATTTTTG
Source organism: Rhodobacterales bacterium (assembly GCA_045046705.1). GTDB lineage: Bacteria > Pseudomonadota > Alphaproteobacteria > Rhodobacterales > Rhodobacteraceae > Amylibacter. The sequence goes on along the minus strand of JASFZB010000083.1, from coordinate 6,591 downwards.
ATGAGTAAGGGGCTGATACCGCCCTAAACCCTTTATTTCAAGAGGCTAATTTAACTATTGCTTCCAATCCTGCGCGGGCTGAAATATCTATCACCGAGAAGAAAATTGCAAACAAGGTCGCCATGATGAAAACCATCACCGTGGTAATCCCTGTCTCGCGGCGTGACGGCCAAACGATTTTTGCCACTTCTGCGCGGACTTGTTGTGCAAATTGCATTGGGTTGGTACGAGCCATCGCCATTATCCTTTATTGATCGGGGGTGTGATACCGATGTTTTTAGTGGAATTCAAGAGGCCACCCACATATCATTCCATCCAAAGACTCATATAACCGCAATCAAATAGGAAACAACCATGTCGGACAATTTTACAGTTAAAATATCTGGATGGGCTGATGGGGCCACTATTCCTGCCAAATATGCATTTTGCAAAATAGACGCAAAAACCCACGTTGCCCTTAGTGAAAACTTGAACCCTGCGGTTTCATGGAGCCATGCCCCGTCAGGCACAAAATCCTTCGCGCTTATCTGCCATGATCCGGATGTGCCCTCTTCGGGCGAAGACGTGAACCAAGAAGGTAAAACCGTCCCCGCAGACCTGCCGCGCGTTGATTTCTACCATTGGGTTTTAATCGACATACCGGCGGAAATAACCTTTATAGAAGAAGGCGCCGCATCCTCGGGCATCACCGCAAAAGGCAAACCCGTTGGCGCAAAGCCCTACGGTACAGCCGGGATCAACAGCTACACCGACTGGTTCGCAGGCGATGCGGATATGGCGGGCAACTACGGCGACTACGACGGCCCCTGCCCGCCCTGGAACGACAGCATCCTGCACCACTACCATTTTACGCTCTACGCTTTAGATACCAAAAGCCTTGGTTTAAGCGGCCCGTTCACAGGTGCCGACGCCACCCAAGCAATGCAAGGCCACATTCTGGGACAAAGCGGCTATGTCGGAACCTGCACGTTGAACCCCGAGTTGTAAAACAACGCCCCAATCACGTTTTCGTGATAACACCCTTTGCAAGGGATGAAAATCCGTCCGGCTGCGTCACCCATATAGGTACTTGTCCATAAGTGCCTTCATTTATCCTGTTCAATCATACAAACTAGGAGAACTATAATGCAGATACGTCGCTTACACTTCATCCCCTTCGTGGTCGCTGCCATTGCCCTGTCCGCAACAGTAACTTTAGCCGGTGAAACCGGGATCGAAATTGCAGACAGCACCTTGGGGCCAATTCTGACCGATGCAAACGGCATGACACTTTACACTTATGATAAGGATATGGGCAGCAAATCCGCCTGCAATGGCGGTTGCGCAAAGGCATGGCCACCCCTTATTGCACCTGCTGGGGCCAAAGCCGATGATGACTTCACCCTGATTAAGCGCAAAGACGGCAAAATGCAGTGGGCCTATTACGGCAAACCGCTTTATCTTTGGGTCAAAGACAAAGCCCCGGGTGATGTAACCGGTGATGGCAAGGGCAAAGTCTGGCACGCCGCCGTAAAAGAGTAACAGACCGCAACCATGACCCTTCTGGACGAAATCGAAGCCGCCATCCCCGCCTTGCGCCGCTATGCCCACGCCTTGCTGCGCGACCGGGAAGGGGCCGACGATCTGGTTCAGGATTGTCTGGAATGCGCACTGGCCCGCCGCCACCATTGGCGCGGCGACGGGCCGGTACGGGCGTGGCTGTTTCGTATTCTTTTGAACCGTTTTCGCGACAATATGCGCCGTGCATCGGCGCGGGCCACTCTTGTACCGCTTGATAACGCACCGGAACCCGTAAGCAAGGGCGGACAGGAAGCCCATCTGCGCTTGCGCGAAGTCCATGACGCCATGGGCAGGATGCCGCCCGACCAACGCGCGGCACTGCTGCTTGTGGCTTTGGAAGGCATGCGCTTTACCGAAGCCGCAGAAGTCCTGAATATACCAGAGGGCACACTTGCCTCGCGTCTTGGCCGTGCAAGGGCGTTCTTGCGCCAGGAAACAGACCGGCCTTGTGACAACAAAAAGGAAACGCCACGATGAGCAAAGACAAGCAAATCAACATGATCACGGTTTTGCGGCTTCGCCACAGCGGCACTGTTGCACAAACCGATCTTGACGCACTCGCCGCACAAGACCCGGCACTTCACGATCAGCTTACTGATTGGAACCTTCAGGATGCCGCCCTGCGCACACTGTACAACCCCGTGGCCGAAGAAACCGTTCCCGAACGGCACCGCAATCTGTTGTCAGCCGCCGAACGAAGATGGCAGCTAAGCCCTGCAGTTCTTGCACGCATCGCCGCCGTTTTGCTTGCTGTTAGCCTTGCCTCTGCAACGGGCTGGGGCTTGGCACAGTTAACCCCCTCCGCCCCGGTCAAAGTTGCCCTTGCAACCGAGGCTTTACGCGCCCATGCGGCTTACGCAACCGAAGTAAGGCATGCGGTAGAAGTGCCCGCATCCGATAAAGCGCATCTGTCAGCATGGCTGTCAAAACGCCTTGGCCGCCAGATCACCCCACCTGAATTTACCGCTTACGGGTTTCGGCTAATGGGCGGGCGTATTTTACCCAGCAGTTACGGTATTGCGGCAATGATGATCTATGAAAACGATCAGGGGCAACGGGTTTCGCTTTATGTAGTGCGAAAATCGACCGAGGCCGAAACCGCGTTTCGATTTGCCAAAACCGCTGCCACTGCCGAATTCTGGTGGATAGACGAAGACATTGCCTGTGCCGTTGTCGCGGACCTGCCACGCGGCACCCTGCGCAATATCGCCGATACGGCATATAACCAGCTTGTCACCGCTTCCTGAAAAGCCCTACCCGTTCAGCCAGCCTTCCAGCTTAGTTTGATCGGGCAGCCCGCCAGCATGGACAATTTTACCGTCGATACCAATGCCGGGTGTTGACATGATACCGGCCATGGCGATTTCACGCGGGTCAGTGACCTTTTCCAAGTTAACCTCAACACCCAGCTTGGCGGCCATATCTTCAACCATCCCAACGGCTGCATCACAGCGTTTGCAACCGGGGCCATAGATTTTTACGGTTTTCATTGCATGTTCCTTTACTTTGTTGTGATAAAACATTTAGCCAAGCTCACGTCAGGCCACTGCGGTGCCAAACAAAGACCCGACCAGTGCCGTGGCGGCCATGGCAACCGCCCCCCAGAATGTGATCCTCAGGATAGCCCGCCAAACAGGGGCCCCTCCGGTGTACGCCGACAAGGCCCCCAAAAACGCCAGTGCCAACAGCGACACACCCGTCGTCGCCACCCCTACGCTATTACCGGTGGTCGTGACCAGAACCGCCGCAAGCGGCAGGGCCGCGCCTGCGGTAAAGGACGCCGCCGATGACAGGGCCGCTTGCAAAGGCCTGGCCTGAGCTGTGTCCACCATGCCCAACTCATCACGGGCATGGGCCCCAAGAGCGTCATGCGCAGTCAATTGTTTTGCAACTTTGGCCGCAAGTTCCGCATCAAGCCCGCGCAAACGATAAATATCGGCAAGCTCTTCAAGTTCTTGTTCCGGCTGGGTTTCCAGTTCCATTTTTTCACGCGCAAGATCGGCTTTCTCACTATCGGATTGCGAGCTAACCGACACATATTCGCCCGCAGCCATCGACATCGCCCCGGCCACAAGACCTGCGGTGCCCGCCAGTAGAATGTCGGTATGCGCCACCCCGGCCGAGGCAACCCCCGAGATCAGGCTGGCAGTGGATACAATACCGTCATTGGCCCCCAGAACGGCAGCCCGAAGCCAGCCGGTCCGGGTGATATAATGTTTTTCGGGGGGGGGATTTACGGATGTCATCTTATCGCCTTAAAAAAGAGTATTGAACAGGAAGCCAACCGTCAAGATACCACTGCCCACCACCGAGATGAAGACGACAATCAGACGCAGGGTCAGAACCTGACGCAGGATAATCATTTCGGGCAGGCTTAGGGCGATCACGCTCATCATGAAAGCCAAAACAGTCCCAAGAGCCGCCCCTTTATCAAGTAAGGCTTCGACGATCGGGATAACGCCGGCGGCATTTGTGTACATCGGGATGCCCATGACCACAGCTACGGGAACCGACCACCACGCATCGGCCCCCATGATCCGCACCATCAGATCCTGCGGCACATAGCCATGGATTAAAGCCCCCATGGCGATCCCCGCTATAATCCAGACCCATACCTTCGAGAATATCTCGCGTACGGCTTCAATGCCCAAGCGGTATCGATCAGGAAGGCTTAGACCCTCATCGGGCATATCTACCGCATCGCTGACACCTGCATGGATCTCTTGCACCCAGCCTTGCAACCAGCCTTCCAGATGCAGCTTGCCGATAACAAACCCCGCAACAATGGCTATTGCCAACCCGAACACCAGATAGGTCATGGCAACCTGCCAGCCGACCAGCCCCCAAAGCAGCACCAAAGCCACCTCATTGACCATAGGGGCCGAAATCAGGAACGAAAAGGTCACCCCAAGCGGCACTCCGGCCGAGACAAAGCCGATAAAAAGCGGCACCGCCGAACATGAACAAAATGGCGTCAAAATACCCAGCCCCGCTGAAAGCACATTGCCAACCCCTTCGCGTTTTCCCGAAAGCAGAGTGCGGGTTTTTTCAGGGCTGAAAAAACTGCGAACCACCCCCATGACAAAAACGATAAGTGTCAGCAACATCATCACCTTGGGTGTGTCATAGAAGAAAAACGCCAGTGCCTCGCCGGTGTGTGTGTTGCGCTCTATGGGCACAAGCTGGGTTATCCACTCTGAAAACGGGATAAGTTGCCGGTAAACCGCGTACCAGAGAACGACAAAACCCACGACACCCAAGTGCCAGTGCCAGCCAGGCCGCGGCTGCATTTGATTTACACTATGTGTTTCGGTTGTCATGCGACGTTCCTTTCCATAACTTTTTCGGCATGTAAAATAGCGTCAACAGCAGCGGAAACTTCCGGCGCAAGCATCGGGTTTTTACGATACCGCACCCACTGCGCATCACGGCGATCTATCACCAAACCTGCAAGTTTCAGCGTTTTCATGTGCCGCGACATGCGGCTTTGCGTGACATCGAGACGCGCCATCAACTCGCACACACACCGCTCTTCGCCATCCCAAACAATGTGCAAAGCCTTGCGGCGGATCGGGTCTGCAACGGCGATTAGAATTTCTTGCATGTTTGCTTACCTTTTACGATCTATATGCTTTACAACGCATATGCGCTTTAATGCATATACGCGCAAGGGGAAAAAACAACGCAGCCAAAGCCGGCTCGCTTTTATTTCCAACATCATAAGTGTCAGGTGAAATCGTCCTCGACGCTGTCACTAATATATTGATAGGTAAGGGTGTTAGATTGTGCCGGCCCTCTGAACAGGTGCATGAGCTTCTGGATGACAAGATCGGGGTATCCCCCGAAATGATCACTGAAACCTGATCAAAGCTTTAATTTTCGAAAAAATCACCACTCTTTGGCATTTTCTTCTATTTTCTTTTTGACTTTCTTTTCAATCTCTATGCTGTGATAAAACTCATAGTTTGGGCATAATTTTTCATTAAAACCCGGGGCTTCCGTCCAGGCGCCGTTACTGTCTTTGAAGCAATGTTTCCCAGCCCAGCAGGAATTGCAGTTTTCAACAATCCATGTCGCACGCCAGTTCGGCTGGGCAATGTCATCGTCGCTAAGGTCGAATTTTTGTGCCATAGTCAGCATTTGTGCTGGTACGTCCGTGCGGATAATATTCCAAAAAAATATATGCTTCAATGAAAGACTGCTGGGGCGATAAATTCCACGCACATGCAGAAAAACAGCTTTGACAGCATGCACCAAATAATCCAGATTAAACATCGTCTTGCCGATTGAAAGTATGCACATATTTTCGCCTCGTTATCCGTATGCTTTTCTACGTTCTTGTATTTCTACATAAATTATTCCCCTCCCGCGTCTTTATGTGTAAACATTAAATCAAAGCATCAATAGGGCAGATTAAGTACATTTCTATAGCAAGATTAGGGCAATTGGCGCCCCCGTGCACATGAACTTTGCAAACAAGGAACAAGCCCCCGCCCCGATTATCTGGCAATCAACCCCAAAGGCCGCATGCCGGCACGGATCACGGATCAGGGCAAAATCACCAAGCTTCTTCATGTTGCATGAAAATTTTTAAGCTCTGTCTTTATGTGGTACTTTCGCGGCCCCTGAAAATACCGCGTCATTCAACCGGCTTAAACCTTCGCCATAGGCCAAATTCATTAACAACTAGCAACTGTATCTCTACCGCACCTCCCCTACCCGGCTCTTTACCAAGAAACGGGTAGGGGACAATTAAGCACATTTGAGATACATAAGGGTCAGGACCTATTAATCCTCTTGCGGAATAATCCGCAATCCCAGCTCGCGCAACTGCTCGTTGGTGGCCTCAGACGGCCCGCCCAGCATCAAGTCCTCGGCGCGTTGGTTCATCGGGAACATGATGACCTGGCGGATGTTAGCTTCATCCGCCAACAGCATCACGATACGGTCGATACCTGCCGCACAACCGCCGTGGGGGGGGGCGCCGAATGTGAACGCGTTGACCATGCCGCCGAAGCGTTTGTTGACTTC
>JASFZB010000082.1:0-22761 GCA_045046705.1 Rhodobacterales bacterium | reverse complement strand
CATTTTCCGTTTTCCTTAACATTACCGATCTTTGAGATCTGATCAGCAATTCGGGATGTAGAAAAGGCTGGAAATGGACGGGGTGTGCGTTCCGTTTACTTGATTTGTTTTTTTTGCGCTATCCGTCGATATTGTTTACTGAAAACGTCATCCCCCAATCTTCAAGGTCATTGACCAGCATCAGGCAGATTTTGCGAAAAACCATGCGGAGTTTTTCTATATCGGCCCCATGCAGCCCGTTTTGGGCCAGGGCCGTGTCCATACAGAACAGCCAATCTTCGGCGTCCTGCGCCCGAATTGGAATGTGGGCATGGATTTCACGCACATCCATATGGCCGTGGGTTTCTTCGTAGTACCGTCTTCCCCCCAGAAATCCCGACATGAAATCAAACTGTTCTTGGCGCACATGCGCTAGCCCGTGACCCCGCAAATGCAGTTTCAACAGATTATGGCCCTGCGGCAGGGTTTCCACCAGATCATAAAAATCATTGACCAAATCGCGTAATGCGGCCTCACCGCCGATTTTAGAAATTTGCGTTTTTGGTTTCATCCCGGTTCAGTCGTAATTTCCTTTGACGCGCTCTTTGGTCGGGTCGAAATGGGGAAAGGGTACGACACTGGCTTTCAGGCGTATCTGATCGCCGTCCAAGCGCCCTATTTCAAGCGGTGTTCCCAGGTTTGCACAACTCACATCAACCCGTGCCAGCGCAATAACTTTGCCAAGTATCGGCGATTTTACCGCCGATGTCACGGTTCCAACCTGTGGTTTTCCCAAGTGTACACAATCGCCGGCGGCCGGGACAATCCCGCCTTCAAGCGCTAGCCCAACCAGTTTCTTTTGCGGGTTGGCTTTGCGCCTTTCCAATGCGGCACGGCCAACAAAATCATCCGCTTTGAATTTCAGCGGCACAGTAAAGCCAATGCCCGCTTCCATCGGGTCAGTTTGATCGTCAAATTCCGAGCCGGCAAAGATCAGGCCCGACTCGATCCTAAGCATATCAAGGGCGGACAGGCCCAAGGGGATCATCCCCATTGGGGCACCCACGGCCCAAATCGTATCGAAGACTTGTGTGGCATCCTTGGGGTGGCAAAACACTTCATAGCCCAACTCACCGGAATATCCGGTGCGGCTGACAACCACGGATGGCCCGTGAAAATCGCCGATCCTGCCGATACTCAGGCGAAACCACGGCAGTTCTTCGACGGTGGCCTGTTGCGGGCCTGTCCATATCACCTGTTTTAGGATGTCCCGCGACAGTCGTCCCTGAATGGCAATGTTGCAATGGTGATCGGTGGACGGGCGAACCCAGGCATTCAGCCCGCGTTCCTGTGCCTGTTTTTGCAACCAAATGCCGGATTGGTCATTGCCGCCAATCCATCTAAAATTGGTCTCGCCAAGTCTAAAAACCGTGCCATCATCAATCATGCCGCCATGCTCATGGCACATGGCCGTATAGACAATCCCGTTAACGGGCAGCTTTTTCATGTTGCGGGTCACGCAAGCTTGCAACAACTGTTCTGCATCCGGGCCGGTCACCTCATATTTGCGCAGCGGCGACAGATCCATTACCACGGCTTTTTCGCGGGCCGCCCAATATTCGGCAATCGGGCCGTGATTAGTCATGGTATTGGGCAACCAATAGCCAGCGTACTCCACGAAATCACGGGTATGACGTGCAAAGCAGTCATGAAAACCGGTTTTTTTAGTTTCTTCCAAATCAGCCTCCGGGGTTTTGCGCCAGCCAATTGAGCGCTTGAATTCTTCGTCTTGATCGTAGACCCGCACCTGAATATCGGTGGGGTTCCAGCCGTTAGCGGGATCAACATCACATGGGCAAGCGGTTGATACGCACAACAGGTCGGTATTGGCACGCATCATCACATAATCGCCCGGACGCGAATAAGGTTCGTCCATCTCTATGGCGTTGGTATCATCCAAAAACGTGTTGAAAAAAAAGTTGATCGCAGGCCAGCCCGCACGCGGGCCAATGTCGTAGTCAGCCAGTTTTACGGTGATATTATCCGAACAATTCACATGCCCGGGATAGCCTAGATCTTCGTAATAGCGCGCCGTACAGGCCAGCCCGAAAGTATCGTGGCGGCCAACCGTATCCTGAACCACCTCAAGCAGGTTTTCCTGATCGACCGAAAAATATTTCGAGAATATCCCCGGTTCGGGATAAAGCGCCCCCATCAGCGAACGGGTTGTGGTGGGGTCGATGTCCCGCTCAAGCCCGTTATCAAGGGCACGCATCGAAAACGCCTGAAAATCCGTACATTCACGTCCCTGAACGTCGACGATTTGGATGTATTGCCCAGCTTTCACTTCATATGTTTCGGCGTGCCCCGGCTGGATATTGATGTCCTCCAGAGGGTCCGCCAAAAGTTGAGGTGCCCGATGACCGCCTTTGGCGTGGTCGGGATTCGTGCGGCGAATATAGAGGATGACATCCGTTGGTGCCCATTGTTGATGCGGCTCCATGGCGCCGCCGGTGGCACAGGCAATCAACAGGCCGTCGGATGACGCGGTAAACTCGGCCAGATCGCCCGGTTTTGAGCCTTGCGCAAAAACCGTAGTGGCGTCGGCATTTGCTATGTCAAAGCCGGCTTTTGCCAAGGCCTTGACCACGCGCACACCCGATGGGTCGGCCCCCATCGCGGCTTTCAGACCTTTTGGGTCGCCGCCGCCCTTGGCTCCGATCATGCCTGCGTCAGAGCGGCCGTCAGGGGCGAAAAACACCAGCTCTACGGGTTGCAGGCCGTAACGGTCCTGAAGTGTGATTTGATCGCCTTTTTCAATGCGAACGGCCCGACTGCCGCCGCCCGGGACGGGATGGCGTTCAACGCCGTGCGGCAGGATAGGTAGTCCGGGTGTAATGACGCCTGCGCGTTCATAAGGGGTGGGGAAGAGCTTGCTTTTGGTCATCCTATCCAACCCCCAAAACTTTACGCCGATCCGCAGACCACCGCATGATGATATGATCAAACGCCAGAGCCATCAGCGAGACATCTATGCCCAGCACTATGTTTTTGCCCAGATCAAACCCTGCCAAGGTTCTTTGCAATTCCTGACCCAAATCCTGCGTGCCGATAAAGGCCGCAATGATCACCATGAAAAACGCGAACATGATGGCTTGATTAAAGCCGACTGCCATGGTCGGCAAGGCTAGTGGCAATTGCACATGTTTCAGCTTTTGCATCGTTGTTGCCCCCGACATATCCGCCGCCTCGGTCAATTCCACCGGCACCGCGCGCAAGCCCTCGATCGTGTAGCGCATCAAGGGAACCGTGGCAAAAATCAGGATGGAAAACACAACTGCCACGTCATTGACGCCAAACAGCATAATTGCGGGGATCAGGTAAATGAAGCTTGGAAAAGTCTGGGCCGTGTCGCAAACCAAAAGGATGCGCTGTGACCATTTTTCCGAGCGTGCGGCGGCAATGGCGACAGGTAAACCGATCAGGGCCGCTAAAATCACTGCCGAAATTACCGTATAAAGCGTGATAACCGCTCTATCCCACCAGCCAGTAAGGGCCACGATGCTGTAGAACGTGACAACGATTAAAAACGAGCGTTTACCACCGACCCAATAGGCCAAGCCGCCGAAAAATAGAATGATCGTCGGGGTTGGCAGCCATAACAGCCCATTGCGAAACGGGATTAGAACTTTGACATTCAAAAACCAGCGCAACCAGTTTGTGGTGGCCTGAATGGCATCAATATCCAGAAAAGCCTTGATTGCGACGTCAATCTCTTTGCCCATCGAAAAGTCCTGCTTGCGTGTTATATGATCGGCAATCTGGACATATTGTGCCACCCCAAGAAACAGAACAAAAACCGCAATGCCGGTAATCAGATAGGCGTGACGCTGCCACCAAGGGGTGCCGCGCGCAAAGTGCTCGGGTTGTTTGATGACCCAGGCTTTTGAGCACCGATCAAGCGTCACGGCAAGCAAAACGATGGTGATGCCGATTTCAAAACTACGGCCTAGTTTGAATGACCCCATCAGGGCCAGCAGTTTGGCCCCAAGTCCCGGCATGCCGATAAAAGCGGTTAGAACCACCATTGCAAGACACAGCATGATAACCTGATTGACCCCGACCAGAATTTCCGTACGCGCTGCAGGAATATAAACATACCGCAACATTTGCCAGCGCGTGCACCCGCTCATGTGGCCCGCCTCGACCACCTCGGCTGAAACTTTTTTCAGCCCCAGAGAGGTCATCAAAACCATCGGGGGAATGGCGTAAATAATGGTGGCGACACAGGCGGCCGTTGGTCCCACTTTGAAAAAAATCACTGCTGGCAAAAGGTATGTAAAAAACGGTAAAGTTTGCAGCACGGCCAGCATGGGCAGCAAGATTTTTTCAAACCGCGCGGATTTCCATGCGCCAATTCCCAAAACAAGCCCCAGCAAAAAGGCACTGGGGGCGGCCACTATGATCACCGACAGGGTTTGCATTGTCAGTTTCCACTGCCCGATCAAAGCCACCCAGACAAAGCAACACCCGACAAGAATTGCCATACGCCAGCCGCCCAGCCAATGGCCGATGACAATGGCAGATGCGGCAACTGCCGTCCACGGCAAGGGTCCCAGGCCAGGCCAGCGACGTTTGCCGTAAAGCAGGTTTGCGGTAATATCCAGTAGCCATTCCAGCCCCGAAGCAATCCCGCGCGTTATGTGAATAAGTCCCAAATCGTTCTTGATAAAATCAAACGCCGCCTGCAACCAGACATCGTAGGGCAACACGGCCCATTCAGGCAATCGCACAACAGCATCGGGCAAAAACGGTTTTGCCAAAGCGATAATGGCCGCGCAAAGCAGGATCAACCTCGCCACCTGCCGTTGCGATAGTCGGCGCGTGGCCGCTTGGCCCAAAGGTTGTGATACCATCGTCATCATTCGGCACCGAGCAGAATATCCAGAGCTTCCTGCCGGCTTAGAACCGCAGTAACGGCCCCGGTTTTATCTGCAACCGGTAGCAATTCGCGGGTTTCATTAACCAACTGGCGGGCCAGTTTTGAAATTGTCGCTTCGCCGTCAACCGGAGGCCCATCAGGGGCTGTGCCAGCGCAGGGTTTAGCCAGAACCTTGGCGCGAACCACACGGGCGCGGTCAACGTCCTCGGTGAATTTGGTCACATAGTCCGTGGCCGGATTCATGACGATTTGGTCAGGTGTGTCGCACTGTTCGATGGCCCCATCTTTCATGATGGCAATGCGGTCAGCCAGCCGCAAGGCTTCGTCGAAATCATGGGTGATGAAGACAATTGTTTTGCCTAGTAAATCTTGCAGGCGCAGGAATTCGTCTTGCATTTCACGGCGGATCAAAGGGTCTAGGGCGGAAAACGGTTCATCCAAAAACCAGATGTCAGGCTCTATCGCAAGGGATCTGGCAATACCCACGCGTTGTTGTTGCCCGCCGGACAATTCACGCGGGAAATATTCTTCGCGGCCTTCAAGACCGACAAGTTTTATCACTTCAAGTGCGCGTTCGCGCCGGTCATGTTTGTCCTGTCCGCGCATTTCCAGAGGAAAGGCCACATTTTCCAGGACTGTACGGTTTGGCAACAGGCCAAAGCTTTGAAAAACCATGCCCATTTTTTTGCGGCGCATGTCGATAAGTTCTTTTTCGTTCAAGGCCATAATATCTTGGCCCTCAACCATTATCTGCCCGCGGGTAATTTCGTGCAGGCGGGAAAAACAGCGTACCAAGGTAGACTTTCCCGAGCCCGACAATCCCATGATCACAAGCATTTCACCCTTCGAGATGTCCAATGAAACATCTTTAACACCGGCGATATAGCCGTCTTGGCGTATTTCTTCAAAACTTTTGTCCTTGGACATATTTGCCAGGTATTTTTCAGCATTGGGGCCGAATATTTTCCAGGCATTTCGACAAGAAATTACCGGATGATCGTCTTGCATTGTTTATTCCTTTAAGAATTCACCCCACCGCAGATGTGCGCGGTGGGGTAGATATTTGCCCTTGGGAGGGGGCAAATTTATTTAGTCCAAGGCATCCAGACATCTTTGTTTGCATCAACCCATACCTGTGCGGCATCTTCGGGCTCCATCCCGTCAGTATCGACCAGTTTTGCCATATGTGCAATTTGGTCGTTGTTGAACGAGATTTTTCTCAGCACTTCATATGCATGTGGCCACTTGTCTTTCATGCCTTCCCACGCGGCTTTTTTCAGATAGCCTTGCGCCGGGTTACCGCAGTCAAAAACTGCATTCGGGTTTGGCCCTTTGGCTGGATCTTTGTCACATCCATCTTCCCATTTCGGAAAATCAACGAATTCACCAGGCCAGACAGCCTCGGCAAAATTGGGTGTCCAGTTGAACACCACAACCGGGCGTTTGTCTTTTTCAGCGGCACCGATTTCCGCCCAAAGTGCTGCGGCGGAGCCTGCATTGATCACAGTAAAATTCATATTCAGGGCTTCGGCGCGTTCTTTCCCATGTTTCAACCAGTCAACCGGGCCATCAAGATAGCGGCCCTTGTCGCCCGTTTCGGGTGTTGCAAACAGATTGGAACAGGCATTCAATGCTTTCCAATCGGGCAGCCCCGGGCAAGCCTCTTTTGTCCACATCGGGTACCACCAGTCTTCGCGGGTTACGGCATCATGGTCACCGGCATCGACGATACCGCCCTCTGACAGGGCTTTGCGGAACGAGGCACCAAAGGCACCTTCCCAGACTTCCATTTCCAGTGTCACGTCGCCCAAGCGTACGGATTCATAAACCGCTTGGCTGTCGGTGGTCACAAATTCTACATTGTCGCCAATGCTTTCAAATATTCTGCCAACGACATTGCTCATCACGATCTGGCTTGACCAGTTGTGAATGGGAATGACAATTGGATCACTGCTGTCCGCAGCATAGGCACCGGACGAGGTTGCAAAAGCCAGCCCGGCGGCGGCTATTATGTGTTTCAGTCTCATGGTATCTCCCTAGTTTTTTGGACGGCGGAATCATAAATGTTCCAGCTGTTGTGCAAAAGAGTGTGCCAAATACTGCGAAAATCTCTGAATAGAGTTATGCGGGTCTTTGCCCAAAGATTTTATTGGCTGAATGCATTGAGTATTGTAGAGTGGCCTAAGAATTATTCTGGATAATGTGTTTACAACGATGCCGCAAAAGAAGAATCTTTTACCGCCTTTGGATTATTTGCTGGCTTTTGAAGCGGCGGCAAATCACCAAAGCTTTGTCGGGGCGTCACAGGAAATAAATATCAGTGAAACCGCGATCAGCCGCAAAGTGCGCCTGTTGGAGCTTCACTATAGCATCCTGCTTTTCACCCGTGGCCACCGATCCATAACGCTTACGCCGCAAGGTAAAAATTTTCTAGACGAAATACGCCCGGCACTTTTGATCCTGCGTGATGCCTCGCGTAATGCCTTTGCGGCGCAGAACAGGGGGCCGGTGAAGCTTGCCGCAACAAATTCGGTGGCGGCTCTTTGGTTGATGCCAAGGTTGCAGAAATACAACCATACCAACAAGGAGATGAAGATTAACCTGATCTCATCTGATAGTGACGAGGAGTGTCTGGCTGACGGCATTGATCTGGCAATTTTGCGCGGTGACGGTATGTGGCAAGGATTTGACACCAAATTGTTGTTTGGGGAAACTATTTTTCCTGTCTGTTCGCCTGACTATCTGGCGGCACATCCTGAGGCGGGCAGCTTAACCGCTTTACCCAATCTGGACTTAATCGAAGTTTCCAGCCCTCATACCGAATGGATGAACTGGAAAATCTGGTTGGCAAATAACAAGCTGGATGACCTTACACTCCAGCGGTCAGCATATTTTAACACCTATCCGCTGACCGTTCAAGCGGCCGTTGAAGGCTTGGGAATGGTATTGGGCTGGGCACATTTGGTTGACCATCTTTTGGACAGTGGCAAATTGGTGCGCCCGTTGCAAGGTACACAGGTTAGAACCGAATTCGGGTACTACTTGCTGCATGCCAAAACCCATGTGCCTTCGGCTGAAAGCCGTGCGGTTGAAAACTGGCTTTTGAAAAGCAGTGCCGAACGGGTGCGTTACAAGCAGGCCTCTGCACCCTAAGTGAAATTCGCCAATTTCAAATACGGGTTTAAACCTTGCCCATTTATTCCTTTCAGGAAACAAATTGAGTGGTTATGCTATGGCTAATCCTGACTATAAGTAACGGAACGACGAAATGAGCAAACCGATATTATCGCAAGACCCGCATCGGGTACGCGAGGCCCGCGAAAAAAATCTTGAAGTTGCAATTGGCCGTGAAGTGCGCGCCTTTCGTCATCAAAAAGGTATTACGGTGGCCGAGATGTCTAAGCTGACAGGGCTATCGATCGGTATGGTGTCGAAAATTGAAAACGGCAATACCTCGCCGTCCTTGACCACGCTGCAAACGCTGGCAAAAACGTTAAATGTGCCGCTGACATCGTTTTTCCGCCGATTTGAAGAAACCCGAATGGCGGTTCACACCAAATCCGGTGAAGGCGTCGAGATGGAACGCAAGGGCACCCGCGCAGGCCACCAATACAATTTGCTGGGCCATGTCGGCAACAATGTCAGCGGTATTCAGGTCGAACCCTATTTGATAACCCTGACGGAAACCTCGGATGTATTTCCCACCTTCCAGCACGAAGGTATCGAAATGCTTTACATGTTGGAAGGCGAGGTTGATTATCGCCATGGCACCAAGGTTTACCCGTTAAAGCCGGGAGATACACTGTTTTTCGAGGCCGACGCGCCACATGGGCCGGAAGTTTTGGTCAAGCTGCCGGTGCGGTATCTGTCGGTGATTACTTACGCGCAAGCTTAATCCGGCCACACGCCGGGTGAAGTGGGTGCGCCGTCGTCATATTTGGCAAGATACGCCACGATTAAGGGGCGATTATCAATAAAGCCTTTGTAGGTCGCCAACTCTTCGGGCAAATCGCGGATCACACGGTGCAGCCGGCGGCCCCATTTGGGCACGCTTACCAGATCTTCCAAACTGATCAGGTAGCAACGAATTGGAAACACCAGCCCGTTTGACCGCGGCAGGCGGAAAAAGGTTTGCAATTCCACCCGCAGATATTGTTTGCGACCAACATTATCCGGCGTCAGCGTGGTTTTTTGAATGCCCCATTTGTGGTAATTTTCAGGGCTGGAATCCAACAGCGGATTAACCGTCATTGTCCAGTTCAACCGCCGTGCCGGTATGCCATGCTGTACGTTCAAAAGGAATTTCAACGCCCGTTTGAATATCCCCAATTCGTGGGCTTTCGGCACCGGGGCATGCCATTCAAAAAAATTCATCCCGATGTCAAAATCAAGCGACCAGTCAGCCTGTGTCGTTATCATACCGGCGTCCATCCACAGGTTATCATCGCGTTGATCCAAAACTGCAAAATCGCCTTGGGTTTGGCGGGTAATGTATTCCATCGGGCCATAAGGCAGCGTGGTTTCATCCATGAAAACAAATTTCTGGTCAATCCCTAGCGGTTTGTTGATCCAGTGCCAGTTTTGGCCCTCGCGGTGCAATTCAAACAGGTCGGGATAGTCTTCGGATTTTGAAACCATGATCAGTTCCAGCAAATCCCATCCCGCCAAAGTCATATGTGGCAGCGACTGGCATCTTAGCGGGTCATCGGCCAGAACCAGAGCGCGGTCTTTCATTTCCGAGACATAATGCTCATCAACATCAAACCGCTTTTCATAGACCGACCCGTCCGGCCCGCCCTGATGGCGTTCCATGTTCACCGAATACATATAACTGTCTTCGTGAAACGGAAAAGGAAAGCGCTGGATCGCCCATGCGGAATTCCTGAAAGTGTAATCGTCGCGAAAAGTTTCATAGTTGAATTGGATGGTCATGGTCGTGTTCCTTAACGGTCAAGAATAAGAGAATTTCCCTCAAATCGCGAGACACAGGGCATAATCTTTTTGCCGCTGGCCTTTTCATCATCTTCCAGCCAGTGATCGCGGTGTATGAAGTTGCCATCATGTGAAATCACATCGGTTTCGCATTGCCCGCAAGCCCCGCCACGGCACAAATAGGGGGCATCGACGCCAGCGGCTTCTATCGCTTCTAGCAAGCTTTGATGCTCACCAACCTTGATGACTTTGCCAGAACGCGCCAACGTGACAGTAAAGCGTTTTCCCGATTGGGGGGCCAGAAATTCCTCGTAATGCACGGCTTCTTTCGGCCAGCCGAGTTCCTTGGCTTTGCCCAGCACCCAATTGATCATGCCTTTAGGGCCGCAGATATAAACATGCGTGCCCAAAGGTTGGCCAGCTAGCAGTTTTTCCAAATCAATCGCCTGTTTTTGCTCATCAAAATAGATGTGGGTGTTGTTGGGGTAACGCGTGGTCAGTTCATCAACATAAGACCCCAATGCCTTTGAGCGCACCGCATAGTGCAACTCAAACGGTGCGTTCATCGCTTGCAATTGTTTAATCTGCGCCAAAAACGGGGTGATGCCAATGCCACCTGCAAGCATCAAATGTTTACGTGCCCGCAAATCAAGACTGAACAGATTAACCGGATAGCTGATTTCCATCTGGTCGCCGACTTGCACGTTGTTGTGCATAAATAACGACCCGCCTCGGCCCTGATCGTCACGCCGCACGGAAATAGTGTAGGCCGATTGATCCATTGGATCAGACATCAAAGAATACGGGTTCAAGCGGATGATGTCGCCATCATTCATTTCAACAACCGTATGGGCGCCGCCTGAAAATGTCGGCAGAAGCCCGCCATCTGTTTTTTTGAACTCGAAACGGGTGACAAGGGCATTCAGCTTAACAATATCGCTGACTGTCACCGCCAGTTTGGTGGTTCCGGCACTCATGAGTAAAGCCCCACCGGTTGCGGGACATTGCCGGGGTCTTCGGCATCGACCCGCACGCCCTGAAAAGCGGCCAACCGGCGTGAATAGTGATCGCGCACGAACAGGTGTAACCCGCAATGGGAACAGACAAACGGGTCGGTGATAACGTTTTCGGTGATGCCTTTGCAGTGAACACACTGCATTCGCCGCGCGACTGATCCGCGATGTTCGGTTTGAATAGCCTCGTGCGGAAAGCCTGCATTAACCACCTCGCGCATGGCCTGCCCGATCAGCCCTTCGGTGCCCGCAAGATAAACCTGCACGCCCATATGCGCGTTTTCCAGTGTGCGGCGCAAATGTTGAACGCTTGCGCTGTAGCTGGGGCAAATTTTTAGGTGCAAAGGCGCAAGACTGCGTAACATACGGGTTTTGTCATCGCCTAAGCCCGTTGGGTCAAACGTTTGGGGGATATAGACAATATGACTTTTCGCCATCAATGCTACGTCAATTGCCACAAGATCAAAGATCGCATCGGCCCCGTCGGCATCCGACACAAACAGATGCATGTTGCCAACGCGTGGTTCCAGCGTGCCGTAAACAGGGCGACTTTTGATAGATTTCGGAAAGTTGAATTTAGCCATATGCGCCTCATCTCCTTGGTCGTGTCAGTCAACGTGAAATAGGGGCAACCGGTAAGCTGCCCCTTGAAACGGGTTTTACCCCTTTGCTGTACGCCGTTTTTTATCAGTGTCGTAAAACGGCATGGAATGGGCAATGCATTTAATCTCGCCATCCGGGTTCATGACTGTCATCGGTGTGCCGTCAACCGCACAATCCACCGGCATTCGCGCAATGCCCACATTGTGATTGTTCAGGCTGGAATACATCCCGATGGTGACAACGCCCACCTGTTTGCCGTCCTTCATTAAAGCCGCCCCTTCAGCCGCAGGTTCGGTGCCTTCCAGCAACACGCCGTAAATTTTGAAACGCTCGCGGCCTTTCAACCGGTAATGCTCTTCGGCACCGCGAAACCCTGTTTTGCCGGGGGAGACGGTAAATTCAAGCCCCAGCTCCCATAGCGTATCGCCGCTTTTTTCATTCTTGAACGGGTACATTTCGGAATTGTCGTAAGGGAAAAACAGTAGATAACTTTCCGCCCGCAACAAATCGAGCGTGGTGAACCGTGTTGGGATAATGCCCATGGGGGCACCTTTTTCCACCAGATTGTCCCAGATCAATGGCGCATCCTGGCCTCGGCAAAAAATCTCGTAGCCGCGCTCGCCTGTGTAGCCCGTGCGCGAGATCGTCACCGGGCAATCCCACAGCATGGTGTGCTGGTGGCTGAAATAGACCTGATCGCGAATGCCCGGTACGCCTTGTTGATCCAGAAAATCAACCGCCAATGGCCCCTGAAGCGAAATATCGTGCAGATTATCGTCGAAGCGTACATCCACCTCGCGCCCCATTGCAGCCATGGTCAGTTGTTCATGGCCCCCGCCCGAACCGTGGACAACCATCCAACTGTTCGGCCCCATGCGGTAGATCACACAATCGTCGATAAACTTGCCGTCATCATTCAGCATCGTGGCATAAGTTGACCGCCCCGGTTTGATCTTTTCCACATTGCGCGAGGTGGCCCGGTCGATCACATGGGATGCATGCGGCCCGACCAAATGCACTTTGTGCAGTCCGGACACATCCATGAAACCGGCTTTGTTGCGGATGGCCAAATACTCTTCCTGCTGGTCCTTGTCATAAGACCAAGCGGTTCCCATGCCGCCCCAGTCTTCCAGATCCGATCCCAACGCGCGGTGTCGGCTGGCCAATGCGGAAAATCTCCATGATGCTGTCATTTCTGTTCTCTCCTGATGCGGCGGATGCCCGCCTTGGTCGTAATTAGTGCCACAGATTGCCGCTTTAGGTTACCAAGGAACGCGCGGATCTCAGCGAAGAATATCGTGACCCTTTGGCTTAAAAAATTAGCGGCTACATATTACAGTTGACACATTCCATTTTAAAAATGCAATACTTAAAGAAAAAAAATTCACTAACAGGCAACTAGCTGGTTTGCTTTAAATGGGATGAGCTTCGATTGAAGGGTGAATTATGCGTATCAATTACTATTATGAATATATTATTCTTCTAAGTTGAATCCTTCAACTAACAATGCTAGCATCCGACTCGGACAATTCATCAAATAAGGGCGCGCCGATATGTGTGGTATCGTTGGACTATTTATCAAAGACAAATCGCTGGAACCGCAATTGGGAACCATGCTGACCGACATGCTGATCACCATGAGCGATCGTGGCCCTGACAGTGCCGGTATTGCGATTTACGGCGACGGTTCGGACACGCACTCCAAGCTGACCGTACAGTCAAATAATCCGGCCAAGGATTTCAAGACGCTTGCGGATGATCTATCAAAAGCCATCAACGCGAAAGTTACATTGCGCCAGAAAGACACCCATGCGGTTGTTGAGGTGGCCAAGGCCCATATTGATGAAGCGCGTAATGCGCTGCATGACTTGCGCCCGAATGTGCGGGTGATGAGCATGGGTGACAGGGTCGAAATTTATAAAGAAGTCGGCCTGCCAAAGGACGTGGCCGCACGCTTTGATCTGCGCAAAATGGGCGGCAGCCACGGGGTAGGGCACACCCGTATGGCCACTGAATCGGCTGTCACCACAATGGGGGCGCATCCGTTTTCGACAGGGGCCGATCAATGTCTGGTGCATAACGGCTCTTTGTCCAATCACAACAGTCTGCGTCGCAAGCTGCGCCGTGACGGCATTCATATCGAGACTGAAAACGACACCGAGGTCGGGGCCGCTTATCTGACATGGAAAATGCAACAAGGCAGCACTTTGGGTGAAGCCCTTGAAAGTAGCCTGAATGATCTGGACGGGTTCTTTACCTTTGTTGTCGGCACTAAGGATGGCTTTGGCGTTGTGCGCGATCCGATTGCCTGCAAACCCGCCGTGATGGCGGAAACCGATCAATATGTCGCCTTTGGCTCGGAATACCGTGCCTTGGTCAATCTGCCCGACATCGAAAACGCCCGGGTCTGGGAACCCGAACCCGCAACCGTTTATTTCTGGAACCACTGAATATGCAAACTTTCGATCTTGAAGCCAACGGCTTGCGTGCGCTGAATGAAGCGTTGCAGGCCCAATCTGGAACCACCAATCAGACACAGTGGGAAGTCGTCAATGCCAAAGGCAGCCATGCGATTGCCGTAGGATTGGACGCCCCTATCGAGGTCACCGTTAAGGGGTCAACCGGATATTATTGCGGTGGTATGAACAAACAGGCCACGATTAACGTGCACGGCTCGGCTGGCCCCGGAACCGGCGAGAACATGATGTCGGGCACCATCATCGTTGAAGGCGATGCCAGCCAATATGCAGGCGCCACCGGTCATGGTGGTTTGCTGGTGGTCAAGGGCAATGCCTCATCACGCTGCGGGATTTCGATGAAAGGCATCGACATCGTTGTGCATGGCAATATCGGGCATATGTCCGCGTTTATGGCGCAATCGGGTAATCTGGTTGTGCTGGGTAATGCGGGTGATGCATTGGGCGACAGTCTTTATGAGGCACATCTGTTTGTGCGCGGTCAGGTGAAAAGTCTGGGTGCCGATTGCATCGAAAAGGAAATGCGCCCTGAACATCTGGATATTTTGCGCGATTTGCTGGCCAAAGCAGGCGCGGATGCAAAACCTGAAGAGTTTAAACGATATGGCTCGGCGCGCAAACTTTACAATTTTGACATCGATAATGCCGGAGATTACTAAGACAATGAAAAACAACTATAAAAATCCGTCTACCCCGCGCACTATCCCGATACAGTCCGCAACGTTCAGCACTTCGGTCAATGCGGAAATCCGCCGCGCGGCGGCCACGGGCATTTACGATATTCGTGGCGGTGGGGCCAAACGTCGGGTGCCACATTTTGATGATCTGCTGTTTATGGGGGCGTCGATCTCGCGCTACCCCTTGGAAGGATACCGCGAAAAATGCGACACGCGGGTCACGTTGGGCAACCGGTTTGCAAAGAACCCGATTGAACTGGACATACCGATCACCATTGCGGGGATGAGCTTTGGTGCGCTGTCCGCGCCAGCAAAAGAGGCTTTGGGGCGCGGGGCCACGATGGCGGGCACATCCACCACCACGGGCGATGGTGGCATGACTGTCGAGGAACGCGGCCATTCGGAAAAACTGGTCTATCAATATCTGCCGTCGCGTTACGGTATGAACCCCGATGATTTGCGCAAGGCGGATGCCATTGAGCTGGTTGTGGGGCAAGGCGCAAAACCGGGTGGCGGCGGCATGTTGCTGGGCCAGAAAATCAGCGACCGTGTGGCCGAGATGCGCAACCTGCCCACCGGCATCGATCAACGCTCGTCTTGCCGGCATCCGGACTGGACTGGCCCCGATGATCTGGAAATCAAGATCCTAGAATTGCGCGAAATTACCGGCTGGCGGGTGCCTATTTATGTCAAAATTGCAGGCGCGCGGCCCTATTTTGACACCACACTTGCGGTAAAAGCGGGGGCCGATGTTGTGGTGCTTGATGGCATGCAAGGCGGCACGGCGGCAACTCAGGATGTGTTTATCGAGCATGTCGGGCAACCGACACTGGCCTGTATCCGGCCCGCCGTTCAGGCCTTACAAGACCTTGGCATGCACCGCAAAGTACAACTGGTGATCTCGGGGGGTATTCGCACTGGCGCAGATGTGGCCAAGGCGTTGGCACTTGGTGCCGATGCGGTTTCCATTGGCACTGCGGCTTTGGTGGCACTTGGCGACAATGATCCGAAATGGGAAGCCGAATATCAAAAACTGGGCACCACAACAGGGGCTTATGATGACTGGCACGAAGGCCGTGATCCGGCCGGAATTACCACGCAAGACCCTGAATTAATGGCGCATTTTGACCCCATTGAAGGCGGGCGTCGGTTGAAAAACTATCTGCAAGTCCTGACACTTGAAGCCCAAACCATTGCGCGGGCTTGTGGCAAAAACCACCTGCACAATCTTGAACCCGAAGATTTGGTTGCCCTGACAATGGAAGCCGCCGCTATGGCTCAGGTTCCATTGGCGGGCACAAACTGGTATCCGGGGAAACCCGGCGGGTTCTGAAACGATGGCATAAAGCCTGAAGGCACATAAAGGGAGACTAAAAATGACCAAGGATCTGGCTGCATACGCCAAAAAGAACGGCATCAAATATTTTATGATCACCTATACTGATCTGTTCGGCGGGCAGCGCGCCAAACTTGTGCCGGCACAGGCGATTGCGGGTATGCAAGAGAACGGTGCCGGATTTGCCGGATTTGCCACCTACCTTGATCTAACGCCTGCACATCCCGATATGCTGGCGGTGCCCGACCCAAGCTCTGTGATCCAGCTTCCGTGGAACCACGAGGTTGCGTGGCTGGCCAGTGATTGTGTGATGGCAGGCCAAAATGTCGATCAAGCTCCGCGCAATGTGCTGCGCCGCCTGATCGCCGAGGCCGCCGAAGAGGGCATGCATGTCAAAACCGGTATCGAGGCCGAGTTTTTCCTTTTGACCCCGATGGGCGACGAAATTTCAGACCCGTTCGATAATGCCAGCAAACCCTGTTATGATCAGCAGGCCGTAATGCGCCGCTATGATGTGATCCGCGAAATCTGCGACTATATGTTGGAACTGGGCTGGGGGCCGTATCAGAACGACCACGAGGATGCCAACGGCCAGTTTGAAATGAACTGGGAATTTGATGATGCCCTGGTGACCGCCGACAAACACAGCTTTTTCAAGTTTATGGCCAAGTCGGTCGCCGAAAAACACGGCTTTCGCGCCACTTTCATGCCAAAGCCGATTGAAGGGCTGACGGGCAACGGCTGCCACGCCCATATCTCGGTTTGGGATAAACCGGGGGCTGCGGCCAAAGTTAATGTTTTCGCCGCCCCCTTTGGCAAAGGCGACACTGCCGAGTTGGGACTTTCCGACCAAGGCCGCGCGTTTCTGGGCGGCATTATGAAACACGCCAGCGCCTTGGCCGCGATCACCAACCCGACGGTCAACAGCTATAAGCGGATCAATGCACCGCGCACCATGTCAGGGGCAACATGGGCCCCCAATACCGTCACATGGACAGGGAACAACCGCACCCACATGGTGCGCGTTCCCGGGCCGGGCCGTTTCGAGTTGCGTTTACCCGACGGGGCAGTGAACCCTTATCTGTTGCAAGCGATCATCATTGCCGCAGGCCTTGACGGGGTGCGCTCAAAGGCCGATCCCGGCAAACGCTGGGATATTGATATGTATGCCGAGGGCCACACCGTGACAGGGGCCCCGCTTTTGCCGCTGAACATGCTGGACGCTTTACGTGAATATGACAAAGACACATCCCTGAAAGCGATGATGGGCACCGAGTTTTCGGCGGCATATCTGAAACTGAAACATCAGGAATGGAATTCATTCGTGTCACATTTCACCAGTTGGGAAAAGGACAACACACTGGATATTTGATCTTGGGTTCTGTCGGCCTAAAAAAAGCCCGATCAAATAATGCGAGAATGTTATTTTAGCCCCATCCAAGCAACACTGACAGGCATATCTATGGCAAGATGCAAACGACCATTCAAAATTTTCAGGGCTGTTTGCAGATCCTTTTCTGATGCGTCAAATTGTTTGGCGGGGCCTGTCAGAGCAAGCTAGTTGAAGTTGGCCGCGCGGTCTTTTAGCCTTGTTGGAGGACAAAACGCAGCCCATTTCAGTATTTCAAGACGGGCCCTAATATCATCCGGCTGGCGGTGATGATGTACATCCGGTTCCCCCTGTTGTGTCAATCGCAGAGTGAAAACGGGCCATATCGCGGCGTAGAATTGGTCCACTAAACAACGTGTGTTTTGCTTCCGGAGACAACAACGCCGGAAGAAACAGGCTCCTGCAGGCGGTGCTGGGGGCGAAATTTCCCCCGCGCCATGAATAAACCGCAAGCAAGCGCGTCGTCTGTTCGGCCTGGGCGCTGAATTACCAATTGATTGTTATGGCCATTTCAGCCACTAATATCATTTGGGAGGACGGCTCATGAAAGCACTTTCGGCACGGGAGGCCAAATATAACTTTGGCCGGATGATTGATCTTGCCCGCTCGGAACCCCCGGTGGTTGAAAAACACGACCGCCCTGTGGTGGTAGTCATGGCGGTTGAGTAATTTGAAAAACTGACGGGGGCTCATTTATCCATGTCACATCAACCCGCGAATTAAACGGTAAATCAAGTCGACCAGAGCGTGTCTATCTGATGTCAAAACGCCTGATTTCCCGCGATGCCGCCGCCATCATCCGGGGCCACTGGCAGATTGAAAACAGCCTGCACTGATGGGGTGGATGTGGTTATGAATGACGATCAACATCGTGCCAGCAAGGACAACGCGCCCATAAATCTTGCAGTCCCCAGACGCATCGCGCTCAACATCATAAAGACAAATACCGACAAGGGCTCAAACCGCCTCAAATTAAAACGCGCTGGATGGAATAATGATTTCCTCCGTTCCCTCTTGAACGACTTTTGATATGCGATTGCCCTGCTGCTGTGAAATGAGTCTATTGACTGAAATCACTTTATCGTTAGTGTGTCTTCACATAGATTTGTTGCATGTGGGGGGTGATGAAAGCCTAGAGTGTTCTTTGCGGCACAACCTAAGTGTGTGTGTTTTGATTTTAGAATGAAAAGGTTTGGTTACAATCTCATGGGAAATCCACTATTTTATAAAAATATCGTTGCGTTAAACTCGGAAGTTCATCGAGAACTTCGAATGAATCTAATTGAAAAGCCGCTTGATTTTGCTGCCGAAGCGAATCTTATACCCGCGATTGTTGACGAATTTGAGTTGGCCGCCGGTGACTTGCCAATCGCGTTTTTGCCGGGAGAAAAACAGCCTGCTGCCGTATTTATAACCGGGCTGAAGCCGGGTCGTAATTTTTTTGTGACTAATGAGGGGCTTTGGAGCGGGAATTATGCACCGGCATATCTACGACGCTATCCTTTTATTGTTGGTGATGTTCCTGATGGCGAACCGGTCTTGTGTTTCGACGAAAGCTATGTCGGCCTGAACGATGAAGACGGCGCCCGTTTGTTCTCTGAAATTGGAGAGCTTGAGGACGCGGGGGTTAATGCACTGACGTTGGCTCAAAGTTATCGTGAAGCAGCCGAAGAAACCGATGAATTCGGTGCCATGCTCAAAGACATGAATCTTTTGCGTTCGGTTACTCTGGATTCAAAGTTACCTGATGGTGAGACTTCCAGTGTTCACGGCCTTTTGGTTGTCGACGAAGAAGCCTTTTCTAATTTGACCGCAGACCAGTTATTTGAGCTGCACCAAAAAGGCTTTTTGAATGCAATAGTGCATCATCTTTCAAGTTTACGGCTGATTTCTGCGTTGGCGCCAAAAGAGGTGTCTAAGGTTGAAGGCAAACCTGAAAAAGTAAAGGTCGGATCTAAAAAGAAGTCAGCCTAATCTAGGGGGCAATGTTGGGAAACGTGAGATAAACTAGGTCGTTGTCTTGTTGAATTGGTGGCAGGACAAAGGGGTTTTTTGAATAAATTTAATTCTAGGTGGTTTGTGCCGGGTATGGTGGGTCAAGTCATTTTCAAGGGGGGCATACTATATGACTTACGGTGTTTTACAGCGCAATTGTGGCTTATCTGCGGCAATTTTCATTGCCACATTTTGCTTTAGCGTGATCACGGCCTTTTCGGCAACTTATGCGCAGTCAACGGCGGGCACAGCAATATCCTCTGGTTTTGTAGTCGATGGTTTCAGATCCGCTAAGTTCGGAATGAACAATGCGGATGTTCTAGCTGCAATCAAATCTGACTTTGGGGCTTCGGGTGCCGATGTGATCGCAAGTCAGAATGTGGCCGAGCGCACAAAAATCCTAAGCGTGATCGTACCGGAAGTCTTACCAGAAGGCGGCACGGCACAAGTTTCATATATCTTCGGTTACAAAAGTAAAAAATTGATCCAGGTCGGGGTGTCTTGGAGTAAATCTACTGATCCGAAAATCACTTCAGAGATATTGAGTGCTGATGGTGAGGTGTTGCGTAGCCATTTCCTTTCCGAGGGGTTTGAGCCTGAAACGATCAAAACCGGCTTGGTTCTTGATGCAGGGGTCATTCTGTTTCGCGGATCTGATAAACAGGGGCGTACGGCGCTTTTGATTTTGCAAGGAAGCTTCAAAGACGACGGCACAAACGGCAAAAAGCTGGAGCCAAAAGGTTTGGCACTTCTCTACTCGGTGAACCCGAATTCACCTGATGTATTTAAAGTTGATGTGGGGAGCTTCTGATGGGTAAGCATTCAATATTTGAACCAATTTCTGTGACTAATTTAAAACCTGCAAGCTCTATTCTACGGTCACGACTTTTACTTAGCGTCAGTCCCTTGATTCTGGGAACCGCCCTTAGTTTTGCATATTCTGGATCTGCTCAGGCGCAAGCCCTGAATCTGAATCCCTCTATTAACAAGATTACGCCAGACGGTAGGACAAAAACAAATGTGATTGTTACGGGCTCAACGACCAAAATCACGACCGGAACGGTTTCGCAAGGCGTTGGCTATAACTCGTTTTTGGACTTCCAAGAGGCAGCAGGTCAGCGTGTTGATTTATATGTGCCTGATCGGGCCGGCAGTCTTGTCAATATTGTCAAGAACGGTTCCGTGGTTATCAATGGCACTTTGAACTCATACAAAGACGGCAAAATTGGCGGCAACATCTTTTTCTCAAGCCCTGATGGTTTTGTTGTCGGGAAATCCGGCTCGATCAACGTCGGATCTTTGACCGTCAACACGCCTACGCGGAACTTCTTGGACAAGGTTGTGCGTGCCGACGGCACCGTTGATAATGCTGTCGCGCAGCAGTTGATGCGTGGCGAAATTCCAATGTCGTCAAACGGCGTGATTGTCATTGCCGGTGAAGTAAACGCATCCGGCACCATAACATTGCAAGGCCATACGGTTAGAATTAATGGTAAGACGGGTCCGCTGACGGGCAAAGATATTGGTCAACGGACCAAGTTTAATGCAACGGTCAATGCCAGCGGCATGATTGAAGGCGCAAAACTTGTGTCGCGAGGCGGCAAGGTCTCCATTGTGTCTACCGGCAACACGTCAATTTCCGGCAGCATTCAATCCGATGCGACAGCTAACGCTTCCGGCAAGGGAGGGGATATTTCGGTTCAGGCGGCTGGGGATATTTTGATCGAATCAGCCGCAGCGTTTTTGGCAAACGGGCTGGGTGCACAAGGGGATGGTGGATCCATTATTGTAAAAGCCGACAACACTCTGAATGTTGCGGATCACGCCTTATTTTCTGCGGTTGGCACTGGAAACGGCGATGGCGGTTTCGTTGAGCTAAGCGGGAAAAGAGCTGCGATTGGGGCGGTTATCACACGCCTTGGCGCCGAAAATGGTGTGATGGGCACGCTATACATTGACCCGTTGGATCTGCTTATTGGCTCGACTACGGCAAACATTAATTCAAATGGTGCGAATGTCGCGCTGCAAGCGGACAATTCGATTACAGTTATAAACGGCGGCATCATCGATACGCGTATGATGACGGCGGGCGTGACATCGGGTGCATCCGGTAGCATCACGCTTGTAGCCCCGAAAATCCTGCTTCAAGACGGATCCGCGGTTTTGGCGGGCGTGACGGCAGGTTCTGCGTTTGCCGCAGGAGACGTTACCTTCACGGCGTCACGTACCACAAGTGGTGTGTCGGAAATCACTATTGGTGATGGTCTTGGCGGCACCGCCAACATCACCGGCAAAAACATTGCATTCAATGCAACCGCCACGCTCGGATCCGCCGGGTTCCTGCTGGCTTTGCCAAAGGCCCAATCCCGGATTTCAGTTCTGTCCGGTGCGATCAACGCAACCGGGGCCTTTTCCGCAACCGCAACAGCGACCGCTGATGCGGGTCTTGGCTCTGTGCCGCTCGGTGTGGTTGTTGCCAATGTGGATGCATCTGTTCAGGTATTGGGAGCCAGCGTCATTAGCGCGCAGACAGCCAATCTGATTTCCATTGCATCGGCAAAGGCATCGATTTTGACAAAATCACTTACGCCGGCGTCCAGCTCGGCTGATGGCGCGGTTGCAATCAACACGGTGACCAGCAATAGCACCAGCCGCGTTGGCGGAACTGCCAAAATTACCGCCGCAACGGTTAACTTGGATGCAACAAACACAGTTATATCCAAGGCTGATGCAACCCCTGCCGCCGCCGCGTTTGGCGCAAGCGTCGGGGTTAGCGTCGTCAATGCGACAACTTTGGCCGAAATCACCGGTAGCGGGTATATCGTTGCCGATGATCTGTCTGTTTCCGCCGCCACAGTGACATCTGTTGACGTGAAAACAGGTGCCTCAGCAGGCGGCGCGTCGGCACCGGAAAGCGGCAGCAAGGCGAAAACCTACCTTGACGATCCCAAATATGGCGGTGCGGCCAGCACCAGTGGCGGAAAGGTTTCCATCGCCGCTGCATTATCAATATCTGATTTGAATTCAACGACTTCGGCGACTGTGGATACGGTGGTGGCAACCATTGTTACCAATAATTTGACGGTCAAGACATCAAGCGAAAATTCGGCTTCGGTGGTTGCTGACGGAACTGCGGCAAAATCCGCGACCGGTGTCGGGGCTGCTGTCGGCATCAATATTGCCAAGGTCAAAAATGATGCAACTATCGCCAGCAACATTTCGGCAAATAGCGCAGATATTTCAGCCCTTATGACGGGTGCGGGCAACGTATTCACGACCACAACCACGTCAGGTGCCGGCGCAAGCAATGTTGGCATTGCTGGCTCGTTCGGGCTGAACTTGATTGATACGCAAAGTTCTGCGGTGATCAGCCCTGCGGCGGCTGTTACGCTGACGGGGGCGGGGGGGCGTTCGGTA
>JASFZB010000081.1:0-9053 GCA_045046705.1 Rhodobacterales bacterium | reverse complement strand
ACCCTGCAAAACTGGGATCACGGCTTTCAAAGCCCGTTCAAATCCGAGATTTACTTTATCAACACCACACGATTCCAGAACCTTAAATGGGGCACCAAAAACCCTATTATTCTGCGCGATCCGGAATTCGGCCCCTTGCGTATCCGCGCCTATGGCACCTACGAGATGAAAATCACCGATCCGGCCCGTTTCATGACCGAGATCGTCGGCACCGACGGCGAGTTCACCATGGACGAAATATCCTACGCGATCCGCAACATCATCGTCACCCGGTTTTCTGCCGCCATTGCAGCAAGTGGCATACCGCTTCTGGATATGGCTGCCAACACCGCCGATCTGGGCAAACTTCTGGCCACACGGATTGCACCTGAAATTGCGGAATTCGGGCTAGAGCTGCCCAGCCTTTATATCGAAAACATCTCGATGCCGGAAGCGGTTGAAGCCGCTTTGGACAAGCGCAGCTCGATGGGAATTATCGGTGATCTGGGTCGCTACACACAGTTTTCCGCAGCCGAAGCGATGACCGAAGCCGCCAAAAACCCGAATGGCGGTGGCGGCATGGGGGCAGGTCTTGGCATGGGGATGGGCATGGCGATGGCCGCAAACATGCAAAATTCCGGGCCTTGGGGGCCGCGCCCGAATGCGGCGCAATCGGCTCCGCCACCCCCTCCACCCGCCGTGGAACGGGTCTGGCATATTGCCGAGGGCGGCAAAACCACCGGCCCGTTTTCCAAGGCCAATTTGGGCCGCATGGCCGTGGATGGCCGCCTGAAGCGTGACAGCACTGTCTGGACGGTTGGCCAGGACGGCTGGAAAGCGGCAAACGATATTGCCGAGCTTGCACAGCTTTTCACCATCGCCCCGCCACCCCCGCCGGAAAGCTAGGACAAGATGTCCGAAGCGGTCGAGGAATACAAGTTTCCCTGTGACACATGCGGGTCTGATCTGCGTTTCAGCCCCGGCAGCGGCGTGATGGAATGCGATCACTGCGGGGCGACGCAACCCATAACCAATCGCGGGCCGTGGCGTGGGCAATCCATTCGCGAGATGGATTTCCGCAAAGCGATCAAAAACCAGTTGCCCGCACTGGACATGGAAGAACGCCGCATCATTACCTGCGAAAACTGTGGTGCGCAGGTGGAATTCGAACCGAACACACATGCCACCGAATGCCCGTTTTGCGCAACCCCCATCGTCACTGGCACAGGGGTTGAGCACCGGATCAAGCCCAAGGCCCTGCTACCGTTTGGATTGATGGAACGTGATGCGCGCAAAAATATGACCGACTGGCTAGGCAAGCTATGGTTTGCCCCTAACGGCTTGCAGGAATATGCCCGTAAAGGGCGCAGATTGCACGGTATCTATGTGCCATACTGGACTTATGATGCCGACACCAAAACCGACTATACCGGCCAGCGCGGCACGGTCTATTATGTAACCAAGCGCGTCTCTGTCATGGTAAACGGCAAACGCCAAACCCAAATGCGCCAAGTGCCGAAAGTGCGCTGGTCACAGGCTAGGGGCCGCGTCGTACGGTTTTTTGATGACGTGCTTGTGCTGGGTTCAACAAGCCTGCCCAAACGCTATACCGACGGTCTGGCACCGTGGGATTTATCCCCCTTGGAACCTTATCGCCCCGAATATCTGGCCGGATTTCACGCCGAAAGTTATACGGTCGGTCTGGATGAGGGTTATAAAGAAGCCCGCGATTACATGAACCGTATAATCGTGCGCGATGTGAAGTTCGACATCGGCGGCGACCGCCAAAGGATCAGCTCGCTCGACACAAAGGTGGACGCCATCACCTTTAAACACATCCTTTTGCCGGTCTGGATGGCGGCCTATAAATACCGCGGCAAAACCTACCGTTTCGTGGTAAACGGGCGCACCGGAAAAGTGCAGGGCGAACGGCCCTATTCGGCATGGAAAATCGCCTTTGCGGTTGGCCTTGCCCTGATTGTCGCCGCTACGATTGGTTATTTTATGGCCACGGGGAACGCGGGCAATTTCACCTATACAAGCTATTAGGCCCTGAAATCACAGCGGCGGGAAAATAGATCGCATACCTATAATACAACATCTAAACCAGTAAACTAGTTTACTGGTTCATCAACTGCCGCTTAAAAATATCACCCGCCCATAACAGAAGAAAATCCGTGAAAATCGGGCAACCCCCTAGACCCCCTTGATCTGACGGATTACACAACATCCATGGCTGATTTGATAGATGATGACAACGTGCCCGATAACGGCGGACTAACCACAACCGAACCGCTGCGCCGTGCAATCGGCGAGCGTTACCTGACTTATGCGCTGTCCACCATCATGCACCGCGCCCTGCCAGACGCCCGCGATGGGCTAAAGCCGGTGCACCGGCGCATTATGTATGCCATGCGCGGCTTAAAGCTGGATCCCAAAGGCTCATACCGCAAATGCGCGAAAATCGTCGGCGAGGTCATGGGCAACTATCACCCCCACGGCGATCAGGCGATTTATGACGCACTTGCCCGCTTGGCGCAGGATTTCAACATGCGCTATCCGCTGGTCGACGGCCAAGGCAACTTCGGTAATATCGACGGCGATAATCCCGCAGCCCAGCGCTATACGGAAGCACGCCTGACCGAAGCGGCCGAAGCCCTTATGGTGGGGCTGTCGGAAGACGCTGTCAATTTTCGCCCCAACTATGACGGTTCGGAAAGCGAACCCGAGGTTTTACCCGCAACATTCCCGAACCTTCTGGCCAATGGCTCATCCGGGATTGCTGTTGGCATGGCAACGAATATCGCACCGCATAATCTGGGCGAACTTTGTGACGCGGCCATTCATCTGATCAAAGCTCCGAATGCACGCGATGAAACCTTGATGGATTACGTTCCCGGCCCGGATTTCCCCACTGGCGGCATTCTGGTAGAGCCGCGTGAAAATATATTGCAGGCCTATAAAACCGGTCGCGGCTCTTTTCGCTTGCGCGCCCGCTGGGAGGTCGAGGAACTCAGCCGGGGCCAGTGGCAAATCGTGGTTACTGAAATCCCCTATCAGGTGCAAAAGTCGAAACTGATCGAAAAAATAGCCGAACTGATTCAGTTGAAAAGAATTCCGATTTTGGGCGATGTGCGCGATGAAAGTGCCGAGGATGTGCGCCTTGTGCTAGAGCCGCGCGCCAAAACCGTTGATCCCGCCGTGCTGATGGAAACCCTGTTCAAGCTGTGCGATCTGGAAAGCCGCTTCAGCCTGAACATGAATGTGCTGATCGACGGGCGCACGCCCAAAGTTTGCTCGATGAAAGAGATTTTAAGCGCGTTTCTAGGTCACCGTCGCGAAGTTTTGCAACGGCGTTCCAAACATCGGTTGGAAAAAATCGACCGCCGGCTAGAGGTGCTGGAAGGCTATATTGTAGCGTTCCTGAACCTTGACCGGGTCATTGAAATCATCCGAAACGAAGATCAGCCAAAGCCGGTTATGATGGCGGAATTTGCCCTGACCGAGGCACAGGCTGAAGCGATTTTGAACATGCGTTTGCGCAATTTGCGCAAACTGGAAGAAATCGAACTGCGCCGCGAGCGCGATGATCTGCTGGTCGAGCGGGCCGATCTGGATGATCTGCTGGCCGACGAGGGCTTGCAATGGGCGCGGATTACCGAACAACTTCGCGATACCCGCAAGAAATTCGGCAAGGATGCCCCCGGCGGCGCACGACGCACTGAATTGGCCGATGCCCCCGATGTGGAAGAAGTACCTATTGAGGCGATGATCGAAAAGGAACCGATCACGGTGGTTTGTTCAGAAATGGGTTGGATCAGGGCGATGAAGGGCCATATTGATCTGACGCAGGATTTGAAATTCAAAGACGGCGACGCCGGGCGTTTCCTTTTCCACGCCGAAACCACCGACAAGCTGCTGCTGCTGGGCGCCAACGGGCGGTTTTACACATTGCCGTGCAGCCAGTTGCCGGGCGGGCGTGGCATGGGTGAGCCGGTGCGCCTGATTGTCGATCTGCCGAATGACGCGGAAATGGTTGATCTGTTCATTTACAAACCCGACTGCAAACTTCTGCTGGCCTCATCTGCGGGCGACGGCTTTGTGGTAAACTCGAATGATGTTGTGGCCCAAACCCGTAGCGGCAAACAGGCACTTAATGTCCGGGGGGATGTCAAAGCGCAGGTCTGCAATCCGGTTCAGGGCGATCATATCGCCTGTGTCGGTGAAAACCGCAAAGTGTTGATCTTTCCTGTCTCGGAACTGCCGGAAATGGGGCGTGGCAAAGGGGTCAGATTGCAAAAGTATAAAGACGGCGGGTTAAGCGATGCCACCACCTTTATGCTTGCATCGGGTCTAAGCTGGCTGGATCCTGCTGGGCGCACCCGCACGGAAACAGAGCTGTCGGAATGGATCAGCAAACGTGCTGCGGCAGGACGCATGGCCCCGCGCGGCTTTCCAAGGGATAATAAATTCAATAAGTAATCCAGTGCTAAAGGACCCTTTAGATGAGTGAAAACCAAGGTAGTGTGACTGGTCAAGTAAGTTACCACGGCAACACACCGCAGTTACGCGGCCTTGCCATTGTCACCACCTTGCTGACCCTTGCGACCTTTGGAGTTTACCGCTTTTGGGCCCGCACACGTTTGCGGCGTTATTTCTGGTCTGCGGTGGCAGTGGACGGCCACGGCTTTGAATATACCGGCAAGGGCATCGAAAAGCTGATCGGTTTTTTGATCGCGGTTGCGGTGCTGGCAATTTATTTGGGCGTGTTTCAGGTTCTGTCAAGTTTTGCGGGCCTGTCGCTGTTTGACACTGTTGACCCGAAAGCCGGACAGATTCGGGGTATTCTACTGACCTACGCCACATTTCTGGCCGTTGCCCCGCTGATTTTTTATGCGCGCTACCGGGCGCGGCGTTATCTGTTATCACGCACCAAATGGAAGGGGATCCGTTTTGGCGCAGACCAGGCCGCTTGGGGCTATGCCGCCCGCGCCATAGGGCACTGGATGCTGACACTTGTCACGCTGGGTATCCTGTTGCCGCGTCAGACATTTTATCTGGAAAAGTACAAAACAGACCGGTCATGGTTTGGTGATGCAAAATTTACCCAGGAAGGCCGCTGGCAATCGCTTTATGCGGCGATGAAACATATCTTTATAAGCTTAGCCATTATGATAGCAGGCGGGATTATTGTGGGCCTGCTTATTTGGGCGGACGTTGAAAGCGACCAGATGTCCAGCGCGGATATTGGCCAGGCACTTTTGGGCGGGGTTATTGTTTTTATCGGGATGATCTGGTTTTATATCGGCATAGCCTATTACAATGTCCACGCGTTTCGCATCCTGACAGCGGGTAAAAGGCTGGGGGGTAAGATCCAATTTACCAGCAAGCCCAGAACCGCGCGGATCATCGGCATTTATCTTCTGGGTGGCTTGATCATATCCATGCTGGCGCCGCTGATTGCAGGCCTGATCGGGGGGATATTGGGAATTCTTTCCAATGCTGCTTTAAGCGGGGTCGACCTTGGAACCGGCAATGTGCCCGCAGGTGCCCTTGTGGGTATGGCGCTGGGCTATATCGCTATGTTTGTCATCATAGGGGTTTTAACATTGATTTTTATTACCCAGCCTGTTCTGAAACATTATGCTACCGTTACATCTGTGCAGAACGCTGAAGCACTGGCCGATGTATCACAACGCGAAGGCGACGAGATGATCGAGGCCGAAGGCTTTGCCGATGCGCTGGACGTCGGGGCGGGCTTTTAGATGCAGGACAGTTTGCACCCCGCCAGTGGACGCTTTTATGACGGCAAAACAGCACGCGCACACACCGTGCAAATCGGTTTTGGTCAAGATGAGCTTACCCTGACGGCCCCAAGCCTGCATATGCCAGTGCATTGGGTTTATGGGGATATGCGCAAAGTGACTGATGTTGCCAGCCAGACGGGTATCTCTTTACGGGTCACAAACGGACTTGGACGGTTGGACATTACCGATGAGGCCCTAGCCCAAAGGCTGAAAAACCTGGCCCCGAACCTGAGTAAATCAGACATTCCCGCCACTATGTGGAAGCGTATCGGGATGTGGGGCGCAGGGGCAGCCGTGTCGGTTGTTCTGATCATATTCGTGATCATTCCGGCTTTGGCCAACCAACTGGCCACAATGATCCCGGTGGAGCGCGAAATCGCCCTTGGCCGTGTCAGTATTCAACAGATCGAAAATATGCTGGGTGGCTACAGGAATAACGTTTCTTTGGTGTGCAAAGGGGCAAAGGGCCGCGCCGCTCTGGATAAAATGACGGCGCGACTTCGACCTTATGTCAACAGCCCGTATCCGCTGGATATTCAGGTTTTCAATCACAAAATGCCCAACGCATTTGCGGTTCCGGGCGGGCGCATCGTACTGTTTGACGGGCTGGTTCAGGCCGCCGACAGTCCCGAAGAAGTGGCTGCCGTTCTGGGTCACGAAATGGGCCATGTGGTCAACCGTGATCCGGTACGCCTGACATTGCGCTCGGCAGGCTCGGTCGGTATTCTGGGGCTGGTGTTCGGCGATTTCGCAGGCGGGGCCGCCGCCCTTGCGGTGGCAGAGCAACTGGTTTCAGCGAATTACAGTCAGGCGGCAGAGGCAAATGCGGACAGATATGCCTACCGGTTGATGGCAAATGCCGAACTTCCCACGACACCGATGGCAGATTTTTTCGAAAAACTGAATAAAAAATTCGGCAATCAACCGGGATTTTTGTCACATCTGGCAAGCCACCCTGATCTGGTGGGGCGCGCCAAAGCCGCAAAAGACGCCGACACCATCAAGGGCAAAGCCTTCACCCCGATATTGTCGGCCTCCGAATGGCAAGACTTACGCCGCATCTGTGCTAAGCGCGGGTAACTTTTAACGGCACGCCGCCTTGAGGGCGCAGGGTTAAAACCATCACCGGCTTGGGGTCACGGTCTGCAATGCGCTGGAATTTAAACCGCGAGATCAAGCTGGCCAAAATAATTTTAGCCTCGATCATGGCAAATTGCGCCCCAATGCAAATCCGCGGCCCGTCACCGAAAGGCAGATAGGAATACCGTTCGGGCCGGTAGCCGTCGGCAAAACGTTCGGGATCAAACTGATCCGGGTTTTGCCACAGGTCATCATGCCGGTGCAGCGCGTAAATCGGCAGCATCACCGTATCCTTGCGCCTGATCTTGCGCCCGCACAACAGATCATCGGCTTGCGCCGTACGCGAAATAAAAGCGGCCGGGGGATAAAGCCGCAAAGCCTCTTTAATCACCTGTTCGGTATAGGGCAAAGCATCGCAATCCTTTGCGGTGGCAACGCGCCCCTGCAACACCGATTGTGCCTCGGTGCGGAGCTTGTCCTGCACCTCTTCATCAAAAGCGCACAGATAAAGTGCCCATGACAGGGTCAGAGCGGTGGTTTCATGGCCGGCAACAATGAAGGTCAGCAAATTGTCACGCAACTCGGCCAGGTTCATTTGCCGCTTTGTTTCAGGGTCTTCGCCCTCCAGCAACAAATCCAGCAAATCGGGAACCGGCTTGGCCCCAAGCCGTTTGCGGGTCTTGATCGCAGTGTCCGCAACCTGCTTCATCCGCTTCATCGCACCGGTCTGGAACA
Source organism: Rhodobacterales bacterium (assembly GCA_045046705.1). Lineage (GTDB taxonomy): Bacteria > Pseudomonadota > Alphaproteobacteria > Rhodobacterales > Rhodobacteraceae > Amylibacter. The sequence continues at coordinate 1,452 of JASFZB010000081.1, read as the reverse complement.
GCCGCGAGAGGCGCGGCACCCAAGTGGGAACGCCGACAATGTCAAACAGCGAGACACGCGCGGTTTGATCAATATAGCGGTTAATCGCGTGGTGCACGGATGTGCTGTCCATGGCGTCTGATCCGCTGAAAGTCACGTTCGAGATCACCTCGAATGTGGCGGCGACCATTTCTTCATAAACATCCACAGCCCCGCTTGCCGCGCTTAAACGGGTACAAGCAGCATCGGTCGCCGCCGACATGATCGGGGCAAGGTTGGCAATGTTGCGGTGGGTGAAAACCGGCGATACCGCACGCCGCTGCCACCGCCAATGCGCCCCTTCGGCAATGAACAGGCTTTCGCCAATGGCAGGCTTCAGGATGTTCTTGGTGACGTCTGATTTTGGATAGTTGTCCAGATTTTCCTTCAAGATACGCCCCAAAGCTTTGGGTTGCATCACCATATGCCAGTTCACGTTGCCGGTGCGCCCCGACACAATCGGTTGCTTGGTTGCAGCCATCGGAATAATTTCCAGAATATTGCGCCTTGCCGCCATCAAGGATTGGATCGGCCCCCAAACTTGCGTGACAAGTTTCACCTTGGGCGGCTCGGCGCGGGAACGTAATACATGGGTCATAGCAGAAGCCCTCCGGTATCCTGAAGTCATGTTAACTCTAACACGAACACTTTGACCAGAGCAGCCCCATATGGTTTTATTAACCCCGAACCCAAGTTGCCACTTGCAATATTCAAAAAGCTTGCGTAATTGAACCTCACTTTGGTTTTCTAGGGGTTTAGCTCAGTTGGTAGAGCATCGGTCTCCAAAACCGAGGGTCAAGAGTTCGAGTCTCTTAGCCCCTGCCAAGGTCAAGATCGACTAAGATGCTAAGGTCAGATCTAAATCTTCCACATACAGAACTATGATTTAGGACCCTTACTTAGGGCCTTTAGGTATCTAGGGGGGGGAATAGATACTAGTAATGGGAAAGGGTAGAGGGAAAAGAGGAAGAATTATTATTATAATTACTCCCACTATACTCCTACTATTCCCCCTTCCTTCCCACCCCTACTAGCCCAATACAGAGCATCCTCTTCCTCACACGCTAAGATCTTCTGACGTAGATCCCAGGCCTTCTGACGGTAAGCGTCCGGCGCCTACGTTTCGGGGCTATAATTCCAGGGCATCAGCTCATCTAGCCTGTTGATTTTGTGATCTGCGATGCATTCCAGAACCCATGTGAGCCATGCCTGTGGATCGACCTTGTTCAGTTTGGCGGTTTCTATCAGGGTGAAGGCGATGGCCATGGAATTGCCGCCCCGTTGTGAGCCAGCAAACATCCAGTTTTTACGTCCGATGGCAATCGGACGGATGGTGCGTTCGGCAGTATTATTATCCAACTCCAGAAATCCATTGTCGAGGTAAGGCCGCGTTTTAGGCAGGCGGTTCAAGGCATATCGAATGGCCTTTGCCAG
>JASFZB010000080.1:0-50109 GCA_045046705.1 Rhodobacterales bacterium | reverse complement strand
GAAATCAGGTGAATGGTTCTTTCTTTTTGTCATTTTGAATCGTCTCTTTCATTAGTCGATCCACCTTAACAACTGGTCCGAAATCTTGCGACCATCTCTGTTTTCACTTTCAACAACACTCTGGCGGGCCGGCTGCTGCTGGGGCCTTTGATCGACCAAATCACATTTATGCGCGGCGATTGGCAACAGATCAGGCGCGGTAACCGCGCGGTTTTAGGCGGCTGGCTGGCACACATGCCCGCGGTGACCCTTGTTCTGTTCCGGCTGATGACCCTTGGCACAATGCCGCTTTGAGCCTATGCGATTGCAACTTATTTCGGCCTGTCGATCCTGAAAATCCGCACCTTTCTGGAACGCCGCGCTTACACACAACCCAACGGGCGCTGTGTGATCGTGGAAGATCGCGGCATCCTGTCCTTATTGTTCCTGAACAACAACTTTCACGCGGTTCATCATGCCCGCCCAAATCTGGCCAGGTATAATTTACCCGCCTATTATCGGGAAAACATGGATAAATTTCCAGGCGAAAACCGCGGCTATCGCTACCCCGATTACCGTACCGTATTTACCAGATTTTTCTTGCATACAAAAAAACCGGTGCAGCATCCGCTTTAGAACCTGGAAAACCGCCATAGATGGCTTGACGGACGCAGACTGCGCCTGCCTGAACATACGCGGCCTGATCCATGCCGGTTATCTGGCGGTGGAAACCCCTAGGCGGTGTCTTCATATTAAGCTTTGCAACAGTTCTGAACCGTGTCCAATAGCGATCTGAAATTTTGGAGTTGAAGCGAGAAATAGGTATGTGCGCCTTTGCTCTGTCGATGGATCAACCCGCCCTTTTCAAGAAAAGCCAGATGATGGGTCAGGGGCGCGACAGGAATTTTGCTCATCTTCTGAAGCTCGCCGAACGAGAGCTGTTTTTGCCTATTTGTCAGGAACAGCTCGAATAGGAGAACTCTGCGCTTATGTGAAAGGGCTTTGAAGGTTTGTGATATCTGATATAAATTTTCCATAGTTAAACCAGTAAACTAATTTAGTTACAAAATAGTTAGCAACATCTTGATAAACCAGGCAGACCCCCGGGCGTATGCCGATAAAACCTGCGCCCTAGAAAAACGCCTGCAGGCCGGTTTGCGCACGACCCAGAATAAGCGCATGCACATCATGGGCACCCTCGTAGGTATTCACGGTTTCAAGGTTTACCATATGGCGCATCACCTGAAATTCCTGACTAATGCCATTGCCGCCGTGCATATCACGCGCCATCCGCGCAATATCCAGCGCTTTACCGCAGTTGTTGCGCTTGATCATCGAAATCATCTCCGGGGCGGCTTTGGCTTGATCCATTAAACGCCCAACCTGCAAGGCAGCTTGCAAGCCCAGCGTTATATCGGTTTGCATATCTGCCAGTTTTTTCTGGAACAGTTGGGTTTGTGCCAAGGGACGCTTGAACTGGATACGATCCAACCCGTATTGCCGTGACGCGTGCCAGCAGAATTCGGCGGAGCCCATCACCCCCCAGGCAATACCGTAGCGCGCCCGGTTCAGACAGCCAAACGGGCCTTTCAGACCTTCCACATGCGGCAACAAAGCATCTTCGCCCACTTCCACATCCTGCATCACAATCTCGCCGGTAATCGAGGCGCGAAGCGATAGTTTTCCCTCGATCTTTGGCGCACTTAGCCCCTTCATGCCTTTTTCCAGCACGAACCCCTTGATCTTGCCTCCGTGTTCTTCGGATTTGGCCCAAACCACAAACACATCCGCTATTGGCGCGTTTGAAATCCACATCTTGGAACCCGTGATCTTATACCCCGTAGCGGTTTTAACCGCACGGGTTTTCATGCCACCGGGGTCCGAGCCCGCATCCGGCTCGGTTAGGCCGAAACAGCCGATATATTCGCCCGATGCCAGTTTTGGCAGGTATTTCATCCGCTGTTCTTCGGTGCCGTAAGCATAAATTGGATACATCACCAAGGACGATTGCACCGACATCATCGAGCGGTACCCGCTGTCGACCCGCTCCACTTCACGCGCCACCAGCCCGTAAGTCACATAGCCCGCACCAATACCGCCGTATTGTTCTGGCAAAGTCGCCCCAAGCAGGCCCATTCCCCCCATTTCACGAAATATCGACGGGTCGGTCTTCTCATTGGCATAAGCTTCAATAATACGCGGTTGCAGCTTGTCTTGCGCATAGGCGCGTGCCGCATCGCGGATCATGCGTTCCTCTTCCGTTAGCTGGTTTTCCAGCAGCAAAGGGTCTTCCCAGTTGAACGACCCCAGATCAGGGGCATCTTTCGGTTTCAGGCTTGGTTTTTCAGCAGACATCACAAACTCCGTTCAAAGCGTTTCAATCACTGGCTAAACAAGATTTGGGCAGGCTGCAAGGCTCAATAAAATAATTTGATCAAATTATTCTTGCACAGACTATTCCCCATCTGCTAGCCATGCGGGGACAAGCTAGAAAACGGGTGAATAATGAAAATTGGCATATTGCAAACCGGCATGGCCCCCGATGACATGGCCGCGCAAACTGGGGAATACCCTGAAATGTTTGAACGCCTGCTTGCCGGGCATGGCTTTGATTTCCAAACCTACAACGTTCTGGCGGGCGACATCCCGCTTGATGCAAACGCGGCTGACGGCTGGCTGATCACCGGTTCCAAATTCGGTGCCTATGAAGATCACCCGTGGATTGCCCCGCTTGAGGATCTGATACGCAAAATTTACGCCGCCCACATTCCCCTTATCGGGGTTTGTTTCGGCCACCAGATCATTGCACAGGCCTTGGGCGGCAAGGTGGAGAAATATAAAGGCGGCTGGCGCGTCGGCCAAACCGCCTATAAAATGGCCGGGCATAACGATCCGATTGTGCTGAATGCCTGGCACCAAGATCAGGTGGTTGAGCTGCCTGAAGACGCGGTCATCCTCGGGTCGAACGATTTTTGCAAAAATGCCATGCTGACTTATGGCGACAAGGTATTTACCGTTCAGGCCCATCCTGAATACGGGGACGATTTCATTGAGGGCCTGATCAAGTACCGCGCTAAAGGGGCGGTTCCTGAAAACCTTCAGACCGATGCCAAAGCCCGAATGGGCCAGCCGTTGCAAGCGGACGTTATTGCGGAGATGTTCGCAAATATATTAAAACAGCCCAAGGCTGAAGGAGATACGCCATGAGCACGGACTTAGACTGGATCAAGAAACTGCCACAGGCAGCGCAGGATTATATTGCGGGACGCAAACTGGAAGAGGTCGAATGTATCATCTCGGACACGCCGGGTATCAGTCGCGGCAAATGTATGCCCGCCCGAAAATTTGGCAAAATGGATCAGATGTACCTGCCTGACAGCATTTTCTATCAAACCGTTACAGGTAGTTACGTCGATATTGACGAGATGGAAAACCAGTACACCGAAGGCGATATGGTGCTGACCCCCGATCTGTCCAGTGCCACAGCCGCACCCTGGACGGGTGATATAACCTTGCAAGTCATTCACAACGTTGAAGATTTACAAGGTAACCCAGTTCAACTGGTGCCCCGCAATGTGTTAAAGCGCGTGTTGGCACTTTATGAAGCCGAAGGTTGGCAACCCGTGGTTGCCCCTGAAATGGAATTCTACCTTGTGGCCCCCAACACAAACCCCAATCACCCGATTGAACCGCCTATGGGGCGCACCGGGCGCAAGGCGGCCAGTCAGCAGGCTTATTCAATGTCAGCCGTGGATGAATACGGGCCTGTGATTGATGACATCTATGATTTTGCCGAAGCGCAAGGCTTTGAAATTGATACGATTATCCAAGAAGGCGGTGCAGGCCAGATAGAGATTAACCTGCAACACGGTGATCCCTTGAAACTGGCAGATGAGGTGTTTTTCTTCAAACGCCTGATCAAAGAGGCCGCCCTGCGCCATAATTGTTTTGCCACTTTCATGGCCAAACCGATGGGTGATCAGCCGGGCTCTGCGATGCATATCCACCATTCAATTCTGGACACCAAAACCGGTAAAAATATCTTCACCGGCAAAGACGATAAGCCGACAGAAAAATTCACCCAGTTCATCGCAGGCCTGCAAACCTATCTGCCGGCAGCCACGCCGTTTATCGCGCCTTATGTAAATTCATACCGCCGCTATGTGGCGCATTTTTCCGCCCCGATTAATCTGGAATGGGCCGAAAATAACCGCACAACCGGCATTCGCGTGCCGATTTCAGGTCCCGAAGCGCGGCGTGTTGAAAACCGCGTTACTGGCATGGATTGCAACCCTTATATCGGCATCGCGGCCAGTTTGGCTTGCGGTTATCTGGGCATGAAACAAGGCCTAGAGCCGCGCAAACCCGCCAAAGGCGAAGCATATGACGCTGACCGCGATATTCCGCCATCTATGTATGAAGCCCTGTCATTACTGGATAATTGTCCGGAACTGGCGACGATTATGGGCGAGGAGTTTACCATGGTCTACAAAGCAATCAAACGCAAAGAATATGACGAGTTTCAAGAGGTTATCTCTCCTTGGGAACGTGAACATTTGTTGATGAACGTCTGATGAACCTGCTGCATGAAAATGACCGCCCCGGCCAATACCCCGATAGCTGGTATGCCGCCACCGCAAACAATCTGCCCGAATTTCCCGCCCTGAAAGGAGCGGAATGCGCGGATATATGTATCATTGGCGCAGGCTTTACCGGTCTTTCAACCGCCTTGCATCTGGCAAAGGCCGGTTTCAGCGTGGTGCTTCTGGAAGCCCACCGCGTTGGTTGGGGCGCATCGGGGCGCAATGGCGGGCAGTTGGGCAGTGGCCAGCGGCGCGAGCAGGACGAACTGGAAAAAATGCTGGGGTTTGAGCATGCCAAACGGCTGTGGGATATCGCCGAGGAAAGCAAAGCCACCGTGCGCGCGCTGGTAGCCGCACATGATATTCAGTGCGATTTACGCGACGGCATTGCCCACACCGACTGGCACGCCGCAAGCGTTCCGGCGGAACACGCCTACGCGGAAAAACTGCAACGCGATTACGGCTACGACAAAATCTCGACGCTGGATAAAGCGCAGGTGCACGAACTGGTTGGCTCTAACGCCTATCATGGCGGCACGCTGGATATGGGTGCTGCCCATATCCACCCGTTGAATTTCGCCCTTGGGCTGGCTAGAGCGGCAGCGGATGCCGGCGTAAAAATCCATGAAAGATCAGAAGTCACCACTGTTGAAAGTGGCAGCACCCATAAAGTCGGCACAGCCGAAGGATGCGTGAACGCGGCGCATCTGATCTATGCCTGCAATGGATATTTGGGCCAATTGGAAGGTAAAGTGGCAGCCAAAGTCATGCCGATCAACAATTTCATCGTGGCAACCGAGCCTTTGGGGCGCGATATGGCCGAAAGCCTGATCGCGCAAGATGTCGCCATTGCCGACAGCAAGTTTGTGGTGAATTATTTCCGCCGCAGCGCCGACAACCGCATGCTTTTTGGCGGGGGCGAAACCTATGGCTACCGGTTCCCGCGCGACATCCGCGCCCTTGTCAGCAAACCTATGCTAGAGGTTTATCCGCAACTGAAGGGCGTCAAGCTGGATTATGCATGGGGCGGCACATTGGGCATTACCATGAACCGCATGCCAAGTTTCATGCGTCTGTCACCAACATGCTATTCGCTTGCAGGCTATTCCGGCCACGGGGTCGGCATGGCGACAATGGCGGGTAAAATTGTGGCGCGCGCCATTCAGGGGCAGGCCCAACAGTTTGACACCATGGCAGGTGTTCCCGTCCCCAGCTTTCCGGGCGGCGCGGCGTTGCGCTGGCCAGGGCTGGTTCTGGCAATGACGTGGTATTCCTTGCGCGACCGTTTCGGCATATAAAAGCCGATTTGTTAAATCTATGGATGACAGGGTTGTGATATATGTGTATTAACCGAAAGTAAGTTTCGGAAAATACGAAGACGTTAAAATGCAACATACAGATCTACACCAAGCTGAGCCCATCCCCGAAGAAGCCCGCGCCTATATAGATGCCATGCTGAAATCAGGCGATCTGTTTCGCTACCACGCGGCAAAAGACGCGCCGGTCACCTTGCTGGAGCAGGAGTTTGCCAGCCTTATGGGGGCAAAATACGCGCTTGCCGTGGCCTCGTGTTCAGCAGCGCTTTTTCTGACCTTGAAAGCCCTGGACCTGCCAAGGGATGCCAAAGTTTTGATCCCCGCGTTCACTTTTGCTGCCGTCCCTTCCGCCGTGGTGCACGCCAACTGCATCCCGGTTCTGGTCGAGGTTGCCGACAATTACCGCATTGATATGGACGACTTCAAAGCCAAATTCAGCGACGACATTCAAGCGGTTCTGATCAGCCACATGCGCGGTCACACCTCTGACATGGATAAGATCAAGGCCTTGTGCGATGCCAAAAACATTCCACTGATCGAAGACGCCGCCCATTCCCTGGGCACCACTTGGGCCGGGCAAAAAATCGGCACCCTTGGCAAGGTCGGTTGTTTCAGCTTCCAATCCTATAAAATGATCAACGGCGGCGAAGGCGGGATCCTGATCACCGATGACGATGACATCATTGCGCGCTGCGTTATCATGTCGGGGGCTTACGAAAGCAACTGGCAAAAACACGGGCTTGATTGCAATACATTCGCCCGCTACCAAAACGAGCTGCCGCTTTACAACACCCGCATGAACAACCTGTCGGCCGCCATATTGCGCCCGCAACTACCGCAATTGCAACGCCGCATAGATGACGGCCTGCGCAATCATGATTTGATGGCCGATATGTTGAACGCATCGCCCTATCTGTGCGTCCCCGAGCCGCTTGCCCCTGAAAAGCGTGCCCCCGACAGCATCCAGTTCAACCTTGTGGATTTCAGCGATAGCGAAGCCCATGACCTGATTCGCACAGCCTTTGACCTTGGCGTCAAAGTCAGTGTGTTCGGGCTGCACAACGGCAATGCACGGGCGTTTTGGAACTGGCGGTTTTTAGGCGAAATACCCGAGCTGCCGCAAACCAAAGCCATGCTGATGCGGGCCTGCGATGTACGCCTGCCAACCACGTTGACCACGGAGCAGGTCAAATCTGTCGCCGACGTTATACTGTCGGCAATCGACCAGGTAAAGCTGACACAGGCAGCCTAATCCTGAACCACCAGCTTCCCCGCCATCCATGGGAATTTTTCCAGACATGGCTCTACCAGCATCGATCTGACCAGCGGGCGGATTTGGGCTGCAATATCCGACGGTATATTTTCCAGAACCTTTTTGCGCGCAATCAGTGAAATACTGCGCGAAAGTTCTTTGAAAGGCAGCGGATAGATTTCCACATCATCATGAAAACGCCGGGCGCGCATATAGCCCAAGGGCGTGGTCACAGTCCAACCGGAACCTGCCGCCACCATACACAGAATTGCGTGATAGCTGTCAAACTCAAACTTGTTAGGCAGGTTGATACGCTGACGCGACAGATGCGCCTCGATTTGGCGGCCCATCATCTGGCGGGATGAATAGCGGATAAACGGCAAGGTCAATAATTGTGACAAAACATCCTTGGCCGGATCGACGCTGCCTTTGGGTACCGCAATAACAAAAGGCTCGGTCAAAATCGGGTAGACATCCATCCAATCCGCCGCAGTCTCCAGATCGGCGGCCACCACCACATCCATAAAGCGCGACTCCAGATCCGACGCCAGATTATAGCTAGATCCGCTTTCAAGCAGAAACTGGCAGCCCCGCAAACGCTTTGACAGGCCCGCCATCAACGCAGGCGTCACATCCGCATCGAAATCGTCGATCATGCCCAAGCGCAGTCGGATCATCTGGCTGTAATTGAACACCGCCAATTCCGCCTTGGCTTGCGTGGTTTCGCCAAGAATGGTTTCCGCACGGCGCAAAAACAACGCCCCCGCCGAGGTCAGTGCCATCGGGCGCGACGAGCGGTTCAACAGCAACACCCCAAGGGCCGCTTCCAGATTGGTCAGTTGTTGCGATACCGAAGACGGGCTGGCCCCAAGCCGCTTGGCGGCCAATGAAATCGTGCCCTCTTCCACGGTTGCCACAAAAATCTCCATCGCCCAAAGCGTCATTTTGCCGGGAATATCAACCATTCGGGAAACCTTTTCATGTAAATCGGCAAGGTGCCTATCTTCAGCATAAACCATACCACCGCACCAGTCTTACAAGCAAATATCAATTGGCACAACAAAATCGCGTACAGACCTAAAACTGCAATTGACATACTGCTTCAAATAGGATGAGCCTACGCCCATGACACAGAAAATACTCGTTATTGGTGCCGGTATCACCGGCGTTTGCATCGCCGAAAGCCTGCGCCGCGCGGGGCAATCGGTGACCCTGATCGACCGCGTCCCCGCTGGCGATACGGCGCAGACCTCTTATGGCAATGCAGGCCTGTTGGCGCGCGAAGGTGTTGGCCCCATTCTGGATACCGGCATCATGCTACAATTGCCAAAACTGCTGCTGGATCCCAATAGTCCGGTCAAGCTGCGCTGGTCTTATTTGCCGCGCCTGCTACCCTGGGGGCTACGGGTCCTGCGAAACGGCGTCAAGGATCGCGCCCACCACATAGTCACCGCCATGAACGAGCTGATTTACGATACCGTGGAACAGCACAGCACCATTGCCCGGGGCACCGATGCGGCGCAGTACATCGAAAAGGGCGAACTGACCCTGCTTTACCGCAATAAATCCGACTTTACCGCCAATAAATTCATCAATGATGCCAAAAAATCAGTCGGCATTCACTGGATCGAACGCGATCTGGCCCAGCTCAAGGAACGCGACCCGGCCCTTGGCGATGCTTACACATTCGGTGTCGCCTATCCGGATCATGGCTGGTTGACCGACCCTTCCGCCTATGTCTCGGCATTGGCGCGGCATTTTACCCAAAATGGCGGCGATTTTTTGAACCGCGAGGTGGTAAATATCGGCACCGACCGTGTCACCTGTGCAGGCGGCGCGGAAATCACCGGCGATGTAATCATTCTGGCAACCGGCGCATGGTCAAAAAAACTGGCCGGAACATTCGGCCACAACGTGCCTTTGCAGGGCGAGCGCGGCTATCATATTTTGCTGAAAAACCCCAGCCACACACCCGATCGCCCCTATCTGGTGACCGACAACAAATTCGGCCTGACCCCGATGAATGCAGGCCTGCGCTGTGCCGGCACCTCGGAATTTGCCCCGCTTGATGCCGCCCCGTCAAAATCCCCGATCAAACTGTTGCAAAAAAGTGTGCGCCAAGTCTATCCCGATCTGACATGGGATAGCGTTGAGACATGGATGGGCCATCGCCCGACAACCATCGACAGCTTGCCGATGCTGGGGCGCACAAAAGCCGCGCCAAACGTGATCTACGCCTTTGGCGGCCAGCATCTGGGGTTGACAATGGGGCCGAAAGTGGCGCAGATCATCCGCGATATTGTTCTGGATACGCCAACCAACATCAACCTTGCGCCCTATGCGGTTGACCGCTTCGATTAGGGCCTGAACAACAACGTTCTAATTTTGAACATCCCGGTCTATATATGAGGCAATATATATTAAAAACGGACATAAAGTGACAAATAAATTCAATGTTTTTGCAATCATTCAAGGCGGACGGCTGCAATACGAAGCCATCGTCTTTGCCGCAAGTTTTCGTCACAAACATCCACATTTCAAAGGCCGTTTGATCTTTGGCGAACCGCAATTCACCGATAACTGGGATCACGACCCCAGGATTGACCGCGATGACGTGCGGCAAATTCTGGCAAGCTTCGGGGCCGAGATTATCCCCTTCGAGAACCGCATATTCGGCAGCAAATACCCCTACGGCAATAAAATTGTCGGCCTGACCGCCCTACCCAAGGACGAACCTTTCATTTTTTTTGACACCGACACCGTATTCACAGGACGCCTGAACGCGATTGATTTCGACTTTGATCGCCCCGCAGCATCCATGCGGCGTACCAATACATGGCCCGAAATTGATCTTTACGGGCCGGGATATTCCGAAACATGGAAATCGCTTTACGACAAGTTCGGGCTGGATTTTGCCAGCTCGCTCGATTTAAGCCAGCCCGATGAATACTGGCAACGCTACATGTATTTCAACGCCGGCTGGTTCTTTTACAAATGCCCGCACACCTTCGCCGACCTGTTCTTGCACTACGCCACCGAGATTTTGCGCGACCCGCCGGAAGCGGTCTGCACGCAAGAGTTCGACCCCTGGCTTGATCAAGTAGCCCTGCCGCTTGTAATCAGCAAGTTGGGCGGTGGCCGCCCGACCCCGTCACAGCTAAAACTTGACTGGGATGTCACCTGCCACTACCGCACATTGCCGCTTTTATACGCCCGCGAAAGCGACAACGCCATCGAAGCGGTGGAACAGGCGGTCGCCCCCAACAAGGTCAAGAAAGTGGTCAAAAGATCCGAAGCCTTTCGCAAACTGGTGTTCCAGAAAAAAGGCGCGATCATCCGCGATATGTTCGACCAAGACAACCTGCCGCGCAAAGAACGCGCCATCCGGCAACAGATCAAAAAGCGAAACCTGTGGTATCGTTAATTCATAGCTTTAATTAACCGGCACTCTTTTGACGGTTCGATTGTTTCGACATCCTTAAAATCAGCAAACCTGGCAGACGTCGGTCAATCCCCGCCATTACCCTCTAAAAGGATCGTTTTTATCAGGTGATAAAAACATAAACAAAACATTCGGTTCCAAATCCAGCTTGGTCCTATGACGGGGTGGCAATCGCACTAGCATCGCCAAACATAGCATTGGTTTGCTCTTGTATAATATCAATTGCATCTGAAGAACTCACGCAGAAATCCATAAGAATGAATTACCCCAGCGTCACACTTGACCAAATTCGCACAATCCCGATACTGGGCCGAAAGGGGTTTTAGCATGTATAAAGTCGCCATCACCGGCACCGGCGTTTTCACACCAAAAGAGGTCATCACCAATGATGAACTGGTCACCGCATTCAACGCATATGCAGATAAATTCAACTTTGAAAACAACGATTTGATTGCACGCGGCGCGGTTGCCGCCAAGGAACATTCATCTTCCGATTTCATTTTTGCAGCGTCCGGCATTACCCAACGCCATGTGATGAATAAATCGGGGATCCTTGATTCAGGCACCATGCACCCGAGTTTTCGCAAACGCAGTGATGACGAGCCTGGCATCATGGCTGAAATAGCCCTTGACGCCTGCACTAAAGCCTTGAAACAAAGCGGGAAATCAGCATCAGACATAGATTGCATCATTGTCGCCGCTTCCAACTTTGAGCGCCCCTACCCCGCCATCGCGGTCGAGGTGCAAGATCTGCTTGGTACCTCCGGTTTCGGCTTTGACATGAACGTCGCCTGCTCATCCGCCACCTTCGGCATTCAGGCCGCCACCGACATGATAAAAGCCGGTTCAATCCGCGCCGCATTGGTGGTCAACCCCGAGATATGCTCGGGCCATCTGGAATGGCGCGACCGCGATTGCCACTTCATTTTCGGCGATGTCTGCACCGCCACTTTGCTGGAACGCACAGACAATGCCAAGGGGCAGTATTTTGAAATCCTGTCAACCAAATGCGCCACGCAGTTTTCCAATAACATACGGAATAACAACGGCTTTTTGCGCCGTTCCTTGCCAGCGGGCCTGACCGACCAGCGCGACATGCAATTCATGCAAGAGGGCCGCAAAGTCTTTAAACAGGTGGTGCCGATGGTCTCGAAACACATCCTTGACCACCTTTCCGCAGAAGGCCGCGACGCGTCCGAACTGAAGCGCATGTGGTTGCATCAGGCCAACAAGGCGATGAACGATTTTATTGGCCGCAAGGTGCTGGGACGCACGCCCGAGCCGCATGAGCAGCCGAATATCTTGCAGGATTACGCAAACACCTCGTCCGCAGGCTCGATTATTTCTTTTGCACTACATTCAGACAATCTTAACAATGATGATCTAGGATTGATTTGTTCCTTCGGTGCCGGTTATTCCGTTGGTAGTGTTTTGTTAAAACGCGTGGCTTAAAACAATCGCCCACCGATCGGGACATTCAGGTCTGGTTTCAACAACACCACTTCGCCGTCCGCGTCGGGCACGCCCAAGACCAGAATTTCGGACATCACCGGACCGATTTGGCGCGGTGGGAAGTTGACAACCGCCAGCACTTTGCGCCCCACAAGCGTATCGACATCATAATGCACGGTAATTTGCGCCGAAGTTTTTTTGACGCCTAAATCCGGCCCCATATCGACCCAAAGCTTGATCGCCGGTTTGCGGGCTTCGGGAAACGGCTCGGCGCGGGTGATTTGGCCGACACGAATATCGACGGCCAGAAAGTCATCAAATGTAATTTCGCCCATCTATTTCCCCAATTCACGGCTCCGCTCCGCCGCCGCTTTCATGGCCTCGCCAACACTTTTCGGAAAGCCGGTTTCCGCATCCATCAGCACATCAAGTGCGGCCGCCGTAGTGCCCTTGTGCGATGTCACATTAACCCGCAACTGTGTCGGGCTTTCTTCGGATTGTTCGGCCAACGCGCCTGCCCCCGCAACCGTAGCTTTAGCCAACTTCAACGCCATTGCAGGTGGTAATCCCAACGCCTCGCCGCTTGCCGCCATGGTTTCGATCAAGTGGAACACATAGGCCGGGCCAGAGCCGGACAGGGCGGTTACCGCATCCATCTGGTCTTCACTTTCCAACCGCACCACCTGCCCCACCGCCATGAGCAGGGTTTCAGCCATATCCAGTGCCGCCATATCGGTTTTATCGTTTCCAATCAAAGCAGTAATCCCGCGCCCAACCGCCGCAGGCGTGTTTGGCATGGCGCGAATAATCGGGGTATCCGCACCCAGAATGCTTTCCAAAGCGGCAATTGGCGTGCCGGCGGCAATCGAGATAAACAGGGTCGTCCCGTCGCCCAAAGCCTGCAACTGCGGCAGGGCTTCGCCCATCATTTGCGGCTTTACCGCCAATATGCACACGGCCGGATTTTCCGGCAAGGGTTCGTTCAAGCTGACCCCGTCTTCCACAAGGGCCTGCGCCCAACCCGACGGCATCGGATCGCGTATCGAAACCGCCGATGCGGCCACCCCTTGCGTCAGCCAGCCTTGCAACATAGCCGAGCCCATTTTACCGCAGCCCAGCAAAACCAGACCCTTGTCGTTGATATTTGAAAGCGACATCGCATCACACCTTTTTTCAGGCGACAATCGTTGAAAATGCGCCAGAAATCAAGCGCGACCGTACGCTTCCGTCATGGCAATATTCATCGCCTCTTTCACCGGGGTGTCGCCCCAGCAAACCAGTTGAAACGCGGGATAAAACCGCTCGCAGGCAGCTACCGCCGCAGAGAGCATCTGATCAATTTGCTCCGGTGCCGCGGTGGCCTCGCCGCCCAGCAACAGACCGTAGCGATAAACCATCAGCTTTTGTTCTTGCCAAAGCGAAAACGCGCCTGCCCACGAACAGTCATTGGCTTCGTTCAAGGCATGATAAAGTGCCGGCAAAGTACCCTCGGGCGGGTTCATGTCGAAAGTGCAAACCATGCGCAGGGTTTGGTCATAGGCCGACCATGCCAATGTAATGGAATATGTCCGCCAGGAACCTTCAATGACCATAGCGATCTGGTCTTCGGCCACCCGGTCAAAATCCCAGTCGTAATGCTCTGCCAGTGTTTCGACAACGTCGATCGGATGGGTATCGCCTGCATCCAGATAATGCTCTGTACTTGCCAACTGCCTGTCCCCCAAGTCTTTTGTTTTTGATGAGGGCGAAACCAACTAGATAAAGAAAGCTTCGCAAGGTATCGCGCATTTAGATGCACACCTTGCTACATATGGTGTGCCACAAACCGCCTTCTGTAAAGCTAAAACTTTAAAAAACACACGGCTATCCACAGAAAACTTGAAACTGTCCACAAATGTTTAGCGGTTATCCACGCTCCAGCGCATCCAGAATCGGGCAATCAGGGCGGTCATCGCCGTGGCAGCAGTCAACCAGCATGGACAGCTCTTTTTGCAGATTTTGCAGCTCGCTGAGTTTTGCGTCAATTTTCACCAGATGCTGTTTCGCAATGCTGCGCACCTCAGAACTGGCGCGGCTGTGATCTTCGTAAAGGTTTAGCAATTTGCGGCACTCCGCGACCGAAAACCCCATTGCACGGGATCGGCGCACAAAGATCAGTTTACGCAGGGTTTTATCATCGTAAACACGGTAGCCCGCTTCCGTGCGCCCCGACGGTTTGACCAACCCCACATCCGCATAATAGCGCACAGTTTTGGTCGGCAGGTCCGAGCGTCTTGCTATTTCGCCAATATTCATCGCATCCTCACAACATTCCTGAAACAAGAGTGTTATAACATGCCGCCAGGGTCTTGTCTCTACAAGCTTATCACCGAAATATGCCGGCCATAATCCGCCGCTTTTTCATGGCATGTCCGCCGATAAGAATAAAATCGGTCAGGATCAAAATAGGTGCAATGGCCTATCCATTCCGCATGGCCCACACCTGAGCTGCGTAATCGGTGCAGACAAAATGACGGCAAATCGAATTGTACCCTGTCGCCCGTTCCTTGGGCAAAGAACCGCGAATAGGCCATATCGCGCATGATGAAATCTTCCAGAAAGTCGGGGCCGACCTCATAGGCACGCTGGCTGATACACGGGCCGACGATGGCCTTCACATTTGCGCGGTTTGCACCTAGATTTTCCATCGCATCAAGCGTTGCATCCGTAACCCCGCCCAGCGCGCCTTTCCAGCCCGCGTGCGCAGCACCGATGACCCCTGCCCTTTCATCCTCGAACAAAATCGGGGCGCAATCGGCGGTGAGGATACCCAAGGCAATGCCTTTGGTGGCCGTCACCATAGCGTCGGCTTTTTGCGCGTCGCGGGGGCGGGGATCATCCAGTGTCACTACATCCGTTGAGTGGATTTGATGCACCGAATGCAATGTAGACGGCACCAGTTGCAAGGCCTTTGCCACAAGTGCGCGATTGTCCAGAACCGCCGTGCGGGTGTCATTCGAGCCCAAACCGCAATTCAGCCCCGCATAAATCCCCTCTGAGGCCCCGCCCTTACGGGTGAAAAACCCGTGTCGGGCGGATAAAGCGTCGCTGGTCAGTATTTCAAGCGTCATGTGTCAAATCCCGCTGGTTTTGCCGCCCCTTTTGGCGTTATGGCTATTGCCTTGAAAAGCTGCCCCATTTCATCGGGGTGGGTCAAGCGGCGATGTGCGGCGATGTGATTTTCCAGTGCCCCGCCGTGCAACCGGGCCGCCAGTGATTGCGCCCGCGCAGTGATGCCAAGCCGTTCCAGCAACACCCCTTGCGCTGTTAGTGGGGCGGTTTGGGCAAAGGCATTTGCCGCGTTTTCCAAGGCCCTGAAATTGACATGCGCGGTCAGATCGGCGGCTCCACAGTTTTGCAAAGGATCGACCTTTTGGTGATTTTGCACCGCTTGAAATGTATCGCCCGTTGGCTGCCGTTCGCCGTAATCCAGCACCAGAGCAGCCCCACCATGCGCCGCAATGATCCGCGCTATATCTGCCGTAATCGCCGCCGCCGCCGGACAGGTTTCCAGCACCGTTCCCAAGGGGGCATCTTCAAATAATTCCACAGGGGCGGCACGCCCCAGCATAAAGCCCAAAGCCCCGTCTTTGGCGGTGATCATCTGTTCCTGCCAGCCGTTATCGGTGCGGATATACTGGTTTATCGGCAGGCAGTCGAAAAACTCGTTTGCCACAAGAAACAAGGGGCAACGGGGTAATTCCGTGACGGTTTGCACCCATGCCACATCATAGCCCTGCAAGGTTTTTTGCTGGACAGTGCGCAAGCTTGGGCTGGCCTCGACCAGAACAATATTTGCGGCGGGATGAAACCCTGCAACGCCGCGCGTGGCGTGCAGGATGTCCGCCATCAAAGTGCCGCGACCCGGGCCAAGCTCGGCCAGGGTAAAGGCGGCAGGTGCGCCCTGATCAAGCCAAGCTTGCGCCAGACAAAGCCCCAGCATTTCACCGAACATCTGGCTGATCTCGGGGGCCGTGACAAAATCCCCCGCCGCCCCAAGCGGCTGATGCGTGGTGTAATAGCCGTGTTCGGGGTGCAGCAGGCATTGGGTCATAAACTCGGCAACGCTTATGGGGCCGGAACGCGCGATTTGACCCTGTAGTATTGCAGTCAGTTCTGTCATGCGCGTTTGCGGGTGTAGAGAAGTATCGCCAGTCCGATCAGGATCATCGGGATTGATAGAACTTGGCCCATGGTCAAGCCCCAACTGTCAAACCCTTGGCCGAAACGGATGATATGGCCCCAGGGGTTTGCGGGGCTGGTGAATTGTATGTCGCCCTGGCGAAAGCCCTCGATAAACGTGCGCGCGGTGCCGTAGCCGATGAAAAACACACCGATGATCTGCCCCGGTTTTTTCAGCCAGTGACGTTTAAAGACGAAATAGCCGATGATCAGGAATAAAACGATGCCTTCCAAAGCCGCCTCGTAAAGTTGTGACGGGTGGCGGGAACACACGCTTCCCATCCACCAGATCGGACAGTTTTGTGCCGCCTCACCCGGGAACACCATTGCCCAGGGCACGGTTGTTGGCCGGCCCCACAGCTCGCCGTTGATGAAATTGGCGATACGCACCAAAAACAGGCCAAAGGTTGCGGCAAATGCAATCAAATCGCCGACCGACCACGGGTTCAGTTTGTGTCTGCGGCAAAATAGCAGTGCCGCGGTGATCACCCCGATAAAACCGCCGTGAAACGACATGCCGCCTTCCCATGCGCGAATGATATGGGACGGGTTGGCGATGAAATAATCGAGATTGTAAAACAGCACATAGCCCAGACGCCCGCCAAGGATGGTGCCGATAATCATCCATGTCAGCAAATCGTCGATTTGCAGTTTCGTGATCGGGGCGGTGCCGTCTTTCCAAAGCGCGGGCTTGCGGATCAGCCGGTTGATCCACCATGACCCCAGTAAAAAGGCCGCGATATAGCCCAACGCATACCAGCGGATGGCAATTGTGAAACCGAGCAGACTGAATGAATACAGGATCGGGTCGATATTCGGATAGGGGATAAGGTTTGTGATAAACATATCCGCATAAATGGTGCGATTGGCCACATTGTCAAGCTGCTCCTTGTCCCTTGGCTTTATCGGCAGAATGCCCCATATAGAGTATAACATATATTACCGGAGCCAACCCCATGCAAACCCGTAACAAAATTTTCGAAGACGTAAGCCAATTGATGACCAACGCAATGGGCGTGGCCCAAGGGGCCAAGAACGAGGCTGAAAACGCCGCAAAATCACTGGTCGACCGCTGGATGGCAGGCCGCGACTTTGTCAGCCGCGAAGAATTTGACGCGGTGCGCTTGATGGCACAAAAAGCCCGCGAGGAAAATGCCGCCCTGATGGCCCGGATTGAAGCGCTTGAGGCTGGAAAAAAGCCCACCCCAAAGAAACCAACGGCTAAGAAGTAACGCTCAGCCCTGCTCTTTGGTAAACCGCTGAACAATATGCCACTTGGCATTTTGTAAATGCCGACATCCGAGTGCCGTCATGTCGCGGATTGAATAGAATCGGCCCCGATATTGATGTGTTATCTGCGCAGATGCATAAGCCTGTGGAGACATTAAATGTTACAAGAAGCCAAGCAAAGAACCGCCACGCTACAGCGCAAAATGGCGGCAGAAAACATCGACGTGGCGATTTTTACCGATGAAAGCTCTATCGCCTATCTGGCCGGTTTCTGGGGCTATCTTTCGGTGGAGTTTGGCCGCCCCAGCATGCTGGTGGTCTGGCCCGACACCCCGCCCGCGATCATCACACCGTTGATGGAAAGCGAAATGGTCGGGGCCATGACATGGGTCGCGGACATTCATACATGGGAAGATTTCGGGCCGAATAGCTGGCAAAATGTGCTGTCTGACACGCTTGGCCCAAACCCCGGCAATATCGGGGTCGAGCGCAATCTGATGCCCGCGATTGTGCGAAACTGGATGGACAGTGCCCTGATGAATGCCCGCATTTCCGACATTGCCCCGATGCTGGGTGAAATGCGGATGATCAAATCACCCGGGGAAATCAAGGTGATGAAGCAGGCCGGTCTGATCGCCGGCGATATGATGGCCGCAGCCGAAGGCGCGTTGGCTTTAGGCGTCCCGGAATATGAAGCCGCGTTGGCGGTGATCAATGCGGGCACCCGCAAAGCCGCAGGGTTCTTGACCGATAAGGGCTGGGAGGCGTTTATTTCGCCGATGATCCATAATTTGCAAGTGATGCAATCGGGCAAAGATACGTCCATGGTGCATCGCCGCGCCAGTGTGAAAAAGCTGGAAAAATTCGATCCGGTTTATTTTTGTTTTTGTAATATGGCGCAGTTCAAACTGTATAAACTGGGCTTCGACCGGATGTTTTTTGTCGAAGCGGTTTCGGATGAAGCCGCCTTGGTGCAACAGACCGCAATAGACGCGCAACAGGCCGCCATAGCGGCGATCAGGCCGGGTGTTACGGCTGAAAGCGTGGCCGAGGCGGCGAATGTTATTTACCGCGACCGGGGCTTTGAAACCGGCTACCGGACGGGGCGGTCCATTGGCATGTC
Organism: Rhodobacterales bacterium; assembly: GCA_045046705.1. Lineage (GTDB taxonomy): Bacteria > Pseudomonadota > Alphaproteobacteria > Rhodobacterales > Rhodobacteraceae > Amylibacter. The sequence goes on along the minus strand of JASFZB010000080.1, from coordinate 31,511 downwards.
TTATCTTGAGGCCCCTGAATTGAAGGCAGGCGATAAAACCGTTTTGCAACCCGGCATGACCTTTGCCGTGGATGGCGGCATTTCGGTGGACGGCGAATTGGGCGGGCGCATCGGCGACAGTATTGTTGTGACCGAAACCGGCTGCGACTATCTGACAAGCTATCCGCGCGAGATTTTGATTGCAGGCACATAATATGCGGTTGGCGATATACCAATCCGCAGGCGGCGGGCTAAGCGTGGCACAGCGGCTGGCAAAGCTTGAAACGGCACTGGCCAAAACCGACTGCGATTTGATGGTCTGCCCCGAATTGTTCGTGTCAGGCTATCATGTGGGCGGCATTGTGCGTGAGGTGGCCGAACAGCAAAGTGCCGCGTTCATTGCCCAGGCCTTAGCCTTGGCAAAAGCATGCCAAACTGCGCTGGTTTTCGGCTATCCCGAGCTGGATCAGGGGGTTTTATATAATTCGGCCCTGTTTGTAACGGCAGAGGGCAAGCCTGCTGCCAATCACCGGAAACTGGCGATCCCGCCCGGCTTTGAGCGCGATCACTTTGCGGTCGGCAACACTATGACGATGTTCGACTGTATGGGGCTGAAATGCGCCATTTTGATTTGTTACGATGCCGAATTCCCCGAAACTCTGCGCCATGCCGCACAGCTTGGGGTGCAATTGGTGATCGTGCCCACCGCCCTGAATGTGAACTGGCCGGTTGTCGCAGATAAAGTCATGCCGACACGCGCCTTTGAAAACGGGGTGTGGCTGGCATATGCAAACCATGCAGGCTGCGAAAACGGCATAAGCTACTATGGGCACAGTTGCATCGTGACGCCCACAGGGCAGGATGCGGCGCGCGCAGGTGGATCAGAAGCCGTTCTGACCGCGCGGATTGATGCGGAGGCCTTGGAGACGGCGCAGACCCGCCTGCCCTATCTTAAAGACGTAACACAGATTTCATTTGCATAAATACAACCTGTAACAGAACGGCCCGACACGGGCTGTCAAACCTTCGACCAACCGAAGCCAGATTTCAGCCCCAAACAGCATAAATTTCCAGTTCCTGGACCCTGTTTTGCTGTAAAATTTATAATTTTTACACTTGTTTACAATGCATTATGATATTGTTTCCAATATTGCCACAATTCACCAAAATAGCTTGAAAAATAAATTCAACATATTTTACCCCCGCCCTTTTCGCGCCCCAATAATCGTTAGATTAGATCACAAGGCCGGTGGGGTCTTAGCCGCACAGTTATCAGTATCGTTTAGTGCTTGTATCGCGGTTAAATAACATATGAGGAAGTAGAAAAATGCGGAATAATAAACGTTGGTTGAAGCAGGTTATCCGTGAAGCTTCTGACAAACATTATGAAATGCCGTGGAAACAGGATGCCCGGCCAGCAGCCTTTTCGAACCCCGATAAAAGCTACGAGTATACCAAAACCGCCTAAGGCATTGGCTTCAGGCCTTTATCACCGAAAACGGCACGCCGGGTTTGTCTTTTGCCTCGCGTATCACCAAAGAGGTCTTCACGCTTGCAACATTATCGGCAGAGGTCAGTTCTTCGGTAATAAAACTTTGAAAACTGGATAAATCCGGCGACAGGCATTTCAGGATAAAGTCGATTTCACCATTAAGCATATGACACTCGCGCACCAGGGGCCAGTTGCGACAGCGCTCTTCAAACGCAGTTAAATCCACTTCCGCCTGTGAATGCAGCCCGACCATAGCAAAGGCTTTCACTTCAAAGCCCAGCTCTTTTTCATTCACATCCGCATGAAAGCCCTGAATAAACCCGCGGTCCTGCAAGGCGCGGATACGGCGCAGACAGGGCGGCGCGGATATGCCCACAGCTTTTGCCAAATCCACATTGGTCATGCGGCCGTCGTCTTGCAACAGGGACAACAACTTCAGATCAATCGCATCAAGTTTAGACGACACCGTGGCACTCCTTTTCAATTATTTCGCGTCTTTGTAATTTTATTACATATTTTGCACAATAGATAAAGCTTTGCGAATGAAAGAGCCTATGATCTTCATGGCTTTCCCTTTGGCAAACGGCTGACTATATAGTCTGCAAACCTGAAATATATAGTGAGTCCACACCATGTCCGAACCGCGCCACACAAAACTACTGATCATCGGCTCCGGCCCTGCGGGCTATACCGCCGGAATTTATGCCTCGCGCGCCATGCTGAACCCTATTCTAGTGCAGGGGTTAGAGCCGGGCGGACAATTGACCACCACCACCGAAGTTGAAAACTGGCCCGGCGACACCGAAGTGCAAGGCCCCGATTTGATGGTTCGCATGGAAGCCCATGCCAAAGCCATGGGAACCGAAATAATCGGCGACATCATCAGCGATCTTGACCTGTCAAAACGCCCGTTCACCGCCAAAGGTGACAGCGGCACCACCTATACGGCGGATGCGGTGGTTCTGGCCACAGGCGCACGGGCCAAATGGTTGGGATTGCCGACGGAAGAAAAGTTCAAGGGCTTTGGCGTATCAGCCTGCGCCACCTGTGACGGGTTCTTTTACAAAGGTCAGGAAATCGTCGTGATCGGGGGCGGCAATACGGCTGTGGAAGAAGCTTTGTTCCTGACAAATTTCGCCTCCAAGGTGACGTTGATCCACCGCCGCGACGAATTACGCGCCGAAAAAATCCTGATCGACCGCTTGATGAAAAACGATAAAATCGAACCCATGTGGTTTCACGAACTGGTCGAGGTTTTCGGCACCGATATGCCTTTGGGCGTTGAAGGCGTTAAGGTCAAGCACACCAAAACCGGCGAGATCAGCGAAATCCCCTGCAAAGGCGTGTTTGTCGCCATCGGACACGCGCCGGCAAGTGAGTTGGTCAAAGACCAGTTGGAAACCCACATGGGCGGCTATGTTGTGACCAAACCCGACAGCATGGCAACCTCGATCCCGGGGGTCTTTGCGGCGGGAGATTTGACCGATCATTTGTACCGTCAGGCGGTTACATCGGCGGGCATGGGCTGTATGGCCGCTTTGGAAGCGGAACGGTTTCTGGCCGAACAAGAGTAATTTTGTCCACCCCTGCAAGCGGCAGCAAACCACAATTCCACAAGGGGCAATTTCGCCACGATTCTGTCCTATTTTAGCCCACAAAACTTGTATTATTCGCCCGTGCGTGTATGTCACGCCTAACAGTGATAACGAAAATCAAATTTGGAATTGACCCTGATGATTGAAAACCTGCTTCCCGTCCCCGAACTTTACGCCCCGTTCAATGAAGCGGCAGCCCTGAAAGAAGCGGCGGGCGAGCTGCCGTCCTGGGATCTGACTCCGCGCCAGATTTGTGATCTGGAACTGCTGATGAACGGTGGTTTCTTTCCACTGACAGGGTTTCTAAGTGAAGCGGATTACACATCCGTTGTCAAAGACATGCGCCTTGCGGACGGCACTTTGTGGCCGATGCCGATCACGCTGGATGTGGGGCAGGATTTTGCCGATACTCTGAAAACCGGCCAACGCATTGCCCTGCGCGATCTGGAAGGGGTGATCTTGGCAATCTTGGATGTGTCGGACATCTATACCCCCGACAAATCAACCGAGGCGGAACTGGTTTTCGGGGCTGACGATAGTGCCCACCCTGCGGTGAATTACCTGCATAACACCGCAGGCGCGGTTTATCTGGGCGGTAAAATCACCGGCGTTCACCCCGTCACCCATTACGATTTTCGCGCACGCCGCGACAGCCCCAATGAATTGCGCTCGTATTTTCGCAAACTTGGCTGGCACCGGATTGTGGCATTTCAAACCCGCAACCCGCTGCACCGCGCACACCAGGAACTGACCTTTCGCGCCGCAAAAGAGGCTCAGGCAAACCTGCTGATCCACCCTGTTGTGGGCATGACCAAACCGGGCGACATCGACCACTTTACCCGCGTGCGCTGTTATGAGGCAGTGCTGGATCAGTACCCGTCATCGACCACATCCATGAGCTTGCTGAACCTTGCCATGCGTATGGCAGGCCCGCGCGAAGCGGTTTGGCATGGTCTTATCCGGCGCAACCACGGCTGCACCCATATCATTGTTGGCCGCGATCATGCGGGCCCGGGCAAAAACAGTCAGGGCGAGGATTTCTACGGGCCATATGATGCGCAGGAATTGTTCCGCAAACATCAGGATGAAATGGGCATCGAAATGATCGATTTCAAGCACATGGTCTATGTGCAGGAACGCGCCCAGTATGAAGCCATTGACGAGATTGAAGATAAAGATAACGTCACCGTGTTGAACATATCCGGCACTGAATTGCGCCGCCGCTTATCCGAGGGGCTGGACATTCCCGAATGGTTCTCGTTCCCTGCCGTTGTGGAAGAGTTGCGCAGATCCAAACCGGCACGCTCAAAACAAGGTTTCACCGTGTTTTTCACCGGTTTTTCCGGTTCGGGAAAATCCACCGTTGCCAATGCCTTGATGATCAAGCTGATGGAAATGGGCGGGCGTCCGGTGACGCTTCTGGATGGCGATATTGTGCGTAAAAACCTGTCCTCCGAGCTGGGTTTTTCAAAAGAACACCGCGATCTGAACATTCGGCGTATCGGTTATGTGGCCGCCGAAATCACCAAAAACCGGGGCATCGCAATTTGCGCCCCCATCGCACCCTATGCCGCCACGCGCCGCGCTGTGCGTGAAGACGTTGAACAGTTCGGGGCCTTTATCGAAGTGCATATCGCCACCTCCATTGAAGAATGTGAACGCCGTGACCGCAAGGGTCTATATAAATTGGCCCGCGCCGGTAAAATAAAAGAATTCACAGGCATTTCAGACCCTTATGATGTGCCTGAAAATCCAGAATTGCGCCTTGAGACCGAAAAAGTCGAGGTAGACACCTGCGCGCATAAGGTGATTTTGATGCTGGAAAGCATGGGGTTGATCAAAGGTTAAAACCTTAGTTGCAATAAATTATAACGGGCAGATCTTTACAGGATCTGCCCGTTTTTTTATGTTGATACGATATTTCATGCCAGATAATACCTCCATAAAAACTGTTACCGACGCCAATCGCAAGGCTTGGGATCAATCGGCCTTACATCACCGCGATACCAATTGGTGGCATGAGATGGTGACGACAGTTGCCCGCCCCGATTTTTCCTGTTTTGACCCGACTATGACTGAAGCACTAAAAGGGATAAAACTGAACGGGAAATCAGTGGTTCAAGTGGGATGTAACAACGGGCGCGAAGTTCTATCCATACCCGCATACGGCGCCAGAAACGTACTTGGCATTGATCAATCGCCTGCTTTTATCGGTCAGGCGCGCGAACTGGGCGAGATTGCACAAAAGCCTGTCACGTTTCTTTGTGCAAATATCTATGACCTGCCTTGTGATACACCAGTTGGGTTCGATGTGGCCATAATCACTATCGGGGTGCTGGGCTGGATGCCGGATTTACCCGAGTTCTTTAACGTGATCGCAAAGTTATCAGGCAAGGGCGGCCAACTTATCATCTATGAAACCCACCCTTTTCTGGAGGTGTTCAATCCCAAAGCTCAAAACCCCTATCAACCAGAGTTTTCCTACTTTCAAACCGAACCATCCATTGAAGAAGAGGTTATCACCTATGATGGATCAACTCATGAGGGTGGGGTTGAAAGCTATTGGTTTACACACACTCCTAGCCATATTTTCACCAGCATACTGAATGCAGGTTTTCACATAACCAATTTTGAAGAATTCGCACATAGCAACCGTGAGGTTGGTTATGCTATATATGAAAACCAGCCTGCACAATTACCGATGTGCTATATCCTGCAGGCAGACAAAAGTTAATGAACACTTACGGGCGTAAAGTCATTGGTGCGTGCCACCGCAAAGGCCAGCTCGCGGTCTTTGACCAGAGCCAGCCTTTCGCCGTCTTCGGAATGGATGGCATAGACGGTATCAAAGCCTTCCGTTTCGGTGCGTAATTCATCGGGCAAGTCGGCCTGTTTGACCGTGCGCACATAAACCCTGCGTTCAATGCCGTGTTTGGAAAAATCGAATTTCGTGTTCATGTCAAACCTCTATTTCTTCTCTATGGTGATGGTTTGAACAACCGTGTCCGGCATTGAGCGTTGCAAATCCACATGCAACAAGCCGTTTTCCATCGAAGCCCCTGCAACCTCGACGCCTTCGGCCAGCACAAAGCTGCGCTGGAACTGGCGTGCGGCAATGCCACGGTGCAGGTATATCCGGCTGTCGTCGTCTTCCATTTGGCGACCCCGGATCACAAGTTGCGCATTTTCCAGCGTGATCGACAAATCGTCTTCGCGAAAGCCCGCAACCGCCAAAGTGATGCGGTACACATTATCCGAGCTTTGTTCGATATTGTAAGGCGGGTAGCCTTCGTTGCCGGATTTAACCGTGCGTTCCACAAGCCGATCCAACTGTTCAAATCCCAACAGAAAAGGATGAGCGGCAAAAGATATTTTAGTCATTGGTTTAGCCCTTTTAAAGCGACTGATCACGGCCCCGAATTTGGCGACCTTATGCTTAATATGGGGTGTTGGGCCGGAATTCTCAAGGACTTTTACATTCCATGCTTTGAGCGCCGTCAATTTCACGTTATGCTGTGCCCAAATAGCTCTAATTAGAAATTTGGTAATCATGACCGACAAAATGGGCAAGATGAATCATGTCGAGGTTCTTCGCGCCGAACTGTTACAAATGCAGCAAGAGCATCGCGACCTTGATACCGCGATTGAGGCCCTGCACGAGCGTGTTCGCCCCGATGTGTTGCTGTTGCAACGGCTAAAACGCAAAAAACTGTTGTTAAAGGATAAAATTCAGCGCATGGAAGACGATATTTTACCGGATATTATTGCCTAATGCCCGTTTTTTGGTCTATATCCCCGCCTTCTGGTGCAAGAAAGTTTTGAAATTATGGCAGATATAAAAGTTGGAATTATCATGGGCAGTCAATCCGATTGGCCTACGATGAAAGAAGCCGCCGACATTCTGGACACATTGGGCGTGCCCTATGAAACCAAAATCGTTTCGGCGCATCGCACGCCTGACCGGTTGTGGGACTATGGGAAATCCGCTGTCGCGCGTGGCTTGCAAGTGATTATCGCAGGTGCCGGCGGGGCGGCGCATTTGCCCGGCATGATGGCCTCGAAAACCCGGGTGCCGGTTTTGGGCGTGCCCATTCAAACCCGCGCCTTGTCGGGCGTCGACAGTCTTTATTCCATTCTACAAATGCCCAAAGGATTTCCGGTCGGCACCATGGCGATCGGGGCGGCGGGGGCGGCGAACGCGGGGCTGATGGCGGCAAGCATTCTGGCCAATAATGATGATGCTTTGGCAAAGCGGCTGGAAAATTGGCGTGCCGCCTTGTCGGCCTCGATAGCGGAAGAGCCCACCGATGACTAAAGCTTTGGCCCAAGGGGCGGTTATCGGCATCTTGGGCGGCGGTCAATTGGGCCGGATGCTGTCTGTCGCCGCCGCGCGGTTGGGCCTGAAAACCCATATTTTCGAGCCCGGCGCAAACCCGCCAGCCGGTCATGTGGCAGACACGGTGACAACAGCCGCCTATTCTGATCTGAAGGCCCTGAACGCATTTGCCATGAGTGTTGACGTTATCACCTATGAATTTGAAAACATCCCCACCAAAGCCCTTGATGCGCTTGAAAGGCTACGCCCCGTATTACCCGCCCGCAACGCCTTGGCCACCAGTCAAGACCGCATCGTCGAAAAACAGTTTCTGTCGGATTTGGGCCTGAAAGTCGCCGCTTTCGCCAATGTGGAAACCGCCGATGATCTGGCAGCGGCAGTTGCGACCATCGGCGCCCCCTCGATCCTGAAAACCCGCCGTTTCGGCTATGACGGCAAAGGTCAGGCGCGTCTGAAAACCACTCAGGATGCAAAAGCCGCATGGGATGCTTTGGGCAACAGCCCTTGCGTGCTGGAAGGCTTTATTGATTTCAGTCACGAAGTTTCCGTCATCGGCGCCAGATCCGGGTCGGGCGCGGTGGTTTGCTATGATCCGGGCGAAAATGTCCACCGCGACGGAATTTTGCACACCACCACAGTACCTGCAAACCTGACCACATCACAACGCATGGATGCGGTTCTGTTAACGGGGCAAATCCTGAACGCACTTGATTATGTCGGGGTGATGGGGGTGGAACTGTTTGTCACGGCCCAAGGTTTGATCGTGAACGAGATCGCGCCGCGTGTACATAACTCCGGCCACTGGACACAAAACGGCTGTGTGATCGACCAGTTCGAGCAACACATCCGCGCCGTAGCAGGCTGGCCTTTGGGTGATGGCACGCGCCATTCCAACGTGGTGATGACCAACCTGATCGGGCCGAACGTATTGGACGTGGCACGCCTGTCCAAGGACGCCAATATCGGGCTGCATCTTTATGGCAAGGCGGATGCAAAACCGGGGCGCAAGATGGGGCATGTCAACAAGATCACGGGGCCTGCGATTTAGGTCTCGTGTAAAAAGAACCCCTCGCGCAGAAAATGCGCCACCTGTTTGAAAACCAGCGGGCTGTTCATCAAAAACGTATGGGTCACTGGCAAAACGATATGATCCGCCATGCCGTCAAGCTTGGTGCTTTCGACCGAAACCTTACCGTCATTTTCCCCGTCAAACAGCCCCGCATATAAAGGTGCGACCGCTTTGTTGCCGGCAATGATCCCGACCGGATAATCCACCCCGCCCAAGCGGTTTGGCAGGCTTCCCGCACCGGTACCCAACTGTTTTCCCGCAACCCCGTTCAACAGCTCGAAGCCGATCACATCCTCCAGCTTGTCAATCAAAGGCGTGCCTTTGTTGGGCGGGGCCAGCATCACGCATCGGCCCAGATTTTCAGGCCTCGGCTGCACATTCTGCAAATAATAACGCAACATGATGCCGCCCATGGAATGGGTGACAAAATGCATCCGCGTGCAGGTATCGCAAGCGGCAATAACATCGGGCAGCACCGACATGGCCTGTTCTTCGATGGTGCCCTCTTTGCTGGCGTAATTGACGTTAATCACCCGATAGCCGATGCCCTCTAACGCCTTTTGCATGACAAAAAAAGAGGCCGAGCTGCGCGCAAGACCGTGCAGCATAACCACACACTCCCCTGTTGTGTCTTCATCCGTAAGTCCGGTAATCGCGGAAAGCATATATTTCATAGCTTTAATCTAAGGCCGTAGATGTGAATTTTCTAGCCCCTTTGCCCGGCCCAGACCGACAGACCGATGCCGCCCAGAACCAGGGCGGATGCGATGGTGAAATCCAGCGTCCAGACCTCGCCCAGAAATACCATGCCGCCCGCCATGGCAATCAGCGGAACCGCCAGTTGCGCCACCGCCGCCGTGCCGGTTTGCAAGCGCGGCAAAACATAGAACCACAAGATATAGCCAAGGGCCGAGGTGACGCCGCCCGAAAGACAAGCCAGCGCGATGCCTATGGGATGCGCGGCCTCGGAACTGCTGGCAAACCAGACGATCAGGGCAATCGGTGTGGCGGTGACAAAGCTGGCAGCAGTGGCAACCAAAGCCTGTTCCTCTTTTTGCCCTGCCAGCGAATAAATCCCCCAGCCAAAGCCCGCAAACCCCATCAATATGGCCCCGCGCAGATCAATCGCCACCGTGTTGGGGGTTAACACATAGGCCAGCCCCGCAAACCCGATGGCAGCGCCCAGCCATTGCAGCGGTTTAGGCCGGTTGCCCTGCACCACCGCGCCAAAAAACATGGTAATTTGCACCATGGCAAACAGCAACAACGCGCCCAATCCCGCTTGCAGCACAGTATAGGCAAAGGAAAACCCGATGGCGTAAAGTGCCAAGCCCAGAACCGCGTCCACACGCGGTCTGATTTGAAGGCGGGCCTTGAACGCACCCTGCCCCCACAAGATCAACACCAGAACAACAGCCCCCGACGCCAACCGCAACACCGAAAATGATGCAGGCCCGATAGCCCCGTCGACAAGGGACGCGCGCGTAATCACCGAGTTGGCGGCAAAAGCCATCATGGTCAGGGTTGTGAGAAGGGTAAGTTTCATAATTAAGCCTAAAATACAGCCAATACGTAGGAATACAATAGGCCCTAAATCAAAGGTCGCCCTGTATTGTAGACCCGCAAAAACCCTCTAGCGACAAGGCTTGCGGCAGAAAACCAACCTAACAACATGATTTTATTGTACTAGTTATTTCAAGGGGAAAGATTTGGTGCACTCCACCAGACAGAGTTCAAACGCAGAACACCAAAACGTGCGCCCGCACGTCGGCCGGTCAGGCCGCCCCATCGGAGGCGCCACGCGCCGTGAGATAGAAGATATGGTGCGGCTGAGAAGACTCGAACTTCCACGGGTCTTACCCCACAGCGACCTCAACGCTGCGCGTCTACCATTCCGCCACAGCCGCACGTTTGATCATGCGCCGTATATCGAAGGCATGGCGGCTTGTGAAGGCATATTCGTCGATCTGGCTGGACGCCGCCACATTTTTCTGTAAATGCAAAGCCATGATGGATTGGACAGTTTCACAAAGCCCCGTAGCCTACCCCGATGCGCTTGCGCATATGGAAAGCCATGTGGCAGGCATGATCGCGGGCACCGCACCCGAGCAAATCTGGCTGTTAGAGCATCCGCCGCTCTATACTGCCGGCACCAGCGCAAACATCGCTGATCTTGTCGACCCCGACCGCTTTCCGGTTTATACCAGCCAACGCGGCGGGCAATACACCTACCACGGGCCGGGCCAGCGCATTGCCTATACCATGCTAGACCTCAATAAACGCGGCAAGGACGTGCGCAAATTCGTGCAAAATCTGGAAGACTGGGTGATCCTGACCTTGGCCGAGTTTGGCGTGCAGGGTGAACGCCGCAAAGGGCGCGTCGGCGTTTGGGTGGTGCGCAAAGACAAACCGCTTAACGCCCTCGGGGTGCATCCCGAAGACAAAATTGCCGCCATCGGCGTGCGCCTGCGCAAATGGACAAGTTTCCACGGTATCAGCATCAATGTGGAACCTGACCTTACGCATTACAGCGGTATTGTGCCTTGCGGCATACAGGAACACGGCGTCACCAGTCTGGTTGATCTGGGCCTGCCGGTGTCGATGACGGATGTGGATATGGCGTTAAAGCAGTGTTTTGACAGGGTTTTCAAGACGGAATAGACATGCGTGAAGAGTGCCGTATGAAAAGCAAAAGAGCTCTTTAATGATTACCGACAAAACCTCTGCAGATTTTTCCAGAATACTTCGGCTGGTATCCTGTATCCAAGACATTTACGGCGCGCGAAATTGGGGTTTTAACAAATGGTTTTCATCTATTTACCACGCACAACAAGCGTAAGATGGGCTTATGCCCACTACGCTTGTTGCCTCAAATCACCGTCCTAAAAGCTCATGATCCGTACATTGTCAGCCAATAGCCGCCCTGCCATTTCAGCGGGGTTTGCCGCGCCGATGCCGTCGATCAATGCGGTACTGTCAACGCCTTTGTTGGGCAGGTAAATCGCGCACACTTCTACCGTGGTGGGCGTCTTGGCCATAATGATGTTCATCAGGCCTTGCGGGCTCATACCCTTGGGTTTTTGCGGGGCGGTCACTGTGGCGGGAGCATCTTTCAGGGCCATATCACCTGCTTCACCGCAAAGTAGAATATGTGCGGCAGCACCTTGTTTGACCGCCTGCATTGTCAGCACCATCGCCATCAACTGGGTCTGTGCATTGGGCGAGGTCACAATCGTCACCAGTTTTTTTTGTTCACCCGCATGTGCGGGAACGGATGCGAGCATGGCAAGCCCTCCTAATAATCCAAGTAAACGTTTTTTCATCGTTAAAATCCTTTATGGGTACTCACCACAATGGTGCGTATTATCGGCGTTATGCGGCAACTGGCGTAATATATCGGTGATAATGTCACCAAACATTTAAGTTTTCTGCACTATTTAATGATAATGGCACCCAATGTGACCTTGTCACAGACGCCCCTACCCCGATTAGATACGCTGCCTTAACTGTAAGCATATTAGGAGATAAAAATGCTGACGATCACAAAATCTTCCCTGCCAAGCTGGCGCAATTTTGTAAAAATGATCCTGCCTGTGGTGATGCTTTCAATCGCGCTACCCGCGACCGCAGCCGGGATTGTGACGGATGTGGATGCCAGTAAAATCAGTAAATCACGCGCCACCCCGCTGGGATTGTATCTGTCGCCGGTTGCCGCCCATAAGGCCCTGACCGAAGACCCCGACATTCTTTATGTCGATGTTCGCGACCCGATTGAATTAAGCTTTATCGGCCATGCAAAAGGCATGGATAAAAACATTCCGATCCGTATCGCTTCACACAAACTGAACCCCAAAAGCGGGACTTATCAACTGGTTCCCAACCCGAACTTTCTGGCCGAAATGGATGCGCTGGTCAAAAGCCAGGGCCGCACCAAAGACGACACCCTGTTTGTCAGTTGCCGTTCCGGCCCCCGTTCAGCAGCCGCCGCGCGCCTTCTGATCAAAGCAGGCTATACCGATGTCTGGAACCTGCTTGAAGGTTTTGAAGGAAGCCTCAATGCAGACGGTGTGCGGGCCAAAAACGGCTGGCGCAATGCGGGCCTGCCTTGGGAATATAAGCTGACAACCAAAACCGCTTGGACACCGCTGGCTAAGTAAGCCCGTGCTTTTTTAACAACCGGTAAAGCGTGGCGCGGCTGACACCCAGATCCTTGGCCGCCGCCGACATATTGCCTTTGGTGCGCGCCACCGCTCTGCGCAGTTCGGCCCGTTCGGCGGCAATTAACCCTGTCACCGCGTCAGGCGTTGCCAACAGGTCACTGCGCGGAATCGGTGCGGCAAATGTCTCGTCGTTCAGGCTTAACATCCGCCGCGCCGCACGGTTGGCCCCGATCACCAGATCATCGCGGTCGGACGCCAAAAGCGGGGTGCCGTTCGGGCAATAGCCCTCTGCCACAATAATCTGCGCTCCCGCAAACGAGGCTCGAAAAAACTCGGCCTCGATACGGGCGGCAATATCCGATACAAACGACGCAATCACTTGCGCGAAATCACGGTCCAGATCAGTGCGGGCACTTGAGACATCCAGCACTGCCATGATTTTCCCGTGAATGTCAAAAACCGGTGCCCCCATGCAGGTCATGCCGATATTTTTATATCTGAAATGCTGGTCTTTGTGGATCAGCACCGGACGTTCCTCAACCGCGCAAGTCCCAATGCCGTTGGTGCCTTGGCGCGCCTCGCTCCAGACCGCGCCCAAGCGCAGACCCCATTCATCAAAAGATGCATTATCCGCCGCGTTGATCAGGCGGTGCAGGATTACCCCGTTCATATCACTTAAAACAACACAGCAGCCAGAGCGGCCCACTGACTGAAACAACTGTTCCATGATCGGGCTTGCCACATGCAGCAGTAAATCCAGACGCTGCTTCACATCGCGCAATTCCGACGCGCTTAACCGGCGCGAGGTGTTTTGCTGGTTCGGGGTCAACCCGAAATGCAGCATGGATCGCCGCCACGATGCGGTAATCAGCGAATAGGCCGGCGCATTGCCGGCTATTTCGCCGCTTACCTTTTCAGAATGGTACTTCGCGGCCTTGGCGCGTTGCTGCATGTCATATCTCCCGACAGGTAGATTAGCACAAATCGGCAAAGACACAAAACCCCGTCTTAAAGGCCCGGATCAGGTCAGACTGAGCGCCAATAAACCGGCGACAGCAGTACAAATACCGTTAAAAGTTCCAGTCGCCCCATGAACATGCCCAGCGACAGCAAGATTTTTGCCGGATCGTCAAGCGATGAAAAATTACCCGCAGGGCCGATTATGCTGCCAACCCCGGGGCCAACATTTGCAACAGCCGTCATCGCGCCGCTGATCGCGGTTTCAAAATCCAGCCCGTCCAGACTTAGAGCCAGAGCCAGAAAAGCAATGACGCCAAAGTAGAGCATGAAAAAATTTACCACACCGGACACCACATCCTCTTCAATGCGTCGCCCTTCATATCGGGCCACCACAACCGCATGCGGCATGGCGATGCGGCGCAATTGCATGCCTGCCAGCCGAAAGAAAACAATCCAGCGCATCATTTTTGCCCCGCCGGATGTTGATCCTGTACAGCCCCCTACGGCGGTGATGGTAAAGAAAAAAGCCACTGCGAAAGGCCCCCAAAGCGTATAGTCCGTGGTCGCGTAGCCGGTGGTTGTGACGGCGGCCACAATGTTGAAAATCGACTGGCGAAAAGCTTCCTCAAGCGGTTTATCCGATGTTGCCATTAACCATACCGTCAGCACAATCGCAGCGCCCAGAACAAACAGCACAAGTGTGCGCACCTGCTCGTTGGCAAAACTCCCTTTCATCATTACCCGGATGTACCAGGCAAAGGGAAGGGCCGCGAGAAGCATGAATAGGGTCGCGGTATATTGCAAAAACGGGCTGGTGAAATGGCCGAAAGAAGCATCGTAATTGGAATACCCACCGGTCGACAATGTTGTCATTGCATGGGTAACCGCATCAAACGGCGACATGCCACCGGCCATATATAAAATACCGCACAGAACCATCAGTGCCGCATAGGCCCCCAGTGTCGCCAGGGCAAAATGTGCCGCATTGGCCAGTTCCTTTTCGCCTTTTTCGGAACTTTCGGTTCGAAAAAGCTGCATGCCACCGACCTTCATAATCGGTAAAAGTGCCACGCCGGCCACAATAAACCCGATACCGCCCAAAGCCTGCAATATCGCCCGCCAGATCAGAATGCCGGGCGGCGTTGTGTCCAGACCGCTCATCACCGTTGATCCGGTCGTGGTAATACCCGACATCGCCTCGAAAAAGGCATCAGCCGGGGACATGCCCCAAAGCATCAGCGGCAGTGCCCCTGCGATTGCCGCAGTCATCCATATGGTTGTGGTCAATAAAAAACTGTGCGGCGCACGGATTTTCAGATCGGGGCGGGCATTCGAAATCGAGACAAGAGCGCCCACAAGCCCCGTCAGCATAAATCCGACCCAGAATATTTCCGATGTTTGCGGAAAGATCAACGCCACAATGGCCATAAGAACCGCAAGGGCCAGCAACACAAAACCGTTGATCAAAAAGACAAACTGCATCCGAGGCCCTATCCCATAGCATGTCCCAAAGGACGCTCACGCAGCATTTGCTGACAGGCAAACAATAAATCCTGCTTTGCCGGTTAGCAAGCCTTCGTCTCGGAATTCATCAACGGGTTAATAACCACAGCAGCCCTCGACCACCTTTGCCCCCTGCCCCGACAAATCCATCAACACCACAGACCACGGATATTCCCGATCTGACATGCCGTCAGAACAGATCTGTTTTCGCAAGGCGCCAGCCAGCGGCGGGGCAGAAAAACCAACAACAAAATCCGCAGGCCGCCCCTCGGCTGCAGCGGCCCAGTCAAGCTGCGCATTTATCGAAACCCCGCCCATGCGTTCAAATGAAACTGCGTCGGGGGTAATCTTTGCGCTCCAAAACGGTTCGGTGCCACCACAATTCAAAACCGCTGGCAGCGCCGCTACATCCGTCTGGATCAGATGCAAAAACCGGGCTGACACCCAAGCCGCACCATCCGCCCAGGGGATTTTCGCCCATTTGCCATCCGCACTGAACCCGATGACCCGCACGCGCCCGTCATAGGCTATATCGCCCAAATCCGCGAAGCCTGCACCGGCACCGCCGCGCACATTCAGTGTATCGTTTGCCGCCACACCCCGAACCTCGTAAAGTCCAGTCGTTTGCGCCTCTGCCCCGAACGCCCAAAACGACAGAACCAGTGCCATAACGCCGCCAATTATATGCCTCATAACCCGTCTCCTACACGTCCCATGTCCGATCCTATCACAAAGGTCAGGCCTCACAAACCATCACATAAATGTCATGGCAAGACATGTTACCTTGCGCACAGCACCCAGAGCCACCACTCTTGGCCTGTATTTCAGGGAGTATACACCATGTTACGTCTCACAATCAGTGCGATTGCCACCCTTTTTTGCCTCACGGCAGCCTCGGCACAAGAACCAGAGCCGTCAATGACCCTGGAACGCCTAAGCGAAATCATCTATACTCTGGATGGAAACGCCCAATCCAAAGGGCCCGCCTTCCAGATAACCATCGAGGATATCCCGGTCTTGATCATAACCGATACCCATGCCGACCGCATGCGCGCCATGGTGCCGATCAGAACCATCGACAAAATGACACTGGATGATTTGCGCAGGGTAATGCAAGCCAACTTCGATACCGCCCTTGATGCCCGCTACGCCATTGCCGGCGGAAAATTATGGGCGGCCTTCATCCACCCCCTGTCACCGCTTAAAAAAGACGAATTCATCTCCGGTCTGGGCCAAACCATCAATCTGGCTAAAACCTACGGCACGCTTTACACAGGCGGATCACTGACCTTCGGCGGCGGCGACAGTGCCCTTTGCAACGCCAACTTATCGACAACTTGCTAAAAAAGGGTAAAGAGATTTAGGGGGCATACCGCTTTTTTGCGGATTTTTGCAACAAAATCAGTCTTTCCACTTGCAACACACCGTCCCTCTTGGCATTTCCACCCTCGAAACTGTTGTTTCATGTCCCCCAACAGGTTATCACGCTTTTGGGAGCCTGCGAAGAAGTTCAGGGATTCGCAGCAATTATAAGTGTTAAGGAGAGAACACATGGCAGACGCAGCCGCGCACGATCACGCCAGACCGGGATTTTTCACCCGTTGGTTCATGTCAACCAACCATAAGGACATTGGCATCCTTTATCTGTTTACCGCAGGAACATTGGGCCTGGTTTCGGTAATATTCACTGTCTATATGCGTATGGAACTAATGAACCCCGGGGTTCAGTACTTCTGCACTGAAGGGGCGCGCATCACAGCGGCAGCGGTTGAAAACTGTACACCCAACGGGCATCTTTGGAATGTGGTCATCACCGCCCACGGCATCTTGATGATGTTCTTCGTGGTGATTCCGGCCCTGTTCGGCGGCTTTGGCAACTACTTTATGCCGCTGATGATCGGCGCGCCCGACATGGCGTTCCCACGGATGAACAACCTAAGCTACTGGATGTATGTTGCAGGCTCTTCACTTGCCGTTATTTCGCTTCTGGTGCCGGGTGGCGAAGGCCAAAACGGGGCCGGTGTCGGCTGGGTGCTTTACGCACCACTGTCCACCAAAGAGGCCGGCTTCTCGATGGATTTCGCGATTTTCGCGGTACACCTTTCGGGCGCATCCTCGATCCTGGGCGCGATCAACATGATCACCACCTTCCTTAACATGCGTGCCCCGGGCATGACATTGCACAAGACACCGCTGTTCGCATGGTCGATCTTCGTCACCGCATTCCTGATCCTTTTATCCCTGCCGGTTCTGGCGGGTGCGATCACCATGCTTCTGACCGACCGCAACTTCGGCACCACCTTCTTTGATGCCGCGGGCGGCGGCGACCCGGTTCTTTATGAACACCTGTTGTGGTTCTTTGGACATCCGGAAGTGTATATGATCATCGTGCCGGGTTTCGGCATTATCAGCCACGTTATTTCAACCTTTTCGAAAAAACCGATCTTCGGCTACCTGCCGATGGTTTACGCGATGGTTGCCATTGGTGCGCTGGGCTTCGTGGTTTGGGCCCACCACATGTATACCGTGGGTCTAAGCCTGACACAGCAAAGCTACTTCATGCTGGCGACAATGGTGATCGCGGTGCCAACCGGCATCAAGATCTTCAGTTGGATTGCCACCATGTGGGGCGGCTCGATTGAACTTAAAACACCGATGCTGTTCGCCTTCGGCTTTTTGTTTCTGTTCACCGTTGGCGGTGTTACCGGCATCGTTCTGTCACAAGCCGGTGTTAACCGTGTCTATCACAACACCTATTATGTGATCGCCCACTTCCACTATGTGATGTCGCTTGGGGCTGTGTTCTGTATCTTTGCAGGCATATACTACTGGATCGGCAAGATGTCCGGACGGCAATACCCTGAATGGGCCGGCAAGCTGCACTTTTTCACCTTCTTTATCGGGGCCAACTTGACCTTCTTCCCACAACACTTTTTGGGTCGCCAGGGCATGCCGCGCCGGTATATCGACTACCCCGATCAATTCGCATACTGGAACCAGATCAGCTCGTACGGCGCATTCCTGTCATTCGCATCCTTTCTGTTCTTTATCGGCGTGTTGTTCTACACCCTCAAGTACGGCAAGAAAGTAACCCAGAATTCCTACTGGGGCGAATATGCCGATACCCTGGAATGGACAGTTTCCAGTCCACCACCGGAGCATACGTTTGAAACCCTGCCGACGCCGGATATGTGGGATAAAAGCGGCCACTAGGTTCACATGACGAACTGCGAAACGATAGATCAGGCCGAGGCGCAAGCTTCGGCCTTTTTCACAGCCACGGACCGCACCGATCCGCCGCTTTTTGAAATCTGCGCCCAACCGGTCAAATCCCTACCCAATGCGGGCTTTGTCTGGCTCATCGCCCTGTTGGCAGCGGGCTTTTCACTGCCGCTTATGGCCCTGCTTGGCACCGTTGCCCTATGGATGCTGCTACCGCATCTGGCCCTTGCATTAGGACTTTTGTGGTATTTCATCCGCCGTAATGACCGTGACCGCGATATTTACGACCACATCCGCCTCTGGCCCGATCTGCTGTCGGTACACCGTCACAACCCGCGCAGCCCCGATCAATATTGGCACGCCAACCCCTATTGGGTGCACCTGAAAATACGCGATACCCGCACCCATGAAAACTACCTGACCATAACCGGCGGGGCGCGCGAAATAGAACTTGCCTCGTTTTTAAGCCCGGAACAAAGGCTGGCCTTGAAACAACAAATCGAAGCCGCGCTGAAAACCATCTGACCCTGCGCAAAACATCCGGATTGGTCCAAATCGCTCAAACATCCAAAATCCACCACAGATATTACGCGCCAATCACAGTCGCCAAATTGGCAACACTAAGACCATGTTGCAAAAAAACGGTGTCAGCCGGTTCCGAACTTTGCTAAGGAACACCTTAGACATATTCGACCGGCTTTATAAAGAAAGACCCGCAGCAATGAAAAAAGCGTTTCTCACAGGAATCACCGGCCAGGATGGATCGTATTTGGCGGAACTCTTGCTGGAAAAAGGCTATGAGGTTCACGCCATTCAACGCCGCGCTTCGGTGTTTACCACAGCGCGGATCGAGCATATTTTCGGCCACCCCAACCTGCACACCTACCACGGCGATCTTGCCGACTCGTCCAGCCTGCACCGTTTGATCAGCAAGATCGAACCGGACGAGATTTACAACCTGGGCGCGCAATCCCATGTCGGAGTTTCATTCGAAGTGCCGGAATATACCGCCGAGGTTACCGGCATTGGCACCGTGCGCATTCTGGATGCGATCAGGGATATGGGTATCAATTGCAAGTTCTATCAGGCTTCGACCTCGGAACTTTTTGGCGGCATTCCGGGCACTGAACCGCAGTCGGAAACCACCCCGTTCTATCCGAAATCCCCCTATGGTGCCGCCAAGCTTTACGCCTATTGGGTGACGGTCAATTACCGGGAATCATACGATATGTTTGCCTGCAACGGCATCCTGTTCAATCACGAAAGCCCGCGTCGCGGCGAGACATTCGTGACCAAAAAAGTCACCCAGGCGGTGGCCCGCATTCATCAGGGACGCCAAGATGAACTGCGCCTTGGCAACATGGATGCGAAACGCGACTGGGGCCACGCCCGCGATTATGTCAACGCCATGTGGTTGATGCTTCAGCAGGAAAAACCTCAGGACTTTGTCATCGCAACCGGCGAAACCCATACGGTGCGCGAATTCGTGGAACTGGCCTTTGCCGAAATCGGTGTCGCCATCGAATGGCAGGGCACCGGGGTCAACGAGCAAGGCATCGATGCCAAAACGGGCCGCGTTCTGGTCAAGGTCGACGCAAAATATTTCCGCCCGGCCGAGGTCGAATTACTGCTTGGCGACCCGACCAAAGCGGAAACCGAACTGGGCTGGAAGCGCAGCGTCAGCTTCCACCAACTGGTCGCGGGAATGGTCAAATATGATTTGGAAAACGACGGCTTTGGTGGCAAAGAGTGAAAAAATGGTTTATAAACATTTATTTTAGGTGCAAAAGATAACAATGGCAAAACGTATTTTTGTAGCCGGTCACACCGGCATGGTCGGTCGCGCTTTGGTGCGCCGCCTTCAGGATCAAGCCCAGGCCGAGGTTCTGGGCCGTGCCCACAACCAGCTTGATCTGATGGATCAGCACGCGGTTCGGGCCTTCTTTGAGCGCGAACATATCGACGAGGTCTATTTTGCCGCCGCCAAAGTTGGTGGAATTATGGCCAACAGCACCTATCCGGCTGAATTCATCCATGATAATTTAGCGATGGAAAACAATGTCATACATGCAGCACACACGGCCGGAATCAAGAAGCTCATGTTCTTGGGTTCCAGCTGTATCTACCCGCGCCTTGCCAAGCAGCCTATCAATGAGGACGCACTTTTAACCGGCCCGCTTGAACCGACAAATGAGCCCTACGCCATCGCGAAAATTGCCGGCATCAAGCTGTGTGAAAGTTACAACCGTCAGTACGGACGCGACTACCGTAGTGCCATGCCAACCAATCTTTATGGCCCCTTCGATAACTTCCACCCGGAAAAATCTCATGTGGTTCCTGCCCTTATCAGGCGGTTTCACGAAGCCGTTGAGACAAAGGCGGACAAGATCGTTATCTGGGGTAGCGGTAAGCCGAAACGCGAGTTCATGCATGTGGATGACATGGCCGCAGCCTGCATCCATTTGATGGATCTATCGCCCGAAGATTATGCCACTGAAACCGAACCGATGCGCAGCCACATCAATGTAGGCACCGGCACCGATTGCACCATCCGCGAACTGGCCAAAACCCTTGCAGAGGTCACCGGATTTAAGGGAAAGCTGGCCTTTGATCGCACCAAACCCGATGGCATGCCGCGCAAGTTACTGGACACATCCCGCCTGACCGCCCTTGGCTGGACACCGCAGATCACCCTGCGCGACGGATTGCAATCGGCCTATGACTGGTTTTTGGATCATCAAGGCGACTTTCGCGGATAGCCCCCTTTTGGGCTACGGAATGCATTGAAATCAAACCTGCCCGCAAGATCGCCGAGCTGTCCAAAGCATAAACCTTGCGATATGTGATCTGCCCCGTTAAACCCCTCCCAAATGGCAAAACTGAGCGCGACATTCACCTGTATGAAATGCGGCGCCTCGCACAAAAAATGGGCGGGGCGTTGTGATACTTGTGGCGAGTGGAATTCGATTTCAGAACAAGCCCCCCTGGCCGCAGGGCCATCGGGAAAAACCCTGGGGGCCGCCAAGGGGCGCAAGGTGGCTTTGGGTGATCTTTCGGACATAGACAAACCGCTGCCGCGCTTCGCAAGCGGAATTGATGAATTTGACCGCGTGCTTGGCGGCGGCATGGTGCCTGCCAGTGTTATCCTTGTGGGCGGCGATCCCGGCATCGGCAAATCGACCCTGCTGTTGCAGGCCGCGGCAAGTTTTGCGCGCCGGGGCAAAAAGGCGATTTATGTAACCGGCGAAGAGGCCCCGTCGCAGATCAGGATGCGCGCGAAAAGACTGGGGTTAACGGACGCCCCCGTCAAACTGGCGGCCGAAACCAACCTGCGCGATATTATCACCACGCTGGAAGAACAGCGCCCCGATGTGGCAATTATCGACTCGGTGCAAACCATGTGGGCCGATCATGTGGACAGCGCACCCGGCTCGGTCAGTCAGGTGCGGGCCACGGCGCATGAATTGGTGACATTTGCCAAACGCCGCGGCGTGGCGGTCATTCTGGTCGGGCACGTCACCAAAGACGGCCAGATCGCGGGCCCGCGCGTGGTCGAACACATGGTCGACACCGTGATCTATTTCGAGGGCGAGCGCGGCCACCAGTTTCGAATTTTGCGGGCCGTGAAAAACCGCTTTGGCCCGGCCGATGAAATCGGCGTATTCGAAATGACAGGGGCAGGCCTGCAACAGGTCACCAACCCCTCGGCACTGTTTTTATCCGACCGCGAAGCCAAGGCTTCTGGCTCGGCGGTATTTGCCGGCATGGAAGGTACCCGCCCGGTTCTGGTGGAAATTCAGGCCCTAGTGGCACAATCGTCATTGGCCAGTCCACGGCGCAATGTGGTGGGTTGGGACAACAGCCGTCTATCAATGATCATCGCGGTTCTGGAAGCCCGCTGCGGCGTCGGCTTTGGCAATATGGACGTTTATCTGAATGTCGCGGGCGGCATGCGCATATCCGAGCCCGCCGCCGATCTGGCGGTGGCCGCAGCCCTGATGTCGGCACGCGAAGACAAGCCATTGGAAAAAGATACCGTGGTTTTCGGGGAAATCAGCCTATCGGGGGCATTGCGCCCTATCGCTCAGGCGGAAAATCGATTAAAGGAAGCGAAAAAACTGGGCTTTAATGCCGCATTTACCCCTTCGGGCGTGAAATTTGCGGGTGTGCGTGGCATGAAGGTGCAAACAACAGAGGATGTCGGCAGCTTTATTGCTGCCTGTTTTGGCGAAATAGACGCCTGAAGGGGAGAATAATGGACGGTTTTACACTTGTGGACGGTGTCGTCGTTTTAATTTTATTTGTATCGGCGATACTGGCCTATTCACGCGGGCTGGTGCGCGAAGTGCTTTCCATCGCGGGCTGGGTGGTCGCGGCCATGCTTGCCTTTATATTCGCCCCGCAAGCGGAACCTTTTGTGCGTGAAATTCCTTATGTAGATGACTTTATCGGCACCCAGTGCCAGTTGGGCATCATCGTGGCCTTTGCCGCGGTATTTGCCATCGCGCTTATTTTAACCGCAATATTTACCCCTATTTTTTCGGGGATGGTACAAAATTCGGCTATCGGCGGTTTGGATCAGGGGCTTGGTTTTGTTTTTGGCGTGCTGCGCGGCCTGGTTCTGGTTCTGGTCGGACTTGTGGTCTACGATTATATCGGCACCCCT
This sequence comes from Rhodobacterales bacterium, assembly GCA_045046705.1. Lineage (GTDB taxonomy): Bacteria > Pseudomonadota > Alphaproteobacteria > Rhodobacterales > Rhodobacteraceae > Amylibacter. The sequence goes on along the minus strand of JASFZB010000080.1, from coordinate 8,529 downwards.
CAAGAAATGGTTGAAAAATCCAAAACCAAAGAGCTTTTGACCGGCAGCAAGGAACAGATGCAAACCATGATCCCGACGCAGGCCCCTAAATGGATTGTTGATCGCTACGAGACCTTGACCCAAAGCTGTGAAACACCAACCGGAACCGGCACATCAGCCAATTAGGTTCCACTCGTGTATGAGGTAATGACAACTCTCGCCGTCCACCGTATAGAGAGCCTAATTTGCAAGCTACCGAGTCGGAGCACCTATGCTAAGCCAAACCAAACCTTTTCGTGCCCATCCTTTCGACGATGACAAACTGAAAGAGGAATGCGGTGTTTACGGGGTTATCGGCGTCCCCGAAGCCGCCAATTTCGTCGCCCTTGGCCTGCACGCACTGCAACACCGGGGGCAAGAAGCAGGCGGCATCGTTTCATACGATAAAGACGCCGGCTTCAACAATGTGCGCCGCTTTGGCTATGTGCGCGACAATTTCACCAAACAATCCTTGATGAAAACCCTGCCGGGAAGCCTTTCCATCGGCCATGTGCGCTATTCCACCGCCGGCAACAAAGGCCAGACCAACATCCGCGATGTGCAACCTTTCTTCGGCGAGTTCGCCATGGGCGGGGCCGCAATTGCCCATAACGGCAATCTGACCAACGCGGACGAGCTGCGCCGTGAACTGATCAATCGCGGCTCGATTTTTCAGTCTTCTTCCGACACCGAATGTATCATCCATTTGATGGCGCGCTCGATGCAGCCCAACATTTCGGAACGGCTAAAGGATGCGGCGCGCCGCGTTGAAGGCGCGTTTTCCATCGTCGCCATGACCCGGTCAAAACTGATCGGTATTCGCGACGCTTTGGGCGTGCGCCCCTTGGTTTTGGGCCAGCTTGGCGAAGGCTGTTGGGTGCTTAGCTCGGAAACCTGCGCACTGGACATCATCGGTGCCACATTCTTGCGCGAAATCGAACCCGGCGAAATGGTGGTTATCACCAAGAACGGTGTCGAAAGCTCGTTTCCGCTAGAACCCAAAAAACCGCGCCCCTGCATTTTCGAGCATGTCTATTTTTCCCGCCCCGACAGTATCTTGGGCGGACAATCGGTTTATGAAACCCGCAGGCGCATCGGCGTGGAACTGGCCAAAGAAGCCCCGGTTGAGGCCGATATGGTCTGCCCTGTGCCCGATAGCGGCACACCTGCGGCAATCGGCTATTCCCAGGAAAGTGGCATTCCCTATGCCATGGGCATTATCCGCAATTCCTATATGGGCCGCACTTTTATCGAGCCGACCGAGCAAATCCGCAACATGGGCGTGTTGCTGAAGCTTAATGTCAACCGCGCCCTGATCAAAGGCAAGCGCATCATCTTGGTCGACGACAGCGTCGTGCGCGGCACCACAAGCCGCAAGATCAAGGAAATGATGCTGGATGCGGGGGCCGCCGAAATCCATTTCCGCATCGCCTCGCCGCCCACCGCATGGCCCTGCTTTTACGGTGTCGACACCCCGGAACGCGAAAAACTGCTGGCCTCGTCCATGACCGAAGACCAGATGTGCGACCATCTTGGCGTTGCCAGCCTGCGCTTTGTTTCCCTTAACGGCCTATACCTTGCCTGCGCGGTTGAGGCGGGCCGCAACAATGCCAGCCCTGAATTCTGCGACGCCTGTTTTTCCGGTGAATATCCGGTAACGCCGGTTGACCAGATCAGCCAGGGTTTCAAACTGAAAGAACCAGCGTAATCATGGCGGCATTCGACGGACAAACCGCCCTGATCACAGGGGCCACACGCGGCTTTGGTTATGCCACAGCGGTTGAATTGGCCAAGCAGGGGGCTGAAATCATCGCACTCGGGCGCACAGCGGGCGCTTTGGAAGAACTTGACGACGCGGTGCAGGCCGTGGGCGGCCACGCCACTCTGGTTCCCTTGGACATTACCGATGACGCAGGCCTGCAACGCTTGTGCCTGTCAATCTTTGAACGCTGGGGCGGGTTGAATCTGTGGGTGCATAGCGCGATTCACGCCACCCCATTGTCGCCTGTGGCACATATCTCCGAAGGGGATCTTGATAAATCAATCGCCGTCAATATCCGCGCCAGCCAGCGCCTGATCGCGATGATCGAGCCGTTATTAAAGCTCAAAAGCGGCACCGCGGTTCATCTTGACGACGACCAAGCGGGACAGAAGTTTTTCGGCACTTACGGTGCCACCAAAGCGGCCCAAAAAGCCCTGTTTGACAGTTGGGCGGCGGAAACCGTCAAAATCGGGCCACGGGTTCTAGGCTACAGCCCTGCCGCCATGCCCACCGCAACCCGCGCCCGGTTTTTCCCGGGCCAGGACAAAGCGGCCTTAAGCAGCCCTTCAACGGAAGCCGCCAAGTTCGTCAACTGGCTTAAAAAATAAAGTCATTAGCGGTAAAATCAAATGCCGTAAGGCCGGTTTGATCCACCGTTTCAATGCTGATTTCTTCCCCGCCGGCAAAAATACTGGCGCCATAAGAATGTGCTTCAATGGTCAGGGATCCCATATCCGTGACCCCGGGTAATAAGGACAGGTCAATCTTGTCAACGCCGGGTTCATAATCACGGATCAAATCCAGTGTACCGTCTTGCACAAACTGAAACACATCCGCCCCCGCCCCGCCAAAGAAATGATCGCGCCCCGATCCGTCCTGCATCACATCGGCACCGTTCCCGCCATACATCCTGTCACTGCCGCCCATCCCCGATATTGTATCGCCCAGTGCGGTTCCGGTCAGGGTTTCATGCGCGCCGCTACCGACAATGGTTTGGCCTTGCGGCTCGATTGTGATCGCGATTTGGGTAAAGCCGTTTTCCATACCACTGCTAACAAAAGCTTGCAAATCCGTGCCAAACTGAACCACCTCTATATCGGTGATATTCTTCAACGTGGTGTTGAAATCATCCGCCAGAACCGACAGAAATGTCAGGGTACCATCCGGGTTCAGCTCCAGCAGGGTCAGCCCGTCATCCGAGCCTGCCGCCAGCACATAACTGTGACTGTTATAATGAAAACTTTCCAGAACACTGGCATCTTGAAACCGTGTGCCGACCGTATCAATCATATGGTCGGTCTCGCTTAACCCTCCGTTCGCATCCACCGCATAAACCGTAATACTGTTTGTTCCCGCCGAGGCCATCAGAAGGTAGGCTTGCCCCCCCACGGTGATCGTGTCCAAGGCTTGCGGCAGGCTGAAACCAGAGGCATCCGCAGGGGCCACACTATCGGCAAGTTGCAATCTGCCGTTGGCCCCGACGCTGAAACTGTTCAGCCCCGCATCAAACGCCGAGGCCGTAAACAGATATGTTTGCGCCCCGGCCTTTACACTGGTAAAATCGGCTATATCGCCCAAATAATTCAGGCCGGAGCCCGAATAAGTCACTTCCGAACTGAAACTGTCGCCGGGTTGCATCCAATACCCTGAAAACCCCGACACCCCGCGTTCGGCTGCATAAAGGTAGGTTTTTCCACCAATAACCACCGCTTCCGAGGTGGTGAACCGGCTGACCGCAGCCCCGTTTTGGGGTTGGGAAACCGGCGCATCAATGGTGCCAAGGCTACCGATTTGATAAGGCACCACGTCATCATCATAACGCGCCGACGGTAACAGGGTCAGAACCCCGTTCACATCCGTCACCGTTATTTGCCCCACCGCCAATGTCCCTGAAGTGGCGCTATAAGCAAGGGTATCGACCCGTTGCAGGGGCAGCGTTGCCGATAAACGGTAACTGCTGACGGCCCCGTCCGCTTCTGCTGCGACAAACAGGTATTTTTCGCTACCTATGGTGACAATTTCCATATCCGCAGCCCCTAAAAGCTGCGAATTACTATCGTCCACCACGGCAGATACAATCGTGAAATTGATCACCCGAACGCTCCTTAAACCCCGCGTTCAGGGTGCAATTCGAGCGTTAACAGAGGTTTAAGTTAACCATTTATCAATTTATGTATTATGTATTATGTATTATGTATTATGTAGAAAATGCAATATATCTCCGTCGGCAACAACGTAGGTTTTACCCTCGGCGCGCATCTTGCCAGCCTGTTTACAGCCCTGCTCACCACCATATTCCACATAGTCATCATAGGCGATGGTTTCGGCGCGAATAAAGCCGCGTTCAAAATCGCCGTGGATAATACCGGCCGCTTTCGGCGCGGTCGTACCCTTCGAAATCGTCCAGGCGCGAGCCTCTTTCGGGCCGATGGTGAAATAGGTTTGCAAGTCCAGCAATTCATAACCGGCGCGGATCAGGCGGTTCAGGCCCGCTTCTTCCAGACCCAATTCTTCCAGAAACATCTGTGCTTCTTCGTCATCCAACTGGCTGATCTCTTCCTCGATTGCCGCCGAGATCACCACACAGGCCGCCCCTTGGGATGCCGCCATTTCCGCCACCCGCGCCGAATGCGCATTGCCGGTGCCCGCGTTTTCCTCTTCGACATTACAAACGTAAACGATCTTTTTCGAGGTCAGCAGCCCCAACATGCGCCATGATTTTTCCTCATCTTCGGCAACCGTCACCGTGCGCGCCGACAGGCCGTTTTCAATGGCAGCCTGCGCCCGTTCCAGCAGGTCTTTTTGCATCACCGCTTCCTTGTCGCCGCCTTTCAGCTTGCGCACCAGATTTGTCAGGCGTTTTTCAATGTTTTCCAGATCCGCCAGCATCAGTTCTGTTTCGATAATCTCGGCGTCCGCCACCGGATCGACACGGCCATCAACATGCGTCACATCATCGTCTTCAAAGCAGCGCAACACATGCGCAATGGCATCACACTCGCGGATCGTGGCCAGAAACTGATTGCCCAAGCCCTCGCCTTTGGAGGCCCCCTTCACAAGGCCCGCAATGTCCACAAACGTCATACGGGTCGGGATGATCTTGCCTGAACTTGCCACTTTCGCCAACACGTCAAGCCGCGCGTCCGGCACCGAGACCTCGCCCACATTGGGTTCAATCGTGCAAAACGGAAAGTTCGCCGCTTGCGCCGCCGCCGTTTTGGTCAGTGCGTTGAACAGCGTGGACTTTCCCACATTCGGCAGACCGACAATACCCGTTTTAAAACCCATGATGCACCTTGATGACTGTTGTTAAACTCGCCTGCATCTACGAAAAATGCTGGCGAAGAGCAACGCAAATAATCACTCAGTGATCATTCGGGTCTCACCGGTAATCATGATCGGCTGTCCCTTGCCCTTTATAGGGGTCACTTTCAACCGCGAAGGCACACCCATGTCTGCCCCCTGATAGATTGTAAAGGATTGGTCCGCGCCTTTTGCATCACGTATATATCCAGCTAGTGCAGCAGCCGCCGCACCGGTTGCAGGGTCTTCATACACACCATGCCCCGCAAACGGGTTACGGCTGTGGATCACATTCGAATTTTCCCGCCAAACCAAGTTAATCGTCACCAGCTCAAACGCTTGCATTAGGTTGGCCCCGGCATTGAAATCATATGCCATATCCTGCAATAGCATGTGATCCTTCAATGGGATCAACAAATGCCGCGCGCCGCCATTGATCACAGTTACATCCAGATCATTGGCAAGATCACTTTCATCCCAACCGAACAGTGCCAAAGCCTGCGCACGCAATTCAACGTTTGGGGTTTCGTACCTCGTATTCGGTGACGTCAATGTGGCTGACCAGTTACCGTTTTCTTGAAACGCATCAACCGAAATCTTCGCATCATTCAACTGAAGCTGATATGTACCCGCCCCTTTTGCCGCACCTAATGCTGCGCCCAATGCGATTGTAGCATGACCGCAAAATGCGACCTCTGCCTCTGGGGCAAAATACCTTACCCGTAAGCCGTTTTCTTGTGGTGCAGCGAAAACCGTTTCAGAATATCCCACGTCGGCAGCAACAACCTGCATATCTTTGGCTTCAGGCATCGTATCCGACAAGACCACACCGGCTGGGTTGCCACCTGCATCATTCAATGAAAACGCTGCAATTTTTTGAATGTTCATTTTATTTTCCTTTTTTATATTTTTCCCGTTTAAAATACCCCATCACTAACAACAAATGGTGATTTGTTAAAAATACATCACATATCTTGATGATTTGAAAAAGAATTCAGCCTACCCCATTGAAATTTCCGCAAAGCACGGGCAAACCACAGAAAGTAAGAAAAAGGGCCTATCATGACACGGATCGACGACAAATTTGCAGAACTGAAAGCGGCGCATAAATCCGCATTTGTGTCTTATATCATGGCAGGCGATCCCGATTATGACACCTCTTTGGCGGTGATGAAGGGGCTGCCCGCCGCGGGCGTGGACATCATCGAGCTGGGCCTGCCGTTTACCGATCCGATGGCAGACGGCCCGACCATTCAACTGGCTGCGGGCCGCGCGTTGGATGCGGGCATGACACTGAAAAAAACACTTGCCATGGCATCCGAGTTTCGCCGCGCCGACAGCACCACCCCGATTGTGCTGATGGGCTACTATAACCCGATCTATTCCATGGGCGTGGAAGCGTTTATCAAAGCGGCAGTCAAAGCCGGCATCGACGGGCTGATTATCGTCGATCTGCCCCCCGAAGAGGACGATGAGCTGTGCATCCCCGCCAATGCCGCCGGCCTGAACTTTATCCGCCTTGCAACCCCCACCACCGACGCCAAACGCCTGCCGAAGGTTTTACAAAATACATCCGGTTTTATCTATTATGTAGCGATTACCGGCATCACCGGCTCAGGCTCTGCGTCCACCGAAAAAGTCGGGGCCGAGGTGGCACGGATCAAACAATCCACTGCCCTGCCGGTTTGCGTCGGCTTTGGCATCAACACACCGGCGGATGCGGAAGGCATGGCACGCGTCGCCGACGGTGCCGTTGTCGGCTCTGCAATTGTCTCGAAACTGGGTGCAGGGGATAGTGTTGAGGATATTTTGGCGTTTGTTGCGGAATTGGCTGCAGGGGCGCATAACGCCTAACAAAACGACAATCTGGGTCACTGACCTTACCAATTCACCCATGTTTCACCTTGTCAGGCGGGCTTTGCGTTTTGTAAAATGGCGCCACCCATCCAGAAGGACAGCCCCATGTCGGTGATTACCAACATCCAGGATCTGAAAGACATCTATAAACACCGTGTGCCAAAGATGTTTTACGATTACGCGGAAAGTGGGGCGTGGACGGAACAAACCTTCCGCGACAATGTCTCGGATTTTGCGCGGCTGCGGCTGCGGCAACGGGTGGCGACGGATATGTCAAACCGCTCAACCGCCGCCCAGATGATCGGGCAGGATGTGACCATGCCCGTCGCGCTGGCTCCTGTCGGACTGACGGGGATGCAATGCGCAGATGGCGAGATCAAGGCAGCCCGTGCGGCAGAAGACTTTGGTGTGCCCTTCACATTGTCCACTATGTCGATCTGTTCAATCGAGGATGTGGCGGCACACACAACAAAACCTTTCTGGATGCAAATTTACGCCCTGCGCGACGACGATTTCAACCGCCGCCTGATGGAACGCGCCCATGCTGCCAACTGTTCCGCGCTGGTCATCACGGCTGATCTGCAAATTCTGGGGCAACGCCATAAGGACTTGAAAAACGGCCTGTCCGCGCCACCCAAACTAACCCCGAAATCTATCGCCAATATGATGACCAAAGTGCAGTGGGGCTTGGGCATGCTGGGCACCAAACGCCGGTTCTTCGGCAATATCGTGGGCCACGCGAAGGATGTGAGCGACCCCTCTTCACTATCCTCATGGACGGCTGAACAGTTCGACCCGACGCTGGATTGGGGCAAGATCGAAAAGCTGATAAAAATGTGGGGCGGCAAGGTTATCATCAAGGGTATCTTGGATGTCGAAGACGCCAAACGCGCCGCGCAAACCGGCTGTGATGCGATCATCGTGTCCAACCACGGAGGCCGGCAACTGGACGGCGCGGTATCGTCCATCCGCATGCTCAGCGACATCGTTGACGCGGTCGGCGACAAGGTAGATGTGCATATTGACGGCGGTATTCGTTCCGGTCAGGACGTGCTTAAAGCCACTGCGCTAGGGGCTAAAGGCACCTATATCGGGCGTTCCTTTGTGTATGGATTGGGGGCGATGGGCGAAAAAGGCGTGACCAAGGCTTTGGATATTATCCACAAAGAACTGGATTTTTCCATGGCCCTGTGTGGCCACCGCCAATTATCCGATATAGGCCCTGGAAACCTGCTTATCCCTAAAGATTTTCGAGTCTCTGACGCTTACGAAGGATAGATCTGCATAGGCTGATTGTTGACAGAATCGAAACAATCCATCTAAACTTGCCCCATTGTTTACTTTCTTGGGGGAAAGTTCATGAGTGCTGTCGTGGAACGCGTTGTGTCCAATGCATCCAATGCCTACTATCTGTTTCTAGAGACCTATTATGGTGCCTTGGAAAAAATCGTCGATCTGATCTTTGAAAAAGCCGAAAATCGCCGATAATCGCCCGGTTTTGTCTGTATTTTCCCTTTTCATTTCCCGCTTTCGCGGGTATGAGGCGCATTCATGCGGCACTGCACCCTTGGAGGAGGCCGCTTTTGTAC
>JASFZB010000079.1:0-33005 GCA_045046705.1 Rhodobacterales bacterium | reverse complement strand
CACATCGGTTACTTGCAAGTGCTGCTTTCTTTCCATTCAGAGCGGTCAATGGGGCTGCATTACAATAGAAGGGTCGCGCCTGACCTTGGGTGGGCGCAAGGCGCCTTCCCGTGGGGAAATGCTTTCGGTGATTGTTTCACAATCGCCTGCCGCATCAACAGGATCAGGCACGGCCCGTTTGCAACGGGCTAATGGTAGTTTTGTTAAAAGTTATTAAACTGGCAAAGAACCTGATATAATTCAGCACTTACACTACTCAAACACAAAAGGGTTAACGGATAAAATTATGGCAATGTTACACTTTGATCGACATACTTTCGAACATGGATGCGCGTTTCTTGAAGCTTCATATCTAATAAATGCCACAGGTTATCATTCTGAATCACTCGTCCGTGCTGTAAATCAAATTTTTGCCATAGAAATCTTTCTTAAGTCTATGCTGGTAAAAATCAAACCCCCGCAACAGGATTCTCTAAAAAGAAATGCTAACTACAACAAAATGGATAACAGAATACTTCGACCTCAGCGAATTTTTCCGAAAAATGGGCACAACCTATTCATTGTTTTTGAAAAACTAGACAGCTCGTTAAAAAGTAAATTGAACAGTTCATATTCTAACAATCACAGCGAGACATTATCTGAAGCTCTTGGAAAAATAGGAGATGCGTTTACTATTATTCGCTATGCGTACGAAGATAGGAAAGAACCATTTCAATTCTCTGGAATACAAATAGAAGAAATTGCAAATTTTCTGATGAAATTTATAAGTGAAGAGCAAAATTAAAACGCCCCGCCGCTTCCTACGACCCGTTTGCGGGCCATTATAATGTCAGGGGTAAACCCTTAAAATAAGTTAGAGACCAGAAAACCAACCCCATAGCCTATGAAATATACAATCACAGCAAAAATTGTTTGAAGAACGAATGTCCCTATGAGCAGATTCCAGTATATACTAGGTGTATTCGAATGCTCGGCGCGCTCTTGCATTTCTTTAAAGTTAGCAGACCGATATTGTATTCCTAAAAAAGTGTTTATCAGTGCGAATGGAACAAAAATCCAATAACTAATTTGCAAATAACCACATACAAAAAGTGCGACCAAAGATATTGTGCCAAGCATAAATTACCTCAAAATAAAATTAACATATAATCCTAACACGAATGAACATTAGTTCTAACCAAAAAAACGCCCCGCAGTTTCCCACGAGGCGTTTCAATTATCACGTCACCCCCCGATTTATTCGGGTGATCTCGTTAAGCTAGGCCTTACATATGCGATCACCCGAACAAGTCGGGTGATGACGTAGCACTTGGGCTTAACCTTTTTCTTCGATAATCTCGACCATATGCGAGATTTTGGCGACCATGCCGCGCACGGAAGGTGTATCTTCCAGCTCGCGGGTTTTGTGCATTTTGTTTAGCCCCAGGCCAACAAGCGTTGCGCGTTGTTTGGCCGGGCGGCGGATCGGGGAACCGATCTGTTTTACGACGATAGTTTTAGCCATGATTTAAGCCTCCACTTTAGCAGCAGGGGCTGCATCTGTTTTCGGCAGAATGTCGGAAACTTTCTTGCCACGACGTTGTGCAACGTTACGCGGGCTAGCTTCTTTACCCAAACCGTCCATAGTAGCGCGGATCATGTTATACGGGTTTTGTGACCCGATTGATTTCGCAACAACATCTTGTACGCCCAGCATCTCGAAAACGGCACGCATCGGGCCACCTGCGATAATACCGGTACCTTGTGGTGCAGTCCGCATCACAACTTTACCGGCACCATGGCGACCATTCATGTCGTGGTGCAATGTACGGCCTTCGCGCAATGGAACGCGGATAATTTGGCGTTTGGCTTGCTCTGTGGCTTTACGAATAGCTTCAGGAACTTCTTTGGCTTTACCTTTGCCAAAACCTACACGGCCTTTTTGGTCGCCCACAACAACAAGGGCTGCAAAGCCAAAGCGTTTACCGCCTTTTACTGTTTTCGACACACGGTTGATCGCAACCAGACGATCTGCAAATTCCGGTGTTTCGTCGCGATCGCGACCCCGGCGGTTATTATCTCTAGCCATTGACGGCCTCCTAAACATCGGGCTTGCGCCCTATTTTACCAATCCAGGTGGGGCAAACGCCCCCCGGATCATCGAGGTGGGCATTGCGCCCACCTGCAAGTTTTCTAAAACTTCAAACCACCTTCGCGGGCGGCATCAGCCAGTGCTTTCACCTTGCCGTGGAACAAAAAGCCGCCACGATCAAAGTAACATTCTTCTACCCCTGCCTTTTTAGCGCGTTCGGCAATTGCCGCACCCACCTTGGCAGACGCTTCCTTGTTGTTCTTGCCCACAACACCCAGCTCTTTTTCCAATGTGGAAGCCGCAGCCAAAGTGACGCCCGCAACATCGTCGATCAGTTGAACCGAGATGTTTTTTGACGAACGATGTACGCTCAAACGAGGGCGGCCATTGGCCATCTTCTTGATTTTGTTCCGGTTGCGCATGCGGCGCTTAAGGAACAGAGTTCTCTTACTATTAGCCATATTATGCGCTCCTTATTTCTTCTTGCCTTCCTTGCGGAAGATATATTCGTCTTTGTATTTGATCCCTTTGCCTTTGTAAGGCTCGGGTTTACGCCACTCGCGGATTTTCGCGGCGACTTCACCAACTTGTTGGCGATCAATACCTTCAACGATGATTACAGTTACTTTCGGCGCGGTTACAGTGATACCTTCCGGCACCTCAAAGTTAACATCGTGTGAATAGCCCAACGTCATATTCAAGACATTGCCAACCATTTTAGCACGATACCCAACACCGTTAATCTCCAGCTCTTTCTTGAAGCCTTCCGTTACACCGATCACGCAGTTTGCGATCTGTGTGCGGGACATACCCCATTGCTGGCGTGCACGTTTGGATTGACCGCGCGGTTTTACAGTAACCGCGTTGTCTTCCACCGTGAGTGTCACATCATCCGTGGCTTTAAAGGATAGAACACCTTTTGGGCCTTTGACTTCGATTTGCTGACCCGAGACCGTGGCACTTACACCACTTGGCAGATCAACAGCTTTTTTACCAATACGAGACATCAGATACTCCTTAGAAGATTGTGCACAGCACTTCGCCACCAACATTGGCGGAACGTGCTTGTGCATCTGACATCACACCTTTTGGTGTGGAGACAATGGCGACACCAAGACCCTGACGTACAGTTGGAATGTCATGTACGTTAGAATAAACGCGGCGGCCCGGTTTGGACACGCGTTTGATCTCTTTGATAACAGGTTGCCCGTCGAAGTATTTCAAAGAAATCTCCAACTCAGGAAAGCCCGCTTTCGAGGTCGCATTTTCATAACCACGGATATAGCCTTCGTTCGCAAGAACATCGAGCACCCAACCACGCAGTTTTGACGCTGGTGTAATCACTGTAGACTTGCCGCGCATCTGCGCGTTACGAATACGTGTCAGCATATCACCGATAGGATCGTTCATTATATCTCTCCCTTCACCAGCTTGACTTAACCATGCCGGGGATCATGCCGTCCGACGCCAATTGGCGCAGAGCAATCCGGGACACTTTGAGTTTACGATAATAGCCGTGCGGGCGACCTGTCAGTTGACAGCGGTTGTGCAGCCGTGTGGGCGATGAATTGCGGGGTAGCTTGGCCAGTTTCAGGCGCGCATTGAAACGCTCTTCCATCGGCAGGTCTTGGTTGTTCGCGATTTCCTTTAGCGCAGCACGTTTGGCGGCATATTTTTTCACCAACCTTGCACGCTTGACCTCGCGTTGGACCATTGCAGTTTTTGCCATGTTTTTCTCTCCTTCCGCGATCAGTTGCTAAATGGCATGTTGAATTGCTTCAACAGGCTTTTAGCTTCTGCATCTGTTTTTGCGGTGGTACAAATAATAACATCCATGCCCCACATTTGATCTACTTTGTCGTATTCAATTTCGGGGAACACAATATGTTCTTTCATGCCCATGGCATAATTGCCGTGACCGTCAAAGCTTTTGCTCGAGACGCCGCGAAAGTCACGGGTCCGGGGCAAAGCCACGTTAACCAGTCGGTCCAGAAATTCGTACATCTGATCGCCGCGCAAGGTAACTTTACAACCCAAAGGCATGTCTTCACGCACCCGGAAACCAGCGATGGATTTCTTGGCCTTGGTGATGACAGGCTGTTGACCTGCAATCATTGCCATGCCTTCTACGGCTGAACGGATTTTTTTGCTATCATTGACAGTTTCGCCGACACCCATGTTCAACACGATTTTATCCAGCTTCGGGATCATCATGTCGTTCTTGTATGCGAACTCTTCTTTCAACGCGGCACGGGCTTTGTCAGCATATACCGACTTTAGGCGTGGTGTGTAATCAGCCATCGATCAATGCTCCTGATTTCTTCGCGAAACGGACTTTTTTACCGTCTTCGATCTTAAAGCCAACGCGGGTTGCGCCGCCCTCTTTAGGGTCAACCAAAGCCAGATTTGACAACTGGATCGGCATGTCCACAGGAACACGGCCGCCTTGGGAGTTTTGTGATTGTTTGGTGTGACGGATGCTGGTGTTCACAGCCGTAACCACCGCTTTACCTGTCGACGGGTTCAAGCTGGCAATTTCGCCTTCTTTACCTTTGTCTTTACCGGTCAGCACGATGACCTTGTCACCTTTTTTCAACTTGGCAGCCATGTTACAGAACCTCCGGTGCAAGCGAGATGATCTTCATGAAGTTCTTCGCACGCAATTCACGCACAACCGGGCCAAAGATACGGGTACCCAAGGGCTCGTTCGCGTTATTTAGGATTACTGCAGCACTGCGGTCAAACCGGATTACTGTGCCGTCTTCACGACGGACTGCTTTGGCAGTACGAACCACCACAGCCTTGCGAACATCACCTTTTTTCACGCGACCGCGTGGAATGGCTTCTTTCACAGAGACTACGATAATATCGCCAACGGAGGCATATCTCCGGTGTGAACCGCCCAGAACCTTGATGCACTGAACACGGCGTGCGCCGCTGTTGTCAGCTACATCCAGATTGGTTTGCATCTGGATCATTTGGTTTCCTTCCGACCTTTGGGGACTTCCCCCAGGGTTTCGTTAAACTGAAAAATTCCGCACACACCGTTAGGCGTTAGGCAGAACCATCCAGCGTTTGGTCTTCGAAATCGGTGCACATTCTTCAATGCGAACTCTATCACCGATTTTGAATTGGTTATTCGCGTCGTGGGCGCGGTACGTCTTGGACTTACGAATAGTTTTTTTCAGAACCGGATGCTGAAAGCTACGTTGCACCGAAACAGACACTGTCTGTTGGTTTTGGTCGCCCGTTACTGTGCCGGTTAATATACGCTTTGGCATGTCACACTTCCTTATTCAGCGGCCGCTTCAGCGGCTTTCTGGTTCAAAATTGTCTTTACCCGCGCAGCATTGCGGCGAGCCACTTTGATTTGCGAGGTATTTTCCAACTGGCTGGTTGCTGCCTGGAAGCGCATATTGAACGATTCCTTTTTCAGGGCAGCCAGATCCGCGCGAAGTTGGTCAGGTGTTTTTTCTTTTAATTCAGCGGCTTTCATCGCCATTTTCCTTTCAACATCACTGGTGGGCCCCCTAACGGGTCACCCTGATTCCAGTGGAGTGCATGATGAACGCGCTCTATAGGGCGGAAACTGGCGCATGGCAAGGGGCGAATGAGGCCATCTCGATAATACATAAGCCCCCTACCCCGCAGAGTCGGCAGGAAAATATTTTAACGACATCGCAATCATTCACCTAGTGCCTTACCGTGTAAACTTCTTGTACTTCACCCGTGTCGGCGTACACGCGTCCGGCCCCAGCCGGCGTTTTTTATCTTCTTCATAGTCCGCGAAGTTGCCCTCGAACCATTCAACCTGGCTGTTGCCTTCAAAGGCCAGCATGTGGGTGCAGATTCGGTCTAGAAAGAAACGGTCGTGGGAAATCACCACGGCGCAGCCGGCGAAATCGCTTATGGCGGCTTCCAGTGCGCTGAGGGTTTCAACGTCCAGATCATTTGTCGGCTCATCCAAAAGCAGAATGTTGCCGCCATCCTTCAACAATTTTGCCATGTGAACCCGGTTGCGCTCGCCCCCCGACAACAAACCTAGCGGTTTTTGCTGGTCGCCGCCCTTGAAGTTGAATGACGAGCAATAGGCGCGACTGTTCATTTCAGCATCACCAAGCTGAATGATGTCATTGCCGCCCGAAATCTCGTCCCAAACGGTTTTCTTGTCATCCAACGCGTCGCGCGACTGATCGACATAGCTAAGCTTCACCGTGTTGCCGAATTCGATGGTGCCGCTGTCAGGCTGTTCCTGACCTGTGATCATCCGGAACAGCGTTGATTTACCCGCCCCATTGGGGCCGATGACACCGACAATACCGCCCGGCGGCAAGCTAAAGCTTAAATTGTCGATCAACAGGTTATCCCCGTAGGCTTTGGAAATACCGTTTACTTCAATGGCTTTACTGCCAAGGCGCGGGCCGTTTGGAATGATAATCTGGGCCTTGCCGATTTTATCCAGCTCGGACTGGCCGGCCAGTTCATTATAAGCGTTGATCCGCGCCTTTTGCTTGGCCTGTCGGGCCTTTTGGCCACGCCGCATCCATTCCAGTTCGCGTTGCAGCGTTTTGGTTTTGGATTTGTCTTCGCGGGCTTCTTGCGCCATGCGTTTGGCTTTTTGTTCAACCCACGCGGAATAATTGCCCTCATAAGGAATACCGCGGCCGCGATCCAGCTCCAGAATCCAGGTGGTGATGCTGTCCAGAAAATAACGGTCGTGGGTGACGATCAGAATCGTGCCCTTGTAGTCCATCAGATGGTTTTGCAGCCAGGCGATGGTTTCGGCGTCCAGATGGTTGGTCGGTTCGTCCAGCAGCAGCATGTCGGGTTTTTCCAGCAACAGCTTGCACAGCGCCACACGGCGCGCCTCGCCGCCCGACAGCGTGGTAACGTCGGCATCATCGGGCGGACAGCGCAGGGCCTCCATCGCGATGTCGATGCTGGCATCCAAATTCCACAGGTCTTCCGCGTCGATCCGGTCTTGCAGACGGGCCATCTCGTCGGCGGTTTCCTCGGAATAGTTCATCGCCAAGTCGTTGTATTTGTCCAGAACCGCCTTTTTATCGGCCACCGCAAGCATGACATTGCCGCGCACATCAAGGGTCGGATCCAGTTTTGGCTCTTGCGGCAGATAGCCAACGGTGGCACCTTTCGCCGCCCATGCCTCACCCTGAAAATCCTTGTCCATGCCTGCCATGATGCGCATGAGCGTGGATTTCCCTGTGCCGTTGACCCCCACGACACCGATTTTGACGCCCGGCAAAAACGACAAGTGAATGTTCTCGAAGCATTTTTTGCCACCCGGATAGGTTTTGGAAACACCTTCCATGAAGTAGACGTATTTTTTTGATGACATTTTTACCGGCCCTTTTGCGCAAATTACTAAGAGCGATTGTATTTTCTATCGCCGCAATGCGCAAATGCCAAATCACCCCATAAGGTGACAAAGTTTTGAAGGCGGGGTGGTTGTGTCGCGGGAAAATTACTGCGAAACTCAAGGGGCTCTAATAACAGGTGATTGAAAATGCTTTTGCGTTCAATGCTGATTCTGGCTTTGCTGGCAGGCTGCACATATGCACAACACAAGATGGCATACCAAAGCAACGAACAGTATTTTGAAGATTAAACCCCGGCAAACTTAGGGGAGAGGGAGCGTTCGCCGGGGCTGGGGTCAGGATCAGTTATTTCTGTTCACTTGGCCCTGTGGGGATTGCAACCGTTTGGCCAACAGTCTGCGTATCCAACTTGGTCACGACCTGTGCGGCAGTTGCAGACCCCGCAATGAAGGTTGACGGGAAATCAACCGGAATGTTTTGGGCAAACGTAGCGGTTGGGGCGATGGCTGCAATCAGGACGGCAGTTTTGATAAGGTTTTTCATGATCTTGGTCCTTTCTGATGCGCAGGAGGTGCGCGGTTGAAACTGTAACGATCGCTTGTTGATCGCTGTTGACCCTTATCTAGTCCAAGTCTTATTGAACGACTATACCGAATAAAACTATTTCATTATTTCGAAATATCGTGTAATAATACCCCCATGTTACCAAAGCTAAAATCACTGGCGGTTTTCGCCAAAGTTGCCGAAACCGGGTCATTCTCGGCTGCGGCAAATGTGCTGGGGATTTCCGCCCCGGTTGTCAGTCAACATATTTCGCAACTGGAAAAGACGCTTGATACCGCGCTGATTTACCGCTCGACGCGGTCTTTGACCTTAACCGATGCGGGCCAAAAGCTGTCCGTGCATGCGCAAGAAATGCTTGATGCCGCTGAAACCGGTCTGGAAGAGCTGCAAAGCGTGATGGCCAGCCCGCGCGGCAAGCTGTCTATTTCAATGCCCACCTTTATGGCCGCCCCCGGCTTCACCGCATTTTTAGCGCAGTTTTGTGAAACATACCCTGAAATTACCATGCAGATTTCCTATCAGACAGGCCATCACAACCTGAATGAAAGCGGTTATGATCTGGCGATTCAACTGGGCGATTTATCCGATAGTAATTTCATGGTGAAAAAGCTGACGGAAGGGCACGCTTGTCTATATGGTAGCCCAAAGCTGATTGATAAATATGGCACCGCTGACCGCCCCGAAGATTTGGACCTGCTGTCCTACCCGTTTATTTGCGAGATAAAATGGCCCCATATGTTGATGCAAAATACAAAAACAGGCGAAACCATAAAGCGGGACATCAAATGCAATTTATGGTGTGACAACGGTGAAGCCAAAAAGCAAATGGCCCTGTTGGGGCAGGGGGCGACATGGTTGCCCGAAATGTATGTGGAACAAGAGGTCGCCGATGGCAGGCTGGTGCGCATATTGCCTGACTGGACAAGTGAAGAGGTGGGGGTTTATGCGGTTTGGCCGCGCAATGCCGGCCGCCGCAGCCTGACACGGCTGTTTTTGACATTCATGAGCGAGGTTTATTTCGCAAAGGGAAAAAACGGCAAAAAGGCTGCATAATGCAATAATTGACGGCCAATGCGTTTTAGCCTTCAATTTCCCCCAAGAAGCCTTTATTTGTTACCGAACTGAAAGCAAATCCAAAGGGTTTCACCCATGATACTTCCCGGCAGCCCCGAAATGAAGGCGCAATTGAATGCAGCCTTTGATCTGGAACCCTCATTGGCTTTGGTCAAGGAAACACAAGCCACCTATGACCGTGTCGCGCGTGTAATCCCAGAAGCGGATTGGGCCCGCCATGCGCCCTATGTTCTGGCGATAAACAAGCTGAAGCGCGAAAAAGATGCGGTGATTCTGGCGCATAACTATATGACGCCGGATATTTTTCACGGCGTTGCCGATATTGTCGGCGACAGTCTGCAACTAGCGATCGAGGCCACCAAAGTGCGTGAAAGCGTGATCGTACAATGCGGTGTGCATTTCATGGCCGAGACCTCAAAAATCCTGTCACCGGAAAAAACCGTGCTGATCCCCGATAGCCGCGCGGGCTGTTCGCTAGCGGAAAGCATCACCGCCAAGGACATCGAAAAGATGCGTGCCGATAATCCCGGTGCGCCCGTTGTGTCCTATGTGAATACAACCGCAGAAGTTAAAGCCGCCTCCGACATTTGCTGCACCTCGGGCAATGCGGTCGAGATCATCAATTCAATGGACAGCGATATTGTGATCATGACCCCCGACGGACATCTGGCGCAGAACGTGGCGAAACAGACCAAGAAAAAGATCGTCTATTGGGAAGGTGCCTGCATGGTGCATGTCGAGTTCAAGGCGGACGAACTGCGCGAGTACCGCAAATATGAACCCGACGCGGTGATCATCGCCCACCCCGAATGCCCGACGGATGTGGTGGACGAGGCCGATTTCAGCGGATCAACCGCGGGGATGATCAATTATGTGCGCAAAAACAAACCCCAAAAGGTGTTGCTAATCACCGAATGTTCCATGGGATCAAACATCGCCGATGAAGTGCCCGAAGTGAATTTCCTTGGCCCCTGTAATCTGTGCCCGCATATGCAGCGCATCACCTTGGAAAAAATTCTGTGGTCATTGCACACCATGAGCGAAGAAGTCACCGTTGACCCCGCCTTGGCCGTCAAAGCCCGTCTGGCGGTGGAACGCATGATCAGCTTGAAGATCTAGCTGTTGGAAAAGCAGCACAACATCCTGATTGTCGGCGCGGGCCTTGCCGGTCTTTACGCCGCCCTTAATCTGGCACCGCGCAAAGTGACAGTGCTGTCGCCAAAGACTTTGGGCTATGGGGCCTCAAGTGCATGGGCGCAGGGCGGTGTGGCAGCAGCAATGGATAAAAATGACACGCCCGAAGCGCACGCGCTTGACACCGTGAACGCCGGCGACGGCATTGTCGATGCGGATGTGGCGGCCTTTGTCACCAATGCCGCGAAACATCATATTCTTGAGCTTACCGATGTCGGCACACCTTTTGATCGCACCAAAGACGGCAACTATGTAATGTCGCAAGAAGCCGCCCACGGCTTTGCCCGTGTGGTGCGTGTAAAAGGTGATCAGGCCGGGGCCGAGATCATGAAAACCCTGATCGCCGAGGTCGCCCGAACCCCGTCAATTACCGTGATCGAGGGCGCAACCGCCCTGGAACTGATCGTCAAAGACAACGCCATGCAAGGCGTTGTGGTGTCCGAAAACAACCAAACCCCTTATGTCATTCAGGCCAAAGCCTACCTTCTGGCAGCAGGCGGCGCAGGCAGTCTGTACCTTAAAACCACCAACCCGCCTTCGGTACGCGGTCAGGCCTTGGGCATGGCGGCACGCGCGGGGGCGGTAATCGCGGATGCCGAGTTCGTACAGTTTCACCCCACCGCGATGGATGTGGGAATAGACCCCAACCCGCTGGCAACCGAAGCTTTGCGCGGCGAAGGGGCTATCCTGATCAACAGGTTCGGTGAACGCTATATGCAGGACATTCACCCGCTTGGCGAACTTGCCCCGCGCGATATTGTGGCGCGAGAGAATTTTTACCAGCATCAGGCAGGCAATGTGCCAATGCTCGACACCCGCAAAGCTATAGGCGCACAAATCAAGGATGAATTCGTCTCGGTCTACCGCTATTGCCAACAGGCCGGTATCGACCCCGTGACCGACCCCATCCCCATCGTCCCCGCCGCGCATTACCATATGGGCGGGGTCGCGACAGGCAAGGATGGCCGCACTTCGATCAAAGGGCTTTGGGTGTCGGGCGAAGCCGCCTCGACCGGGTTGCACGGCGCCAACAGGCTGGCCTCGAACGGCCTGCTGGAAGCCCTGGTCTACGCGGCCACTTGCGCGAACGGCATGGTGCAGGCGATAGACGCGGGCGCGGGGCAAAACTTCGTACCCGACCTGAAAGTCCCAAAAATTGGCTTTGCCCCGGTGAACGGAACCGCCGTAATGGCCTTGCGCAAACTGATGTCCGAAAAGGTCGGCGTGATCCGAGACGGGGCAGGTTTGGCGCAAGCATTATGCAGTTTGCGCGATCTTGATGCAAAATACGGGCGTATATCAACCAATTTCGACAATATGCTAGCCGCCGCAACCCTGATTGCCGCCGCCGCCTATAATCGGCACGAATCGCGCGGCGGGCATTACCGGACGGACTATCCCGACAAGGATGACCGCCTGAAGCACCGCAGCGAAATCACCTATGCGCAAGCCCTGGCTTTGCGCGACAACCTCGTGAGGTAAATCATGTTCATCGCTCTGCCGGGATCCATATTCATCGCCATCATCATCGGCTACTTTGCCGAAAAAACCGGCTTTACCCGCAATGGCTATCTAGTCTCGATCATCGTCTGCGTCGGCGGGGCGGTGACGTTTTTCTGGCTCCGCGCCCTGTTCAACATCAGTTTCGGAAGTACCGGACTGAATGCGATTATCTCGTCTGTCGGGGCCTTGATTATCGTGCCCACGCGTTGGCGGCGCAAGTAACCCCCCCCATTTTAAAAGGACGCAAACATGGCCCATTCCCCGATCCCCGACTTTCTGCTGCAAGACCTGATTACCCGCGCCCTGAACGAGGATTTAGGCGGTGCCGGCGATGTCACAAGCCGCGCGGTCATTCCCGACGGCACCACATACGGGGCGCGCCTGAATAGCCGCGATGCCGGGGTGATTTCAGGCATGCAACTGGCGCGTCTTGCGTTTCATACGGTTGACCCGACGCTGGCGGTAGAAACCCTGATCCCGGACGGCATGCCAGCCAAGCCGAATGATGTTTGTATGACCATCACCGGCGATGCAAAATCCATTCTGATGGCCGAACGCGTCGCTCTGAACCTTGCAGGACGCTTGTCGGGCATTGCCACCATGACGGCGGGTTTTGTCGCCAAAACCAAGGGCAGCCGCGCCAAAATCACCTGCACCCGCAAAACCACGCCGGGCTTGCGACTGGTGGAAAAGGAAGCAGTATGCCACGGGGGGGGCTCGAACCACCGTTTCGGGTTGAATGACGCCATTTTGATCAAGGACAACCACATTGCAGCGGCAGGTTCGATTTCAGCCGTGCTGGAACGCGCCCGCGAATTTGGCTCTCATATGCGCCGCATCGAAATCGAGGTCGACACCCTGACCCAGCTTGAAGAGGTGCTGGCCACGGGTGTTGCTGATTGCGTTTTGTTGGATAATATGAGCAATGCCGACATGACAAAGGCCGTCACTATGGTGGACGGCAAGGTGGTGGTCGAGGCCAGCGGCAACATGCGTCTGGAACGCATCGCCGAAGTAGCGGCCACGGGCGTTGATTATATCTCGGTCGGGGCTTTGACCCACACGGTGACAAACCTTGATCTGGGACTGGATTTTTAAGCCGAATAAGACCCGTCCCTTTTCGCGGCAAAATGCCGCTTTCAAATGCAGGGCTCAAATGTTATCAGCCGGTATTATGCAACTGCGGGGGAACGGCCTTGAGTATCGAACTTGTAATACTGATTGCCGCACTGTTTTTCATCGTCGCTATCCTTTATTCATCTGTCGGCCACGGCGGTGCCTCGGGCTATATCGCGGTCATGGGCCTGATGAGCGTCACCCCCGAGGTTATTCGCCCCGTTGCTTTATCCCTGAACGTTCTGGTGGCAGGCTTGGCGGTTTACCGCTTTTCCAAGGCCGGATTGGTCGATTGGCGCGGTTTGTTACCGCTTGTGCTGACCTCTGTCCCGTTCGCATTTCTGGGCGGAACAATCATTCTGCCACCAGAGGTTTACCGCCCCTTGCTGGGCGTTTTACTGATATTTTCTGCCCTCTATCTGATCTGGCAAAGCATCGGAAAACTGGCAGGGCTGGATTCGCCCGACAACCGTATTCCAAAACTGATCGGCGCAGGTGCAGGCGGCGGTATCGGGTTTTTGTCGGGGCTGACGGGCATTGGCGGCGGCGTCATGCTCAGTCCGCTTATGTTGATCCTGAAATGGGCGAGCATCCGGAAAACCTCGGCGATTGCGGCCGTGTTCATCCTGCTTAATTCGCTCGCCGGTCTGGCCGGAAACCTTGCCAGCCTGCAAGCCATTCCCAGCGTCTTACCGATCTGGGCAGGGGCAGCACTGCTAGGTGCGATGGTTGGCACCAGCCTTGGATTGAAAATCCTGCCGGTGCGCTATCTGGTCTGGTTGCTGGCAATAGCCGTGCTTATTTCGGGATTGAAATTCCTGCTGATCTAGCAACTGTATCTCTACCGCACCTCCCGGAGCCGGATTTATCGACCCTGCCCCCCAAACATGCCTCCTAAACCAGTAAACTGGTTTAGGAGGCAGCCTTAAGACACCATCATTTTCGCAAAATTCATCGCTTTAACCGGTTGCGTCCCTAGTCCAAAATCCCCGGCAGGTTCAGCCGGTTTTCGCGGGCGCATTCTAGCGCATCCTCGTAGCCCGCATCGGCGTGCCGCATCACCCCGGTGGCAGGGTCGTTCCACAACACCCGTGCAATGCGCCGGTCGGCATCTTTAGTGCCGTCACAACAGATCACCATACCCGCATGTTGCGAAAAGCCCATGCCGACACCGCCGCCGTGGTGCAAGGACACCCATGTCGCCCCCGATGCGGTATTCAACAGCGCATTCAGAAGCGGCCAGTCGCTGACCGCATCCGAACCATCGCGCATAGTTTCAGTTTCGCGGTTGGGGGACGCCACAGAACCACTGTCCAGATGATCGCGCCCGATCACCACGGGCGCTTTCAGCTCACCGGTGCGCACCATTTCGTTAAACGCCAGCCCCAGCTTGTGACGCACCCCCAGACCGACCCATGCAATCCGCGCCGGTAGACCCTGAAAGCTGATCCGCTCGCGGGCCATATCCAGCCAGTTGTGCAGATGCGGGTCATCGACCAACTGTTTTACTTTGGCGTCAGTCTTGTAAATGTCTTCCGGATCACCCGACAGGGCCACCCAGCGAAATGGCCCGATACCACGGCAAAACAGGGGCCGGATATAAGCGGGCACAAAGCCCGGGAAATCAAAGGCATTGTCCAGCCCCTCTTCCAGTGCCATCTGGCGGATGTTATTGCCGTAATCCACCGTCGGAATGCCCCTGGCGTGAAAATCGCACATCGCTTTGACCTGCACCTTCATGGATGCACGCGCCGCCTTTTCCACCGCTTTGGGGTTGCTTTCGCGGCCACTGATCCAGTCCGCCATGCTCCAACCCTGCGGCAGATAACCGTTGATCGGATCATGCGCCGATGTCTGGTCGGTGACAATATCGGGGCGCACCCCGCGCTTAACCAGTTCAGGGAAAATATCGGCGGCATTTCCCAGCAAACCCACCGATTTAGCCTCGCCCGCCGCTGTCCACGCGTCGATCATCACCAAGGCTTCATCCAGTGTATCGGCACGTTCATCAACATATTTCGTGCGCAGCCTGAAATCTATACTGTCGGGATTACACTCCACCGCCAGACAACAGGCACCGGCCATCACGGCTGCCAGCGGTTGTGCACCGCCCATGCCGCCCAGTCCGCCTGTCAGTATCCATTTGCCGCGTAAGTCCCCGCCATAATGCTGACGCCCCGCTTCGACAAAAGTCTCGTACGTTCCCTGCACAATACCCTGAGAGCCAATATAAATCCAGCTTCCCGCCGTCATCTGGCCGTACATCATCAGGCCCTTTTTATCCAGCTCGTTAAAGTGATCCCACGTTGCCCAGTGTGGCACCAGATTGGAATTGGCGATCAACACGCGCGGCGCATCCTTATGGGTTTTGAACACCCCCACAGGCTTGCCCGATTGCACCAAAAGCGTTTCATCCGCTTCCAATTCCCGCAAGCTGTCAACAATCCGGTCGAAATCCGCCCAGGTGCGTGTCGCCCGCCCGATGCCGCCATAAACCACCAGTTCATGGGGGTTTTCCGCCACATCCGGATGCAGGTTGTTCATCAGCATCCGCAAAGGCGCTTCGGTCAACCAGCTTTTGGCGGTGATTTCAGTGCCCGTTGCAGGATAAATGTCACGGGTGTTTTTGCGCGGGTTTTGACTTGGATCAGACATGTTACTTCGTTTCTGTTAAGGGTTTCGCCAGTGAAAACCCGCCGGCTGCCTGGCTTAGCGCGCCTGCGCAAACCAGTTTTGCGGCGGCTTCCAGGTCGGGTGCCAGATAGCGGTCTTCGACAATCGGGGCCACATCATCGCGCAACCGCGCCATGACATTTTGCAAACGCGCACTGGTTTTCAAGGGTGCCCGAAATTCGATACCGGTCACACCGCATATCGCTTCGACACCCAGAATACACGCCAGATTTTCGTTCATCCGCACCAGCCGCCGCGCCCCGTGGGCAGCCATCGAGACATGATCTTCCTGATTGGCACTCGTGGGCGTGCTATCGGTACTGCACGGATTAGCCAGATGTTTGTTCTCGCTCATCAGGGCCGCCGTGGTCACTTCCGCAATCATTAACCCCGAGTTCAATCCCGGGTCAGGCGTCAGAAACGGCGGCAGATCACAGCTTAAGGTCGGGTCGACCATCAAGGCTACCCGGCGTTGCGCAATCGCCCCGGTTTCAGAAATGGCCAACGCGATCTGATCAGCGGCAAAGGCAACAGGTTCGGCATGAAAATTACCGCCCGACACGATCTTGCCCTCATCAATCAGCACCAACGGATTATCGGTCACTGCATTGGCTTCAATTTCCAGCGTGCGCCCGACCTGCCAAAGCAGATCCAGCACCGCCCCCACCACCTGCGGCTGGCAGCGGATACAGTAGGGGTCTTGCACACGGGTGTCGCCCTCGCGGTGACTGTCGCGGATTTCAGAGCCTTGCATCAGGTCGCGCATCACCCGCGCCACCGTGATCTGCCCCATATGGCCGCGCAGGGCGTGTATTTCCGGCAACAAGGGCGCCGTCGATCCCATAATGGCATCGGTCGAAAGCGTTGACGTCACCAGGCTGGCTTCTACATTTCGCAGCGCATCAAAATACCCCACCAGCGCAAAGGCGGTGGAAAACTGCGTGCCGTTGATCAGGGCCAGCCCTTCCTTGGCCGCCAGTGTCAACGGAGCCAGACCCGCCTTGGCCAACGCGTCCCCGCCGCCCATGACCTGCCCGCCGAATTCGGCCCTGCCTTCGCCCAAAAGAACCGCCGCCATATGCGCCAGCGGGGCCAGATCACCCGATGCCCCGACCGAGCCTTGTGCCGGGATCACCGGCGTCACGCCTTTTTCCAGCATCGCCTCGATCAGTTGGATCACCTGCCAGCGAATGCCCGATGCGCCGCGCCCCAACGACAGCAGTTTCAGCGACATCATCAGCCGCACAACCGGTTTTGCAACCGCCTCACCCACACCGCAGCAATGCGACAGGATCAGGTTGCGTTGCAACGTAGCGGTATCTTTGGCGGCGATTTTGACGCTGGCGAGCTTGCCAAAACCGGTATTCACGCCGTAAACCGGCACATCACCGGCCACGGCTTCGGCCACCCTTTTTGCCGCCCGGTCAACCGCCAAACGCGCCGCGGGGTCAAGCGTTACCGAAATCCCGTCACGGTAAATCCTTTCCATATCCACCAGCGGTGTCGCGCCCGGTTGCAAAGTCAGTGTCGTCATGTCCCGTCTCCGATAATACGTTTGTAAAGCGGGTTGAACCCGATGCGGTAGGCCAGCTCGGCGGGATGTTCCACATCCCAAACGGCCAGTTCAGCGCGAAACCCTGCTGCAATTTTCCCGCAATCTGCCAAGCCCAGCGCGCGCGCTGCATGGCAGGTTACCCCCGCCAAGGCCTCTTGCGGGGTCAGGCCAAACAGCGTGCAGCCCATATTCATGGTCAAGAGTAACGACGTCAAAGGCGACGATCCCGGATTGCAATCTGTTGCCAGTGCCATCGGCACGCCGTGTTTACGAAAGGCCGCCACCGGCGGGGCCTGGACCTCGCGCAAGGTATAATACGCCCCCGGCAACAACACCGCCACAGTCCCCGCCGCCGACATCGCTTTTGCATCCGCATCATGCGCATATTCCACATGATCCGCCGACAGGCCCTGATACCGCGCCACCAGTTTTGCTCCGCCCAAATGCGACAACTGTTCCGCATGAAGTTTCACCGGCAGACCCAAATCAACGGCCAAATCGAACACCCGCGCGATTTGCGCAGGGGAAAATGCAATGCCTTCACAAAACCCGTCAACCGCATCAACCAGCCCTTCGGCGTGCGCTGCGCGCAAGGTCGGCAAACACACCTCCGAGATATATTCATCCGCACGTCCCGCATAGTCCGCAGGCACCGCGTGGGCCCCCAGAAAACTGGTTTTAACCCTGACATTGCGCACATCCCCCAAGGTGCGCGCCGCCCGCAGCATGGTCAATTCGGTTTCCCGATCCAGCCCGTACCCCGATTTGATCTCGATTGTGCCCAGTCCTTCGGCAATCAGCGCGTCAAGACGCGGCAAAGCCCCAGCAACCAGACTTTCCTGATCCGCCTGCCGCGTTGCCGTGACGGTTGAAACAATACCGCCACCGGCCCTTGCAATGTCTTCGTAGCTTGCCCCGTTCAGGCGCATTTCAAACTCGCGGGCGCGGTTGCCGCCAAACACAAGATGTGTATGGCAATCAATCAGTGCAGGCGTAATCAGTCGCCCGCTCAAGTCCTGCTTCCGCCAGCCCGCATAGGCTTGAGGCAAATCCGCCTTTGCCCCGACCCAGTCGATTATGCCGCCGCGCAGGGCAATAACGCCGTCTGCAATTAACTGACCGGCCCCGTCCTGAGGCGCAATATGCACATGTGTCAAAAGATAGTCGGCCATAAGGATTTTTCGCTTGTTAAGGACGCTTTAATCGTATTATGTGCATACATAATAATTGTCAACACAGGAAACGCCGACATGCAAAAGCTCTGGGCAAAGACCGCGCTGACCAAGGACGGCTGGCAGAATGACGTGCTTATAAGCGTTGCTGCGGACGGTTTGATTGCCAATGTCACGGCCGCATCACCCTCTAACGGGGCCGCGCGTTACGGTATAATCCTGCCCGCCGCCACCAACCTGCATTCACACGCCTTTCAACGCGCCATGGCGGGTCTGACCGAAGCCAAAGGCCCCGACCCGCGCGACAGTTTCTGGACATGGCGCAAGCTGATGTACCGTTTTCTTGACCACCTTGATCCCGACGATATTCAATCCATCAGCGCGTTCGTGCAGATGGAAATGCTGCAAGCGGGCTTTGCCGCCGTGTGCGAGTTTCACTACCTGCACCACCAACCGGGCGGCATCGCTTACGACAATTTGTCGGAAATGGCCGAACACGTCATTGCCGCCGCGCAAACCACCGGCATCGGCCTGACACTTTTGCCGGTGATGTACCAATTCGGAGGCTGTGACGAACGCAGCCTGACATCTGGTCAAATCCGTTTTGGCAACACCCCCGATCAGTTTGCCGACCTTGTATCGCAGGCAGGCACCAACCTGAAAGCCTTGCCCGCTGACGCCCGCCTTGGGATTGCACCGCATTCATTGCGTGCTGTTAACCGTGAAGGCCTGCGCTTTGCCACCACCCTGCTGCCCGATGCGCCGCTACACTTACACCTTGCTGAACAAATAGCCGAGGTCGACGAAATCAAAGCCGCCTATGGGGCGCGACCGGTGGAATGGCTGCTGGCCAACTACGATGTGGATGCACGCTGGTGCCTGATCCACGCCACCCAAATGACCCCTTCCGAGACCACCCGGCTGGCCAAAACAGGGGCCATTGCAGGGCTTTGCCCGCTGACCGAATCCAGCCTTGGTGACGGCATTTTTGACGGTCTGCGCTATGGTGATGCAGGCGGCCGCTTCGGGATCGGCTCGGACAGCAATATCCGCATTTCTTTGTCCGAAGAACTGCGCACACTGGAATATTCCCAACGCCTGCGCGACAAGGGGCGTGCCATGTTCGCAACAGCAGATAAATCCACCGGACGCGCCCTATACGACCAAATCACAGCCGCAGGCGCAACCGCCGCAAACCGCAATGCAGGCAGCATCGCAGCGGGGAAACAGGCCGACCTTTTGGCGCTTGACCTCGATGCCACCGACCTGATCGGAAAATCCGGCGATATGCTGCTCGACAGCTACATCTTTGCCGGTTCCGATGCGCTTATTTCGGATGTCTGGTCAGCGGGCCGGCATTTGGTTAAAAAGGGCGCACATATCCGGCAGGATACCATAACGATACAGTACCGAAACACAATGAAATCACTCATGAGGCGCATTTGAGCACCCGCAAACAAATCGGTTTTCAGGATATTATCACGGAAGCCCGACGCCGTGTCGCAAGCCACGAATGGGCACCGGGTGATCTGATCCCCAACGAAGATATTTTGGCAGCCGAATTCGGCTGTGCGCGCAGCACCGTAAACCGCGCCTTGCGCGCTCTTGCGGCCTCGGGCCTATTGGAACGGCGCCGCAAGGCGGGCACCCGCGTGGTCAAAAACCCGGCACGCAAGGCAACGCTTTCGATCCCGATCACCCGCCTTGAGATCGAAAACCGCGGCTTGGAATATCGCTATTTACTTCTGCTACGCGAACGCACCGCACCACCTTTGGTGTTGTCCAAATCATGGGGCACCCCGCCCGACAAAAAAATGCTGTACCTCAAATCACTACACTTGGGCAACACAAAACCCTTTGCCACGGAAGACCGCTGGATCAATACCGATTACATCCCGCAAGTATTGGATGTGGATTTTGACGCGCAAAACGCCAATGAATGGCTGGTGCAAAACGCCCCATTCAGCCGCGGCGACATTGCCTTTTCGGCCTGCAACGCACCGCAAAAAGTCGCTGAATACCTGGGGCTTTCTCCCGAAACGGCAGTTTTTGTCGTTGACCGCACCACATGGGACAAGGACACACCGATCACATCGGTCAGGCTGCACTATGCCCCGGGCTATCAGCTATATACCAACCTCTAAGTGGCGACTACCGGACAGTGATACAGGTCACTGGCGAAAGCTGAGAAAGTTTATGGGACACGCTGCCAACGATTAGCGCCTTCAAATCCGACAAGCCGCGCGAACCGGATACGATCAGATCAACGTTTTCGGCTTTGGCAATCTCCAGAATTCGACTGACAGGATTCCCGTCCTCGATCCGTTTGCCAACCTTGTCGACCCCATGATCATGTGCTGTTTCTTCAGCCTGTTTCAGTATCCCTTCACCTAAAACTCTAAGAACCTGCCCCGGTGTCGCTGCATCCCGTCTGGCAAATGTAATATCAGCCGGAAACCGCGCTTCGGGCACGTTGGCAATTGCTTCGGACAGCGGATGGACGTCTATGCCGTATTCAATCTCTGCCATACGAGACAGCTCTTCAGATATCTCTTTACGCAACAGAACATGCACCAGCAAGACTTCGGCATTATATTTCGCCGCAATATCCGATCCGAATATAACGGCCTTTTCAGCATGACCAGACCCGTCAGTAGCGATCAATACCTTCTTAATCATTTTATGCCTCCATATATATCTTCGTATTGCTGGCAGCATAAAACAAATCAGATCAATGCGCCTTGATTTGAATCAAACAGCCTGATGCGGCTTTCCTTCAACGTAAGGGTTCACGACTGCGATCCTTCATCCATAACAGTGTTGCCGTAGCCGCAACACCGGATGCCAGCATCAACCAAGCAGGCGCAAGCGGATTGTCGGTTACTTCGATATGTAAAGGAAGAACAAAATCAACGCCGCCAGTGTTTCCTGGACTCAGGATGTCGTGCGTTTGGCAGCCGCCCACGCCGCCCAAGCCTCTGGCGTGTCCAAATCCAGCGAAACAGCCGCATCCATTGGCACCTCGAAAACCCATTCGGGAACGGTTTTAACAATCTCTTTAGCCCCCGTATCACCTTGCAGCCCTGCCAGATTTTCGATGAACTTCGCATCAAACAAAACCGGATGCCCGCGTTTACCGTCGGGGTTTGTCGGGCAAACAATCAGCCTGTTCTTTGCACGATCATGCGCCGCGATCACCCGGTTGTAATGTAAGGGCGTCAAATCCGGCATATCCGCCAAGCCCACCAAAACCGCTTTTGGCGGGGCTTTTAACGCCAAAATTCCCGCCCGCAAAGAGGCCGCCATGCCTTGATCCGCATCCACCGTCTCGATGATTTGCACGTCCAACCCCTGCAACGCCCGTCGATGCGCATGTGCGCCCTTTTTCAACACAACAAGGCACTGATCAATCTTTGCATTCAAAGCTACCTGCACCGCATGTCGCAACATCGGCATGCCGCCGACATCGCGCAACAGCTTGTCATCGCCCCGCATCCGCGCAGAATTTCCCGCCGCCAGCAACACCGCCACTACCCCCGATTTCGGTGCCTTGACTTGCAGTCGTGGATGGATGCGTTCGGGAATTTCCTTCAGCAATCCCCCCACACCCATACGCGCGATTGCCGTCGCATCCAGTTCCAGCCCCGCGCAAAGCCGCTCCAAAACCCAATCGGCCCCGTTCAGCGCAGGCGCCCGCACGCAGCCCGGCAGGCCGATCACCGCGCGGCCCCGATGTGTGCCCAAAACCAGCAGATTACCGGGGTCAACCGGCATCCCGAACCGGATCACGCGGCCACCTGCCGAAATAATCCCCGCAGGCACCACATCGCGCCGGTCAGAGGTCGCGGAGGCCCCAATAACCAGCACCACATCACTTGTCGCGCGCTTGATCGCCGCCGCTACCGCCACTTCGGTATGCGCGACGATTTCGCAGGTCTGCAGGTTCATATGAAGCGGCGCAATGCGAGCCCGCAACACCGTTTCAGCCTTGGCCAACAGCGACGGTTTGAAACCTTTTGTGCGGGTCAAAACCAGATCGCAGGTTTGGGGCGAAAAGCCGCAAACCCGCAACGCGCCCTGCCCCAACACCTGAACTGCCCGATCAATCCGCGCTTGCACCACGCCGTAGGGAATGATTTTCAGCGTGGCCAGCAGGGTGCCTTTTTTGACGCGCGCGAAATTTGGCAAGGTGGCGACAGTAATGGCCTCGTCCACCGCATTGAACGCCTCTATCGCCGCCACGTTCAGCACCAATACCCCATCGCAGCCCGCCAGCAAATTGACGCGGCCGGCAAAAGCCTCGGTCATCGTCACAGCGTCCGTCAAAAACCCCTTTGCAAGGTTTTGCGCCGCGGCATTTTCCGCCACATCCCCCGCTTCCAGCATGGCCACAGTGACACAGTCATGCCCTGCAGTGTCCAGTTTCGCCAGATCATCCGCGCCTAAACGTGTCCCTTTTTTCAGTGTATATTTGCCACAAATCACCGAATGGGCCAGAATATGGCCCAGCGCATTATCAAGCTTGACACTGTCGAATTTCATCGCTGCGTCTCGGGATGGCGCCAGCGTTCAGTCACTTCAGCCAAGATCGACACGGCGATTTCCGCCGGGGTTTTTGCCCCGATATTCAAGCCAACAGGCGCATGTATCTTGGCGATTTCCGCCTTGCTAAAACCTTTCCCCTGCAACTCCGCCACCCGCTTTGCATGGGTTTTGCGTGACCCCAACGCACCGATATAAAACGCCTTTGATCGCAGGGCCACGGCTAACGCCGGGGTGTCGATTTTCGGATCATGGGTCAAGGTTATAACCGCCGTATACGCATCCAGCCCAATCTCGCGCAATGCCGCATCAGGCCAGGCATCCACAAATGTATCATCCGGAAACCGCGCACGGGTTGCGAAACTGTCGCGCGGGTCAACCATGATAACATCATAACCCGCCATCCGCGCCATCGGCGACAGATTTTGGCTGATATGCACCGCGCCGACAATAATCATCCGCAGGCCTGGATTGATCACATGGGTATACACCCCGTCCTTAAGACCGCAGGCCTGCGTCGCCGCATCCAGCTGCCGTCGCTGCCACGTTTCAAGATTAACCTGACAGGCAAAAGCCGTGCGGGTCTCCGCCGCCTTTGCCATGTCTTCAACCAAAACCCGATCCGGCCCGTTGCCTATCCCGATAGGTTCCACCAAAATCTGAATGTTGCCGCCGCATGCCAGCCCCACGGCAAACGCATCGGTATCGGCAACACCGTAATCCAGCACCCGGCATTTGCCGTCCTGAAGTGCTTCTTGCGCTGCCAAAATCACCGCCCCTTCAACACAGCCCCCCGATACCGAGCCCTGAAACGCCCCGTCATCGGCAATCGCCAGCATCGCCCCCACAGGGCGCGGGGCCGAGCCCCAAGTGGACACCACCGTTGCCAAAGCAGCAGCTTTGCCCGCCGCGATATAATCCAGCGCAACACCGGCCATATTATCCGAAACTTGTGTCATAGAACCGCCATCATTTCCGTTTTCATATCCTTAGTCCCCGCCCCGCTTAGAACCTCTGCCAATTCGCGCAAAGATGCAAGATTGTGGCACGCGGCAAAACTGTCGACAAAGGGCAGCATGGCGCGAATACCGGCGGCCAGCGGCGCGAATCCGTCAAAACGCAGCAACGGGTTCAGCCAGATCAGGTGCCGGCACGACAACCGCAAGCGGTGCATTTGCGCCTGCAACAGCACGACATCCTCGCGCTCCAGCCCGTCGGTGATCAGCAGAACCACCGCATCCCCGTTCAAAACCCGCCGCGACCAGTCCAGATTGAACGCTTTCAGGCTTTCGCCGATCTGCGTGCCGCCATCCCAGTCCTGCACATGCAAACCAATCGAGCGCAAAGCCGCATCGGGGTCTTTTTGCGTCACAGCCCGGGTGATATTGGTCAGCCGCGTGCCAAAGGTAAAGGCGTGAACTTCGGCCCAATCGCGGCCCTTGTTGCGGCTCATGGTGTGAATAAAATGCAGCATCATGCGAGAATAGGCCGACATCGAGCCGGATATATCCGTCAAAACAACCAGATTGGGCAGCTTTGGGCGCGGCACCGCTTTCGGCAGTCGCAAAACCTCGCCTCCGGTGCGCCTTGCCGCCCGAAACGCCGCCCGCGCGTCAACCTTATGCCCCCAAGTCACTTGCCGCTGCCGCCGCGAGGCGCGTTTGGGAAGATCAAGGCGCATCCCCGCGATGGCCTTTTCGGCGTCGCGCACCTCGGCCATGCTCATCTGTTCAAAGTCCATTGCGCCCAGCCGCTCGGCCACAGATGTGCTGAACTGTGCATCCATGACCAGCTCTTCAACCGGTGCGGCAGGCAGCTCCGCCCCGGCCCCGTCGCCCATTGCTTCCGCCGCGCGGGTTTGCGCATCTTTCGGCTTTTTCGGCTGGGCTTCGGCCTGCAACAACGGCAGCATCATTTGCATCATGTTTTCCAGAAACTCGGGGTCGCGCCAGAACATGTCAAAGACTTGCGCAAACACCTGCAAATGCGCGGCCCGTGTCACCAGACAGGCCTGCAACGTCACAAAGAAATCGCTGCGTTTGGTAAAACCCACCGCCTGCACCGCGCGGATGGTATCCTTGACCTGCGCGGTTCCCACAGGCACACCTGCACGGCGTAAAGCACGGCAAAAATAGATGATATTTTGCGGTAAACTACCGCCGTCGGTCAATGCCGCCGCGTTCATTCCGCCGCCCGAAGATCGCTTTTCGTCGCTTCCAGCAAACGGTGCGCATCCGAGCCTTGTATTTTCGCTATATCGTCGCGGTACTTCAAAACCGCCCCGATGGTATCGACGATAATATCGGGCGTCAGCGCAACCGCATCAAGCGCCACAAGACATTTCGCCCAGTCCAGAGTTTCCGCCAGACCGGGGGCCTTGAACAAATCCTCGCCGCGCAAGCGTTGCACAAACCCCACTACTTCACGGCTCAGGGAAATCGCTGCATCGGGCACGCGGGCCAGCAGGATTTCCAGCTCGCGGTCGAAATCCGGGTAATCCACCCAATGATAAAGACACCTGCGTTTCAGCGCGTCATGCACTTCGCGGGTGCGGTTCGATGTCAGGATCACGATGGGTGGCGCGGGGGCTTTGATGGTGCCTATTTCGGGCACTGTGACCTGATAATCCGACAGGGCTTCCAGCAAAAACGCTTCAAACGGTGCATCGGCGCGGTCGATCTCGTCGATCAGCAAAACCGGCGGGCCATTTTCATGCGGCTCCATCGCCTGCAACAAAGGTCGCTTGATCAGGTATTCACCGCTGTAAATATCCGCACTGTTGCCAGCTTGGCGCAAGGCCAGCATTTGCGCGGCAAAGTTCCACTCGTAAACCGCCGTAGATGCGTCCAGCCCTTCGTAGCATTGCAGCCGTATCAGATTCCGCCCCAATGAAGACGCCAAAGTTTTGGCCAACTCAGTCTTGCCCACGCCAGCCTCACCTTCCAGAAAGATCGGCCGGTTCAGGGTCAGCGACAGATAGGTCAGCGTCGCCAATGCGCGGTCACAAATGTAATCATTTGCCCGCAACAGCGATAACGTTTCATCAATGGATTTTGGCAGAGTGTTTTTCATATGCTTAATATAGCTGTCCCAGCCCTGCTGAACAGGGCCGGGTTCTTTTTGTTGAAATCAGCAACCCGCAACAGCGCGGCCTGCCATGACTTTCACCAGATTGGCTCGGTATGTGGCATCGCCGTGCATATCCGACAACATGCCCTCGGGGCTGAACGTCACACCGGACAAGGCATCGGCATTCCAGTCGTCATCCAGTGCCGCTTCCGCATCAAACTGGCGGTAAACCCCGTCATCACCAGCGCCCGTCACCGCAACCCGCGCACCGTTCGCCGTTTGCGCCGCAAAAACCCCCGCCATCGCGTAACGCGATGCGGGGTTCGGGAACTTGGCGTAACAGGCTTTTTCGGGCGCATCAAAACTGACGCTGACAATCACCTCATTGTCATCCAATGCGGTTTCAAACAGACCGGCAAAAAAGTCCTCGGCGGTTATTTCGCGGGCATTGGTCTTTATCGTTGCCCCCAAAGCCAGCAAAGCAGCAGGGTAATCCGCCGCCGGATCATTATTCGCGATCGAGCCGCCAAGCGTGCCTTTATGGCGCACCGCAGGATCACCAATCCCTGCCGCCAAATCGGCCACAGCGGCACAAACCTCTTGCAAAGCCGCGTCACCTGCCACATCCGCATGGGTGGTGGCTGCACCGATTGTGACCCTGTCTCCGACAATTCCGATACCGTTCATTTCGGAAATAGCACTGACATCGACCAAATCGGAAGGTGCTGCCAAATGTGCTTTCATCGTCGGGATCAGGGTTTGCCCCCCCGCCAGAAGTTTACCGTCATCCGAGGCCCCCATCAGGGATGCCGCCTCGGAAACGCTTGATGCTTTGTGATATTTTGTCTCGTACATCTTTTCTCTCCTATTCCGCTGCCTGTTTGGCACTGGCCGCTTGAATGGCCGCCCAAACTTTTGCAGGTGTTGCAGGCATCGACAGATCGTTATTGCCGATGGCATCCGTGATCGCGTTGATCACCGCAGGCGGCGAGCCTATCGCCCCTGCCTCGCCACAGCCCTTCATGCCCAACGGGTTACCCGGGCATGTGGTCGATTGGTGATGCACCGAATAACTTGGCAAATCATCAGCTCGCGGCATGGCGTAATCCATGTAGGATGCCGACAGTAATTGCCCCGTATCATCATAAACCACCCCTTCCAACATTGCTTGACCGATACCTTGGCCGATACCGCCGTGAACTTGGCCCTCGACAATCATCGGGTTGATAATGGTGCCGAAATCGTCCGAGGCGACAAACTGCACGATCTTGGTCACACCGGTTTCAGGGTCGACCTCGACTTCGCAAATGTAGCAGCCCGCAGGAAAGGTAAAGTTTGTCGGGTCATAGAACGAGGTTTCCTTCAACCCCGGTTCCATGCCTTCAGGAAGGTTGTGCGCCAGATAGGCGGCCAATCCGACCTCATGCCACAGCATTTGCTTGTCGGTACCCTTGACCTTCACCGCACCGCCCTCAATGACAATGTCATCTTCGGATGCTTCCAGCGTATGGGCGGCAATTTTCTTGACCTTGGCTTCGACCTTGTCCAGTGCTTTGGAAATCGCCGACATGCCAACCGCACCTGAACGCGACCCGTAAGTCCCCATGCCCATTTGCACTTTGTCCGTGTCGCCATGCACGATCTGAATGCTATCAATCGGCAGATCAAGACGGTCTGAAACCAGTTGTGCAAACGTAGTTTCGTGGCCTTGGCCGTGACTGTGAGAACCTGTCAGGATTTCAATCGTGCCCACAGCGTTTACACGTACTTCGGCACTTTCCCACAGGCCAACACCTGCGCCCAAGCTGCCCACGGCAGCCGAAGGTGCAATACCGCAAGCTTCGATATAGTTGGAAAAACCGATACCGCGCAACTTGCCACGACCAGCCGCTTCCGCACGGCGCGCTTCAAAGCCCGCATAATCCGCAGCTTTCATCGCCTGATCCTGATTGGCCGCGAAATCGCCGCTGTCATAGGCCATAATTACGGGTGTTTGATGCGGGAACTCGGTGATAAAGTTCTTGCGCCGCAATTCCGCAGGCGCAACCCCCATTTCACGCGCCGCCGTTTCCATCAGCCGTTCCATCACGAAACACGCTTCGGGGCGACCAGCGCCACGGTAAGCATCCACCGGAACCGTGTTGGTATAAACCGCCTTCACGTTGCAATAGATGTTTTCGATATTATACTGACCCGACAGCAGGGTGGCATACAGATAGGTCGGCGTGGCCGAACTGAACAGCGACATATATGCACCCAAATTCGCTTTGGTATCCACCTTCAACCCGACGATTTTGCCATCCGCATCGAAGCCCATTTTAGCATGCGTGATATGATCGCGGCCATGGGCGTCTGTCATAAACGCCTCGGTGCGATCAGAAGTCCATTTCACCGACCGGTTGGTTTTCATCGAGGCCCACAGGCAAGCGATTTCTTCAGGATAGATATAAATCTTCGAGCCAAATCCACCACCCACATCAGGCGCAATCACCCGCAACTTATGCTCGGGCGCGACATTGTAAAACGCCGACAACACCAAACGCGCCACATGCGGGTTTTGCGATGTGGTATAAAGCGTATAATGGTCTTCGGCATCGTTGAACGTGGCAACAGCCGAACGTGGCTCCATCGCATTGGGTGACAGGCGGTTGTTGACAATATCCATCTCGGTAATATGTGCCGCACCCGCAAGGGCTGCATCCGTCGGGCCTTCATCCCCGATTTCCCAATCGAAAATCAGGTTGTTCGGCGCGTTTTCGTGGATTTGTGGCGCACCCTCTTCCAATGCAGCATCCGATTGCACCACCACCGGCAAGGTTTCATAATCGACCTCGACCGCTTCCGCGGCCAACCGTGCAGTTGCCAGATCATCGGCAATCACAATCGCCACCGCATCCCCCACATAGCGTACCTTTTCAGTAGCCAGTGCAGACCACGCGCCCATATTCATCGGGCTGCCGTCTTTAGAGCCAACCGCCCAGCCGCAAATGATGTTACCGATACCGTCACCGGTTAATTGCGCACCGTTCAGAACCGCCACCACACCGTCCATGGCTTCCGCCGCTGACGCGTCAATGCTTTTCACAGTTGCATGGGCATGGGGGGAACGCACAAAGGCCGCGTAGGCCTGATTGGGTTCCACAATATCATCGGTATAACGCCCTTTGCCGACTAAAAACCGTTTGTCCTCTTTGCGCAGGACACGCGCGCCTATTCCTTCACTCATGTGATCATCCCCCTACGAGTTGGCCATTTTGGACGCACCGTCCGCAATGGCTTTCACAATGTTATGGTATCCGGTGCAGCGGCAGATATTGCCCTCCAGCTCGTGGCGTATAGCCGCTTCATCCAGCGTCTTGCCGCTCTCTTGATAACGCGCCACCATATCGGTCGCGGTCATCACCATACCCGGCGTACAAAAGCCGCATTGCAACCCGTGGTTTTCCTTGAACGCGGTTTGCATCGGATGCATCTCGCCGTTTGCCAGACCTTCGATTGTGGTCACATCTGCGCCTTCGGCGGCAACCGCCAAAGTGCTACAGGATTTCACCGCCCTACCGTTCATATGCACCACACAAGCCCCGCATTGGCTGGTATCACAGCCAACATGCGTACCCGTCAGGCGCAAATGCTCGCGAATATATTCCACCAGCAACGTGTTATCGGGGACATCCGCGCGTGCGGCCTTCCCGTTCACAGTCATCGAAACTACAGTCATTCGTATTCCTCCCTTATTATTGATTTGCCGCGCAGCATAGTCAGGCAGAGACATCTTCTGCCGCCAAGGCATCGCGAAAATTCTTGAAAAACTTGTCGGCCAGTTTGGCAGACGTTGATTTTATCAACCTTGACCCAAGCTGCGCCATCTTGCCGCCCACCTGTGCTTTGGCCTGATAAGTCAAAACCGTGGCATGACCGTCTTCAATCAGTTGAACATCGGCCCCGCCCTTGGCAAAACCCGCAATACCCCCCTGACCTTCGCCAACAATAGAATAGCCGTTCGGGGCATCTACATTTTCAAACGAAACAGCCCCCTTGAACCGCGCCTTTACCGGCCCGATTTTCAACGCGACTTTCGCGGTCATTTCCGTGTCAGAAGTTTTTTCCAACTCCTCGCAACCCGGAATACAGACTTTCAAAACCGCAACATCGTTCAACGCCGCCCACACGTCAGCAATAGGCGCGTCAATACGGTATTCACCGGACATTTCCATTCTTCAGCATCCTCCCTGCGTGAAAATAGACCCCTTTGGGCAAGGCGAGTCAAGTTTTTGCACCGCTCATGCAGATCACTAAGTGGTAACCAGCGGCGGGAACTGTCTCAAAACTGAGACGGAAATACACAAAACGCCGAAGTTTTCACCCCGGCGTTAACGCATTTTCAAAAGATCACGGCCCTTATTCAGCACTCATATTCCATCCCAGTGCCTTGGCCACGGTGAAAATATCCTTGTCACCACGGCCACACATATTCATCACCAACAGGTGATCTTTGGGCAAATCCGGCGCGATCTTGGTCACATGCGCCAAAGCATGCGATGGCTCCAGCGCGGGAATAATCCCTTCGATGCGGCACGACAGTTGAAACGCCACCAACGCCTCCACATCCGTCACCGAAACATATTCCGCGCGTCCCACATCATGCAGCCACGAATGTTCGGGGCCAATGCCGGGATAATCCAGACCCGCCGAGATCGAATGGCCTTCCAATATCTGCCCGTCATCGTCTTGCAACAAATAGGTGCGGTTGCCGTGTAAAACACCCGGACGCCCGCCGGTCAGTGACGCACAATGCTCCATTTTCTCGTCCACACCGTGGCCACCGGCCTCTACCCCGATGATACGCACATCCTTGTCGTCCAGAAACTCGTAAAACAGCCCCATCGCGTTCGAGCCACCACCGATACAGGCTACCAGACTATCGGGCAAACGGCCCTCTTGTTCCATGATCTGCGCACGGGTTTCCTTGCCGATAATGGCTTGGAAATCGCGCACCATTGCAGGATAGGGATGCGGGCCCGCCACGGTGCCAATGCAATAGAACGTCTCGTCCACATTGGTCACCCAGTCGCGCATGGCATCGTTCATCGCGTCCTTCAGCGTGCCGCGACCAGAGGTGACAGGCACCACTTTAGCCCCCAGAAGTTTCATCCGAAACACATTGGGTGCTTGGCGTTCCACATCCGTTGCCCCCATGAAAACCACGCATTCCAGCCCGAAACGCGCACAAACCGTCGCCGTTGCAACCCCGTGTTGCCCGGCGCCGGTTTCCGCAATAATCCGCTTTTTACCCATCCGCCGCGCCAGCAGAATTTGCCCCAGCACATTGTTGATCTTATGGGCACCTGTGTGATTCAGTTCGTCACGTTTCAGATAGATCTTGGCCCCGCCGAAATGGTCTGTCAGGCGTTCCGCGAAATATAAGGGGCTTGGACGCCCGACATAGTATTTCCACAAATAATCCATCTCGGCCCAAAACGTCGGGTCGACCTTGGCCTTTTCATATTCCGCTTGCAGATCCAAAATCAGCGGCATCAGGGTCTCGGACACAAACCGCCCACCATAATTCCCGAACCGGCCCCGTTCGTCAGGGCCGTTCATGAAACTGTTAAACATCTCTGATGGCATTCTACTCTCCTTGCGCGGCGG
Source organism: Rhodobacterales bacterium (assembly GCA_045046705.1). Classification (GTDB taxonomy): domain Bacteria; phylum Pseudomonadota; class Alphaproteobacteria; order Rhodobacterales; family Rhodobacteraceae; genus Amylibacter. The sequence goes on along the minus strand of JASFZB010000079.1, from coordinate 1,487 downwards.
CAATAAACGCCGCAATCTTATCATTATCCTTGACCCCAGGGGCGCTTTCCACACCCGAGGACACGTCCACTTGTTTGGCCCCTGTCAGTCGCACCGCTTCTGCCACGTTTTTAGCATTAAGACCACCCGCCAACATCCACGGGCACGCCCAGCGACGCCCCACGATCAACCGCCAGTCAAAACTCAACCCGTTGCCGCCGGGCAGCTCGGCTTCTTTCGGCGGCTTTGCATCCACAAGTATCTGATCGCAAACCCGCGCATAGGTATCCAGTGCCGCCAAATCCGCTGCATCCGCGACCCCGACCGCCTTCATCACCGGCAAGCCGTAACGGGCTTTGATCGCTAACACCCGCTCAGAGGTCTCGTGGCCGTGCAATTGCAACATATCTATTGGCACGTCTTTTAAAATCGCATCCAGCTGCGCATCCGTTGCATCAACCACAAGGGCCACTTTGCAGACATTTAACGGCACCGACAGGGCCAGCACACGGGCCTTGTCGATCGCAATCTTTCGCGGTGATTTTGCAAAAAACACAAGCCCCGTATAACGCGCACCCGCTTGCACCGCGGCAGCCACACTGTCAGGCTCGCTTAGCCCGCAAATTTTCACAACACTCATTGCATTCAGTCCAAAAGCGCCAGAATTTCATCTTTGCCTTCGCCGCTTTTATTACGCAGATTGCCGACCTCGCGTTCCAGATGCTTTACCTGTTTGTTGGTTTTGGACAGGTTGCTGCGGATTTTGAACTCGCGCAGATATTCCCAGACAAACCCGATCAGCAAGCCGGCCACAATCCCGCCGAAAATCACCAGAAACAAAGGCACGGTAACTTGCCCTGGAAATGGCAGGAACACCGCCAGATCTTTCGGTAATAATTGCAGATCAACAGGTTGCCGGTTTGCCACCGCAACCACGATCAGAAGAAGCGCCACCGCGCCCAAAAACAGATATTTGATATACCGCATAAACCATGTCTCACTTTATAAAAGCGAGCTTCAGCCTTGGTTCAGCCTATCTCGCAGAAGTTTGCCTGTTTTGAAAAACGGAACATGTTTTTCCTCGACAGAAACAGAATCCCCGGTTCTGGGGTTGCGGCCAATCCTAGCATCTCGCTTTTTAACAGAAAAGGCCCCAAAGCCCCTTAACTCTACCCGATTGCCGTTTGCCATTGCATCAATAATCTCGTTGAAGATGGTAGACACAATGCGTTCTACGTCCCTGTGATAGAGATGTGGATTTTCTTCCGCTATCTTTTCAACCAATTCCGAACGTATCATCGGCAGCATTCCTCCCCAAAAGGCAAATATTTTTAGCAGTCATTAGCGATGATACTTGCAGAATTTATCCGCTCTGGGAATATAATTCACGGCGAAGGTGTTGATTTTTTTGAATTCTATGGGGGTTTTTGTTCATTTTAGCCCCTTCGCCGCAAAAATAAATCAATTAAGAATTCGTAAAATCTACATATTTGCGAATGTTACCAATT
>JASFZB010000078.1:0-4574 GCA_045046705.1 Rhodobacterales bacterium | reverse complement strand
ACCAAACGCACCAGTTTGCACCGTCGCGCGCGGCGACCCATGGCAGATCTCTGCGCAACCATTCCATAGTAACCGTTCAAATTGGGTAGTTCATCATCAACGAAACCATTTTGCTTAATGTCGCGATAGATCGTTGAAGGATGCCTGCCAATCTCAGCCGCGATCTTGCTCACGGGCATCTTTGCGTTCAACATGTCCTCAATTGCACGCCGCTCGCGCAAATCCAGCTCAGTATGGGTCATATTCATTCTCCTTGCTTTCCAGCAAGATAGGGGAAATTTCGCAACCCAGTATAGAATGTGCCCGGCTACATTATTCAGGGCTGATAATCAATGTTATGTTAAATATTTGACAAGCAAAGCTATAGTCGCTTTAAAAGCGCCGCCAAATAAAGGGATGTTTGACCAACCGCCCCCTGACGGTAAAACCCGTTCTTCCACAACATTCCCAAGCGGGCAAAAACTGACCCGTCGCGCCCCGTTGCGAAGGCTTCCAACAGGTCGGCATTCTCGGTTGTGATCCGGTGTTCCGAGGCTTTCAGGGCGCGGATATTTAGCGTGCCCCACTGGCGATACCGACCCGCCAGCATATACTTCAGCCGCCTGACTTTGGCCGCGGCCCCCCGATTGGCGCCAATCAAGTTCTGCGGGTGTTGGCGATACAGCATCATAGGGGTTTCGTCGTAAATAACGCGCCCACCAGCGGCGGTTACAATCTGGTAAATCCACCAGTCATGGATCACGATTTCACCGCTTTCCCGACTTGCAGCCTGCACAAGGTTCAATGCCTTCCGATTAAGGATCATGGTGTTGCCACCGGCGATATTTTGCACCAACGCATGGCGAAATCCGGGCGCTTGGCGTGCCAACCGCGACACCCGCCGCACGTCTTGTTCGGCCTGCCATTCCAGCGTGCGGCCACAATATAGGGCCATGCCGGTTTGTCCGGCCATCATCATTGCGCCGCGCGCCAGCTTTTCTGGCAACCAGATGTCATCCTGATCGGACAGGGACGCCATATCAATATGGTCGGGCACATGACGCAACAGATGCAGAAAGTTCTGCGAAACCCCCCGACGTGGGCCCTTCAGAAGTTGGACATTCAGATCCGGATGCTGCTTAGAAAACTGTTCCAAAATCTGCCAAGTCGCGTCGGTAGACCCATCATCACTGACCAATACCAACGCCGGCACAAGCGTCTGGCTGCGGTAGCTCTCGAGTTGTTCCAGCAGGTTGTCCGCCCCATTATATGTGGCAACCAGAACAGCAATTGATGGCTGTGTTTTGCCCATGGGCGGTTTTACCTTTTTGCGCGGGCCGATCCTGTGCCGCATTCTATGACGTGCTAATTTCAAAAAGCAGGCGGCGATGGTCCGGCTTCAAAAAGAGCTTTGAATTTACTCTATATCAGGGACAAAGCAAGATCGTAGAGCAGGGTCTGAATAATAAATACGACGGCTCTTGCGTCATTCGGGTGTTGCGGGTTTCACAAAGGACATAGGGGTAAAAAATAGACGTGACACAACCTGTAATTGCACCCTATAGTTTACGACAGCAATGCCACATTTAGCCGGTGAATTTTCAGTATGATCACTCCTGTTCTTCTTTGCGGCGGCTCGGGTACCCGGCTTTGGCCGCTGTCACGCAAAAGCTATCCCAAACAGTTTTCATCCCTTGTCGGGGATCGGTCCCTGTTTCAGGCATCCGCACAACGGTTGGTCGGGGACCAATTCCACGCGCCGTTGATTCTAACCAACTCGGATTTCCGGTTTATCGTCACCGAACAGTTGGCTGAAATAGGCGTTGATCCAGGCGCGATCCTGATCGAACCCGAGGGGCGTAACACGGCCCCCGCCATTTTGGCCGCCGCGTTGTATTTGGCTGAAATAGACCCTGATATGCTGATGCTGGTAGCGCCTTCGGACCATATTATCCCCGATGCCAAAGCCTTCCATGATGCGGTTGCCGTGGGTGTTGGGCCCGCCAAACAAGGCAGGTTGGTGACCTTCGGGGTGGCCCCAACCCATGCGGAAACCGGATATGGGTATCTTGAAATGGCCCATTCTGCCGTGGCGAATACCGCACAGCCTTTGACCCGGTTTGTGGAAAAGCCAAACGCGAAACAGGCCGCTTTGATGGTGAAATCCGGTAATTTCCTTTGGAACGCCGGTATCTTCCTGTTCTCGGCCAAAAACATCCTGCGAGCGTTTCGCGATCATGCCGCTGATTTAATCGAAGCGGTGCAACCCGCCCTTGAAAATGCCCGATCTGATCTGGGATTCTTGCGCCTTGCCCCGGAGGAATGGGCCCGTGCCGAAGACATATCAATCGACTATGCGGTGATGGAGGCCGCCGATAACCTTACGGTTGTTCCTTTTTCGGCCGGATGGTCTGATATGGGCGATTGGGAGGCCGTGTTGCGTAAATCAGAGCCTAATGCGCGCGGCGTTGTGACCACAGGGGCGGCCACGGCGATAGACTGCGATAACACCTTACTGCGCTCGGAAGATAAGCGACTGGAAATTGTCGGTATCGGGCTGCAAAACATCATTGCCGTGGCCATGCCTGATGCGGTGTTGGTGGCGGATAGGACCAATGCCCAAGGTGTAAGCTTGGCGGTTAAGGCGCTCATGGAAAAACAGGCCGCTCAGGCCCAAAGCTTCCCCAGAGAGCACCGGCCTTGGGGCTGGTTTGACAGCTTGGTGACGGGGCCGCGGTTTCAGGTCAAACGCATCGTGGTGCAACCCGGTGGCGTCCTGTCGTTACAGTCACATCGCCACCGTTCAGAACACTGGATTGTCGTCGAGGGCTGCGCCAAAACCACCATTGATGGCAAAGTGCGGATGGTGGCCGAAAATCAATCGGTCTATATTCCGGCGGGGGCCGTGCATCGCATGGAAAACTCCGGCAATAGGGCGAGGATGATATCGAGCGTTTTGAAGATATTTATGCACGGGAATAGAGCCTAATTAACCGGATTAGAAAATAAAGCTGTCCATATGCCAGTCGGTGATCTCAATGGGGGCGCCATTTACCGAATGAATATCGATCGTTTCATTCTGCCAGCGGATCGTCGCCCCAAAGGATTCGCGGGTGATGTCCAGCGCCGACACATCATAAATGCGCCCCCAATCCGCCAACTGTAACCGGTCAACGCCAATGTCAAAATCTGTAATTCGGTCCCCTTGGCCATCCGCTGTGAAAACAAATGTGTCGGCCCCTGCCCCGCCGGTCAGAACATCAGCCCCCGTGCCCGCAAACAGCACATCTTCGCCCGCCCCGCCCTGCAACCGGTCATTGCCCGCCATGCCAAGCAGCATGTCATCCCCAACCCCGCCTGTGATCTGATTGGCGGCCGCACTGCCCACCATCCGGGCCCCAAAACCTGCCAGCGGCAAAACCAGCTGCGCCACCCCGCCCTGCCCCGCACCCGACACAAGGATTTGCACTTCGTTGGCAAAAACAACGGCGCTGATTTCGGTGATGCTGCCGATGTTCCACATCAGCGATTGGGCCAGACTTTGATGATGAAACAACTGCCCGTCGGGCAACAATTCAAACAGGCTGATCCCGCCATCCGTACCGCCGACCGCAATAAAATCCCGACCATCAATGTCGAATGTATCCAGTGCCGATGCGCCGGCAAACCGGGTGTCGCGGCTGTCGGTGGCGATATCCGAGATGAAAAACACCCCTTGTGCATTCAAACGGATCACAGCCAGATTGTTGCTTTGGCTTGCGGTGGTGATCAAAAAGGTTTGACCGCCCACTTCGATCGGCAACACCGCCGACAGGCCCGACACCCAAAACCCGCTTTTGGGACCAATGCTATCCACCAAATACAATGTGCCGCCCGGATCAACCTGATAGCTGCTGATCCCGTTTTCAGTTTCTGATATTGAAATTAGAAAATCGGTGGCCCCAACACGGACGGCTTGCAAATCGGCAATGTCCGTGAGGTTTGATTTATCAGTATCGACCACCACACTGGCCAGCGACAGATGAAAATCCGCCTGAACCTGATAAAGCGCCAACCCCGTCGCGCCCATTTGGGCGGCAGCCAGATAGGACTGGCCCGCGATGTTCACCATTTCGACCTGCAAGGCGTGCACAAAGCTGCCGGAAACCGTTTGCAGCGTGGTCGGCGCCGCCAGGCCCGATGCATTCATTTGCTGCACCATCACAGTCCCCGTCAGGCTTTCGATCGAGAGCATATAGGCCTGCCCCTGCACTTCGGCCGAGATCCCCTCGCGGGCCCAAGTTGACAGGCTGGTCGCCAAATCCCAAGATGTTGACAACAGGCCAATATCTTGGCCCGCGCTCAGTTGGAACCGGCTGATTGCCCCTGATGCAGAGGACCCGGCCACCATCACAGACCCGGTCCCGAACGTCAGCCATTCCAGCGCATAGATACCCGTCAAACTGAACGTATCTTCAATTGAATAATAACTTCGCAAGCTGACGCGCCGCATTGTCCAGGTAATCCCCCCGCAAATTAGTGGTGTTCAGGCGTAGAATTTTCTCGGCATACTATCTGAGGAGATTTTGAATGAAGAACAAACGATACAGCGACGC
>JASFZB010000077.1:0-38700 GCA_045046705.1 Rhodobacterales bacterium | reverse complement strand
CGCAAATTGATGCGACTGCGTAAACCCTTGCGCCTTGGCAAACACCGGCAAGCCTTCCGCATCCAACGCGCCTGCAAAAGCCTGCGCCACCGCAATCATTTCAGCAGCATATTCCGCCCCGTATTCGCGCCAATCCAACATGCTGACCGCCAAAGCCGCCGACTTTGCCGCATCGAAATTCGCCGTCATGCCCGGAAACGCAATCGCGTCCAACCGCTCCGCAATTTCCGCGTCATTCGATACGATCAACCCGGACGCAGGCCCGCCCAGACTTTTATATGTGCTCATATTCATCAAATGCGCCCCCTCATTCAGCGGGTTCTTCCACGCACCGCCGGCAATAATCCCGCATTGATGTGCCGCATCGAACATCACTTTCGCACCAACCTCGTCTGCAATACTGCGCACCTCGCGCACCGGATGCTCGAACAGGTTCAAACTGCTGCCGATGGTAATCAGTTTGGGGTGGACCTCTTTTGCCAAAGCCCGCAAGCCCGCCACATCCACCGTATAGCCATCCGCATTCACCGGGGCCGCAACCGTATTCAGCCCGTAAAGCCCGGCACAGCCATCGCTATGATGCGTGACATGCCCGCCAATAGACGCAGGCGGCGCAATGATCGTATCACCGGGTTTACAGATCGCCATAAAGCCGTAAAGATTGGCAATCGCACCCGACGGCACACGGATTTCCGCAAATTTGGCGTCGAACACTTCGGCGCACAGCTCTGCGGCAATCACCTCGATCTTTTCTATTGCCTCCAGCCCCATTTCATACTTATCCCCCGGATACCCCAAGGATGGCCGCGAGCCGATACCGCAAGACAACAACGCTTCGGCACGCGGGTTCATCACATTGGTCGCCGGATTCAGATTGAAACATTCCGCTTCATGTATCTCGCGATTGCGCTTGGCCAGCCCGTCAATGGCGGCGGCAATATTGGCAGATGATTGCTTTGCGGTACGCAAAGCGATTGACTGCACAAGTGCTTCACTTTGGGCTGGAACCCATTTTCTGGATCTAAGGGACATAATATAACTCCTGATTTCAAACGATCCTGCCACCCTGCTTTTTGGTTAAACACCTTCAAGTTCCGTATTTCCGCACCCAATAACGCAGCAGCCGGTGTTGCATTGCCCGTGATCTGTGCACCCAACGTCTTGAGCCCGGAGGCCGCTCCCGGTCTTCTTTGGCAATATTCGAACGCTTCTTCATATCCGCAGTCAATATCACAAACACCAGTTTGCGGCCATTCGGACACGCCACATAGCCAGCCAGATCACTGGCAAAATTCAACGTCCCGGTTTTGACCACAATCTTGGTATTTTTGATCGGAGATTTTCTGCCCTTGGTATCACGCAAAGTGATCCCTTTCATCAAGGGGCGCAATGGCCCGTCCCATTTGGCTCTCACCAAAAGCCTGGCCATCTCGCGGGCCGAAATACGGCTGTCCCCGCTTAGCCCCGAATGATTGACAAATGTGGCACCGCGCAGCCCGTATGTCGAGGTCAGCCAATGCGTCATCTCTTGCGCAGACTGTTCCAAAGTATCGGCAGGCTTGCCACGCTTCAGGGTTGCATGCAGCCCCATTATTTCCGCCGTCATATTGGTTGAATATTTCAACATGGATTTCAGCAACAGCCGCAAACTACGGCTTTCCCAAACCGCAATCGGCGTGCCTGAAACAGGATCGCGCGTCACTTTGGGCTTTGGCAACCGAATACCATTCATCGCCGCAACTTCGCGAAAAGCTTCGCCGGCATATTTCGCAGGTAGTCGCACCGGCAACCAGCGACTGCCGCCTTTCCCAAGAGCAGATTTTGCCACACTCCAACTATCGGAACCTTTGACAGACCCGTATATGAACACAGGTTCATCGCGGTCTATTACTGCCATTTTCACGCCGCGCACAACGGGTGCATATTTTCGAGCCTGCGCCCGCATCGTCAAGCTATAGTCTTTGGCGCCACGTTTCCACTGAAAGAACACACGGTTGAAATTCAGGTTAAGCCCCGCAATCGTCGGATTGTATCCCACCTGCTCGGGCTGTTCGGGATCAATCTCGTACTGATAAGGCAAAGCCCCCGCATAAACATAGAACTTGCCGCTGACAGCCTTCACCCCCTTGGCCTTCAACTGCTCGGCCAAGGCCCCCAACGCATCCGTGTCCAACCTAGGGTCCCCTGCCCCTTCCAGAATCAGATCGCCCTTTAAAATCCCCTTTTTTATCGGCCCTGTCACCAAAATTCGGGTCTTGAACGTGGCTTCGGCACCCAAAGCATCCAGCGCATAAAGCGTCGTCCCCAGTTTTGCGACACTTGCAGGTGGTAACTTCTTTGTGCCATGATAGCTGTCCAGAATAGCCCCTGTGACCGCATCCATCAAAACGATGCTCTTACTGCCCGATAGCCCCGCCGACGATGCAATCAAATTCAGGGACTGCTTTATTTGCAATCCCTGCGCCATGGCAGGCTGCACGAAAGCAGCAAATAAACAGGCGCATATCACTTGCAGAAATATGCGCCGGATCAGTCTTTTCTGGTAGTAAACCGCGATCATGGACCCAGCATAGCCAAAGCCCTGCCCGCTAATCAACCGCCCATTCACCACGCGCCGCGATTTCTGATGTCAGTTGAAGATATATCCATCATCGCCCCGCTCAACAAGCTCCAGCAAGGAGCCTCGCGAAACGGCAGCCCGGTTGATCTGTCCGCCGACAGCCGACAGCGCGCATAACGCCCCGCCGCAACCGAGCGGCCTGCCGATATTTGTTGCCCCGGTCGCGCCAAAACACCGATGGGAACCATTTTCATGATGTCGTTCCAGCGGTCCCACTTATGAAAAGTGACCAGATTATCCGCCCCCATCAACCAGACAAAGCGCACCCCGCAATTAAGCTGCAGCAGCTTATCCAATGTCTCGGCCGTATAGCGCGTGCCCAACCGGCTTTCCAGATCTGTGATTTTGATGCGCGGATGCTGCACCAGTTCACGGCACGCCGCCAAGCGTTTTTCAAGCGGCGCAGGGCCCCGCGTCTTTAACGGATTTCCGGGGCTGACAAGCCACCAGACCTGATCCAGCCCAAACTCTTTCAACGCCCAGTTCGAAATATGCAAATGCCCCGCATGTGGTGGATCAAAGGACCCGCCCAAAAGGCCCACCCTTAAGCCTTGGGTCGCAAAAGGCATCTGTCGCATCAAATATTCCTAAAATCCGTTTCAAATAGCCTGCCAACTCTCTGCAAACTTCCATATACATGCAATACCAAACTATAATTTACCGGTATTTTATTATTGCCACCTGTTTCAGATTTTCAGCATCAATCCCTCACACGGGGGGTTTTCGTTTGGCAGGTATTGGCCTAGATATAAAGCCTCACACCCTCAACCAAGGTCAAACCCATGATAAAAACCCCGATCTACGCCATCAGTGACATCCACGGCGACCTTGTGAAACTGAAAGCGATCGAGGCCCGTATTCGGGCCGACGCCGCCAAGCACAACATCTCTGATTACACAGTTATCTATATCGGCGATCTGGTGGATCGGCGCGAGGACAGCAAAGGTGTAATCGAACACCTTATGGCGGGAATAGCCGCAGGCAAGCCGTGGATTGTGCTGAAGGGCAATCACGACCGGATGATGCAATGGTTCATGGAAGACCCCGACCGCCCCGATGATCACCTGAAGCCCGGCTATAGCTGGCTTTATCACCGCATTGGCGGGCGTGAAACTCTGGCGTCTTATGGGGTGACTTACGCGGATGATACGGACTTGCACGTCATCCAGAAAATGGCCCTTGCCGCCATTCCGCCCGAACATATCAGCTTTCTCCGCAACTTGCCGACTTATATAGAAACCGACAAATATATCTTTGTGCATGCAGGCATCCGCCCCAATGTACCAATGGATCAGCAAACCGAGGATGATCTGGTCTGGATCAGGGAGCCGTTTTTTGATTACCACGACAGCTTTGGCAAGCTGGTGATCCACGGCCACACGGTGATCGACCATGTAACCGACTACGGCAACCGTATCAACATCGACACAGGGGCCGCATGGGGCGGGCCTATTTCGGTGATTTTTGTCGATGACACCGGCGTGATCGAGGTAAACGCGGACGGGCAGCGGGTGGCCATTGCCAAGGCCGAGGACGAAACCGAAAGCTAAAGATCTTTGTAACTTGGCAAGCGATCCTTCAAAAACGAATAGCCCTGCCTTGCTTGTGCGATTTCTGCCGGATCAATCACAAGGTTGATGAACTGTTCAGCGTGTTCGGCAAACCTGACCGGCGGGTGGTTTTCGTCCATCCACGGGCGGCAAAACCGCGAGTTGCCATAGTCATCGCCCGCCCGGTTCAGGCTTAGGAAAAACACCTGGTTTTCCATCGCCCGCGTGGTGGTGAAATCGTGCCATGTGGCGAACGACTCGTCGCGAAAATAGGCCCCGCTATGCAAGATAACGTCGACCCCGCGATCCAGCACAAGACTGCGGGTCAGCTCGGGGATGCGAATATCATAGCAAATGATCGGGGCAAATTTCAGGCCGTGAATGCTGAACGTAAACAGATGATCGCCACGGGTGAAATAGTCCTTCTCCATCGAAGCACCGTATTGCGCCAGATGCAGCTTGTCATAATGCCCGATCAGCGTACCTTTAGGGTTTACCACCGCCAAAGATATGTAACTGCCGCAGTCATCACGGCGGGCAAAACTATAGGCCACATGGCAATTATGCGCCTGCGCCACCTGCCGCCAGCACTGATATGAAGGCCCGTCATGCGGTTCAGCCAACACGTCAAGATGATCAAAAGCGGCGCGGGAATAGTCCATGCTGGAAAGTTCCGGTAAAACCACCAGATCAGCGGCGGTTTCGCGCAAGGAAGCACTTACCTTTTCAGCCGCTACCGCCAGATGCAAACCCCGCTCTTGCGCATTTGTCATGGCCGGTATTTCAATTTGACAGGCAAGAAGTTTGACGGGGCGGCGTGTCATGTGCAGGTTCCTTATGGGCTACCTACAGTCAGTAGGGCAGCTTGCAAATATAGGCAACCTAAGCGCCTCACTCCGCCTGCAACATTCCCCAGATCTCGTCCTTCAACAGCAAGCGTTCTTTGCGCATTGTCTGCTCGGTCAACGCGTCCGTAGGCTCAATATTACTTTCCGCACGGTGAATGGCATCATTGATAGCATGGTATTCATCAAAAAGCTTGGCAAAATGGGCATTTTCCAGTTTCAGACGGTGCATCACCTCGATCCGGTCGGGAAATTCTTCATACAACTCATGCGGGGTGTTTGACATCACAAACTCCTATATATCAGAGACAACACGACCCTATTGAACAGATGCGCACCTTGCTTTGATTTAGATCAAAGCGGCGCGTACGGTATCAATATTTTTGCACTTTCCACCTGATGCGGCAAACCCGGAAGGCAAGAATTTTCCTAGCCGTTTTTATTCAGTTTGTGAAAAATATGGGTGAAAACCGCCACGCCCAAAACCGGAATAAACAGATTTACGAACGGCACCGACAAAGGCACCGCCATCAAAAAGCCCGCCATCCAGATGGTAAACCGATGCTTTGCCCGCAGCGCATTGGCCCCTTTGCGCCCCAAACGGCGCATCGCCACCAGTTGAAAATATTCACGCCCCAACAGGATGCCGTTGACAACCCAGAAAATCACCGGGGCCAAGACTGTGGACAGAAAATAAATCACCAAAGCCAGAAGATTGACCACAACAATCAGCCCGAAGAACTTCACGCTATCCACCACAGTATCCGCGAAACCGGCCTTATTCACAGGCGGCAGGTCAGGATAATGTTTGGCCTCGACCGCATCCGCGACAGTCTCCAGAAAAAACCCGGTAAACAGCGACGCCACAGGCACCATCAGAAACATCGAAAAGCCGATCATCGTGACCAGAACAAAACCCGACAACAGCGACGACAACCAATCGATTTCCCCGAACCACGGCAGGCTGACAGTGTTCGGCAACAACAGCTGCACCCCCCATGTAGCCCCCGCCAAAAGCACCAGCGTGATGCCCACGCCAAACAGCAAAACCCGCCGAAAACGCCGATCCCCCATCTGGCCCAAAGCCTTTATAAACGCATCTATAATCATGGAGGGTATGTAGGGTTTGCGGGGCCAAATCACAAGCCAAAGCCGTAAAACCACAGCCGGAAATCTCACAGAAATCCGATGAAGCGGACCTTTTCTTTGGCTTTCAGGCTTCAAACCCTGGCATCATTTAAGCGCATCAAGGCGGTGCGTTATCGGATCAAGAAAAGCGCCACTGGACAAAAAAATTCGCCCATAGCCTTATATACAAGGCTGAAATGGATGTCACTGGATATTATAAAACAGGAAAGTGGTGCCCCCACACGGACTCGAACCGCGGACCTATTGATTACAAATCAATTGCTCTACCAGCTGAGCTATAGGGGCACTTTCGCTGCGTTTAGCTGAGAATAGCGGCTGTTTGCAAGTGTCTTTTTTCGAAATCGCCTAACTTGCAGGCTTATTCTTTATTCCTGCCGCCGGAAGATGTTTTCGCGACAATCACAACGGCCATAAGGCTGACCAGAATAACCACGATAGATGCGGGCGCGGCACCGTTGATGTCCTCTAACGAGGCGTAATCGTAAATATGGGTCGCGAGTGTATCAAAGCCAAAAGGCCGCAGTAGCAATGTGGCGGACAGTTCCTTGGAGCTGTCCACGAAGATCAGCAGGCCTGCGGTCATCAATGATCCTTTGATCAGCGGATAATGCACCCGTTTCAATGTGCCCGTCGCCGTTTGACCCAACGATCTTGCCGCCATGCTCATGCTTGGGGTGATCCGCCCCAATGCGCCGTCCACCGCGCCAAAGGCAATGGCAAAGAAACGTACGCAGTAGGCAAAAATCACGGCGGCGGCGGTTCCGGTGATGACCAGGCCGATGTCCACGCTGGTTGCAGCTTCCACCCAATCGGCGATTTTATTGTCAAATGCGGCCATCGGGATCAGTATACCAAGACCGATAACTGCCCCCGGGGCAGCATAGCCAATGGCGGTAACGGGCATCAAAAACCGCAACCATTTGTTTTGCGACAACCGAACCGCATAGATCAGGATGACACCGCCCAATACTGTCAGCACTGCGGCCACGCCCCCGACCCATATGGTTGTGAATGTTGCCTGCCAAAGGTCAGGCTTCAGCCATAGTTCGGGGTTGCGCAAAGCGTGACCCAGCATGATCAAAAACGGCATCAGAAAACCGATACCGATCAAGCCCAGGCAAAGTACGGTTGCGCCAAAACCTGCGTAGCGTGATAGCGGTTCACGCACCGGCGGGCGTGAATATTTCGAGAGCTGGTGAAACTTGCTTTGCTTGCGCGCCGCGCGTTCCAGCATCAGCAACATCAGGATAAGGCCCAGCATGACGGTGGCAATTTGCGCCGCCCCGCCGCTGTTGGACGCTTCCAGCCAGACGGTGAAAATGCCCGTGGTCAGGGTTTGCACCGCGAAATAATCCACCGCACCGAAATCATTCAGCGTTTCCATCATCACGATGGCTATGCCCACAACAATGGCCGGACGGGCAAGCGGCAGACCGACCCGCCAGAAACTTGCCCAGGGGCCAGACCCCAATGCCCGTGATGATTCCAATGCACTTGTGGATTGTTCCCGAAACGCGGCGCGGGCCAAAAGGTATACATAAGGGTATAGTGAAAACGCAAACACGATAATGGCCGCCCCGCGCGAACGCACCTCGGGGAACCAGTAATCGGCAGGGGTTGCAAATCCGAACAGGCCGCGTAATGCAGTTTGAAACGGGCCGGCATATTCCCAGAAATCCACCAACGCATAGGCGGCGATATAGGTCGGGATTGAAAGCGGTAGCAGCACCCCCCATTCCAGCAGTTTTCGAAGCGGAAACTCTTTCATCACCACCAGCCACGCGGCGGCAACCCCCATCACACCGGTCAGCAATCCTGTTGCTATCATCAGCACAAGACTGTTAAATAGGTATCGAGGTAATGTTGTTCGGATTAAATGTGGCCAGATGTTTTCACTTGGGAAAAAAGCCAGATATATGACAGCCAAAATCGGGATTAAAATAACCACGGCAATGAGAAACGCAAAAACAGATAATGCGCTTGGACGCCTGAAGCGCATTCGGTTTGATTTACTGTTTAAATTAGCACCCATAGGGTCGCGCTTAAAGCAAAGCTATTTTCCTGTCCAGAACCGGGGTCTGATTTATAATACCGTGATTGGGCTGAAGTGATGGAAATCAGAATTTATGTAGGCCCCCACAAAACCGCCAGCCAGCATTTGGCCGAAGTGCTTTCCAGCAACATCGAGCTAATGAAAGCCGTGGATACGCTATACTATTCCAGACCGCGCAATGCGCTGCGCCATATCAACACCGCCCTAAAAGCCATCGCTGCGGGGGGCGACAAGACCGACGCCATCGGCCAGATGATCCATTCACTGACCCGCGGGCGTGACGTTAAAAGACTGCTGCTGATTAACCCGAATATCGTTGGCAGTGTCACGCATCCATTTGGCAAAGAGCTGTTTTATCCGCGCACGTCGGGGCTTATCCATCAACTTCAAACTTTGTTTGAGGGTCACAGCTTGCAAGTGTTTACCGCCACACGAAACCCGGCAACCTTTTTGCCCTCATGTTATGCGGCAAGTCTTATGGGGGCATCATTTGCCACTTACACGGATTTTCTGGGGGACGTGAAATTGCAAGGCTTGAAATGGTCCCCGTTTTTGCATCGGCTACAGGGGAAAAAATCCGATATTCCTGTGACTGTCTGGCGCTTTGAAGATTACCCCTACATCTGGCGTGATGTGGCGCAAGCCTTTTCAGCTATTAAAAACAGTCAGGACTTGCAGGGAAACTCACAGCGCAACAACTTTAGCCTGACCTTGCGCGGGGCCCAACTGATGTTGCGGTATCTGGAAGACAACCCACCGCGCACCAGAGAAGACTTTGAGAATATCAAATCGGCTTTTCTGGATCGGTTTCCCAGCTCTCCAAATGAAATTGCAGGGCCGGATTGGCCGCCTGACATGGTTAAAATGCTAAGCGAGCGTTACATTGAAGATTGGTCCTATATTGAGCAGATGGATGGAATTCGAACCCTCCATCCGCGCGAGTTCATGTAAATCTTCCGCTACATCCCCAAGGCTTCACGGTAAAGTTCCAAAATTGCCTCTTCCTCGGAAATTTCCTGCGGGTCTTTTTTGCGCATGGTTACCAGTTTGCGCATAATCTTGGTGTCATAACCACGCGATTTAGCCTCGGCCAGCACTTCTTTTTGCTGGTCGGCAATGTCTTTCTTCTCGGCGTCCAATCGCTCGATACGTTCAATAAATGAGCGTAGTTCATCGGCTGCAACGCGGTAAGACCCGGGGGCGGTTGTCTCGTTCATTTTAGAATCCCTTATCCATCAGAGCCCCCTGACTATCCAAGCCGCGCACTGGTCACAAGATACCTTGCCGAATTTTTGCAAACCGTCTATTGGCAGGGACTAGGAGATTGCTAATGGAATCAATGATTATTACAGGCGTAGTGGTAACCGCCCTTGGGCTAACAGGGTTGATCTATTGCATTGCAAAGGCTTTCAAGGCCCGAAAATCAGGGCTGAAAGGGGATGAACTGGCTGCGCATCTAAAAGGTCTGGTGACCATTAACCTAGCTGCGTTTTTACTGTCCGCCATCGGCCTGATGCTGGTTGTCGTCGGGATACTGCTTTAGGGCGTAGACCTAGCAACTGTATCTCTACATCGCTCTCCATACGACATTTTTAGCCACTAAAGCATTAGCGATAATGATGATTTTTCTTGCGACTGCGATGAGGACAAGTTTGTGGGGCTTTCCTTTTTCTTTGAGCCTCTGCGCAAATGGCCTCAGCGCAGGATTGTGATTCGAGGCAACCAAAGCAGCCTGATAAAGCAGATGTCGCAGCCATGTTCTGCCGCCTTTGATCCGGCGTTTTCCGGTATGTTTTCCGCTGTCGCAATTGATCGGTGCAAGGCCGACCAAAGCCGCAGCCTGCTTTTCATTTAGAGTGCCCAATTCGGGCATCTGGCCGATCAGGGCTGCCGTCAACACCGGGCCAACACCGGGGATTGAGCGCAGGATTTTTGCCCGCTGATGGAGCGTCTCATCACTTTGCAACACTGTTTCGATGCGAGTTTCCAACGCGGTAATCTGGTCGATCAGCAAGGCGAAATGCGCCTCATCCAATTCCTTCACCGCTTGCGATCCCCGCTGTTTCATTTGGCAGGTCAGTTTCTTTTTACAGGCCACAAACTGGCGCCTCTTTGTGGTTAACACATTGAGTTCGCAAACTATTTTTGGTGGAAATTGCCACCCCGCATCAGGTCGGAAGGCCATAAAACGGGCAATCATGCGGGCATCCAGCGGGTCGGTTTTGGCCAGATTACCCAGAGATCGTGCAAAATTCCTCACATGGGCCGCTGATACTTGACGCACATCAAACCCTGCGTATTCCAGAGCTTCCCACAATGCCCATTCGCACCCGCCAGTGTGTTCAAGCGCAATAGTCTGGCCTGCAGGATCACCAAGCCTCTGAGCCAGTTCTGCATGGACTGCTTTGGTGTTGGGCCGCGAAAAAGGTTGTTCCAAATCTGCGCGATAAACGCAAAACTCGAATTTCCCCACATCGATGCCGACAAAGCGCGTATTTTGTGTCATAATCGTATTCCCTTTCTTATGCTACGGGGGCCGTAAAACGGCCCCAATCAACTGTTCGAGATAGACGAAAGAGAAGGTACCACCACTCTAGAAAACGTGGTCATGCCACAAGGGTCAGGCGGTGTGCACCTCCCCGATCCATGGGCTTGCAAACCAATGGATCGGGGGAAATATAGCAGATCATAGATACATAAGGGTCAGGACCTAGGCCCGCATTGTTACCGAATGGATCGCACGGCGGATCATTGCCAGATGATCAAGCTCCGAAAATCGGTGATCGGCACATTTCACCAACGTCAAGCGCAGATCATCACCCTGTGCATGATCCAGCAGACGCAGGGGCACCGACATATCCACATCGGCATCCGCCGTACCGTGCAACAGACGCACCGGAAACGGCAGACTTAACGGTGTACGCAAAACCAGTTGGGTGCGGCCATCCTCAATCAGTTTGCGGGTGATGATATAAGGCGCATCCGAATAGTCGCTTTCCAGTGCCAGGCACCCATCGGCCAGAATGGTTTGTTTTTGCACATCGGTAAAGTTTGCCCACATGCTGTCTTCGGTAAAATCGGGGGCGGCGGAAATGCCGACAAGACCGGCGATTTTTTGCGCGATACGCTTGGCCATCAACAGGGCGATCCAGCCCCCCATGGAAGAGCCCACCAGTATCTGCAGGCCTTCTGTCTGCCGTTCGATAAGCTGTTGCGCATCATCGGCCCATTCCCCGATTGAGCCGTCTTCAAAACGGCCTGATGACGCCCCGTGTCCGGAATAATCAAACCGCAAAAAAGCCCGCCCGGTATCGCGCGCCCAGCTTTCCAGATAAACCGCTTTGGTGCCTTCCATATCAGACTTGAAGCCGCCCAGAAACACCACACCGGGGCCGATTCCTGATGTTTTGCGATAAGCGATTTTACGGCCCGATAGAGTTTCAAATATAGTTGGCTCTGACATTGGTATACCCCATGGCTTTCAATCTGAATATTGGATCATCTACTAAACTAGTTTTCTGGTTTATCCAGCGTATTTTCTGATGCCCCCGATGCGCAACACCCCATGCGTGTCATTTTCGATGTTGACTTTTTGCCGCCCAGAATTCATTTATCCCCCATACCGCAACCGGGCGTTTCGTAGGCGCCAAAATGACGAGGAACAGCCCCATGGCCGACATTACCCTTACCCTTCCCGACGGTAACAAGCGCAGCTATCCCGAAGGCATCACCGGCATGGATGTGGCAAGAGATATTTCCAAATCTCTGGGCAAAAAAGCGATCAGTTGCAGCGTCAACGGCGAACACCGCGACCTGTCGCGCCCCATTGATACGGATGCCGATTTTGCCATCCACACCATGCAGGATAACGCCCAAGCCTTGGAACTGATCCGCCACGATTGCGCCCATATCATGGCGCGTGCGGTGCAAGAACTTTGGCCAGACGTGAAGGTCACCATCGGCCCGGTTATCAACAACGGCTGGTATTACGATTTTGACCGCAAAGAGCCGTTTTCATCCGAAGACCTGACCATCATTGAAAAAAAGATGCGCGAGATCATCAATAAACGTGATCTGGTGCGTACTGAAACATGGGATCGCGCCCGCGCCATCAAGTTTTATGAAGACAATAATGAACCCTATAAAGTCGAGCTGATCAGCATGATCCCCGAAGGCGAAGACCTGCGGATGTATTGGCATGGGGATTGGCAGGATCTGTGTCGGGGGCCGCATCTGGTGCATACGGGTCAGGTGCCAAGCGATGCTTTCAGGCTGATGTCGGTGGCCGGGGCCTATTGGCGCGGCAACAGCGACAATGCGATGCTGCAACGCATTTACGGGGTTGCTTTCAAAAACAAGGAAGACCTGAAAGCGCATCTACACATGTTGGAACAGGCCGCCTTGCGCGATCACCGCAAGCTGGGTCGTGAAATGGACTTGTTCCATATCCAGGAAGAGGCCCCCGGCATGGTGTTCTGGCATCCGAACGGCTGGACGCTTTACCGTGTTTTGCAGGATTACATGCGCCGTCGCCAAATCAAAGATGGCTATCTTGAGATCAACACACCCCAAATCGTTGACCGCAAATTGTGGGAAGCATCCGGTCACTGGGAAAAATACCGCGAGAATATGTTCATCACCGAAATTGACGAAGAGCATGCCAATGAAAAGCGGGTAAATGCCCTGAAACCGATGAACTGCCCATGCCATGTTCAGGTTTATAATCAGGGTATGAAAAGCTACCGCGATCTGCCCTTGCGACTGGCCGAGTTTGGCTCTTGCCACCGCTATGAAAGCTCGGGCTCGATGCACGGGCTGATGCGGGTGCGCGGCTTTACCCAGGATGATGCGCATATCTTTTGCACCGAAGATCAAATTGCCTCGGAAACAAAGAAATTCATCGAGCTCTTATCAAGCGTTTACAAAGACTTGGGCTTTGACAGCTTCGACATAAAATTCTCCACCCGCCCCGACGTGCGCGCCGGCTCCGACGCGGTCTGGGACAAGGCGGAAACCGCGCTTGAAAGTGCCATTCAAAAGCTGGATTTACCTTACGAGATCGACGCAGGTGAAGGGGCTTTTTACGGGCCTAAACTGGACTTTAAACTAACCGACGCAATTGGACGGGAATGGCAGTTGGGAACCTTGCAGGCGGACTTTGTGCTACCCGAACGGTTGGATGCGGAATATGTCGGAGAAGACGGGGCCAAACACCGTCCCGTAATGCTGCACCGCGCCACATTAGGATCGTTTGAACGCTTCCTGGGTGTGCTGATTGAAAACTATGCGGGGCGTTTCCCGTTGTGGATGGCCCCGCGTCAGGTGGTTGTGGCCTCGATTGTTTCGGACGCCAATGACTATGTGACAAAAACGGTAGCGAAACTGCGGGCGGCGGGCCTGCGGGCGGAAGCCGACACGCGCAACGAAAAGATCAATTACAAGGTGCGCGAACACTCTTTGGGCAAGGTGCCGGTTATTCTGGCGGTGGGAATGCGTGAAGTTGAAGAGGGCACCGTTTCCGTGCGCCGTCTGGGCGACAAACGAACATCGGTGCAGGATTTGACAGAAGTGATCGCAGCCCTGAAAGCCGAAGCAACCCCCCCCGATTTACGCTAAATTCGACGTATGATCGGCGCACACACCGCGTGCTCTGCGCGTATGACAGATATTTGACTGGATATTTGGGCCAATTGGAAGGTTTTCAGGGTAAATCCAGCCCGATGAAACTTGTCTAAAAGACCATGTACTTACCCTTGATTGGCCCGATTTATGCCACAGTTTTCACACAGCCTGATTGGCATAACTAGAAAGACCCGCACCAAAGCGGGCATAGCTGAAAGAACAGACCAATGGCAATGAATGGTACATTATCAATGAGCAGCCACATTGCATCCCCATCCCGTAACGGGGGTGAAAGCAGATCGGATGCTATATCGGCAAAACCCAACCGTATGAAGCGAAACGGCATCGAAGCCAGGCGTATGCATAAACGACTACAGCGCGACCCATCGAAATTCTTCGAAGGCTTGCAAACGCTGTATGGCTGACTTGACGCCTGTGTCAGGTAAAATTCTTTGGGGTCAGAAGCTCCAGACTAAACGCAGGACTGCAAGCAAAAAATCAGATTCAATCTGATTCTTGCTATATCTATGATAAATAACACCGGGCGACACTGACACGTTGTTTGTCAGCGGGATATTCAGGTTGGCCTCAAGCCGTGTGCTTTGTTCACCCGCTTGATGACTTCCAATAAATCGGGTGTTTTGGATAGAACCATTACATCCCCCCCCCTGTAAGAGTGGTTTGCCCCGATGGTAATAAAAAAACAAAAACCGCACTATAGTTTTTACAACAACCGGCACAATTACACGATGCTGTTTGCTTTAGGCTTGACCAAAACAATAACGCACGGCATCTGAATGGCATGTTGATATATAAAATACTGCGTAAAGATGAGTGGGCCGCGTTTCAGACGGCAGGCAAAACCCGTGGTGCACCGGTTGATTTGCAGGACGGTTTTATCCATTTCTCGACCGCCGAACAAGCCACCGAAACCGCAGCCAAGCATTTTTCCGGCCTTGAAGATTTGATGCTTCTAGCTTGTGAAACAGACCGGTTTGGTGCTGCTTTGAAATGGCAGGTGTCACGCGGCGGGGCTTTGTTTCCGCATCTGTATGCGACCCTGAAAATAGCGGATGTCCACTGGGCAAAACCGCTGCCTTGTGTTGACGGGCAACACCGGTTCCCCAAGGAAATAATATGTGGTTGATTGAAAAAATCGGGCTGGCGACGGTCAACAGGATGGATCCCGAACTGGGCCACAAGCTGGCGATCAAATCGCTGAATATGGGGTTGGTGGGCGGTCGCGGCCCTTATACCTCGCCACGCCTTCGCAGCACTTTGGCGGGGCTTGATCTGCCTAATCCTGTTGGGTTGGCGGCGGGCTTTGATAAAAATGCGCAGGCCATAGCCCCACTGTTGAAAGTCGGGTTCGGCTTTTTGGAAGTCGGGGCAGCCACCCCGAAACCGCAAAGCGGCAATCCCGAACCGCGGCTGTTCCGGTTGACGCAAGATCGCGCCTCGATCAACCGGTTCGGCTTCAACAATGATGGTATGCGGGTGATTGCCAACCGGTTGTCGCAACGGCCCGATAGCGGCATTGTCGGGGTGAACATCGGGGCCAACAAGACCAGTTCGCACCGCGCCATTGATTACGTCAAAGTGCTGGAAACCTGCGGGCCTTATGTGGATTTCGCCACCATTAATGTGTCGTCCCCCAACACCGAGAAACTGCGCGATTTGCAAGGCCGCAGTGCGTTAAGTGCGCTGGTTTCCGGTGTGATGGAAACCCGCGATCATCTGGATGTGAAAATCCCGATTTTCCTGAAAGTCGCGCCTGATCTGACTCCGACAGATATAGAGGACATTTCCTATGTTGCACGGATGTCGCGAATAGATGCGGTGATCGCCACCAACACAACCGTCACCCGCGATGGGTTGTTAAGTGAACACGCGCATGAAACCGGGGGTCTGTCGGGGGCACCGCTGTTTTATATGTCGACAGCCGTGTTGGCGCGGTTCTCGCAGTTGTTGGGCGATGACGTGCCGCTGATCGGGGTTGGCGGTATTGCAAGTGCAGAACAGGCTTATGCCAAGATCAAGGCGGGGGCCAGTGCGGTGCAGCTTTACACGGCTTTGGTTTACGGCGGGTTTTCACTGGTCAACCAGATCTCCAAAGGGCTTGACCGGTTGCTGGAACAGGACGGGTATGACAACATTAAGCAGGCGATTGGCAGTGAAAGGGACAAATTTCTATGACAGAACCAACAATTTGGCACAATCCACGGTGCTCGAAGTCACGTCAGACGTTGCAGCTATTAAAGCATAAAGGTTTTGATCCTGTGATTGTGGATTATGTGAAGGCGCCCCCTTCAAAGGCCGAGATCACCGCCGCACTGAATATGCTGGGCATCGGTGCAATTGATCTGATGCGCACCAAAGATGCACGCTTCAAAGAGGCGGGATTATCAAAGGCGGATGCGCCGGACGTTCTGATCAATGCCATGCTGGAACACCCTATTCTGATTGAGCGACCCGTGGTTATACACAACGGCAAAGCCGCGCTCGGGCGGCCACCGGAAGCGGTGCTGGATATTCTTTAATCCTTAATTTGATAGTTTGGTTTACGACTAAGCATAGTATACATAAAATGTAGATCAATTTTGGAAGATATAGATGCTTAAGGTTTGGGGGCGGAAAACATCATCAAACGTTCAAGCACTTATGTGGTGTATCGGTGAGCTGGAACTTGAATATGAACGTTATGATACCGGGCATATTTATGGCGGCACAGATACGGCAGGGTTCAAGGCAATGAACCCAAATCAAACAATTCCCGTTTTACAGGATGGCACGAATGATCCACTATGGGAAACAGGTGCCATTTTAAGATATCTTGCCACTCGTTATGCGAATGATGCCTTTTGGCCAACAGAGTTATTGGCACGAAGCAATGTTGACAAATGGGCTGAATGGTCAAAGTTAAATATCGCTATGAACTTTACAAGCCCGATATTTTGGTGCGCGGTCAGGACGGCACCAAAGGACCAAGATCACGCCGCCATTCAAAATGCGGTAAAATCATTAGAAAACAATCTTTTGATCGCCGATCAACAACTGACAACGTCAGATTACCTTGCAGGAAGCAATTTGACCGTTGCCGACATCCAATTGGGTCATGTTTTATTCAGATACTACGACATTGAAATCGAACGCGCTACTTTTCCTGCCTTGGAAGCATATTATGATCGCCTGAAAAATAGACCAGCCTATCAAACACATGTCATGATTTCATATGATGAGCTTCGCGTAATTTAGGATCAGGATTGCCCGACAGAGGCTTCCAGTCCGGGATATTTCCAGCCCAGTGTCAGCCCGCGTGCAACAAAGAACAACAGCAGACTGGCCCAAAGCCCGTGATTGCCGTATGGCCCCAGAAGCAGCAACAGGCTGGCGACATAGACGATCACCGAAATCAGCATCATATTGCGCATATCCGCCGTTCTTGTGGCCCCGATAAAGATACCGTCAAGCATCCAGCAGGCAACGCCCGCCAAGGGCGCCAAAACCATCCACGGCATGTAGCGTCTGGCTTCCAGTCGCACATCCGGGGCCGTGGTCATCACGTCGATGGCCCAAAAGCCCCAAAGCCAAAAGGCAAGGGTGAATACGAGTGTGATGACCACCCCCCAAAAGCTGGTCAAATAGACGCTGCGCCGAAACACGGTACGGTTTTGGGCCCCCAATGATTGCCCGATCAAGGCTTCGGCGGCATAGGCAAAACCGTCCATTGCATAGGCGGTAATATACATGAATTGCAGCAGCACCTGATTGGCGGCGAGTGTGGTATCGCCAAACCGTGCACCTAGAAACAGGAAGGATGTGAAAGCGGCTTGTAACATGACCGAACGCAGCATGATGTCGCCGTTGACCACCGCCATGCGGCGCAGTTTTAGCGGGTCGAAAATTTGCCCCCAATTGCGCCACAAGCCGCTGGCAAGGCCTGCGCGGGACAGCCACAAGCCAAGGCCAAGCCCGCTCCATTCGGCCAGGAATGTGGCCGTGGCCACGCCTTCGATGCCCCAATGGAATGTTAGCACAAAGAGCAAATCAAGCGTGATGTTCAGCCCGTTCATCCAGAACTGCAAAACCAGCACCAACCGCGTGCGCTCATGTGCGATAAGCCAACCGTTGATACCGTAAAGCGCGATGGCGGCAGGGGCGGAAAACACCCTGATTTTCAGGTAGGTGCGGGCCAGTGTTTCCACCTCACCAGAGGCAGGGGCCAGTTTGAAAGCGGCCCAGAACAGCGGGATTTGCAACAGGATGATGGCCAGCCCTGCGGTGATACCGATCATCAGCGAACGGCTTAGAAGGGCTGCTGTTTCGGGCGCGTCTTTTGCGCCTATGGCCTGCGCCGTCATGCCGGTGGTGCCCATGCGCAAAAAGCCGAACACCCAGTAAAGGCTGGACAGGATGATCGCACCCAGCCCCACCGCCCCGATGGGGGCTGCGGCACCGAGTTGCCCGATCACACCGGTATCGACCGCCCCCAATATGGGCACGGTTGCGTTTGACAGAACAATCGGAAAGGCGATGGTCAGGATGCGTTTGTGGGTCAGGCGGTCAGCCATCCTTGGGCGGCATCAGGAAATGCCCTGTGGCTTGCGCCACCAGTTTGGCGCGGTTGTCCTGCCATGCTTCCACATGCACCGAGGCATACCGCCGCCCCGAGCGGTTGATGCGCGCCCGGGCATAGACATCGCGCGGGTGGCCCACCGACAGATAATCTGTGGTGAAATCAATGGTTTTGGGCAGGGTGGGAAACGGCAGGGCGGCAATATCCGCGCCGCTGAGTTTCCCCGCTTCAGTTTTGGCCCAAATCTCGGCCCATGCCAATTCGATAATAGCGGCGGTTTCCAGAAATGCCGCCGTGGCCCCGCCGTGAATGGCCGGTACTGTCGGATTGCCGATCAGCATATCGGCATAGGCCATAGTCGCGGTCAGCTCGTCGCCGCGCCGCTGAAAACTGATGCCCATGAAGCGGATATAGGGCACGGCCCCCACAAGACGCAGCAAAGCGGCGTCGCGGCGTTCTTTGATCACCTGCAAGGGTTCCGGTTTCTCCCGCGTCATGGCCTGTGTCCTTTGCTTTTATGGGTGAAGGAAAACGCGCCTGTTGCGGTTGCAACCGGTACGTCTTTGCTTTCCGCCCAAGTGACAACCCGCACAAAGGCGACGTTGCGGGTGACGTGAAAACAATGCGATTCTGCATGGATACACAATCCCGGCTTGGCGGGGCGCATATAATCAATCCGCAAATCCAGCGTCACCGATGCGCCGCCATTATCGGGGTGCATGAAGACTGAAGCCCCGCCGCAACTGTCCATAAGGGCCGACACCGCGCCACCGTGGATCACGCCTGTCGCCGGGTCGCCGATCAGGCGTTCGTCGTAAGGCATCGACATGACCGCGCGGGATGGCTCCAGCACATCCATACGCATATCCAGTTCTTTGCAATGCGGCAGGGCGGTTGCAAAATGCTGGGCAATATCTTTGGGGGATCTGGACATGTGACCTCTGACCTTGAATGGGGCTGGCATAGCCTTT
Source organism: Rhodobacterales bacterium (assembly GCA_045046705.1). Classification (GTDB taxonomy): domain Bacteria; phylum Pseudomonadota; class Alphaproteobacteria; order Rhodobacterales; family Rhodobacteraceae; genus Amylibacter. The sequence goes on along the minus strand of JASFZB010000077.1, from coordinate 19,314 downwards.
GGCCCCACTATTTCCGATGGCGTAAAATTCGCAAGCTCTAATTGCCGCTTTCGACCGCGTTATTTTCCAGCTAATTCTGGTTGAGCTTGAAATTATGGGAAAATCCAATAAACTTGCACCAATCCTGGAGCCGGTATGACAGATCAAGACAAGATGACACTCAAAGAAATGTGCGCAAAGTTCGATGTCACGCCCAGAACATTGCGCTATTACGAATATATCGAATTGCTTCAACCCGGCAAGAAAGGCCGCACACGCTTGTATGGCACGCGCGAAATGGCGCGTCTGGAACTGATCCTGCGGGGGCGCAGGTTCGGGTTTTCACTGGAAGAAATACGCCAATGGCTGGAACTTTACGATCAGGATACCAATCACAAGACCCAAATGGAAGCCTGGCTTGAATTGTCCGGAAGCCAGATCAAAGAACTGGAATACCGCAAGCTGCAACTTGAAGAAACCATTGGGGAGCTGAATGATTTGCGCAAACAAACAATGGCCGCCTTGGGGAAATGACGTTAGGTAACTTTCGCGAACCGGCTTTGCTTGCTTGATCCGCTTACGCTACGTTATTAGACCGTTCTTGGAAGAACATAGGTTTTCTAAATGGATAAGCTGCTGACAATCCGGCAAATGTGCGATCTGTATCAGGTCACCGCCAGAACATTGCGTTTTTACGAAGATAAAGAGTTGATCGCGCCCATTCGTGAAGGCCAGAAGCGGCTTTATACCAAGCGTGAACAGGCGCGGGTAAGGCTGATTCTACGCGGCAAACGCTTTGGTTTTTCGCTTAATGACATCCACGAATTACTTGATCTTTATTACATGGGCGACCAGCAAAAGACCCAGATCCAGCGCACCTATGATCTGGGAAAAGAGCGGCTTGCGGCGATGGAAAGCCAACGCGCAGAACTGGATGTTGCGATTGCGGAACTGAAAGTGCAGTTGCGCGCAGGGGTCGAATGGCTTGAAAAAGCCAAAAGCAGCCAGACAGCCTAAAAGCTGTAGCTGAATTTCTGAATATCCTTGGCGAACACCCCCGCGATCAGGGCTTGGCTTTGCGCATCATAATAAGGCGTATAGTCTTGCCGTCTAAGCGACGGATTGTGATGTGGCAGGTCGGGTAATTTCAAGTCAAGGCTTCGGCCTAAGCGGTTTGTATCCTCTGCCAGATGTTCCATGCGTAAATATAAATTACAACGATCAACCCCGTCTTTGTCGGACACATAAGTGCTGGCACCGTCATTTTGCAGGGTTAACCGGATAGAAGGATCGTGCAAAAAATCGGTGAAATCACAGATTTTGGCAATGCCCACCGCTGGATGATCAAAACTTTGCGCCTTTAGCCAATGGTAATAGGACACCATCCTGTCCCACGGATTACGCACAATGGTAAACACGAAATAGCTTTCGATCTGCGCTTGTGTCACCGGCCCGTAAATATCCCGAAGGCGGGCATGTTTCCACAACCGGCCAGAGGCTTGCAGGGGCTTGATGCGGGTGCGCCTGTTTTTGGCTTTTGGCGTGTCACCGATCAAAATGTCATCCTTCATCGCTTTCGATTCCAATGCCAGACTTAGGGATGTCCCCCCGGTTTTGGGGATGTGAACAAAGATATATTTACGGCCATGTGATATAATCATGGGGTGACGCTACCCTGCATATAGGGCAATCTCAACCGCCGAGTTAGCACTGGCGAGCAGGCCTATTTCCGGTTATACTGCGCCCAATGATAAGGCCGCAAAAAGGTCAGACAGGCGAATGACTGCACTTGAAAAATTTGAACGGCTGGAAAGCCTTGGACTTTGGAAAGAAACCGAAACCTCTCAGAAAAAAGAGGTTATCGTGTCTTTTGGCAATGCCAGTCTGGTCTTGTCCGACAATCTGGATACACCACTGACCCATTGGGCACTTGATGCGGTGCAAATCATCGATGCCGATGACGAACGGGTGATTTATGCCCCCGATAAAGCCGGTTTCGAGACGCTGGAAATCAGCGACCCAACGATGAACCACGCCATTAAAAAACTGCGCAAGGCCCTTCACAAACCAAAATTGAAACGGGGCCGTATTCGTTTACTTTCTATCGGATTAACCGTTGTTTTATTTAGCCTTTTGGCGACTTTATGGTTGCCGGGTGCACTTGCGGATTATGCAGTCGGGGTTATTTCGGATACTAAAGCCCGCGAAATCGGGGAAAAGCTGATGCCCTATATCACCCAATATTCCGGCCAACCCTGTCGCTCGGGTGTGACAGACCCTATCATTCGAAAACTGGAAAACCGGCTTGTTGGAAACAGCGGCGATACTGTGTTCATTGCCGATCTGGGGGCGCGTTACAGCATACATTTGCCGGGCAGGATCATTCTGCTGAACCGCAGTCTGGTGGAAAGATTTCCCGAACCCGAAGTGCTAGCGGGGTTTGTGCTGATGGAAAGCACCCTGCAAGATAAAACCCCCGCCTTGCGCAACCTGTTTTTGCAAGCAGGTTCCATAAAAACACTGTCATTTCTGATAACCGAGAATATCGGCGCTAAAATACTGGCGCGCTTTGCCGAACAACAGATGACAAAGCCCCTGATCTTGCCCGATGCGCAAACCTTGCTGAAACGCTTTCAGGTGGCGGATATTTCAAGCACGCCGTTTGCCCGCGTTTTGAACAACAGCACTTTGGAAAAAGACGATCCGGTTAAAGGCGTATATCAACCGATATTGACCGACCCGGAATGGCTGAAGCTGCAAGCTATCTGCGAGGGTTGACCGCGACCAAACCGCCGTTTTCCAGCCGCACGACCCTGTCCATGCGTTTGGCAAGTTCCAGATTATGGGTGGCAATCAGTGCCGACAAGCCGGTATCGCGCACCAGTTCCATCAGCGCATCGAACACAGTATCCGAGGTGGCGGGATCAAGGTTTCCGGTAGGTTCATCCGCCAGCAACAGTTTCGGCTTATTGGCCAAGGCCCGACAAAATGCCACCCGTTGTTGCTCGCCCCCTGACAGTTCCGAAGGGCGGTGGTTTATGCGGTCTTGCAGGCCGATTTTCTCCAGTAAAGCTTGCGCATGGGCCACGGCCTGCGATTTCGGCACACCATTGGCAAGCTGCGGTAAAACCACGTTTTCCAGTGCTGAAAATTCCTGCAACAGGTGGTGAAACTGATAGATAAAACCGACGTCTCCCCGCCGCGTTCGGGTGCGCCGCCGATCGGATTTTCCAGTTTGATCCTGCCCCGCTATCGCCACCTGCCCGGTGTCGGGCGTATCCAGCAAGCCCGCGATATGCAGCAAGGTCGATTTGCCGGCACCCGAGGGCGCAATCAGACCGACCACTTCGCCGGGTTTAAGGGTAATACTGGCGTCTTTAAGAACAATAACTTCACCCGGCTGGCCGCGATTATAGGCTTTCGAGATGTCTTGCAGGGTCAATACATCATTCATTGCGCAAGGCCTCGACCGGGTTCAGGCGGGCGGCTCGACGTGCCGGAAAAATGGTAACGCTAAAGGACAGCCCCAGCGACAGCGACACGGCTTTTAGCACGTCTATTGGCACCAGTTTTGCGGGAAGTTTTGACAGTAACCGCATCGACGGGTCCCAAACACCGCCACCGGCCAACGCGTTGATGACATTGAAAATAGGGTCGATATAGATCGCGAAAAGACAACCCAGAATGACGCCGATAATGGTACCTGTCACACCGATGGATGCGCCGCAGATAAAGAATATCCGCAAGATCGAGCCTTCCGTCAGGCCCATTGTGCGCAAAATACCAACATCGCGGGTTTTGTTTTTTACCAGCATAATCAGGCCCGAGATAATGTTCATCGAGGCTAGCAAAACCAGAATTGACAGGATTATGAACATGATATTGTCCTCCATCTTCAAAGCGTTCAGGAACGCCCCGCTGGCATCAAGCCAAGTCCAAGTCAGGCTGCGCGGCCCTGCCGCCTGCATCAAGGCTGCCGTCATATTATTGACGTTATCGGGGTCTGCGACCATCACTTCGAACTCATCGACCCGGCCTTCGCGGTTAAAGAAGGTTTGCGCATCCGCCAGTGGCATATAAAGCCGTGTGCGATCAATATCATAGCGGCCCACATCGAAGATATAAACCACCTTGAAACTATCCACGCGCGGGCTGGTGCCAAAGGCGGTTTTCACCCCGTCAGGCGAGATCAGCGTGATCGTATCGCCGATACTTAGCCCCAATTCACGCGCCACACCGGTACCGATGGCGACACCTTGGTCGAAGTCGTCAATGCTGCCGTAGCTTGTCAGCGGTTTGGAAATCAGCGGCAGGGTTTTAAGATCGGCGATGCGTTCACCGAATACCTCGACCCCGCTATTTTGCCCATTGGCGGTGGCCATGACCTGGGCTTTTACAATCGGGGCGGCGCGGGTCACGCCCTTTACCTGTTTGATCCGGTTCAGTTTTGTTTCATAATCGGAAAAAGTGCGTATCGTCACCCCTTGCGGATCAAGATGCGGCGAGACATAGACCGAAACATGCGCGTTTGCGCCCAAGATGGTATTGACGAACTCGACCCGAAAACCCGAGCGCACCGCCAATGTGGCGATCAAGGCAAACACCGCCAGCGCGATACCGATTAGCGAAATCCATGTCATCACACTAACCCCGCCTTCACGGCGTTTTGCGCGGATATACCGCCATGCGATCATCCACTCAAAAGCGGCAAAAGGTTTTGTCGAGCGCGGTTTCATGCGGCAACCTGTTTTCGTTTGCGGCGGCGCATGCGTCCGGCACCTGCAAGCCCGCCGTAGCCGAATAGAAAGCCAAAACCTGCCGCCCCTGCGCCTTCAAGGGTCAGGGGAAGCGCCGGTTTGAAATCTTTTGCTGTGCCGCGCATGATCTGAGTGTCACGCAGCCGCGCCACATAAGCAAGCCTTTGAAAGGCGTTGGCGTCTTTCAGGCGTGAATAATCCGATTGCAGCCTATCGAAACGGGCAAATGTGCGGCGCATATCCGCTTGGCGGGCGGATAGAAAATCAGTCCCCGTCATCGCCGCCAAAGCCGCATCCCGGGTGTAACCCGATGCTTTGGCAGAGGTATCGAAATCCGCCATCACGGTTTGTAGCTCGGCCAAGGCCCCACCCATGCGCTGGACATATTGTTGCGAATATTCCGGGAATTGCGACAAGGCCGCCCCGAACACCAATCCGCCCGCCCATTTGGCCAGCCCCGCCATTTAGTGGCCTGCGTAAATCTGGGTTAAACGTTCCAACGCCTGTTCGGGGGACAGTTCTTCGCTGATACCCGACTTGCGCGAAGTCAGTTCCACCACGCCGTTTTTCAAGCCGCGCGGCCCCACAGTGATGCGCCACGGGATGCCGATCAGATCCATGGTGGCAAACTTGCCGCCGGCGCGTTCCTTGCGGTCGTCGTATATCGGATCAAGCCCCAAAGCGGTGGCGGATTTATAAAGTGCCTCGCAGGCGGCGTCGGCTTCATTGTCGCCTTGCTTGAGGTTGACAATCCCGACCCCGAAAGGTGTCACCCCCTCAGGCCAGATGATACCGTTATCGTCATGGCTGGCCTCGATGATCGCCCCCAACAATCGCGACACACCGATGCCGTGTGATCCCATATGAACCGGCACCTGTTTACCTTCGGAGTTGACCACACTGGCGCCCATCGCCGCCGAATATTTGGTGCCGAAGTAGAAAATCTGCCCCACTTCAATACCACGCGAAACCTTGCGCCGCGCTTCCGGCACTTGGTTGAACAAAGCCTCATCATGGGTTTCATCGGTGCGGGCATAGGGTGTTGTCCACTCTTTCATGATGCCTGCACATTGATCCCAGTTGTCAAAATCCACTTCGCGGTCGCCAAGGGTCAAATCCAGAATTTCACTGTCATAGAACACTTCCGACTCGCCGGTATCCGCCAACACCAGAAACTCGTGGGTGTCATCGCCGCCGATGGGGCCGCTGTCGGCGCGCATCGGAATGGCTTTCAGCCCCATGCGTTCATAGGTGCGCAGGTAGCTGACCAGATGGCGGTTGTAGGCGTGCATCGCCGCAGGCTTGTCGATGTCAAAATTATAGCCGTCCTTCATCAAAAACTCGCGGCCCCGCATCACCCCGAAACGCGGGCGTACTTCATCGCGGAATTTCCACTGGATGTGATAGAGCGTTTTCGGCAGGTCTTTGTAGGATGTGACCGCGCTGCGGAAAATATCGGTGATCAGTTCTTCGTTGGTTGGGCCGTAAAGCATATCGCGGCCATGGCGGTCGGTGATACGCAGCATTTCCTTGCCGTAATCGTCATAACGCCCGCTTTCGCGCCACAAATCCGCAGATTGCAAGGTCGGCATCAGCATTGCGATATGACCGGCGCGGGCCTGTTCTTCATGCACGATATTTTCCAGTTTCCGCAAGACCTTGAAGCCCATGGGCAGCCATGAATATATCCCCGAGGCCGCCTGTTTGATCATCCCTGCGCGCAGCATCAGGCGGTGGCTGACAATCTGCGCATCCGCAGGATTTTCTTTCAGGATGGGCAAAAAGTAACGTGACATACGCATGGGCAAAAGCTCCGATCTTGGGTTTTCCGACTTCTTGGATTGTCTAGGCGAATTACGGCTGAAGGGCAATTCCCAAACGCATTATGCAATCTTCAGCGTTGCGGTTTTATTCAAAGCCTTGGCCAAGGCTTGCAAGCGGTGTTCCACCACTTCGCCTATCAACCCCGCACTGTCGCGGTCAATGGTCAGGATCAACTGCCCGTCTTGCACTTGCAACTGCCCCATATGGGCCACATCGGGGCCGCCCAGCATGGCGCCCAGACGCATGGCGCGGCCCAGAACTTCGGCCTTGGTTTGCTCGGCTTCGGACAAAAGAACATTCAGGTCGGCCAGCCGCTCAACCCCGTGATTGTTTTTGTAACGGTGGATCAGGGCGACGGCCAGAAAGATGCGTTCCGTGTGATCCAGCCCCGCCAGATTGGCCCGTGTTGCATAGTCGAAACTGGCCTCGGCGCGGTAACTTGGGTGCGCGGCCCAAGTGACATCGTGCAACAGACACGCGGCCCAGATCAGGCGGTTGCGCTTTTCATCCGGCCTGCCGAACACGGGCAGTACCCATGCATATAAAGTCGTGCCGAAATCCTTGAACCGGGCGTTAGAGTGTTCAAAAAACTGGCAAGCCTCGATCAGCGGATCGCGGCGTTGAACCCGCGGGGACATATTTTCGAAAAGAACGCCTTCACGAATGCCGAAGGACGAAAATCTGATCTGTCGCGGGGGGACTTTTTCCAACACCCCCAGCAACACCCGCGACACGATTTTGACATGGGCCAAGCGATCAGGGGAAACTGCCCCCATGGCTTCAATGCGGGCCAGATCGGTGTTGATGATCCAGTGCAGCAGGCCCCTGAAATCCTCTAGCGGCACGCTATATTCGTTCAGAACATCAAGAGGGTAGGCTTTCAGCGCCATGTCCAAAGCGGCAATGGCGCGAATGGTGCCGCCGATCAGATAAAGCGTTTCGGGCGGTTTGAAACCCTTGGTCAACGCGGTCAGTTGCGCTTCTATTTCTTTGCCCAGCGCATCTTCGTTTTCAATATTCTGTAGCTGCAAGGGGCCGAGATCGGCGGTTTTTGACAGGGGCACCTGCCCGTTTTCGATATGCGCCAGTTCCATCGACGAGCCGCCCATATCGCAAACCAGACCTTTGGCCTTGGGGCGGCAAAAAAACACGCCCTTGGCCGACAAGGCCCCTTCTTCTGCGCCCGAAACAACCCGCAGTTTCAGACCGGTTTCAGCCAAAACCTGATCACAAAACTCAGCCCCGTCGCGGGCGTTGCGCACGGCGGCGGTAGCCACCGTGTGAATGTTGCCGACCCCCATGCGTTCGGCAATTCCGACAAAGCGGCGGATGGCGTCAAGCGCACGTTTGCGTCCCCCCCCATGCAACACGCCGCTGTCCGCCAACCCGCGCCCCAAGCCGCACACCACTTTTTCGTTAAAAAACTGCAAAGGCGCGCGCGCGGCACCAAAGTAGACCACCAGCCGTACCGAGTTCGAGCCCACATCAATGACAGCGGTTTTTGCAGGCTCAGCCATCATAGCCATGCGCCAGTTCCGGCACGTCTTTGGCCCCGACCAAACCGCGCCCCGACAAGGACGGGTGGTCCATGAAAAACCGGTGACAGTCGAACTGCCGCTTGCCACCTGCGGTGTGTTTTAGATACGTCCCATTCGGTTGCAGCACCGATGAATTGCGCTGATCGGCCAAATTGGCCGCCATAATCTGCCCCAATATCTGCGCGTGAACCGTTTTATTGGTAATCTCGGCCATGGCTTCTACCCGTTTGCTCATATTGCGGTACATCCAGTCAGCCGAGCTGATAAACACCCGCGCACCCGCTGATGGCAGGCCGTAACCGTTGCCGAAACACACGATGCGCGCATGTTCCAGATAACGTCCGACAATGGATTTCACCCGGATATTTTCCGAAAGGCCCCGAATGCCGGGGCGCAGCGCACAGGTGCCCCGCACCACCAGATCAATTTTCACCCCGGCTTGCGATGCGGCGTAAAGCGCATCGATAATTTCATCCTCGACCAACGAATTCAACTTCACCCAAATGCAGCCTTTCTCCCCGAATTTCGCTTCTTTTTCAATGCGTTTCAGCAGTTTTGACTTCAGGCCATCGGGCGAGATCGCCAGATTTTCAAGACCGCTCGGTTTGATACCTCCGGAAACATAATTGAAAAACTTCGAAGCATCGCGGGCAATGGATTTGCTACATGTGAACAGGGAAAGGTCGGTATAAATCAATGCGTTTTGCGGGTGGTAATTGCCCGTGCCGATATGGTTATAGGCGACCAGATCATCGCCTTCGCGGCGCAACACGGTCGAAAGCTTCGCATGTGTTTTCAGGTTCGGCACGCCGTAAACCACCTGCACGCCAGCCTGTACCAGCAGCTTTGCCTGACGGATATTGGCGGCTTCGTCGAAACGGGCCTTAAGCTCGATCATGGCGGTAACGTTCTTGCCGGCGCGTGCCGCTTCTATCAGGGCCTCGACAATCGGGGACTCGAATGTGGTGCGGTATAGGGTCTGTTTGATCGCCAGCACATAAGGGTCGCGCACCGCTTGGCGCAGGAAATCAATCACGATGTTGAACGACTCGTAAGGATGGTGCAGCAGCATGTCTTTTTGCCGGATCGCGGCGAATATATCGCCGTCGAAATCACGCACCCGTTCCGGTTGGCGCGGGTGGTACTCGGCCCATAACAAATCTGGGTGGCGTTTCAGAATCAGGTCGGAATAATCCGCCAGATTAAGAACCCCCGTGATCGGAACAACCGAATTTTGCGCCGCCCCGCAGCCGGTTTGGACGACTTTTGGCAAGTGTATCGCCCCGTTTTTAGAGATAAACAGGCGCATCACATCCCCGCGCGAGCGTTGTTGCAAGGCGGTTTCAAATTCGCCGATCAGATTATCCGCGTCCTCGTGGATTTCGATATTGCTGTCGCGCAGCAGACGAAAGGTGCACTGTTCCAGCACCTCGCATTTCGGAAACAGCATTTCCAGAAACATATCCAGAATGTCTTCGATCAGAATAAAACGGGTTTTATTATCCTCAAGCGGTTCCAGCACATAGGCGGCTTTGACGTGGCGCGGCACCGACAGCAGCACGTCATGGGGCATCGGGGCTTTGCGCCGCTGCAAACGGTAGGCCAGCGTCAGCGTGGCGTTAGGGACGAAAGGGAACGGGTGATTGGGGTCGATGCGCACCGGACGCAGCAAGGGCAGTACGTTGTCGAGGTATTTATTTTCCAGCCAATCGCGTTCTGCACCGGTTAAATCCGCGGGCCGTGCGCGCGTGATACCGGCCTTAGTCATTGCCGTTTCCAACGTCGCCCAACAGTTTTGCTGGTGCTGCATCATCGCATCGATCACCACCGCCATTCCGGCCAGTTGTTGTTCGGGTGTGCGCCCGTCAAGCGTGGGATTGTGATCGCCTGCGCGTTCCAGACGTTCCAGACCGGCCACCCGCACAACAAAGAACTCGTCCAGATTCTTGGCAGAAATGGACAGCATCCGAACCCGTTCCAGTAGCGGAATTTGATCATCCTCGGCAATTTTCAACACCCGCCGGTTAAACGCCAGCCACGACAGCTCGCGGTTAAAAAAACGCTGCGGGCCGGTCTTGTTTTCCAAATCCATCAACGGGGAGAGCGGCGTGCTGTCATTTAGAAAATCCGCGTTTACCATTCCGCCATCATCCTTGCATCCCGTCCAGAACCTGCTTTGCCAGACGTTTGCTGATCGGCTTTTTCCCGGCAAGCGATGCGCGGTCCAAGGCCCGCACCAAATCGCCTGCAAACGCGAATGATCTGTCCATACGGGTGACGATATAATGGATCAAATCGGGGGTTCCAACGATTTGGCGATCAGAAAACAGTTTTACCAGCAACACCGACAACAGTGCGTCGTCAGGCGGGTTCAGCATTGCCACTTCGCTGCCCAGCAAACGGCTGGTCAGATCGGGCAGGCAAATATCCCAGCCTGCAATCGCCCCGACCCCGGTCATCAACAAAGGGTGCCCGGCCTGATGCATCAGGTTGTGAAGGTGGAAAAGGGCGGCCTCGGCATCATCATTGCCTGCCATAAGATGCACATCTTCAACCGCTACGGGCTGCTGTGCCAAGGTTTCCAGCCGCTCATAGGCCAGTTGTTTTGCGCCCAGAACAATGGCACCGGAACTTTCGGCCCAGATATGCGCCAAATGCGATTTACCCGAGCCATTGGGTCCGCATAAAACCAGTTTTCCCAGCGGCCATTCCGGCCAGTTTTCAATCACTTTCACCGCCCGGTCATTTGCCGGCGAGACAAAAAAATCCTCGCGTCCGAAAGCGGTTTTAGGCGGCAGGTCAAAGATCAGTTGTTGCGACATCCGCGTTATTCACTCTTTGCTTTGCGGGGTTTCAGAACCGCTTTCAGTTTGCGCGGAGTGCGTGCCTTTGTAAAGCTTGCCTTTCAAGTATTGCGACACCCCGAAGCGGAAAAATACGCCCAGACTGGCGGCCACAGGAACCGCCACCAACATGCCGGTAAAGCCCATCAGACTGCCAAAAGCGGATAGCGAAAACATCAACCATACGGGGTGCAAGCCAACCGAGCCGCCAACCAGTTTCGGGGACAGGATATTGCCCTCGACCAACTGGCCCACCACAAAGATAACCGCCACAACGACAATCCATTCAGGTGTGTTCCAGAACTGGAACAGGGCCAAACCGATGGACAGGACACCGCCGATAACCGATCCCACATAAGGAATAAACGTCAGCAGCCCCGCCAACAGCCCGATCACAAGACCGAACTGCAACCCCACCAGCATCAGGGCTACGGCATAAAACGTGCCCAAGATAGCACAGACGGTGAATTGCCCGCGCACGAAACCGGCCAGCACCGTATCGACCTCGCGCGCCAGTTGGCGCAAGACTTCCAGATGATCGCGCGGCAACCAGCCATCTATGACTGCCACCATTCTGTCCCAGTCCAACAGCATGTAAAACGCCACGACCGGGGCGACGACGATAAAAATCAGCGCGTCTATGATGGAAAAGGCCGAGGCCAGAAGGGCTTTGGCAAATGCTCCGGTTTGGTTTTGCATGGTCTGGCCAAAGGATTGCAACGCATGGTTTATCGGCGAGCCCTCCTGCATCAGGCTTGGAAACCGGTTCGCCAGCACCGATTGCGCTTGGGTAAAATAGGTTGGGGCCACTTTGAACAGGGCCACGGTTTGGTCTATCAACATCGGCACCAGCAAAATCACCAACAGAATCGCAAGGATAAGGGCAGCAAAGGTAATGGTTGCCGTAGCCGCCGCGCGGCTAAATCCCAAGCGTTCCAGCCGGTCTGCCACCGGGTCCAGAAAATAGGCAATCGCCATGCCGGTGATGAACGGCAGGATCACATTTCCAAGCCCCCAGAGGGCCAGCAAAAACACGGCAATCCCGACACCCCAGTAACCGGCTTGTTGTTTGACTGTCAGTGACATGGGTCCATCCGAAAAAAGCTGTTTAACCCTTGTCCAACAGGACAGGCAGGATTGCAAGTGTTGGATGGTTTTGTTCGATGATGGAGACCGTTCATAGCCGCGTCAATAATGTAGGTCAATCCAAGCGGAAGCTATGCCCGCTGGTTTAACCACGCAAAACGCCCCGTCACCATGATTTGGCTGGCGGGGGTTTACGGTATCTTCATCGTATCCGTCATAAAATAGGTGGCGCCACCATTGCGGTTGTAAAGCCTGAACAAGGGGTGATGGCCCTTGCGCCTAATCTAACGTTGTTTCGGCGGTTCCCTCATTTGACGCTGTTATACGCCCTTCGAGAACCCGTCGGGGTGACAGAAGATTGCTTTGCAATCTTTGAGAACCCGTTAACCACTTTTGTCGACAGGGGTGTTATAGCGCGTAAAGGGTTACAGAGTTGTTAGGGGTGCGGACGGTATGTCTAGTGGACAAGCAATGGATGGGTGTGAGGTCACTCTGAATAATGCTGTGCTCGGCACGAATGTCGCTATGTTCTCGCAACCAACTTCGGTGAGTTTAACGTTAAGGAGGATATGATGGCTAAGAGGACCGAGTATCTGGTCATCCAGTACGCAAGCGACGGCAGCATTGTGAAGCAACTGCGCGTTCCGAAAAGTGCCAAACTGCGTCTTTTGCTGGAGAGGCTCGTTTGCCAAGACTTAGATGATGACACTGTGATCAGTTCTTGCCTTCGATCAGACGCCAAGCGTTTCTATGACCCTTTTCAGGTAATTGACATGCGGGAGGAGCATCGACGCGAACAAGCTCGTGATGCGTTGAATGCTGACTCTGAAACTAGGGATCCGATAGGAGTCTATAACCGTGCGAGGGCTGCGCAAATTCCGCTCGGAAAGACACTAATGATTGCTGGGGGAAATCATGACTATTTCGTCAAAGAAGTGGAGGTCTGACATGGAATGTTTGCGCTTAACGATGATGACTTCAGACGCCGCTATCACAAGCCGTCCAAAGACGACGAAGTGGAGTCAGTGTCAGAATTGAACCCATGTTGCCCGATGCCGCAGTCGGAAATGAACCGATTAATCATACCAAGCCAGTTGCTATCCGACAAAAGCGGTAGTTGGAGCGAGTGCAACGAAAGTCATCTTCGTCCGCACAACAGCTATTACAACTCCCCCCCCTTAAACAAACTGCTCGCGAATAAGCCGTTCTTCCAGCCCGTGGCCGGGATCAAACAGAATGTGGTGGCTGACCTCCGGTTCGTTGAAAATCTCGACTGATAGCACATTCAAAGCCTCTTTGCCGTCCGCCACCGCCGATACCGGGCGTTTTTCGGGTTCCAGCACGTCAAAGCGCACCCGTGCGGACATCGGCAATAACGCCCCGCGCCAGCGACGCGGGCGAAATGCGGCCATTGCGGTAAGGGCCAGAATATCGGCACCGATGGGCAGGATCGGCCCGTGTGCGGAATAGTTGTAAGCGGTCGAGCCTGCAGGCGTGGACAGCAACGCCCCGTCGCAGGTCAGTTCCGCCATGCGTTCGCGCCCGTCAACCGATATGCGCAGTTTTGCGGCTTGCGGGCCACTGCGCAGCAAGGACACCTCGTTGATCGCAAGGGCCTCTATATCTGTCCCGTCGGCACAATGGGCCTGCATTCTGAGGGGATGGATCACCGCTTCTTCGGCCTCCTCCAGCCGTTCCAAAAGGTCGCCATCGTCATATGCGTTCATCAAAAACCCGACCGAGCCACGGTTCATGCCGTAAACCGGTGTCGGCAGATATTGGGTGTCGTGCAAGGTTTGCAGCATCAAACCGTCGCCGCCCAGCGCGATTATCACATCCGCCTTTTCCAGCGGCACATTGCCGTAGCGCGCACCAAGTGCTTTCAATGACGCTTGGGCCTGTTCGGCACCGGACGCCACAAAGCTTAATTTCTTGTCCCTCATCGCTGACTGTCCTTTGGCTTCAACCTGAAATACGCCGTACATGATGCCGCGCGTGTCGTATTCACCCTTACATAAACAATTCGTTTCGACTAGGACAGTCCCAGATTAAAACGTCTTTTTTAAGGAGCAACCGCCATGACGACACCCCGCGACGCAGGGTTCTTTACCGAAGAGCTTTCATCCCGTGATCCCGAGATTTTCGGGGCTATTACAAATGAACTGGGCCGCCAGCGCGACGAGATCGAGCTGATTGCTTCGGAAAACATCGTGTCACGCGCTGTGATGCAGGCGCAAGGCTCGGTGATGACCAACAAATATGCCGAAGGTTATGCCGGACGGCGTTACTATGGCGGCTGCCAATATGTCGATGTGGCCGAAAATCTGGCAATTGACCGTGCCAAGCAACTGTTCGGCTGTGATTTCGTTAATGTGCAACCAAACTCGGGTTCGCAAGCCAACCAAGGTGTGATGCTGGCCCTGATCAAGCCCGGCGATACGATTTTGGGCATGAACCTGGCATCGGGCGGTCACTTGACCCACGGTGCCGCCCCGAACCAGTCGGGCAAATGGTTTAACGCGGTGCAATACGGCGTGCGCAAACAGGACAACCTGATTGATTATGACGAAGTGGCAGCCTTGGCCAAAGAACACCAACCCAAGATGATCATTGCCGGCGGTTCCGCGATTCCGCGCCAGATTGATTTTGCCAAGTTTCGTGAAATTGCCGACAGTGTCGGGGCAATACTGCATGTGGACATGGCGCATTTTGCCGGTCTTGTGGCCGCAGGCGAACACCCCAGCCCGTTTCCGCATGCGGATGTTGTCACCACAACCACGCACAAAACATTGCGCGGCCCGCGTGGCGGCATGATCCTGACCAACGATGAGGTCATCGCCAAGAAGATCAACTCGGCGATTTTCCCCGGCATTCAGGGCGGCCCGCTCATGCATGTAATCGCGGCCAAGGCGGTGGCCTTTGGTGAAGCTTTGCGCCCCGAGTTCAAAACCTATCAAAAAGCCGTACGCGCCAATGCGGTGGCTTTGGCGGATCAGTTGATGAAGGGCGGTTTGGACATTGTTTCGGGGGGCACAGACACCCACCTGATGCTGGTTGATTTGCGTCCCAAAGGCGTGAAAGGCAACGTCGCCGACAAGGCATTGGGGCGCGCCCATATTACCTGCAACAAGAACGGCATCCCGTTCGACCCCGAAAAACCCACAGTGACCTCGGGCTTGCGCCTGGGCACCCCAGCGGGCACCACACGCGGGTTCGGGGAAGCGGAATTCCGCGAAATCGGTGATATGATTATTGAAGTGATCGACGGCATCGCCGCCAACGGCGAAGACGGTAATGGTGCTGTAGAGGCGGCTGTGAAAGCCAAAGCCGAAGCCCTGTGCGCACGGTTCCCGATTTACGATACGCTTTAGGGCATATAACAAACAATCAAGGCTGCGCGGACAGATGTCTTGCGCAGCTTTTTTGTGGCCGCTATGAAGGGGTGACACTATTGATGCTGGAAGCTTTATGACTAACCGCCTTAAATCTGCAACGATACTGGCCCTTGCCGCTACAACATTGGTGGCATGCAGCGTTAAATCCGCCGTGCCGGGCTTCAAATATCCGGTATATGATGCTGATACGCCTTGGCCCAAACTGTCCCCGACCGCCGATTTGCAGAATAAGGCGGATGTCAACGTTGAAGCCGATCAGAAAGAAGTCGAACGTCTGAAAGCATTGGCCAATTAGGTAGCGTACCCATAAATAACACAGCACAGACAATACAAATAATACGGAGCGGCTAAGGGATGTCGAATACATTAAGACTTGGGATTGCGGGCTTGGGAACCGTGGGTGTTGGCGTCATCAAAATCATCCAGAACCACGCGGCCATGCTAGAGGCCCGCGCCGGTCGCCCGATCCAAATCACAGCCATCTCGGCACGCTCGAAAGCCAAAGATCGCGGCGTCGATTTATCGGGGTTTGCCTGGGAAGACGACCCTGTCGCTTTGACAAAACGCGATGATGTGGATGTGTTTGTGGAACTGATCGGCGGCGATAATGGCCCGGCGAAAGACTCTGTGGAAGCGGCGATTGCGGCGGGCAAGCATGTGGTCACCGCCAACAAGGCCATGCTTGCCCTGCACGGGCAGGAGCTTGCACTGGCTGCGGAAGCCGCCGGGGTAAACCTGCGCTTTGAAGCGGCGGTTGCGGGGGGTATTCCGATTATCAAAGCCCTGACAGAAAGTCTGGCCGCCAACCGTATCACCCGCGTGATGGGGGTGATGAACGGCACCTGTAATTACATCCTGACACGGATGGAAAGCGCCGGGCTGCCCTATGCGGCGGTTTTCAAAGAGGCCGATGATCTGGGCTATCTGGAAGCCGACCCAAATCTGGATGTGGGTGGTATAGATGCAGCCCACAAACTGGCTTTGTTGTCCGCGATTGCCTTTGGCACGCAGGTGAATTTCGAAGGGGTTGAATTGGAAGGCATTGGCCAGATTACCATTCAGGACATTGATCACGCCCGCGACATGGGGTTTCGCATCAAACTGTTGGGGGTAGCGCAAATCACCGATGCGGGACTGGAGCAATCCATGCGCCCCGCCCTTGTCCCTGTCGCATCCCCGTTGGCGCAACTTGAAGGCGGCACCAATATGGTTGTGGTCGAGGGCGATGCCGTAGGGCAGATCGTGCTGCGCGGTGCGGGCGCCGGTGAAGGCCCTACGGCAAGTGCTGTGATGGGCGATGTGATGGATATTGCGCGCAGCCTTAAACTGCCGGTGTTCGGCCAGCCCGCCCGCACAATGAGACCCGCAAAAGTGGCGAAAGTCAGCAATTTATCGGCCTTTTCATTGCGGCTGAACCTGAAAGACGTCCCCGGCGTCATGGCGAAAATCTCTACCGCTTTGGCCGATGCGGGGGTGTCTATCAACCGGATGCGCCAGTTCAGCCATGACGATGTGTCGGCCCCTGTGATGATTGTTACCCATCCGACCCAACGCACGGTGGTTGAAGCGGCTTTTACCCGTATTTCCAAGATGGATGTTACCACCCAAACACCCTTGATGCTGCGCATTGTCGATGCCTGACAGGCCCGCATTCCTAGGGGTTGAAACTTCGGCCACGGGCCGCAGGTGGGTGGGGCTGAGTGCGGGCCAAGACCGCCATGCACAAGCCATCGCCCAACAGACTGGCCTGCCTGAAATCGTTGCCAGAACACTGGCCCGACGCGGCGTGCCAACAGAAGAGGCTCAAGCCTTTTTAGCCCCGTCTTTGCGCGTGTTGATGCCCAATCCATCCGCGTTGAAGGATATGGACAAAGCCGCGGAACGCATCTGTCAGGCCGTCGATAAAAAGCAGCGCATTGCCATTTTTGCCGATTATGATGTGGACGGGGCCACCTCGGGGGCTTTGATGTTCAACTGGCTGCGCGCCTTTGGCATTATCGCCACGCTTTATGTGCCTGACCGTATTGATGAGGGCTACGGCCCCAATGAGGCGGCGATGAAAATGCTGGCGGCCAACCATGACCTGATCATCTGCGTTGATTGCGGCACGCTATCCTATGCGCCGATTGCCGCCGTTAAGGGCGCGGATGTGATTGTGCTGGATCACCACATGGGCGGTGAAACCCTGCCCGATGCTTATGCCGTGGTGAACCCGAACCGTCAGGATGAAGATTGCGACTACGGCTATCTTTGCGCCGCCGGTGTGGTGTTTCTGGCCCTTGCCGCCTGCAACCGCATTTTCAAAGCCGCGGCCAAGCCAGTGCCGAACCTGCTGGATGCCCTTGATCTGGTGGCTTTGGGCACGGTTGCGGATGTCGCCCCGCTGGTCGGGTTCAACCGCGCTTTGGTGCGCCAAGGCCTAAGCGTGATGGCAAAGCGTGAACGCCCGGGGCTGGTGGCTTTGGCCGATGCCGCCAAAATGAATTCCGCCCCCACCGCCTATCATTTGGGCTTTCTTTTGGGGCCGCGCATCAATGCAGGCGGACGGGTCGGCAAGGCCGATCTGGGGCTACGGCTGTTGACCACAACCGATACGGACGAGGCCCGCTCTATTGCCGACAGGTTGAACCAGCTAAACGATGAACGGCGCGAAATTGAAGCGCAAGTCCAATTGCAAGCGGTGGCACAGGCCGAAAAACGCGGCTTTGATCGCCCGTTGGTCTGGGCCGCAGGGGAAGGCTGGCATGCGGGCGTTGTCGGCATTGTTGCCGCGCGCCTGAAAGAGGCTTCGAACCGTCCGGCGATTGTGATCGGGCTGGACGGGAATGAGGGCAAAGGCTCGGGGCGTTCGGTGACCGGCATAGATCTGGGATCAGCCGTTGCCACCTGCACCCGCGAAGGTCTGTTGCTGAAAGGCGGCGGTCACACCATGGCCGCAGGGCTGACCGTGGCCAGCGATAATCTGGACGCCGCAATGGCACGTTTGTCCGAATTGCTGGAAAAGCAGGGTGCTGGCAACATCGGCCCCAAAGACCTGTCGCTGGACGGGGCCATTGCGCCCTCGGCCATCACGCCCGAGCTGATCGAACAACTGGAGGCCGCGGGCCCCTTTGGTGCAGGCGCCCCCGCCCCGCGCTTTGCCCTGCCCGCGCAGCGCATTGCATTCGCCAAACGCGCCGGTGAGAGCCACTTGCGGTTGACCTTGCAAGGTGAAAACGGCAGCAAAATCGACGCCATATGTTTTCGCGCCTATGACGGCCCGATGGGCGCCCTGCTGGAAAACCATCAAGGGCGACTGTTTCACTGCGCCGGACGGCTTGAAATCGACGATTGGGGCGGCCGCAGACGCGCCAAGCTGCGACTGGAGGATGTGGCGGAAGCTTTGTAAAAAACTTTTGCCCCAGAGCTAAAAATCCTCTTGCCAGTTACAAAACTTCACACTAAACACCGCATCACAGTGAGTGGTCCCTTCGTCTATCGGTTAGGACATCTGGTTTTCAACCAGGAAAGAGGGGTTCAACTCCCCTAGGGACTACCACTGATAACTTTCCTCCGATTTGTCTGACTGCTTAAAGTTAAGGAAATACCTTAATTTTATGGGGAATACAGCCCTATCTATTTATTACCGTTGCTTTCGCTTTGGTTTAATTAACCCCGATTGCAAATAAGGGGATGGTGAGTGGAATTAACAAACCAGCATTTATGTAGTTCAAGATCGTATCGTCTTACAACGCGAAGCCTATGAGCGAAGCCGGGCGCAAGCGGTGCAAGTTTCATGGCGGTATGGCGAAGACTACAATTACATTGAAAGATAACCCTATATTTCTTAACTTGGTTGAAAGTGCATAATCTATAAAAATATTGACGGAGAAATTTCATGCGGAAAATGCTT
>JASFZB010000076.1:0-7022 GCA_045046705.1 Rhodobacterales bacterium | reverse complement strand
TGCCCAAACGTTTGGGCATTGGTATAGAATATGAATTTACACAAGACGATTCCCCCAAAAACCGCGCCGCCCTCTTTGTCGGCTCACCTGTTTTGGCGGGCTACGGCTGGGTGTTCCCGACCCATTACAACACGGTGCGCGTGGGTGTTGGCGTGATCAAACCCGACACAAACGCCAATCCGCGCCATGTCATGAGCCGCCTTGTTGCCAGCGGGTTTCTCGACAGGATCGGGGTGCGCTTGCCCGATGAATACGAGGTAAACTCGGGCATTGTTCCCGCTGTCGCATTTCAGCGAAAACTGGTATTCGGCAACATCATCCGTGTCGGCGACGCGGCCAACTGTGCCACCCCGATTGCAGGCGAAGGTATTCGCATCGCAATAGAACAGGGGCGGCTGTTGGGCACGGCTCTGTCAAAAGCCATTGAGCAACAAAACCGGCGTTCTTTACAGGCATTTGAAAAGGCTTATGCGGATAAATATGCACGCGATTACAAGATTGGCTTTTGGGCCAACCAACGCATTGCAGGCTATGGGCCGGATGACTGGGACAGATCGGTCAAACGCATCAGCAGATTAACAGAAGCTCAAATAACAGAACTGCTGCACAACCGTTTTAATCTTCGGGATTTGCTACGAACAGCCTTGTTGCACCTAAAAAGAAAACTGCTTGATAGAAAATAGGGGCGGCCTAACCTGACCGCCCCAAATATTTATATGTCGAATTCCAGCGGCTGAACCGATGCGAACAGACCGGTTTCTTTCAACTTGTCCAAAACCGGTTTGGCTGGGATATTATCAAGATACAAAAGAGCAATGGCATCGGCCCCTTCATCGCTACGCCCCAAAGTGAAGTTGGCGATATTGACGCCGCTTTCACCTAAGGTTTGCCCCAATGTCCCGATGATACCCGGGACATCCTTATTGGTTGTATAAAGCATATGGCGACCCACTTCGGCGTCGATATTGATCCCCTTGATCTGAATAAATCGGGGTTTCCCATCGGAAAAAACAGTGCCGGCAATAGTACGCTCGCGCTTGGCGGTTTTAACGGTCAGCTTGATGTAACTGTCAAAAACACCTGATTTTTCCTGCGTCGTATTGGAAATTTTAATCCCCCTGTCCGCTGCAATAACCGGGGCTGAAACCATATTCACATCCGGATTTTGCGCCTTCATCACACCGGCAATGGCGGCAGACCCCAAAGCCTTGGTATTCATATCAGCAACCTTGCCATCATAGGTGATGTTGATCGCTTTGATCGGTTCGTCCGTCAGTTGCCCGACAAAAGCCCCAAGATGGCCTGCCAGCTTCACGAATGGCCCAAGGATCGGGGCTTCTTCGGCGGTGATTGACGGCATGTTGATTGCGTTCATCACCGCCCCGTTATTCAAAAAGTCCGAAAGTTGCTCGGCGACCTGAATCGCAACATTTTCCTGCGCTTCGGATGTGGCAGCACCCAAATGCGGGGTGCAGACAACATTGCGCAGGTTGAATAGCGGGCTATTCGTGGCAGGTTCGGTTTCGAACACATCAAACGCAGCACCGGCCACATGACCCGATTTCAACGCTTCGGCCAATGCGACCTCATCCACCAGACCGCCACGGGCGCAGTTGATCAGGCGCACACCGGGTTTCATTTTGGCAATAGCCTCTTTCGAAATCATCCCCGCCGTTTGATCTGTTTTGGGAACGTGCAGGGTGATAAAATCGGCACGCGCCAGCAATTCATCCAGCTCAACCTTGGCAACACCCATCTTTTTGGCGCGCTCATCGGACAGGTAGGGATCATAGGCCACAACCTTCATTTTCAACCCCAATGCGCGTGAGGCCACGATGGAACCGATATTTCCCGAACCTATCAACCCCAGTGTTTTGTTGGTCAGCTCGACCCCCATGAATTTCGATTTTTCCCATTTGCCCGCATGTGTAGAAGCAGAGGCTTCAGGGATTTGACGGGCCACCGCGAACATCATCGCAATGGCGTGTTCGGCGGTGGTGATCGAGTTGCCAAACGGCGTGTTCATCACGATCACACCTTTTTTGCTGGCGGCTTTCAGATCAACATTGTCGACACCGATACCGGCACGCCCGATGACTTTCAGGTTGGTGGCCGCATTTAGAAGCTTTTCCGTGACTTTGGTCGCAGATCGGATCGCCAGCCCGTCATATTCACCAATTTTAGCCAGCAGGGCGTCTTTGTCTTTACCCAGATCAGGTTCGAAATCCACGTCGATGCCATTGTCGCGAAAAATTTGAACGGCGGTTTCAGACAGTTTGTCGGATACAAGTACTTTAGGCATTTAAGCCTCCTTATAGGTAGATGGGTAGGCTGGCCTTCAGCGGCCAGCGAAAATTACAATGTTGCCAGTTGGGTCTCGAAGGCCCAGGTCAACCACGGGGTCAGCGCTACCAGGTCAGCCTGTTCAACCGTGCCGCCGGTCCAGATACGCAACCCCGCAGGGGCGTCGCGGTAGGAACCGATGTCGTAAGCCACGGCTTGCTGCTCCAGCAGCTTGACCAGCCCCTTGGCAAAAGCAGCCTGTGCTTGCGCATCAAGTGCGGCCACGCGCGGGTCGGTGATTTTCAGACAAACAGAGGTGTTCGAGCGTGTCGCAGGGTCTTCGGCCAAAAAATCAACCCAGTCGTTTGCCGCCACGAAATTTGCCAGCACACCCATGTTGGCGTCGGCCTTGGCAATCAACCCGTCCTTGCCACCTTGGGATTTGGCCCAGTCAAGCGCGAACAGATAATCCTCAACCGCCAACATAGAAGGCGTGTTGATTGTGGCGCCCTTGAAAATACCCTCATTCAGTTTTCCGCCCTTGGTCAGCCGAAATATTTTCGGCAACGGCCACGCAGGCGTGTAGCTTTCCAGCCGTTCCACCGCGCGCGGGCTAAGGATCAACATCCCGTGCGCCGCTTCGCCGCCCAACACTTTTTGCCAACTGAAGGTGGTAACATCCAGCTTGTCCCAAGCCAGCTCTTGTGCAAAAGCCGCCGAGGTTGCATCGCAAATCGTCAGGCCGGCACGGTTAGCCGGAATGAAATCACCGTTCGGAACCTTTACGCCCGATGTGGTGCCGTTCCATGTGAAAACTACGTCATTGTCAAAATTCACCGCCGCCAAATCGGGCAGGTTTCCATAATCCGCGTGGTGCCGGTTCACATCCTCAAGCTTCAACTGTTTCACAACATCCGTGACCCAGCCCGCACCAAAGCTTTCCCATGAAAGCATATCCACACCGCGTGCGCCCAAAAGCGACCAAAGGGCCATTTCAACGGCACCGGTGTCGGATGCAGGCACGATGCCGATCTTGTAAT
This sequence comes from Rhodobacterales bacterium, assembly GCA_045046705.1. GTDB lineage: Bacteria > Pseudomonadota > Alphaproteobacteria > Rhodobacterales > Rhodobacteraceae > Amylibacter. The sequence continues at coordinate 3,699 of JASFZB010000076.1, read as the reverse complement.
CATCGGGAACGTTCAAAACTTCGCGTGTGGTTTCAATGGCAGCCAGCAATTTGTCTTTGCCTATGGCGGCCCGGTGTGATCTGCCCAATGCAGCACCCGATAAAGCATCCAGCGTCCATGTGGACGGTTTGGTGCAGGGGCCTGATGAGAATTGGGGATTATTCGGGCGAATGCCCGGTAGTAGTGGTATCATAATTTATCTATCCTTACAGATAATTGCCCTTCGTTGGGGAAGGGTGTCCCACTTGCCGCTTTAGGGGTATGACTTACGCGATGCAACAAAAAAAGCTGGTCAAGATGCCGCATTTCAATAATAAACCGTCGCAAACGATGCCAGTAATTCACCCTTAGGAAACCCGCCCCATGTATGTAGCCACCCTTATCGCCAACCCTGAACAAGCCAATTTGACCTCTGCTATGGCCATTCAAACGGCAATAAAACTTGGTGTTCAGGGCATGGTCTGGCTGGCTGAAAACGTGGCTTGCGATATTGAAATGACAAACCGCCCCGATAATACCGATGCGGTTTGGCAGGAATTGCAGAAGCAGGAAATTGATTTCGTGATCCAGCCGATAGACGGTCGCCGCAAAAAAATCCTGTTGGCCGATATGGATAGCACCATGATCCGCCAGGAATGCATTGACGAACTGGCCGCCGAGGCCGGCGTGGGTGCGCATGTATCAGCCATTACCGTGCGTGCGATGAACGGCGAGATGGATTTCAACGATGCTTTGGTTGAACGGGTCGGACTGATGAAAGGGCTGGACAGTGCCGTTATTCAAAAAGTTCTGGACACGCGTATAAGCCTGATGCCGGGAGGCGATATTTTGCTGGCAACGATGAAAGTAAACGGGGCTTATGCAGCACTTGTATCAGGCGGGTTTACCGATTTTACCCAAGCGATTGCAACGAAACTGGGCTTTGACGAAAACCGCGCCAACACGCTGTTACACGAAAACGGCAAACTGACTGGCAAAGTTAAAATGCCGATCCTCGGGCGCGAAGCCAAGGTTGAAGCCCTGCATGATCTGACCCAAAAACGGGGCCTGACTAGCAAAGATGTTATTGCCGTTGGCGATGGGGCCAATGATCTGGGCATGTTGACTTTGGCGGGCACCGGCGTGGCCCTGCACGCAAAACCGAAAGTGGCGGCTGAATGCGATATGCGACTGAATTTTGCAGATTTGACAGGGTTGCTTTACCTCCAAGGCTACAAACAAAGCGATTTGGTTTTCCCGAAGGCAGTTTCGGAATCCTAGAACCCGTCTGATTTATCGCTAATTTACTGGACGCGCGGCAATCCTGTGCAGTAAATCAATTCAGATTTATATAACGCCCCACGCGGCATATCTGGAGTAGTTCTTATGAAAATGACCACAGAAGAAGCCTTTGTAAAAGTCCTGCAAATGCACGGTATTAACAGTGCTTTTGGCATTATCGGCTCGGCTTTTATGCCGATTTCCGACAAATTTCCACAAGCAGGAATTACGTTCTGGGATACCGCCCATGAATATACCGCCGGTATGATGGCAGACGGCTATGCCCGCGCTTCAGGTAAAATGTCCCTGGCCATTGCCCAAAACGGCCCCGGCATTGCCAATCTGGTAACACCGGTGAAAACCGCTTACTGGAATCATACACCGATGCTGGTTGTGACCCCTCAAGCGGCCAACAAAACCATGGGTCAGGGCGGCTTTCAGGAAGTTGAACAAATGCGCATGTTTGCGGATTGTGTGGCTTACCAGGAAGAAGTGCGTGACCCGTCGCGCATGGCCGAGGTTCTGAACCGCGTTATCATGAAAGCAAAGCGCCTGTCCGCACCGGCGCAAATTAACATCCCGCGCGATTATTGGACGCAAGTCATTGATATAGAATTGCCCGCGATTGTGAATTTTGAACGCCCTGCAGGGGGCACAAGTGCTATTTCAGAAGCGGCTAAGCTGCTGTCAGAAGCAAAATTCCCTGTGATTTTGAACGGCGCAGGCGTTGTCATCGGTGACGCAATTGGAGCGTCAAAAGCTTTGGCAGAACGCTTGGGCGCGCCTGTTTGCTGTGGCTATCAGCACAATGACGCATTCCCGGGATCTCACCCCTTATTTGCCGGGCCTTTGGGCTATAACGGATCAAAAGCCGGAATGGAGCTGATCTCGAAAGCCGACGTTGTTTTGGCATTGGGCACACGGCTGAACCCGTTTTCAACCCTGCCCGGCTACGGCATTGATTACTGGCCAACATCCGCCAAAATCATTCAAGTAGACATCAACCCCGACCGTATTGGTCTGACCAAACCGGTGACTGTCGGGATTGTCGGTGACGCGAAACAAGTGGCTGAACAGGTGTTGGCACAATTGTCCGATACGGCCGGAGATGCAGGCCGCAAGGAACGCCGCGATCTGATTGCCAGCACCAAGTCGAACTGGGCCCAGACACTGACCTCTATGGATCACGAAGATGACAGCGATGAAGGCATCAACTGGAATGAACGCGCCCGCGCCGCCAAACCTGATAGCCTGTCCCCCCGTCAAGCATGGCGTGCAATTCAAGCAGCTTTGCCGAAAAACGCGATTATTTCATCCGACATCGGTAACGCTTGTGCCATCGGCAATGCATACCCGTCGTTTGAAGAAGGTCGCAAATATCTGGCCCCCGGCCTGTTCGGCCCTTGTGGCTACAGCTTCCCTGCCATTCTGGGTGCCAAAATAGGCCAACCGGAAACCCCCGTTGTCGGTTTTGCAGGTGACGGCGCGTTCGGCATCTCGATGAACGAAATGACCGCTTGCGGGCGTGACGATTGGCCCGCCATAACCATGGTGATTTTCCGCAACTACCAATGGGGCGCGGAAAAACGCAACACCACGCTTTGGTATGACGACAACTTTGTCGGCACAGAGCTGGACTATAACGTGTCCTACGCCGGTATCGCCAAAGCGTGCGGCGTGAACGGTGTCGTCGCCACAACCATGACCGGCCTGACCGATGCGCTGGACACAGCCGTGAAAGCCCAGATGCAGGATGGCAAAACCACCTTTATCGAAGTCATGCTGAACCAGGAATTGGGCGAGCCTTTCCGACGCGACGCCATGACAACCCCTGTTGAGGTCGCCGGTATCGATCCAAAAGATATGCGCAAGCAATAAAGCACTTTAAGCTACGCGATATTATGACGGTGCCCGCATGTGCAGGCGCCGTTTTTCATGCAGCCTCACAGGGTCTGAATTTTTGACCTGAGCCCCTAAAACTCTTCCAAAATGATGTAGAGGCCAGCCTACTAAATGACGGATAAATGAATGAGTATTGCTGACATTACTCGCATATTCACAAATATGTGTGATAAAAAATGTTCAACTTGAAATAGATAAATTTTGCCATAATTTTGCCATATTTGTTACTAAAAGTGCAATAAATAGGCTAAATATTTACTGATGCAATGAAATGCAAGCGCTGACACTATGACCAAGTATAAGCCTATCTGCTTGATTAGGAGGTGTGACAAAAGAATGAGAATACTTTCTGTAGATGATGATCCGATTATCCTAGAGCTTTTAGCGGCTGTTCTGGTATCTATGGGTCATACAGATGTTACAACGGCTGGATCGGCGACAGAAGCTCTCGAAATTGTAAAAGATGATCCTGAACCGTTTGATTGTTTCCTTTTGGATATTCAAATGCCGGGGATAGATGGCATTCAGCTTTGCAAA
>JASFZB010000075.1:0-34195 GCA_045046705.1 Rhodobacterales bacterium | reverse complement strand
CACCTGTTGCGCCTGCAGCACCTGTTGTGCCTGCAGCACCTGTTGTGCCTGCAGCACCTGTTGCGCCTGCAGCACCTGTTGTGCCTGCAGCACCTGTTGCGCCTGCAGCACCTGTTGCGCCTGCAGCACCAGTTGCACCTGCAGCACCTGCAGCACCAGTTGCACCTGTGCCGGCTGCTCCAGCACCTGCCGCCTGAGCAAAGACATGTGTTGGGGCTAATGACAATGTGGTCGTCACCGCCAACATTGCTATAGTCGAAATTTTGAATAATCTCATTTAGTCACCTGTTTCCTTAAAGTTAGCCACTCTGACTGATGGCCAATCCATCGCCCCTGGCTGATGCCCAATCCATAGCCCTAAAAATTCGCTGTCCTCAATTGACCCACGGGTCTAATTCGCGGTTTTATACCTAAAGTTTAGGCGGGTATGGTTATGGAATAACCGCACATTCTACAAACGTTGTTTAAAACGCCGTCAATACCGGATAAAGCGACCCCAATAACAAAACACCCATAAAAACATTGAAGATTCGCAGATGTACCGGGCGGCTCAGAACCCTTTGCATTTGCGGCCCCAACACCACCTAAAGCGATACCGAGGGTAAGTTCACAGAACAAAACAGCCCCGCCAGAGCAATAGCCGCCAGCGCCCCGGGGTTGGGGGCATAAACCGTAGCTGCGGTTACCATCGAATACCTTTTACGCATCGAAGTGGCCGATCTGGCCGCCTATAAATATTTTCACACCGAAGTGCTTGGCGCTCTGCCTCAGGTCAACGCCATCACATCCTTTATCGTCATGGCATCCCCCAAAGACGAACGGGGCTGATTTGCATGGCTTCTTTATTGCCTCTCATACCCCAACCAAGGACACCAGCCCAGTGCCACAACCGCAAACCTGCAAAGCAAAACCCAATTCCACCCTTGCACCCAAGGCCCCAAAACATTACACCCACGACAATTTGCTAAATCGCTGACGAATCCCGCGTCCGCACCACTTAGGGGCCATACGAACCATGCCAAAAAGAACCGACATTTCATCCATCATGATCATCGGTGCCGGCCCCATCATCATCGGACAGGCCTGTGAATTCGACTATTCCGGGGCTCAAGCCTGCAAAGCTCTGCGCGAAGAAGGCTACCGCATCATTCTGGTCAATTCCAACCCCGCCACCATCATGACCGACCCGGATATGGCTGATGCCACCTATATCGAACCGATTACGCCCGAAATTGTCGCCAAAATCATCGCCAGGGAACGCCCCGATGCATTGTTGCCCACAATGGGCGGGCAAACCGGCCTGAACACAGCCCTTGCACTGGACGACGACGGCACGCTGGAAAAATACAATGTGGAACTGATCGGGGCCGACCGCAAAGCCATTGAAATGGCCGAAGACCGCAAACTATTCCGCGAAGCGATGGATCGTTTGGGCATCGAAAACCCCCGCGCCACCATTGCCGAAAGCATGGAAGATGCGATGGCCGCGATCGAAGACGTTGGCCTGCCCGCCATCATCCGCCCCGCCTTCACCATGGGCGGCACCGGCGGCGGCATTGCCTATAACCGCGCCGATTACGAAAAAATCTGCGGCACCGGCTTGGATGCATCCCCCGTCAACCAAATCCTGATCGACGAAAGCCTGTTGGGCTGGAAAGAGTTCGAAATGGAGGTGGTGCGTGACAAGGCCGACAACGCCATTATCATCTGCGCCATCGAAAACATTGATCCCATGGGCGTGCACACCGGCGACAGTATCACGGTAGCACCCGCGCTGACGCTGACAGATAAGGAATACCAGATGATGCGCACCCACTCGATCAATGTGCTGCGCGAAATCGGGGTCGAGACCGGCGGTTCCAACGTGCAATGGGCGATAAATCCCGCAGATGGCCGCATGGTGGTGATCGAAATGAACCCGCGGGTGTCACGCTCCTCTGCCCTGGCATCGAAAGCCACCGGCTTCCCCATTGCTAAAATTGCCGCCAAACTTGCCGTGGGCTACACGTTGGACGAGTTGGACAATGACATCACCGGGGTTACACCTGCGTCATTCGAGCCTGCCATCGACTATGTCGTCACCAAAATTCCGCGTTTTGCCTTTGAAAAATTCCCGGGTGCCGAACACAATCTGACCACAGCTATGAAATCCGTCGGTGAAGTCATGGCCATAGGCCGCACCATCCATGAAAGCCTGCAAAAAGCACTCGCCTCGCTGGAAACGGGCCTGACAGGCTTCGATGAAATCGACATCAAGGGCATGCCGGTTGAAGCCCACATCATTCACGCCGAAGACCCGTCGGGCAGCCTGCCTTATATCTTGCTCGGGGCAGATACAGCCGCGCAGGAAGCTATTGATAAAAACCTGACCCGTGCCATGTCGGAACAAACCCCCGACCGTATCCTGATCATTGCGCACGCCATGCGTTATGGCTTTTCCGATGAAGAAATTTTCGAGATCACCAAATTCGATCCATGGTTTCTGACTCGCATCCGCGAGATCATCGCCATCGAACAGGACATTCGCACAACCGGCCTTCCCACAGATGCCGTAGGCTTGCGCCGCCTGAAAATGTTCGGCTTTTCGGACGCCCGACTTGCCATACTTACAGGCAGCAATGAACGTGATATCCGCATAAAACGCACCAAAATGGGCGTGGTTGCCGCATTCAAGCGCATCGACACTTGCGCCGCCGAATTCGAAGCCCAAACCCCCTATATGTATTCCACCTACGAAGCTGATGCTATGGGCAGCGTCGAATGCGAAGCCCGCCCCACAAACCGCAAGAAAGTCGTCATCCTGGGCGGCGGCCCCAACCGTATCGGCCAAGGCATCGAGTTTGATTATTGCTGCTGCCACGCATGCTATGCGCTTAGCAAAGCCGGTTATGAAACGATCATGATCAACTGCAACCCTGAAACCGTATCCACCGATTACGACACCTCTGACCGGTTGTATTTTGAACCGCTGACGATGGAAACCGTCATGGAGATATTGCGCGTCGAGCAGGAAAACGGCACGCTGCACGGCGTAATCGTACAGTTTGGCGGCCAAACGCCCCTGAAACTGGCCAATGATCTGGAAGCCGAAGGCATCCCCATTCTGGGCACCACGCCTGACGCCATTGATCTGGCCGAAGACCGCGAACGCTTCCAGAAACTGCTGGAAGACCTAGACCTGAAACAACCCTACAACGGCATAGCCCGTTCAGGCGATGAAGCCTTCGTTATCGCCAAGGATGTTGGCTACCCGCTGGTGATCCGCCCGTCCTACGTGTTGGGGGGCCGCGCCATGGAAATCATCCGTGATGACGCACAACTGAAACGTTACATCACCGAAGCCGTCAAAGTATCGGGCGACAGCCCCGTTCTGCTGGACAGATACCTTGTGGGCGCCATCGAGGTCGACGTTGACGCGCTTTGCGACGGCACATCCGTGCATGTCGCCGGCATCATGCAACATATCGAAGAGGCAGGCGTGCATTCAGGCGACAGTGCCTGTTCTCTGCCCCCCTATTCCCTATCAGACGAACTCATCGAAGAGATGAAACGCCAAACCGAAGCCATGGCCATCGGCCTGAATGTGGTTGGCCTGATGAACGTACAATTCGCCATCAAAGACGACGTGATCTTCATCCTTGAAGTCAACCCGCGTGCATCGCGCACCGTGCCTTTCGTGGCCAAAGCCGTAAACTCCCCCATCGCCGCCATCGCCGCGCGCATCATGGCAGGCGAAAAGCTGGAAGCTTTCGATCTTAAATCACCCCACACCGAACACTTTGCAGTCAAAGAGGCCGTTTTGCCGTTTGACCGCTTCCCCGGCGTCGACCCGCTATTAGGCCCGGAAATGCGCTCCACCGGTGAGGTCATGGGCTTGGACAAAACATTTGCCCGCGCCTTCCTTAAATCACAACTGGGTGCCGGCACACCCCTGCCCGAAAGCGGCACCGTGTTCATTTCAGTCAAGCCTGCCGATAAATCAGGCCTGATTTTGGAAGCCGCACAAATCCTTGTGGGCCTTGGTTTCACTATCCTTGCAACCGGCGGCACATCGACGTGGCTGGCAGATAACGGTGTTGATAACACCAAAGCCTTAAAAGTCTATGAAGGCCGCCCGAATATCGCCGACACCCTGCAAGACGGCGGCGTCGATCTGATCTTCAACACCACCGAAGGCACCCAATCCCTAAGCGACAGCAAACACATCCGCGCCGCTGCCCTATACGGAAAAATCGCTTATTATACCACCGCAGCCGCCGCCAACGCCGCGGCAAAAGCCATCCGCAACATGGCCGAAGGCGAGATTGAAGTCCGCGCCCTACAGGAATACTGACACAGAAACGCAAAAGCGGTTCTTTAAGGCAGCCCCTTTGGCGGCGTGGAGTTCTAGGGCTGACCTTAGCAACTGTATCTTTACCGGATCAGGAACTATTTAACACATTTGAGATACATAAGGGCGTAGACCTAGAACTCCAACGACACATCACGGTGATAGGATGCGCACGATGCCACAAACAGGGCTTGTTCACGGGTGAACTTAGCTTGATTGCGCAGGCCAAGTGTCGGCCGTAATGTCGTTAGATAGGCTTCCAGTTTCGGTGCAATTTCGGCTTCGGCCTTAGCCCGCCATTGCATCTGTGCCTGATAAAGTGCGATGGCTTTATCCAGTTGCTTTTGGGCTTTTTCCTTGTTCGGTTTTTTTGCTTTCACCGCACGGCGGGCTTTCGATATGGCAGATTTTATTTTACTGGATCCTGCCACATCCGAGAATCGGCGTGCCAATGCGGCTAACGGCTCCACGGCTTCTTTGGGTGGCGTGTTGGCAACCATATCTTTCGCTGCCATCAATTCATCCTGAACCGCACGAAAACTTTCACCGCTGTCAAGAATAGCCAAAACTTCCGTCACAGGCAGGTACGACTGTTCGGAAAGACGCCTGAACATCGAATAGGCCTTGGCCCTGGCCTTGCTGACCGCTTGATAAGCTTTATGCGATTCTTCCCAGTTCGCTGGAATTTTCGCCAAAAGCGCATCCTGTTCAGACGTCAATTCGGCGATGTGTTCATTCATCGAAGCCAGCTTGGGGCTGTCATTTGGCAGGCTTTCAATCCGCAGTTGAATACGTTCAACATCCCGGCCAATGGCTGCCGCATCCCGTTGCAGTTCACGAACAGCTTCGTGGATAGGGCGATAGGTCACGGCGGCTTTGTCCACCTCGACTGCCGCTTTTTCGGCCAGCTTCAACTGATCCAAAGCTTGGGCAACCTTGTCAAAGGCACCTAGGGTCTTGTTGGCCATTTTATCGGGGAATATGCTCAGATCCATTTCACCCGCCATATCGGCCGCTGCCAACAGTTCCGGTCCGGTTGTGGCAATTTTTTCACTGATAAACCGGTCCACACAATAGCCCAGGCGCGGGTTACGCGGCGGCGGGGCATTTTCGGACAGCAAAGATACCCGGTTGGGCAGGTAATTCACCAGTTGCGGGGTATTGCCAACAATGAAAAGCGCAATCAGTTGCAAGCCAATGAAGGGAACCACCCCTTTGTACATCTCGATGGTTTTCACCGCGATGGGGGCAACCCCTCGTAAATAGAACAGCGCAAAGCCGAACGGCGGGGTCAGGAACGAGGTCTGGATATTCAACCCGATCATCACCCCCAACCAGACAGCGGTGACATTTGCACCGGGGTCGGCCAGCAGAATCGGGGCCACGATAGGCACCACAACAACCGAGATTTCGATAAAGTCCAGAAAGAACCCCATGAAGAAAATTACCGCCATAACGACGATGAATTTGAACCAGAAGCCACCCGGCAATCCTTCAAGGAAGGTCCGCACCAGATGGTCGCCGCCAAATGAGCGGAAGGTTGCCGTCAGCATCGCTGCGCCCATCAGGATGATGAACACCAGCGATGTGGCTTTGGCCGTTTCGCGCATCACCGATTGCAGCGTGTCTTCGACCTTGAATGCGCGCGCGGCACTCCAGACCAAAGCCCCGATCAGGCCAAGAGCAGCAATTACCGCCAGTGCCACACCCAGCGCATCGGTCGTATTCCTGATGTTCTTGATGTTGGTATTGAAATTATGCATCACAAGGCCGATGACGATAAGGCTGACAATCGCCAGTATCGCAGGGTAATATGTGCCCTTTTTGTCACCATGCAAACGGTATCCCGCCATCACCAACGCACCAGCCGCACCAATGGCACCAGCCTGATTTACCGTAGCAATGCCGCCGATAATCGAGCCAAGAACCATAAAAATCAGGGCAAGTGGCGGGATCAGGGTGATAAACACTTTTGCGGCAAAAGCGCGGTTATACGCGCCTTTGTATAGAACCGGCGGGGCCATTTCCGGACGCACAATCGCAACGATCATGATATAGGCCATGTAAAGACCGACCAGCACAAGCCCCGGCACCAGTCCGCCAAGGAACATCTCGCCGGCACTGGTAGACACCACATCATAGGTCGAGGGCATCGAAAGTTCACCGGTCGCAGCCCGGTACAGGGCCTTGCGCAAGGTGCCTGCCTGATCGGCGGCACTGGACAACTGGTCGGCCAGAATGATCAGCACAATCGAGGGCGGAATAATCTGTCCCAATGTGCCCGAGGCCGTGATCGTGCCTGTGGCCAGTGAGTTGGAATATTTATTGCGCATCATCGCAGGCAAGGAAATCAACCCCATGGCAACAACGGTTGCGCCCACAATCCCCGTAGTGGCGGCCAGCAAAGCCCCCACGAACACCACGGATATGCCCAAACCGCCTGGAACCGGCCCGAACAGATTGGCCATGGTGATCAGCAGATCTTCGGCAATCTTTGAGCGTTGCAACATAATGCCCATGAAAATAAACAACGGGATCGCAATCAGTGTATCGCGTTGCGCCGCCCAATAGACCCCGCGCAGGTTGGTCACCCCCGCCGATAGCCACTGGCTGGGCCCGCCTTGGGAAAAATAGGCTTCCGTCGCGCCCTCAAACAGATACCCGGTACTAGCGGCAATCGCGATGGTGATGATAGATGCCCCCGGCAAAGCAAAAGCCACCGGAAAACCCGAGCCAAGTGCTGCCGCCATCAGGATGACAAGAAGAAGTAGAAAATACATTTCCATAATTAGTGGGCCCCCGCGCCGTCTGGAATTTCGTGATTAGGATCACCGCGTGCATCTGCGACAGATGCCATCAGGTAGCTGACAAACTGGATCATCATCGATATGGCAAAAACGCCCAGAAAACCCGCCATCAGGTATTTTACATAAAGCCCATAACCTGTCTGTGTGGTTTCAAAGTTCAAAAGAGGGCTGTTGATAACCGAGCTTTTAGTGCCCATGCCGACGATTAAAATCGTCCAGCAAAGCACTATCCCCATGAATAAACAGCCAAATGCATTGGTCCACCCTTTGGTTTTCGCGCGAAAGTTTGTATAGAAAATATCGACCCGGACGTGGCCCTCTTCGGACAGTGTGTAAGCACTGGAAAACAGGAACAGGGCCCCGTACCAGAACCGCACCAGATCGGCCATAAACGCCTGTTCGTATGAAAATATGAAGCGTAAAAACACGATCAGAAGTTCGGCAGAAACCACCATCAAGGTCAACCATTCAACACATAAGGCGCGCGTGCGCGTGGCGGTGATAGCTCCTAAAATGATCAAGGGGAAATGCACATAAGTGCCCCTAAAGCTCGAGCGGGCAAGATCTTTACTCAACTGATCACCGACAACGCTTGGCAATAAATTTTCAACCCGCAGAAATGAAATCGCAATATCGACAATGCCGATGTAAAGCACAATGAAAAAGCAGGCGCGGATAAAAAACCTGTTCATATTGGCGATGCGCACACTGTCCTGACGCAAAGTCATATCCATATTTTTACGCACTATCAGGATCGCCGCCAGAATAGCAACGGGGTAAAGCCCCGCTTGCACTATGGCCAAGGCTGTTCCCGAAAAGGATGCCCCCGGCAGACCGCCCCAGAACGTTAGAAAGTTATTCGCAAGATAAACAAACAAAACAAACAGGATAGACCAGCCAAGAATGCGGGTGATCGCCGGCAGCGCACCTTTCTCCGGTCTTTGCTCAAACTCGGAAGCGGTTTCCAGCATTGTCATGTGTATCTCCCTCACGGAAACAACAGGCCTAAAGCCCAATATTTATGAATTTCAAAAAGCGGCCGAGACGGAAAACTCCATCTCGGCCCACAAGTGATAATCTGGTGATCAGCCGTTCAAAACGCGGTTGCGTTTTTCAACATAAGCCACATCTGACAACGCTGTCCAAGCTCCGATTTCAGTTCGCGCACTGATAACAGAATCCATGATCCGCTTGGTCATAGGATTGTCATTACGCACCTCGTCCATCACTTCCGCGGCAGCTTCACCGAACGCATCATAAACGTCATCGTTGAATTCGCGCAGTTGCACACCGTGATCATTGATCAACTTGTTCAGATAGGCGCCGTTATTGGCGTTGGTTTCAGCCAACGTCCGAGCATTTTCTTCGTTGCAAGCAGCTTGAATAATAGCCTTGTGGGTATCAGTCAGCCCGTCCCAGAATTCTTTATTCATGCCCAGTGCAAGCTGTGCGCCCGGCTCGTGCATACCCGGATAGTAGTAGTATTTCGCAGCCTCATAGAACTTCATGAAGTAATCGTTATACGGGCCAACCCATTCAGTTGCATCAATCGCACCCGACATCAGGTTTTCATAAATCTGACCACCCGGTAGTGACACAGGGGACGCACCAAGTTTAGCCAGAACGTCGCCACCCAAACCGGGGATACGCATTTTAAGGCCCTTGAAGTCATCGGCAGAGTTGATCTCTTTGTTGAACCAGCCACCCATTTGCACGCCGGTGTTGCCCATAGCAAAGTTTTTCAGGCCGAATTCAGCAGCCAGCTCGTCCCACAGTTCCTGACCACCTTTATATTTGATCCATGCATCCATTTCTGTTGCTGTCAAACCAAACGGAATCGTTGTAAACGCAATCCAGCCAGTATGTTTTCCGCGCCAGTAATAGTCGGCCCCGATATAGGCTTGCGCATTGCCGGATGCAACTTCGTCAAAGCTGTCAAATGCACCAACACGTTCGCCGGCGGCGAAGTATTTCACATTGATCTCACCTTGGGTCAATTCACCTATACGGGCTGCAAGACGTTGTGCAGGCAGGCCCAACCCCGGGAAATCGCGTGGCCAGGTGGACACGATAACCATTTCTTTTTTACCTTGCGCAACCGAAGGTGCGGCCAGCGTTGTAGCGGCGCCAGCAATTGCTGCACCGGTTAAAAACTTACGACGTTCCATGTATTTCCTCCCAAATGGATACAGAATGCCACTATGCAGCAGCAAACTTGATTCTGTCTAGTTCTATGGTAACCGGATCACAACACGCAGAACTACCGGCCGTATATCCGTATTACTACCTAGACCTGTTATGTTTTGGAAATTAGAGTATTGATATAGCAATACGACTGCCAGAAAGGGCCATGATGAACTACAAAACCAAACTGATCTTTATTGCGCTTCTGCCGATCATACTGATCTCGGCGGCAACCATTATCATCGTGAATGTCCAGTCCGCAAGACTGGGCGCGGCGCAGGGCGAGATCGTTAAAAAAATGTATCTGGACCTAAAACGCAATGAGTTGAAAAACTACATTCAACTGGCCCGCGGCGCGATCACACCAATGTATAATTCAACCTTGAAAACCCGGCGTCAGGCCCAACGCGGGGCCACGGATATTCTGCGTAAAATGTCTTATGGCAAAGACAACTATTTTTTTGTCTATGACAAGACCGGCACCAATATCGTCAATCCGCGCCTGACCTATTTTGTCGGCAACAACTGGCTGGGGCTGGAAGACGGCGACGGCAAACATATCGTGCGCGATATGATCAAAATCGGTGAAAACGGCGGCGGGTTTTATGAACACGTCTGGCGCAAGCCCTCTTCGGGGGAATATGTGAACAAGTTGGGCTTTTCAACCTATTTCCCCCGTTGGGACTGGATGCTGGGCACCGGCATCTATCTGGACGAGGTTACCGAAAAAGTTAATACGGTTCAGGCCGAATTGCAAAACTCGATCCGCCAGACCCGCTACGTTCTGGCCTTTCTGATGGTTGGCGCCATTGCCGTCACCACGCTGATTTTGGCAGGGCTGCAACTGTCCGAACAACGCATGGCCGACGCGCGGCTGAAGCGCCTGACATCGCGCATCGTGGACATTCAAGAAGACGAACGCAAGCGCGTTTCGCGTGAATTGCACGACAGTATCAGCCAGCTTCTGGTGTCAGCCAAATACGGCATCGAAACCGCCCTTGGACATACCCGCAAAGGGTCGCGGGTATCACGCCCGATCACAGATTCAATCACCGCAATCAATGAAGCCATTTCCGAAGTGAGGCGCATATCCATAGGCCTGCGCCCCTCGATACTGGACGACATCGGCCTTGCCGTTGCGATCAAAGCCCTGGGTGCTGAATTCGGGTCACATAGCGATTTCAATGTAACCGTGGATGCGCAATCGGTACAAAACCTGCTTAGCGACGAGGCCAAAACAGCCCTTTACCGTGTCGTACAAGAGGCGTTGACCAATGCGGCCAAGCATTCAGGCGCAAAAAATATCTCCATTACACTTCGACTTAAAAAATCCAAAATCCAGTTGGATATTCAAGACGACGGGCGCGGCTCACCGCTGGGCATCCGCTTTTTGAAAGAAACCCGGGGTCTGGGGCTGCGCAACATGCAGGAACGCATCGACAATTTTGGCGGTGACATCAGGTTTTTTGATCTCAAACCATCAGGCTTTGGCATCCGTGTCACCCTGCCTTTTGCTAAAAACGGGGCCGACATATGAAATCCAATCCGCATATAAAAATCATCATCGTGGATGATCATGACCTATTACGCGAAGGCATCCGCGCACGCCTATCGGACGTGCCCTATATCGAGATTGTCGCAGAAGGCCGCAATGGTTATGAGGCGGTCGATCTATGCCAAAAGTGGCAACCCGACCTGTTGCTGATGGACATCTCCATGCCCGGCATGAACGGGCTGGAAGCGGCGGGAAAAATCCGCGAATTGGGGCTTTCCACCCGCATATTGTTTTTGTCAATCTACGACGACAACGAATATATTCAGGAAGCCCTGCGCATCGGGGCCAGCGGCTTTGTGCTAAAGGATGTCTCAAAACCCGAAATGCTAAATGCCCTTAAATCAGTGGCGGGGGGGGCAATATACCTAGGCCCGAAAGTGGCCGCATCACTACAAAGTGCCCCAAGAGGCCAAGCCGCCACAGATTACGGCCTGACAAAGCGCGAAAAAGAGGTATTAGCCCTGATCGCACAGGGACATCTCAACAAAGAGATCGCCTATCACTTAAACATCAGCATCCGCACTGTTGAAAGCCACCGCTCTGCCATCCGCGATAAAACCGGCGGCGGCAATGCGGCAACTCTGGCCAAGATTGCACGCGGATTGGGGCTTTAAGCCAGCCTTCCCCTTGCCCCCCACCCGCAACCCGCGTATTAACCCGCGAGAACGCACTTCAAGGCTGGAATACAAATATGTCGCGCATCGTGATGAAATTTGGCGGAACTTCGGTGGCCGATCTGGACAAGATCGCCAATGTTGCCAAAAAGGTCAAACAAGAGGTCGAAAACGGCCATCATGTGATTGTCATCGTCTCTGCCATGTCGGGCAAAACCAACGAGCTTGTCGGCTGGGTCAGGGACAGTGCTCCTGCCAGCGGCCTGCACGACAAGGCGGAATATGATGCGGTGGTATCATCGGGCGAAAACGTCACATCCGGGTTGATGGCCCTGCGCCTGCAGGAAATGGGCATAGCCGCGCGCAGTTGGCAGGGTTGGCAAGTACCGGTGAAATGCACCGGCCACCATGAAGGTGCACGAATCGACGCCATACCATGCGAAAACATCGAAGCTTCCTTCGCGGATGGCACCAAAGTCGCCGTTGTGGCGGGGTTTCAGGGTGTGATGGACGATGGCCGCATAGCCACTTTGGGGCGGGGCGGTTCGGACACAACCGCAGTCGCCTTCGCCGCCGCTTTCGAAGCGGAACGTTGCGATATTTATACCGATGTAGACGGGATTTACACAAGCGACCCGCGCATTGTCAGTACTGCGCGCAAGCTGGAGAAAATATCCTACGAAGAAATGCTGGAACTGGCATCTTTAGGTGCAAAAGTGCTGCAAACCCGTTCGGTCGAGCTGGCCCGTAGCTACCGCGTGCCTTTGCGGGTACTCTCCAGCTTTGAAGATGATATATCACAAAACGTCGGCACATTGGTTTGCCGCGAGGAGGACATTATGGAAAACATTCGTGTGGTAAAAGGCGTGGCATATTCACGCGACGAAGCCAAAATGACACTGGTATCCGTGGCCGACCGCCCCGGCGTGGCCGCCGCGATTTTCCGCCCGCTTGCCGATGCCGGTGTAAATGTCGACATGATCGTGCAAAACATATCCGATGACGGTCGTACCGATATGACATTTTCATGCCCCACCGACCAGGTTGCCTTGGCCGAACATGCTCTTAGTCAATCCCAAAATGAGGGCGAGCTGAACTTCAGGGATTTGATCAACGACCCGAACGTGGCAAAAATCTCGATCGTTGGCAACGGCATGCGATCACAAGCCGGTGTTGCGGGCAAAATGTTCGGTGTTTTGGCCGATGAGGGCGTCAATATTCAGGTCATCACCACCTCCGAGATTAAAATTTCCGTGCTGGTCGACAGAAAATATATGGAATTGGCCGTCCGCGCGTTGCATGATGCTTTCGAATTAGAGAAAGTTGCCTAAAGCAAACCCTATGGACGAAAAACGCATCAATGTTTCCAGAACCCTTCTGAAAAAGCTGCGCGATACGCTTGGCGATCACGGCGAAGGACAGGAACGGCTGGATCACATCACCCGGCTTGTGGCTGAAAGCATGGATGCGCAAGTGTGTTCGATCTACCTGCGTCGCGACCGTCAAACCCTGGAACTTTGCGCCACTGAAGGTCTGAACCCCGAAGCGGTACACCAAACCCGCATGCGCATCGGCGAAGGGCTGGTGGGACGTGTCGCCAGACAGGCATCCCCGCTCAGCACCCGCAACGCCCCGCAAACCAAGGGCTTTCGCTACATGCCGGAAACCAGCGAGGAATTATATTCCTCGTTTCTCGGTGTGCCGATTCAACGGCTTGGCGAAATTCTGGGCGTTCTGGTGGTGCAAAACAAAGAACAGCGCAACTATTCCGAAGACGAGGCATACGCGCTTGAAGTAGTGGCCATGGTCATTGCCGAGATGAAAGAACTCGGGGCTTTCACCGGTGAAGGCGAAGCCATGTCGGTGCCCCATAAGCGTGCCCATGTGTTCAAAGGCGGCGCAGCGCAGGAAGGGGCTGCCATCGGCGAGGTTTTGCTGCACGATGCAAAAATCGTCATCACCAACCCGGTTGCCGATGATCCCGAGGTGGAAAAGAACCGTCTGAATGCGGCCATTGCCCAGTTGCGCCTGAATGTGAATGATTTGCTGAATGCCAGCCGCTCCGATGATAAAGAACAACAGGAAGTTATGGAAGCCTACCGCATGTTCGCCAATTCGCGCGGCTGGGTCACGCGGTTGGAAGCCAGCATCGAAAGCGGCCTTTCTGCCGAAGTGGCGGTGGAGAAAGAACAGTCCGCCACCCGCATGCGTATGTCCCGCGCCCCCGACCCCTACTTGCGCGAACGGCTGCACGACCTGAATGACCTGTCCAACAGATTGCTGCGCCTGCTGACCGGACAGGGGCGTGCTAAGGACGAAAAAGTCCCCGAAAATGCCATTCTGGTTGCCAGCAATATCGGTCCTGCCGAACTGTTGGAATACGGTAAAAGCATCAAGGGTCTGGTGCTGGAAAACGGCTCTGTTGGCTCACACGCCACCATTATTGCCCGCGCATGGGCCATTCCAATGGTCATCCACGCCGAAAATATCACCCGCGAGGCCCTGAACGGCGACCAGATTTTGGTAGACGGTGACCGCGGGATCGCGCATTTACGCGCCGACGACACGGTTGTGGCTGCTTTCAAAGACAAAGTCGCCATGCTGGCGCAAGCCCAGCAAAAATATGCCGCCATTCGCGATCTGCCGGCCCAAACCCTGGACGGGGTACGCATCGGTTTGCAAATGAACGCCGGCCTTATGGCCGATTTGCCAAGCCTGCACAGTTCGGGCGCAGAAGGTGTTGGCCTTTTCCGCACCGAATTACAATTCCTGCTCAGCAACTCGATGCCGAAACGCTCGGATCTGGCCCGTCTTTACGCGCGACTTTACAAGGCGGCCGATGGCCTGCCGGTAAACTTTCGCACACTGGACATCGGCTCGGACAAAGTCCTGCCCTATCTTCGCGCCGAAGATGAGCCAAACCCCGCCATGGGCTGGCGTGCCATCCGTGTGGGTCTTGATAAAACCGGCGTGATGCGCATGCAGCTTCAGGCCTTTATCCGCGCTGCCAATGGTCGGCCTTTGCGGGTCATGTTCCCGTTCATCGCCCAATTCGAAGAGTTTCGCGATGCGCGCGCAATGCTGGACAAGGTTCTGCAAAACGAAGAGCGTTTGGGCCATGTGCTGCCCAAGGACATCAAGGTCGGTGCAATGTTGGAAACCCCAAGTCTGGCCTTTGCCCCCGACCTGTTTTTCGAAACCTGCGATTTCATATCCATCGGCGGCAATGATCTGAAACAGTTCTTCTACGCGGCTGATCGCGAAAATGAACGCGTGCGCCGCCGCTACGACACGCTGAACGTCAGCTTTTTGACCTTCATCGAACAAATCGCGGCGCGCTGTGATCTGTTCGAAACCCCGGTCAGCTTTTGCGGTGAAGACGCGGGCCGCCCGGTCGAGGCCCTGTGCTTTGCCGCCATGGGCCTGCGCAACCTGTCAATGCGCCCGGCCAGCATCGGCCCGGTAAAACACCTGCTGCGCCGCATCAATCTGGAAGAAGCCCGCGACGTCATCAATGAAGCCCGCGCATCGGGCGAACAATCGGTGCGCGGCGCGGTAGAGGCGTGGTTGCAGGGGCATTAAATCCGGTTATTTCAATAAATAAAAACGTCATACGTCCGGGGTACGGCTTGTGCGCGCGGATCATACGTCAGTTTTCGGCTTTTGCCACCTTCCCCGACACGCCCGTAAACGCACCCTCTTGCAGCTCCAGATAAAGCACCCGATCAGGGTTGACCGGACGCGGGAAATCCAGAAACGGGGCGACGGTAAAACCGAAACGCTTGTAGTAAGGTGCATCGCCCACCAACAGCACACGGCCCCAGCCCGCCTGTTTGGCAAGCCCCAGACTTTCGCGCATCAACAGCCCGCCCAGCCCTTCACCTTGCCGTGTCGGATGCACCGCAACAGGCCCTAATAACAAGGACTTATGCTTGCCTTTCCCGACCACAACGGGCCAGTAACGGATGACACCGGCCAGCACATCATATTTGTCGCGCGCGGTCAGACAAAGTTCGGCCACAGGCGGCACCCCTTCGCGCAGGCGATAAGATGACAACGCCTCGCGCCCGGGCGCAAAGGTCAGGTCATAAAGCCCCTCGACCTCCCACCAATCATCGCTCTTTTCCGGCGCCAAACGATACATATTTCCCGCACTTCTTTCAAAAACTATGGAATTCCCGATAACATGAGGTTAGGCATTGAGCAATTCATCATAAGGCCAAACCCCCCATGTTTTATCGCCCCGATCTGGATGATCACGGATTACCGCACGACCCGTTCAAAGCAATCATATCACCGCGACCCATCGCGTGGGTCTCGACGCTGAACGCCGAAGGGGTTGCAAACCTTGCGCCCTATTCGTTTTTCAACGGCGTGCAGGATACGCCGCCGATGCTGATGTTTTCATCATCGGGCCCAAAATCTGGCGGCGATACGCCGAAGGACAGTCTGGCCAACATTCGGGCGACTGGCGCGTTTTGCGTCAATATCGTGTCGGATACATTAAAGGACGCAATGAACATCACCAGCGCGCATTTTGACCATGGGATTGACGAGTTCGAACAGGCGGGGCTGGAAAAGGGGACCTCCCGTGTGATTAAGCCCCCCTATGTTGCCGCCAGCCCGATAGCGATGGAGTGCACGCTGCACGCGATTATTCCTTTGCCCGGGGATGGCCACATGGTTCTGGGGAACGTCGTCGGGGTGCATATCAAGGATGCTTATATCATCAACGGCTTGCTGGATGTGACCCGTTACAAGCCTTTGGCCCGCTTGGGGTACACCGATTACGCCAGCGTGGAAAAAGTGTTTTCCCTGAAGCGACCCCAACAGAAATAATGTCCGGCAAGCCTTTTCAAATTTTTCAACTACCGGGTTTTTCCAAAGGTCTGGCCGGGCTTTGCAAACAACCGAAATGCGATGCAAATTTCAAGACCATAGCGGCTTGGAAAACCGATATGGTTGTCAGCTTGACCGAAACCGCAGAATTCCCCGCAATCAAACCGTCATTGGCTGAGCGGTTTTCAGCCGCGCGATATGACTGGCTGCATTTGCCGATTGTCGATTTTAGCACACCTAGCCTGGATCAAAACACACTCTGGCAACTGGCCCTGGCCCGTATGAAAGCGGTTCTGGATCGAAACGGCAAGGTTCTGGTGCATTGCAGAGGCGGCCGTGGCCGATCTGGTATGGTTTTACTGAAGCTGTTGATTTTACAAGGCGAAGACCCTGAAATTGCCCTTGCCCGCCTGCGCAAAATACGCGCGGGCGCGGTAGAGACCGATGCGCAAGCCCTGTGGGCAACAATGCCTCTTTAACATCCCCACGCAAACCCATAAGTTGTGGCAAAATGGAATGGGAGACGGGCTTTGGAAACGGTAATCGGGGTAATGGGCGGCAGCGGTGTATATGCAATCGACAGCCTGAAAGATGCCGCATGGCACAAGGTCGACAGCCCCTTTGGCACGCCTTCCGATGATCTGTTGATCGGCCATATGGACGGCACCAAAATGGTGTTTCTACCGCGCCACGGTCGCGACCACACCCTAAGCCCGAGCACGGTGAATTACCGCGCCAATATCGACGCCCTGAAACGCGTTGGTGTGACGGACGTGATCTCGGTTTCCGCATGTGGCTCTTTTCGCGAAGACATGGCCCCGGGGGATTTCGTTATCGTCGACCAGTTTATTGATCGCACCATAACCCGCGAAAAATCCTTTTTTGGCACCGGCTGTGTGGCGCATGTCTCGGTGGCGCACCCGACCTGCCCACGCCTGAGTGCCGCCTGTTATGAAGCGGCAAAAGCGGCCGGGATTACCGCGCATATGGGCGGTACCTATCTGGCGATGGAAGGCCCACAGTTTTCCACCCTTGCCGAAAGCAAAATGTACCGCGAGGTCTGGGGCTGTGACGTTATCGGCATGACCAATATGCCCGAAGCCAAACTGGCCCGCGAAGCCGAGCTTTGCTATGCCTCGGTCGCAATGATCACCGATTATGATAGCTGGCATGCCGACCACGGCGAAGTTGACGTGACCAAGATCATCGCAACCTTGATAGGCAATGCAGATAAAGCCAAAGGGCTGGTTGGCAGAATTCCTGCTTTGTTGGGCGCACAGCGCCCCCCCTGCCCGCACGGCTGTGATCGCGCCTTGGAATATGCCATCCTGACGCAACCGCAAAACCGCGACCCCAAGCTGGTTGCAAAACTTGATGCGGTTGCGGGCCGTATGCTGTAGGATTGCCCTTATGTACCGGCGGTTTCTTCTGTTAGCCTTATGTCTTGTCGCGTTGGCGGCATGCACGGCGCGTGGGGCCATTGGTCTTGCACCTAAAATGGTTGATCAGGCCCGGATAAAACGCATCTTTGTTGCCACAACACGCCAGATGGACACAAATATACTATATAATTTCAACGACTTACGCACATCTAAACTGACATATGCACGCTTTGATATGTCTATTCCCCCGACCCATAAGATCGGTAAAATAGAATGGCCGCGCACGCGTTTGAAACCAAACCCGGCAACCGATTTTGCGGTTGAGGATGCCGAGATTTTCAAAACACCCTCAGAGTTTGGATCGAAGCTGCACACCGCCCTTAAGACCCAGCGCAATAAAGATGAGGTTGTCGTTTTCGTTCACGGTTACAACAGTAATTTCGCCGAAAGCCTGTATCGGTTTGCACAAATCACAACAGATATGGATATTCGCGGCGCCCCCGTGCTTTATGCTTGGCCCGCCGCCGCAAGCACGCTTGAATATATCCATGATCGCGACAGCGTTTTGTTCGCCCGTGACGGATTGCAGGCATTGCTGGACCAATTGGCCAAGGTAGGCACCAAACGCATTATTCTTGTGGCCCATTCAGTGGGGTCCAATCTGGTGATGGAAACTCTGCGTCAAATGACACTGAGCGGGGATAAACGCACCTCGCGGCTGATCAAAGGCGTGGTTCTGATCTCGCCCGACATAGACCAAAATGTGTTCGAGATGCAGATCCGCAGCCTGAAACCCATCCCGAAACCCTTCGTGGTTTTCAGTGACAAAAAAGATCACGCCTTGCGGTTTATGTCTTTTTTGACGGGACGACGCGTGCGTGTCGGGCAAATCGTCAATGCCCAGACACTGGCAAAATACAACATAGATGTTGTGGATACCTCGGTTTACAAAGATGGCGGCGGCTATCTGAACCACTCTGTTGCGCTGACATCCCCGACCATTATAGCGATATTGCGTAAACTATCGGTGGCAGCAGAGCTGTCGCGCAAAAACGGCGGCAACCCGCGTACCCTGTTGCAAAAAATGTTCAACCTAACCCCAAAAGTGACCCCATGAGCCAAAACATCCAAGACTATATCCGCACCATCCCCGATTTCCCGCACGCAGGCATTCTGTTTCGCGATGTAACCACGTTGTTTGGCAGTGCCGAAGGGCTGCGGCTGGCAATTGCCGAAACCGTGGCCGCCCTGAAAGATCTGAAAATCGACAAGGTCGCGGGGCTGGAAGCACGCGGCTTTATCATGGGCGGGGCAGTTGCCCAGTCGCTGGGGGTGGGCTTTGTGCCGATCCGCAAGAAGGGGAAATTACCCGGCGAAACCATCCAACAGGAATACAATCTGGAATATGGCACCGCCACGCTGGAGCTGCACAAAGACGCCATCGCGCCGGGCGAAAAGATATTGCTGCTGGATGATCTGATTGCTACTGGCGGCACGGCAGAGGCGGGCATAAAACTGATCGAGGCTTTGGGCGGCGAGGTGGTGCAATCCACCTTTATCATCGACCTGCCTGCTTTGGGCGGGGCAGCCAAGGTCACAGCGTTGGGCGTACCGGTGCATGTTCTATGTGCCTTCGAGGGGCTTTGATAACATGCATAACCCGATCTCCGATATTTGCGGCTGGGCCGCGTTAGCAGGTACTTACAACGCGCACCCGACGTTCAAAGGCACGCAATCAACAGATTGGGCGATTATAGGTGGTGGATTTACCGGCCTTGCAGCCGCGCAGCGGATTGCCGAACTTGATCCGGATGCACGGATTGTTCTGCTAGACGGCAAACGGGTAGGACAAGGTGCATCAGGGCGCAATTCCGGCTTTGTTGTTGCCAACGAGTCGCCCGGACATGCCGCCCTGTCATCTCCAAGCGGGCGGGCGGGTTATGCCGCGTTGAATGCGCTGGACCATGCGGGTGTTGCCGCCCTGAAACAGCTTGTCGCGACCCATAACATTGCCTGCCAATGGGAGGATACCGGATCAATTCATGCAGCGGCATCACCGAAGAATTTTGAAAAGCTGCGCCACCATGCGCAGGCTTTTGCAGATATGGGCATTAACGCAACCCTATTGGATCAGGCCGCTTTGCAAAAACGCCTTGGCACCTCTCACTATAAGCTGGGGGTGCTTTCAACTGGCGGGGCCTTGGTGCAACCTGCCGCCTTGGCAAAAGGGCTGGCGGATAGCCTGCCGGAACAGGTTGAGGTTTACGAAAACTCGCCTGTCTTGAAGCTGGCACAGGGTAAAGACGGGGCGATTTTAACCCTGAAAGATGGCTTATTGTGCGCCAACAGGGTGATTGTCGGGGTCAATGCTTTCATGCCAAGGCTGGGCATTCAGCGTGACCGGGTGTTTCCGCTGGCACTGACGGCCAGTTTGACGCGCCCGCTAAGCAAAGCCGAAGAAGACGCCATTGGGCATGCGGTCTCGTGGGGTGTGTTGTCGCCGCAATCCCTTGGGGCGACAATGCGGTTGACCAAAGATCGGCGCATTTTGATCCGCAACACGGCAGAATACCGGCCATCCGGTATTGATTTACCCAGTTTGGCGCAAAGGCGGGACATCCACTATCAGGGATTGGCAAAAAGATTCCCGTGGCTTGCAGCGGATGCGATTGAATACACTTGGTCGGGCAATATTTGTGTCAGCGCAAATTCGAAACCGGTGTTCAGCAAGCTGTCGGACAATATTTACGCCTCCGGGTGCTATAACGCATCCGGTGTTGCCCGCGGAACAATTATGGGCCGGTTGATCGTTGATATGGCGATGGATGCGCCTTCTCAATTATTGGACACAGCCCGTTCACTGGAAAAACCCGGCTGGATACCGCCACGCCCGTTTTTTGATGTAGCGGCAAAAACCAGAATGGCCTTTGAAAGGGCGAAGGGCAAAAGTGAACGCTAAGAAATCTTATCTGTCTTAAGCATTTCGTAACCATGTTGCGTCTACAGTAGAGATGTTCTCATACGAACATTGTTGCTTGATACTGCGCCCTGCTTGTACCCCTTGGCAGGGCGTAACTTTATGCACCATCAAGAACGGATGATAACCCCCGGGTTCATAATGCCATTGGGATCGAGTGCGTGCTTGATGCGGGTCATCATCGCCAGTTTCGCAGGATCGCCGTATTTTTCCAGATCATCCAGCTTTAGTCGGCCAATGCCGTGTTCTGCCGAGATTGATCCGCCAAATTCGTGAACCAGATCATAGACCACCTGCTTGATCGCGGGCTTCAGGTGCATCATACCATCCCGCGCGACACCTTTGGCGGGGTAAACATTGTAATGCAGATTACCGTCGCCCACATGACCAAAACAGTTGATCCGCAAATCCCCCAGTTTCCCTAATCCATCAAAGCCCATTTGAATAAATGCCGGAATAGCCGAGATCGGCACCGAAATATCATGGCTGGAAATCGCCCCTATGGCCTTGTTGGCCAAGGGAATGCTTTCACGCAGATGCCAGAATTCCCCAGCCTGTTGGCTATTTTGCGCAATCAGCACATCCAGAACCAGCCCGCTTTCCATGGTGTCTTCCAAAGCCTCCAGAAGCCGCTCATCAAACCGTGCACCCTGCCCGCCGGCAACCTCGATCAGCACCATCCATTCGGGCGGGGAGGCAAAGGGTTGGCGCACATCGGGCATGGTTTCGGACAGAAATGTCAGTCCCTGCCCGTGGATCAGCTCAAACCCCGACACCAGCCCGTCAAGTTGTGATTGCATCAGCCCCAGCAATTCCACCGCCGCCTTAGGGGATGGAACAACCGCCAAGGCCGTCGCGATGCTTGCAGGTTTGGCATATAGCTTCAGCGTAGCGGCGGTGATAACCCCCAAGGCCCCTTCCGCACCAATCAGCAGATTGCGCAGATCAAACCCGGTGTTGTCTTTGCGCAACCCCGACAGCCCGTGATAAATCGACCCATCGGGCAAGACCGCTTCCAGCCCCAGACACAGATCGCGCGCGTTGCCGTAGCGCAGCACCTGCGTGCCGCCCGCATTCGTTGCCAGATTACCGCCGATGCGGCAACTGCCTTCGGAGGCCAGCGACAAAGGAAACAACCGCTCTGCCTGATCCGCGGCGGTTTGCACATCCGCAAGTATCGCGCCCGCTTCTACGCTCAGGGTGTTGTTGGCGGTATCTATATCGCGCACTGCATTCATCCGCTCGACAGATAGAACGACGGGGGCAGGCGCAAGAGCCGCGACTTGCCCCCCCACCAGACCGGTACCACCTGCGTAGGGGATCAACCCGACGCGGTGCTGATTGCACAGGCGCACGATACTTGCCACGTCCTGCGTCGAGCGGGGCCGCGCCAGACAGGCGGCAGTGCCGTGGATCAGACCGCGTTCTTCGCGCAGGTAGGCATCCGGTGCATCCGACAATGTGCCCGCAGGTAACGCCGTTTCAAGTGTGGCGATAAAGTCGGGGGTGGCAGGTGATAACGTCATAAAGAGTATCCTAACGCAAGTAGGGCAAGCCTAGCAAACATCGGTTTTACCACGCCGGTCATTGCGCAGGTTGGAATAAAGCACATGGTTGCACCAGCGGCCACCGATCTGCAAATAGGCCTGTGCCACACCTTCGTATTTAAAACCCGACTTTTCCAGCAACCCCCGCGAAGCTGTGTTATCCGGCAAACAAGCCGCTTCAATCCGCGACAGATCAAGATCGGTAAAGGCATAATGCACCAAGGCTTTCACTGCTTCGGACATATAACCCAAACGGGCAAATTCTTGCCCCGTCCAGTAGCCCAGCGTTCCTGTTTGTGCCGGGCCTCGGCGGATATTGTCCAGGGTGATGGCCCCTACAAGCGCTTTATCCGCCCTGCGGACCATAAACAAAGGGGCACCGCGCCCGGCATCAAAGGATTTTCTGGCCCAGTACACCCGATTGCCAAAGGCCCGTTTGGAAAAATGGTCTTGTGACCAGACCGGTTCCCACGGGGTCAGAAACCCGGCACTGGCCTGACGCAGGTGCACCCATTGCAAATGGTCTTTGGGGACAGGCAGGCGCAAGGTCAGGTTGTCTGTTTCGATAGCAACTTTGGATTTGCGCCGGAACATGAAACTATGCCGCCAGCTTTTCCGCCAGAACAGCAATGTCGGGGGTTTGTTCCACGGGGCCGTAAAGGGCCATCGAGGGCGCGGATTTCTGGCACAGACGCCTGGCATAGTCGCTGAGGACTTGCACCGTGACCGCGTCTATTTTTCCGACAACCTCATCCAGATCGGGTACGCGGCCCCAGATGCCGACCATCCGCGCCAGACGTTCGCAACGCGACGCGGGGCTTTCCAACCCCATCAACAAGCCCGCCTTCATCTGGTTACGGGCCCGGTCAAGTTCCGCCACCGTCATATCTTCGGTCGAGCGTTTCAGTTCGTCGATGCAAAGTTCCGACAAGCCTGCCACATCCGCGCCACTGGTGCCCGAATAAATCGTCATTGTACCAGTGTCGGAATAGGCCCCTGCCTGCGCGTAAATCGTATAGCATAGCCCGCGTTTTTCCCGCGCTTCCTGAAACAACCGTGAAGACATGCCGCCGCCCATCGCCACGGCGTAAACCTGGCCTGTGTAGACATCGTCGCTCATGTAGCCTTGGGTTTCCAGCGACAGCGCGAAATGGGCCTGCTCCAGATCCTTGACCACACGATGTTCACCGCCCTTATATAAGGCCGGTTGCGCAATCAGGCCATCTGTCGTTGGCAAGTGACCAAAACTGGCCTCGGCCAAGCGCACCAGTTCGTCGTGGTCTACAGCCCCCGCAGCGGCTAGGATCATCTGGTTCGGCACATAGTTTTGCGCCACAAATTCGGTCAGATTGTCCCGTGAAAATCTTTCAACCCGCTCTGTCGGGCCCAGAATCGTGCGCCCGAACGGTTGATCCGGATAAGACACCTCTTGCAGCCAGTCAAAAATGATGTCGTCTGGCGTGTCCAGCGACTGGCCGATTTCCTGCAGGATCACTCCGCGCTCTACCTCTAGTTCGCGCGGATCATAGGTGGAATTCAACACGATGTCGGAAATCACATCAAAGGCAAGGGGGACATCCTTTTGCAACACCCGCACATAATAGGCCGTGGCCTCGCGGCTGGTGTAAGCGTTGATAAAGCCGCCCACATCTTCAATCGCTTCGGCAATCTGCAAAGCATTACGCCGCTTGGTACCCTTAAAGGCCATATGTTCCAGAAAATGCGCCACACCGTTTTGATCGACACGTTCATGGCGCCCACCTGCAGAGACCCATACCCCAAGGGATGCGGATTGCAGGCCAGGCATATTTTCCGAAACGATGCGAAATCCGTTTGGTAATGTGGTTAGCTCGACGCTCACGCAGAAATCCTTTCACGGATCAGGGCCTCAATCGCTCCCAGATCATTGTCAACTTTGGTCATATGTTCATCGCGCTCAAACAAGCCGGCCATGTGTTTCGGCAATTCCGGATGCACGCCACAAGCCGCTTCAACCGCGGCGGGGAATTTCGCAGGGTGCGCAGTGGCCAAGGTGATCATCGGCACAGTTTCATCGCGCCGGACACTGTTGGCAACCTTCACCGCGATGGCGGAATGCGGACAAAGCACCTCGCCTGTGTCAGCGTAAATGCGTTTGATCATCGCAGAGGTTTCCGCCTCTGATGCCCGGCCACTGTCAAACTCGGCGCGCAGCTTTTCAGCCGCGCCTTGCGATAATGTGAATGTGCCGTCGGCTTTCAAGGCTTCCATAAGTTGTGCCACGGCGTCCCCTTCGCGGTCATAAAGATCGAAGATCAGACGCTCAAAATTAGAGCTGACCTCGATGTCCATCGACGGGCTGATCGAGGGGGTCACACCCATTTTGGTATGCTCACCCGACTGCAGAGTGCGGTGCAGGATGTCGTTTTGATTGGTAGCTATAACCAAGCGGTCTATCGTCAGCCCCATGCGTTTGGCCACATAGCCCGCAAAAATATCGCCGAAATTGCCCGTTGGCACGGTGAACGAGACTTTGCGGAAAGGTGCGCCCAAAGACACCGCAGAGCTGAAGTAATACACTACCTGCGCCATCACCCGCGCCCAGTTGATGCTGTTGACACCGGCCAGTTTCACATCATCACGAAAATCAAAATCGTTAAACATGTCTTTCAGCAGGGCCTGACAATCGTCAAAGTCACCGGCCACGGCCAAAGCGTGTATGTTGGACTCGTCTGCTGTGGTCATCTGGCGGCGCTGCACATCCGATACGCGCCCGTCGGGGAACATGATAAACACATCGACCGCGTCCAGACCTTTGAACGCCTCGATCGCAGCCGAGCCGGTATCGCCCGAGGTCGCCCCCACGATCGTGACCCGCTCGCCACGCCGTTTAAGAGACCGCTCGAACATCTGGCCGATCAATTGCATCGCCACATCCTTGAACGCCAGCGTTGGCCCGTGGAACAATTCCAGCAGGAAGTGGTTTTCATCAAGCTGCACCAGCGGACATTTGGCGGTATGGTGGAAACTTGCGTAAGCTTTGTGGATGATCTCCAGAAACTCGATGTCGGTGAACGTGTCGCCGATGAAGGGTTTCATCACCGCAAAAGCAATTTCTTCATAGGATTTACCGGCAAAGCCCGCGATTTCGTCCGGGCTAAGCGTTGGCCATGTTTCAGGCACATATAGCCCGCCATCACGCGCCAAACCTGACAGCATGGCTTCTTCGAATGTCAGTGCAGGCGATTGCCCGCGGGTCGAGATATATTTCATGAATTCGCGTTCCAGATTATACGGTTTTTTGTTTGATACGATAAAGCAGATAGAGTGTCATCCCAAACCATACCAAAGCCAGCGAAAACCATGTAATCGCGTATTCCTTGTGATTGTTCGGGATGTCAAAGCCAACGGGCTGCGGGCGGGTGCCATAATTACCCTTCTCGATGATGCGGGCCACGACCAAAAAAGGTTCGGTATCAAAATGCGCCGCCATTTTCACCGCGTCGCGGGCAAACCAGATGTTTTTTTCCATATTCGGATCGGGCGTGTAACTGTCGGTTTCGTTGGGCCATAGAAGGTTGCCAAGGACGGTAACGGTCTGCGGCTTGCGCACGGTGTGTTTTTGCGCTTCCGGAATAAAGCCCATATCAATCAGGATATGTCGCCCATCCGGTTTGGTCAGGGCCGGCACGATCACCTTAAACCCCGGATCACCCCGTTTGGAAGAGGTTAGCACATGGGCCTCGTCAAAGCCGATTTGGGCGGTTACGCGCACTGACAGGCGGTTATCGGTCATGGGATCTGGCGTGGCAGGCAAAGCCACAGGCGGGGCGGCCAAACGCGCCTCAATTTGCGCAAACATATTATTTTTCCAGTGCATCCTGCGCACCTGCCAAAAGCCCAAATACAACAGAATTGCGATGCCGGTTATGCCGAAAATAATTGGAAAGATCATGCGTTTGGTCAAATCAAGACCTCCATAAGGAAAGGCGCGGACTTCTACCCGCGCCTTATGTTATATTTTTACCGTTGATAAAAGCCGTTAGTTTGCACCGCCGCCCCAGATATAAACAGCGAAGAACAGAAACAGCCACACAACGTCAACGAAGTGCCAGTACCATGCGGCGGCTTCAAGGCCGATATGATGTTCAGGACTAAACGCCCCGGCGCGGGCGCGGAAGTAACAGACCAGCAAAAAGATCGTCCCGACAATAACGTGAAAGCCGTGAAAGCCCGTCGCCATAAAGAACGTCGCGCCGTAAATATTGCCTGCAAAGCCAAACGCAGCGTTGCTGTATTCATAGACTTGGAACACAGTGAACAAAGCCCCCAAAACAACCGCGCCGATCAGGCCGTTTTTCAGGCCCTTACGGTCATTATCATGTACAAGCGCATGGTGTGCCCATGTGCAAAAACAGCCTGAGCACAACAAGATCAACGTGTTGATCAGTGGCAAGTGCCATGGGTTGAAGGTCTCGATGCCCGCAGGCGGCCAAACGCCCGCAACGGCAGGAAAGCCGTCGGCCATCGGGTACATGGCATTTTTGAAGAACGCCCAGAACCAGGCGACAAAGAACATCACTTCCGAGGTGATGAACAGAATCACACCGTAACGCAGGCCTAAGGATACAACCGGCGTGTGATCGCCGACATTGGCTTCCCTGACAACATCAGACCACCATGAATACATCACATATAGAACGACAGCTAAGCCGGTTAAAAATAAAAACGGTGTAACCTCGTGCATCCACAAAATAGCGCCTGAAAGCATAATAAAAGCACCCACAGCCCCCATGAATGGCCAGATACTTGGTTGCAAAATGTGGTAGTCATGATTTTTTTCATGCGCCATTGTGGAATCCCCTTGGTTTACTCTATTGTTCTTATGTTGTTTTGCCCGCCCAAATCAAGGCTTGCTTGTTCTTCTTCCGGCAAATCGGCCACATGAAATGTGTAGCTTAACGTGATGGAATTGATATATTGTGCGTCTGTGTCGTTGACCATGTCAGGGTCAACGTAAAAAGTCACCGGCATTTTTGCGTGCTCACCCGGCTGCAAGACCTGCATGGTGAAGCAAAAACAGTCGATCTTGGTGAAATACGCCCCTGCGGCATAGGGAAAGACATTATAGCTGGCAGTGCCCGCTATGACTTTATCGGTCGGGTTGTAAGCGTCATAATAGGCAATGCCGGTTTCCCCGACTTTCAACTTCATCGTGCGTTGCGAAGGCTTGAACGTCCACGGCATGCCCTTTTCCAAAGAGCCGTCAAAGCGGATTTCGATCACGCGATCCAAGATTTCAGTGCTGGCCTCTTCCGCCACTTGCGTCACACCGCCAAAGCCGGTCACGCGACAAAACATATTGTAGAGCGGGACAGCAGCGAACGACAGGGCCAACATGAACGATGGAATGGTGACCAAAACAATGACAAGGTTTCTGTTTTTGGTTTTTTTCATTGGGATTGCCCCTCAGACGAGCTTGTATGCTCATAGGACATCATGTTCTGCCCTTCCATCATCTTCACCACGGTAATGGCAAAAACCAAAGCAACGAAGCCCAGCAGCACGCCCCCCAACATAAGATTGTTGCGTTTGCGGCGTTCACTTATTTTGCCATCGGCACCTGACATCTCTTACACCCAATGCGGCCAAGCGGCCCAGTTGAGGTCAAAATTTTTGACCGTTGCCTCTACAAGCAGCATCGAGAAATGCGCAAACAGATAGTAAAGCGAGACACGGAACACCTTGCGTTCAACCGCATAGTTATCCGCATTCGCCTGATCCTCGGTGCGTTTCCAGATGTCATATGCACCCTTCAGGAAAAAGCCATTCAACACGATGGATGCTGCAAAATAAAACGGCCCGCCAATGCCGGTAAAGGCCAGCGCAAGGGCCACGGGCACCAAAGCGATTGTGTAAACCAGAATATGGTTGCGCGTCACCCGCTTGCCGTGGGTCACCGGCAACATTGGCACACCGGCTTCCGCGTAATCATGGTTCATGAACAAGGCCAAAGCCCAGAAATGCGGTGGCGTCCACATAAAAATCAGCGCGAACATCAATATGCTGTCCACGCTCACGTTACCCGTTGCCACGGCCCAGCCGATCATCGGAGGGAAAGCCCCTGCGGCACCGCCAATCACGATGTTTTGCGGCGTGCTGCGTTTCAGCCACATGGTATAAACCACCGCATAAAAGAAAATCGTGAAAGCCAGCAGTCCCGCCGCCAGATAATTTGCGGTCAGACCCAGCATCCCCACAGCTATGACCGACAGCCACAGGCCGAATATCATCGCACTGTTTCCGCTGACACGCCCCGAAGGGATTGGGCGTGCTTGTGTGCGCTTCATCACCGCATCAATATCCGCGTCCCACCACATATTCAAAGCCCCCGAAGCACCCGCCCCGATAGCAATAAACAAAACCGAGGCAAAACCGATCACCGGGTTGACCGATTGTGGTGCAACCAACAGACCAACTAGAGCGGTAAAGACAACCAAAGACATCACACGCGGCTTTAACAGCGCAACATAATCGCCGAAATCAGCCTCCAGTTCTGTCTCTAACACGCTTGCATCGGTCATAATTGCTGTACTCAAGTTACAAATAGGGCGCTATTCCAGGCCCGCTTCAGGTTGGTTCAGTTCGCAGATGCGATCTGAACATTGCGCGGTGTGCCCGCATCGGAATATTGAGTAAAGGCTTCTTTAAGCCAGGCTTCATAGTCATCCTGACTGACAACTTTCACCGTGATCGGCATATAAGCATGGTCTTTGCCACAGAGCTGCGAACATTGGCCAAAGTAAATGCCGACCTTGTCCGCCTTGAACCACAATTCGGCCAAACGGCCAGGAACGGCATCCTGTTTCACACCAAAGGCGGGAACGGCCCAAGAATGGATCACATCCGAGCCCGTCACTTGCACAACGATTGTCTTGTTTACCGGAATGACCATTGCCGTGTCGGTCGCCAACAAAAATTCGTCCGCAGCATAGCCTTTTTCTTTCAAAAGCTTCAAAACAGCAGGCGACCTTTTATAAGCTTGATCCGCCGCATCATCAGGCAGCGTAGCAGGTTGGCCGATCATATAGCTGTCAAAGTTGAAATCGCTGTCAACATATTCATAGTTCCAATACCACTGATTTCCCGTAGCCTTGATCGTTACATCCGCTTGCGGGATGATTTCCTGTTTGAACAACAGGGTCAGCGATGGCGGGATAATGGCGATCAGAATGACGATCGGAATCAACGTCCAGGCAATTTCCAAAGCCGAATTATGGGTAAACCTTGCGGGTTTGGGGTTAGCCCGGCTATTGAACCGGATAAGACAGATCAAAAGCAAAACAACAACGAAAATCACAATACCGGTGATGATATACAGCATGAAATTATCCAACCAGTGCACATCGCGCGCAACGTCTGTCCCGGCCGGCTGAAAGCCCATCGCCTTGTTTACCGGTTTGCCGATGGTTTCCAAAGCCGCTTGCGCATATGCGCCACCTGCAATGCTCAGGCCCATCAAAGCCGTTGATATTGTACTGAAAATCTTTGCAACTGACATGCGTTCATCCCTGTTTTATTATGGGCTGATGCCCCCCTCAGAACCCAAATCGTTATAAACGACAGAATCCCCTATTGTGTCCTTGCGCCGAAAAACCATAATATCGCCGAAAGAACAAGCTTTCCGTTCGCGCCATGTGTTGTTTTATACAGGTCTCACCCTAAAAGGATATTGCAAATTGCCCCGACAAACAAAGATTTTTGCACCGTTTGAGTCTTCTTTTGACGAAACCACCGCGCTACAAGTGTTGCGCGATACGGTTCATGGTGCCGATGACGGTGAACTTTTTCTGGAACGCCGCCGCTCGGAAGCTCTGGTTTTTGACGACGGCAAACTCAAAACCGCCTCTTTTGACGCCTCCGAAGGTTTTGGCCTGCGCGCGGTACGCGGCGAAACCGCAGGCTATGCCCACTCTACCGAGATGAGCATCCACGCGTTAAAACGAGCCGCTGAAACCGCACGCCTTGCGGTGGGCAGCGGTGGCGGCACTTGGGCAGACGCCCCGACCCCCACGAACCAGCGGCTATACACCGATACCGACCCGATGCAGGGCGCGGAATTTTCGGTAAAAATAGACACGTTGAAGGAAATCGACGATTTCGCGCGGTCTTTGGACAAACGGGTGATTCAGGTCTCGGCTACCCTGACCGCATCCTTGCAAGAGGTCGAGATATTGCGCCCCGAAGGCACACGCGTGCGCGACAGCCGCCCACTGACGCGGCTGAATGTCAGCATCATCGTGGAACAAAACGGTCGGCGCGAAACCGGCAGCGCGGGCGGTGGCGGACGGCACGGGTTATTGGGCTTGATGCAAGCGGAGAGTTGGAAAGCTACCGCACGCGAAGCCCTGCGTATAGCCTTGGTAAACCTTGACGCCGTCCCCGCCCCCGCAGGCAGCTTTGATGTCGCCTTGGGCAGCGGCTGGCCGGGCATATTGCTGCACGAGGCCATCGGCCACGGGCTGGAGGGCGATTTCAACCGCAAGAAAACCTCGGCCTTTGCCGGGCTGATGGGGCAACGCATTGCCGCCAAAGGCGTGACTGTGCTGGATGACGGCACTATTCCCGACAGGCGCGGCTCGATCAGTTTTGACGATGAAGGCACGCAGTCGGGCAAGAACGTTCTGATCGAAGACGGCATTTTGGTGGGGCTGATGCAAGACCGCCAAAACGCCCGCCTTATGGGGCTTGCCCCTACCGGCAACGGGCGGCGCGAAAGCTATGCCCACGCGCCAATGCCGCGTATGACCAACACCTATATGCTGGGTGGGCAGGCGCGGCGCGAGGATATTGTGGCCGAGATCAAGGACGGGATTTACGCCGTAGGCTTTGGCGGCGGGCAGGTGGATATTACCAACGGCAAGTTCGTGTTTTCCTGCACCGAGGCCTACCGCGTTGAAAACGGCAAAATCGGCGCACCCGTCAAAGGGGCCACGCTAATCGGCGACGGGGCCACCGCGTTGAAGAACATCCGGATGATCGGCAACGACATGGCATTAGACCCCGGCATGGGCAACTGCGGTAAAGCCGGCCAATGGGTGCCGGTGGGGGTTGGGCAACCGACGTTGTTAATCGGCGGGCTGACCGTTGGGGGAACGGGGTAAGCGGAAACCCGTGTGTTTAATAAGACCTCTGCGAAACGCAGTTATTTTGCAACAATGTCAGTGCCCGACCTGGTGGGCGCGCGTGCAATGGGTTTCACATAGATAACGGTTGTGAAAATATCAAACCTAACGAATAGTTGCCCCGCCGCATAGCGCCCTCCATGGGGAGGTCGGGCGCTGTCATTTTTGCAAAATGACGGGTTGGAGCCACAAGGCAACCCACATCAAACGGGCACTGCCCTTTTGTGCAACTAACGCAGCCTGAACCTGTTGCGCAGGCCAAGGCCCAGAAGGAACAGCAGGGCAAAGCCGCAAACGGTTTGTGCACTGCCGATCAATTGCAACCATGAATTCAATTCCAAGAATTCCTTGGCATACAACCGCCAAAATCCAAAAACCGTAAACAGATTGGACAAGCTCCAGCCCAGCGCATGAGGGATAGAGTGATAATCGGGCCAGAAACTGCCGCCTCCGACCGCATTCAATTTGGCAATCGCCCCCCATATCCACAAAATGAACAGCCATGCGGCGGGTCGCTCTATACTGTTACCGTAATCCGAAAGCGCGTCAAACAGCATAAAGATCACCACATGAACGCCCTTGGCCTCCTCTTGCTTGCAGCGCATTTCCTGCCGGTGGAAAAACTGTTCTTCGTCGAATTGCAAAGCCCGGTTCATAAACAACCGCAACCGGTTATAAGCCCGCTTTTGATCTGCGGCGGGCATTACATTGATCGGTTTTTCCTGTCCTTCAACCGTAACCTGATCGCTTAAGGGCGGCCAGTTATCAAGGTAATTTTCGGGCAAAGAGAAAACAGTATCATCATACATGTCTGCACCGTGAAACTGCGGCACCGCTGATATAAATTTCGCGTTGGTAAAAAGTGTGGTTGATTTAAATTTTGCTGAACTGAAATCAGCAGACCCGCTAAATACAGATGAAATGAAAGTAGCATTTCCGCCGAATGTCGATAAACGGAAATTAGTGCCTCCGCTGAACGTCGATGAACTGAAACCTGCGCCTTCGCAGAATCTTGATGAATCGAAATAAGCAGTATATCTGAATGTCGAGGAATCAAAATAAACAACGTTGCTGAACGTTGATAAAGAAAGATTAGCAACGCCGTTGAACCTTGATGAAATGAATGTAGCTGTGGTGTTAAACGTCGATGAAGAGAAATTAGCTTCTCCGCTGAACGTCGATGAATCAAAATTAGCAATGCCGCAGAACGTCGATGAAGAAAAATTAGCTGCTCCGTTGAACGTCGATGAAGAAAAATTAGCATATTTTTCAAAAACATATTTTTCAAAGCACAGATACTGTGAAAAATATATGAAGAAGAAAGCAATTTTTTCGATTCGGTCAGGTAATGTTGCCATTTTACCCATGCGTTTTTGAAACCGCGTTTTGATCTCATCCAACTCCGCCTTTGTCAGCGGTTTCAGATCCTCCACCGCCAGCCCGACCTTTTCAGCCCTGTCTTGGCGCTCAACCTCGCTTAACCCCGCACAAGCCCAGCCATTCCATGCCCGCCGATTTTTCGCGGCCAGTTCTTTGTTATATTTCCATATCTCAGCACCCTCCGCCTGCTCGCCGAACACCGTCGCCAGCACATACCACGGGTTGCTGTTAGCCGCTTGCAGCACTTCCCCGTCATTGCGCAGGGCACTGCCGTCATCGTGTACCTTAACAATCGCATGGGCAGGTTTGTTCGGGTCTTTCAGGGGGGTGCTCACAATAATCCTCGGGGGTGGCTTTGCGCCATGGTGCGACACTTATGCAACGGGATCAAGATCTAGCCTGTCCGGTTTGATCCGCCCGCAACTCTGCGCTAGGGTCAAACCCATCACATCACACGAGGTCTGCAATGCCTGTTTCCTATACCCCCTACCCCAAACGCTCGTTAATCCGCCTGACTTTCGGGTCGGGCGGCTGGTTGTTTCTGCTCACCCTGCTTGCCGCAATCGCGCTTGCGGCGGTTTCAATGGTGCAGATGCAGACCGGCCAAAGGCTGGATGCAAACGGGCAGGACGCAACGGCAAGTGTCGTCAAAAAGACCTCGCGCTTGAACGGTACGGGCACCAACAAGGTTCATACAAGAAGCTTCACGGTGTCCTATCAATTTAAAACTGCGCAGGGCGCGAACATACGCGACATTCAGGGTGTCTCGGAAGAATTTTACCGCGCGGTTGCCGTCGGCGATCAGCGGCCGGTGCGCTATCTGCCGTCCGATCCGATGACCAGCGAGATAGAAATCGGTCACGGGGCGCAGGGCGGCAACCAGTTTATGATGCTTGCAGCCCTGTTGTTTGTGGTCGGGCTTGGCGGATTGTTCATATGGTTTCGCCGCGCGGGGGCCAAGATCAGCCTGCGCGAAACCGGTGAGATACGCCACGCCGAGGTGGTGGCCCACGACCTGATCAAACGCAAATCAGCGGCGGCAAAATATGGCCGCGCCACATGGCGTGACGGCAACATCACGGGGCAAACCGGTGCGTTGCCGGTGGCCGCTCTACCCGATGTCGGCACCATGATCACGCTTTACGCGGGGCCATCAGGCAAACCCGCAATCTGGGAAGGCGAAGTTGGCAGCAGGTAGCCGCCAACACCAAAGCGGCGGATATTCTTAATCGCCGCCTTCGAACTCGTCATAGGTTTTTACTTTGTCGCGCTTGATTTTTCCGCATTTATCCTTTGCCAGTAATTTTTTGTATTTATCCCGCAAACGGTTTTGAGAGGTGGTCCTACTTTTTCGACCAGTTAGCAGCCAGTTTAAGATGGATCAGAGTTTCATTTAGGCTGCCAATCTCGTTGGTT
>JASFZB010000074.1:0-13119 GCA_045046705.1 Rhodobacterales bacterium | reverse complement strand
CTGGAAGATCAGGTGCTGGTCACCGAAGACGGCTATGAGAACCTGACCAAATACCAGTTCTGCCCGCATCTGATGGCCAGGGCTAATCCTACAATCCGTCACAAGCCCGTGACAGTTAACAGACACGGGCTTGCGTTTGTTTTGGTCTTGGCTAATTTACAGCCTTTAACAGGAGCAAAAACAGCCATGTCACAAGGCAAAATCACCTTTTCCGGCTTTGCAGGCACCGCGCTTGCCGCCCGCCTTGACCTGCCCAACGGGCAATTACGCGCCACCGCAATTTTTGCCCATTGTTTCACCTGTAGCAAAGACATACCCGCCGCACGACGCATTTCGCAACGACTGGCAGCCATGGGCATTGCCGTATTGCGTTTCGATTTCACCGGACTTGGTCACTCTGAAGGCGAGTTCGCCAACACCAATTTTTCCAGCAATGTCCAGGACTTGGTGGAAGCGGCCAACTATCTGGCCAAAAACAACAGCGCCCCTAGCCTTTTGATCGGCCACTCGCTGGGCGGTGCGGCAGTGCTGAAAGCCGCCGGTGAAATCCCTTCTGTTAAAGCGGTTGTCACCATCGGGGCCCCTGCCGACCCCGGCCATGTCATCGATAATTTCGACAACTCGCTGGATGAAATAGCCAAGCAAGGCTCGGCCCGCGTTGAACTTGCCGGGCGTCCCTTTACCATTACCCAGGATTTCGTGTCGGACGTGTCACAGACCAATCTGATCCCCGCCATTGCCAATTTGAAACGCGCGCTTCTGGTGCTGCATTCCCCCACTGACCAAACCGTCGGTATCGAAAATGCCGGAGAAATTTTTTCGGCAGCAAAACACCCCAAAAGCTTTGTCGCCCTTGATCATATGGATCACCTGATCAGCAAAAAGGAAGACGCCGAATACGCCGCTGAAGTCATTTCCGCATGGGTCCTACGCTATCTTGACATCCGGCAACCCGCCGCCCCCATCGGGGCGCCCGAAGGTGTCGTGCGCGCCTCCGAAGCAAATCCGGACGGCTTTTTACAAGACATTACCGCTGGCCCGTTACACCATTCACTGGCCGATGAACCCGTCACCTATGGCGGAACCGATAAGGGCATGACACCCTACCAATTCCTGTCCGCAGGGCTGGCTGCATGTACCTCGATGACCGTACGCATGTATGCGCGGCGCAAAAAATGGCCGCTCGAAAGCATCCATGTCGATGTAACCCACGACAAAGTCCATGCACAAGACTGCGAAAGCTGTCACGCAACCCATACCCAGGTGGATGTCTTTACCCGCGAAATCCACTTGTCAGGGCCGCTGGATGATAGCCAAAAGCAGCGCTTGCTGGAAATTGCCGATAAATGCCCGGTTCATCGCACCTTGCTAAGCAAGATTACCGTCAAGACAGAACTGATGACATAACCTTTGCTTGAAACCGGCTATTTTGACAGCTCATCTCCGCCGCTGGCTCGGATGCAAAGACGCCCCCAGAATGTGATCCGCTTCGTGAACCACCTGCTGCGCACGCCCTACGATCAAAGGGTCAGGGGCCGTTACAATCGAGCTGTCTTTATCAGGGTAATCAACGGCATTCAGAAAGTGCAATATACAGTTGATACGGGCGCGTTTTTTGTCGTCGGATTTTATGATCGTCCAGGGCGCGTCGGCGGTATCGGTATAGAAAAACATCGCTTCCTTGGCTTCGGTATAATCATCCCATTTATTCAAACTGGCTTTGTCGATCGGTGACAATTTCCAGCGTTTTAACGGATCGGCACTGCGTGCCTTGAAACGTCGGCTTTGTTCTGCACGGCTGACAGAAAACCAGTATTTCGACAGATGGATACCCGAGCGCACCAGCATCCGTTCCAGCTCTGGCGTCTGGCGCATAAATTCAAGATATTCATTGGGTGTGCAAAACCCCATGACCCGTTCCACACCGGCGCGGTTATACCAGCTTCGATCATAAAGAACCATTTCACCGGCGGTAGGCAAATGCGCGATGTAGCGTTGGAAAAACCACTGCCCAACCTGCAAATTGCTGGGTTTGGGCAAGGCCGCCACCCGCGCGGTTCTGGGATTTAGATGTTCCATGAACCGTTTGATCGTTCCACCCTTGCCCGCCGCATCACGCCCTTCGAACAGCAACACGAATTTCTGCCCGACATCTTGCGCCCAATGCTGCACCTTCAGCAATTCCGACTGCAATGCGCATTTGCGGGTTTCATATTCCTTACGGCCCATCTTTTGTTCATAAGGATGATGGCTGACGTCAAAAGCCTCTTCTATGGGATCCTTGTTGATCGTGGGAAATACCAAGGCTTCTTCTTGTGCCTTGGGGGGCAATGGCGCGGACTTCTTTGGTTGCTCTTTTGTGATCATAAAAATCTCCTGTTTAATATGAGTCATACTACGCACCAAGCCCCTTCTCGTGCTTTGATTTGAATCAAAACAGTACTGAATGTGTATAAATAATCAGGTTGATATACCCCTTTGGCTAAATATGGATTATAGTCCTGAAAAAAACGAGCAAATAAGAATCAACATGGCAGCAACTGACCTCTTCAAGAACGACCAGCCCGAAAAGACATACGACGCATCCTCGATCCAGGTGCTCGAGGATATGGAGCACGTCCGCCTGCGCCCCGGCATGTATATCGGCGGCACCGATGATCGCGCCTTGCACCACTTGGTGGCCGAGATCGTCGACAACTCGATGGACGAAGCCGTTGCCGGTCACGCCAACTGGATCGAGGTTGAGCTGCACGCGAATTTCCATGTCACAGTGCGCGACAACGGGCGCGGTATTCCGGTGGATGCGCATCCTAAAGACCCGACAAAATCCGCGCTGGAGATTATCTTTTGCACGCTCAACGCAGGCGGCAAGTTTTCCGGCGACAATTACGAAACATCCGGCGGGTTGCACGGTGTTGGCTCATCCGTGGTCAACGCGCTTTCCGATTATGTACGCGTCGAAGTCGCCCGCAACCGCGAGCTGTTCGCGATGGAATTTTCGCGGGGATTACCCATGGGGCCGCTCGATAACCTTGGGCCGGTTTTAAACCGCAGGGGCACCAGTGTAACCTTTCATCCGGACGCCGATATTTTTGGCCCCAAGGCGCGGTTCAAACCCAAACGTCTCTATGACATGGCCAAATCCAAGGCCTATCTGTTTTCCGGTGTCGAAATCCGCTGGAAATGTGCGCCCGAATGCCTATTGGATGGCGATGACACGCCACTCGCCGATACATTCCATTTTCCCAACGGTTTGGCCGATTATCTGGCCGAACGTATGTCGGGGGCTTCGACCTATTCAGACAAACCTTTTGCCGGCAAGGTCAGCTTTGCCGAAAAATTCGGTGCCTCGGAAGTCGGATCGGTCGAATGGGCAATCAACTGGACGCCGTCGCGCGACGCCTTCATGCAATCCTTTTGCAACACCGTGCCAACCCCCGAGGGTGGCACCCATGAAAGCGGTTTCTGGGCCGCAATCCTGAAAGGCATCAAGGCTTACGGCGAATTGACCAACACCAAAAAAGCCGCACAAATCACCCGCGACGATGTCATGGGCGGTGGCTGTACGCTGGTTAGTTGTTTTATCTCGGAACCAAAATTCGTCGGCCAGACCAAAGACCGTCTGGCTTCCGCCGAGGCCCAACGCTGGGTTGAAAATTCGGTGCGCGACCATTTCGACAACTGGCTGGCCTCGAACAACAAATCCGCCGGTGCCATCCTGGATTATCTGGTGCTGAAGGCCGAAGAACGTCTGAAACGCCGTCAGGAAAAAGAAACCGCGCGCAAGACCGCCACCAAAAAACTGCGCCTGCCCGGCAAGCTGACCGATTGTTCGCAATCCGCGCGCGATGGCACCGAACTGTTCATCGTCGAAGGCGACAGTGCGGGCGGCTCGGCCAAAATGGCCCGCGACCGCAAAACCCAGGCCCTTTTGCCGCTGCGCGGTAAAATCCTGAACGTGTTGGGGGCGGCTTCAAACAAAATCACCACCAATAACGAGATCAGCGATCTGTGTCAGGCGTTGGGCGTGCAAATGGGCACCAAGTTCAACATCGACGACTTGCGCTACGACAAAATCATCATCATGACCGATGCGGATGTCGACGGCGCCCATATCGCCAGTCTGCTGATGACGTTTTTCTTTACCCAGATGCGCCCGCTGATCGACGACGGCCACCTTTACATGGCCTGCCCGCCGCTATACCGCCTGACCCAGGGGGCAAAGCGCGAATATTGTATGGATGACGCGGCTAAGGACGCGCTGATGAAAAAAGGCCTGGGCGGACGCGCCAAAATCGAGGTATCGCGCTTCAAGGGACTAGGCGAAATGGACGCCAAAGACCTGAAAGAAACCACCATGAACCCCACCACCCGGCAACTGATCCGCATTAACATAGACGAAGACGAGCCGGGCGAAACCGCCGAACTGGTGGATCGGTTGATGGGCAAAAAACCGGAACTGCGGTTCGAATATATCCAGCAGAATGCACAGTTTGTCGAAGAGCTGGATGTTTAAAACCTGATAAATCACCCCGGGATCAGGTTCTACTTATCATCCGCGCCGGGTTTATGATTTTTTGCCAAGGCCAGAATTTCAACCCGCTTGATTTCGCGCAATATCCGCTCGGCTTGCAGATGCGGCATCAGGCTTAGTTTAAATTGAAACGAGACAATCAAAAGAACCGCCGACGAAATACCGTATTTCACGGCCGTCAAAACATCGTTTGCCGCAAAAAACCGCAGCGCGGTCACGCAGCCCAGTGCCAGCAGGATCAAATGCACAATATCAACGGTCCAAACCACCCGTTTCATCCTGCCGTTGCGCATATAGCGTGACAAACCAAACCAGCCCAGCGGTTGCGAAGACCGCAACAAATGCGCATCGGTTTTTGTCATCAATTCATCAATGCGCGTATCCAGATAATTCATGCGTCCCTCCAAGGTTTGCTACATCCATTCAGTGCATACTATAATACCTAGAATACAGTCCTTGATCTATATCAATCAACATTAATTTCATGTGCAGCCCTAAATCCGATATTTATAGAAAATCGCACACAGGCCCTATCGACAAGCCGCTGTTCATCTATTAGATACCCCCGAAGAATAATCGTGTAATAATTAAAGACCCTAAGGGAACCCATGGAAAACGTCGTTCTTGTCATTCACCTGATCTTGGCTGTTGGCCTGATCGGTATCGTGTTGATCCAACGCTCCGAAGGCGGCGGCTTGGGCATTGGTTCCAGCGGCGGCGGCTCTGGTCGTTCCGGGCGCCCAGCGTCCACACCTTTGGCCAAAGTGACATGGTTTTTCGCCATAGGGTTCGTCATAACCAGCATCTCGCTTACCATCATTGCGGCCCAAAAAACCAATACCGACAGCGTGATCAAGCGCCTTGGCACAGAGGTGCCGGCACCGGCACAAAACTCCGTACCGGCCCCTAAAGGCCTGCAAGGCAACCTTCTGCCGACCGCACCGAAAGATGCACCGGCAACCCCGCCAACACCGGAATAACGTCGCATAACCCCAACACATAGTTGGTTTTTTTCAAAAACACACATGATCTTGCGGTTCTGCCCTTGTCAGAATCGCCCTGATCGACTATGAATCAAATCCCGTGATACAGGCGTTTTATAACCCTTCAGGGACGTCCAAAAACCAGCAAACCACGGGGAGTTGCCTTCGTTATGGCACGATATATATTTATTACAGGCGGCGTTGTTTCATCCCTTGGCAAGGGCCTTGCCTCTGCGGCATTAGGTGCGCTGTTGCAAGCCCGCGGCTATTCGGTTCGCCTGCGCAAACTCGACCCCTATCTCAACGTCGATCCCGGTACCATGTCGCCCTTTGAACACGGCGAGGTTTTTGTCACCGATGACGGCGCCGAAACCGACCTCGACCTGGGCCACTATGAACGTTTCACAGGGGTCGCCGCGCGGCAAACCGATTCCATCTCGTCGGGCCGCGTCTATACCACCGTGCTGGAGAAAGAACGCCGCGGCGATTATTTGGGCAAAACCATCCAGGTGATCCCCCATGTCACCAACGAGATCAAGGATTTCATCAACATCGGCGACGACGAGGTCGACTTTATGCTCTGCGAAATCGGCGGCACCGTCGGCGACATCGAAGGCCTGCCGTTTTTTGAAAGCATCCGCCAGTTTGCCCAGGACAAACCGCGCGGCCAGTGCATCTTCATGCACCTCACGCTACTGCCCTACCTCAAAGCCAGCGGAGAGTTGAAAACAAAACCGACCCAGCACTCGGTCAAAGAACTGCGCTCCATCGGCATTGCGCCCGACATTCTGGTCTGCCGCTCGGAACACGAAATCCCCACCAAGGAACGCGCCAAACTGGCCCTGTTTTGCAACGTGCGCCCTGACAGCGTGATCCCGGCATATGACCTTAAAACCATCTACGACGCACCGCTTGCCTACCATCAGGCGGGCATGGATCAGGCTGTTCTGGATGCGTTTGGCATATCCCCTGCCCCCAAACCCGACCTGACCACTTGGCAGGACGTGTCCGACCGCATCCACCAC
The DNA here is from genome assembly GCA_045046705.1 of Rhodobacterales bacterium. Lineage (GTDB taxonomy): Bacteria > Pseudomonadota > Alphaproteobacteria > Rhodobacterales > Rhodobacteraceae > Amylibacter. The sequence goes on along the minus strand of JASFZB010000074.1, from coordinate 6,577 downwards.
CCAGACGGCGAAGTAAAAGTCGCCGTTGTCGGCAAATACACCCAGTTGGGTGACGCCTATAAATCCATCGGCGAGGCCCTGACCCACGGCGGCATGTTCAACCGCGTGCGCGTCAAAACCGAATGGATCGACGCCGAAATATTCGAACGCGAAGACGTCGCACCGCACCTGGAGGGCTATGACGCCATCCTTGTGCCGGGCGGCTTTGGCGAGCGCGGCACCGAGGGCAAGATTAAAGCCGCCCAATTCGCCCGCGAACATAAAGTCCCCTACCTTGGCATCTGTCTGGGCATGCAAATGGCCGTCATCGAAGCCGCCCGCAACTTGGCAGGCATGGGCAAGGCAGGATCAGAGGAATTCGATACCGAAGCCGGCATAAAACGCTTCACACCAGTGGTCTACCACCTGAAAGAATGGGTCGAGGGTAACCGCACCGTGGCCCGCGCCGTCACCGACGACAAAGGCGGCACCATGCGCTTGGGTGCCTATAACGCCACCCTTACGAAGGGATCTAAGGCGGCGGAAATCTACGGTACAACAGCTATTTCCGAACGCCACCGCCACCGCTACGAGGTCGACATCCAATACCGCGAAAAACTGGAAAAATGCGGCCTGATATTCTCGGGCATGTCCCCCGATGGCAAACTACCCGAGATCGTCGAATACGCCGATCACCCGTGGTACATCGGCGTGCAGTACCACCCCGAACTAAAATCCAAACCCTTCGCGCCACACCCGCTGTTTCGGGATTTCGTGAAAGCGGCGGTGAAACAAAGTAGGCTGGTATAAAACGCCCCAAATACAACAAAGGGCCGCGCCCCCTAAACACTTAAAAGTTGCAAGAACAGCACAGCTTTGCCAATACTTATTGGACTAAAGGAGGCGCAATTTTGCAAAATTTAATTCAAGAGTATTGGCTGCCTATCTGGAACTTTATAAAAGTGACTGAGAATGGTGATGGCGTTCTGGTTATCATTGCTGTCCTTGGTTTCTTAGGCACAATTTGCGCCAAATTCTTTGGCATATTTGGTAAAACTGGACCTGTCACACTTTCGTTTCGCCCACGAGTTTGCATTGCGTTCCGGTGACTACGCAAAGGCCATCCCCCTTGGCACAGACCTGATAAAGGTCACCAAAGCCAAGTTTGACGACACCCACAAATATTACCCAACTGCCCTGAATGGACATGCCATAACGCTACAGGTAAATACGATTCGGTGGAGCCGCTTTATAAGCAGGCCATCAGCATTTTAGAAACCAGTCTTGGCCCAGATCACCCCCCCCAAACGCCGAAAGCCGCGCTGATCTGCACCAGCGCGGCTTTCACTTTCAGTGTTTAAGCCTAGCTTAGAAAGTCAGGATTTTCCGACAGGACTTTTGCTTCATGGCCTTTCAGGCTTGTGCGCACCGCAGGGCCATAAGCCTCTACATTATCGCGCAACTCGGGGAACAATGTGAATATCTCGTCGCGGGCCTCATCGGTCAGCGCGTTGATCCCGACCTCGCCCGGATGGAAGCTTTCGGATGCCGCCCCGTTGGCAAAAACAATCTCGTGGGTGTCGAACAGCATGTGGAAATATTCCACCATACCGCCCGCCTGCACATAGATAGTATCGTTATTTACCAAATGCTTAGCCGCCGCCAGAACCTCACGTTCGCCAAACAGCAGCTCGGATTTCCAGCCCTCGACAACCATCCGGTGTTGCGGTGAAACCAACAAGTCACGATCGTTGGCCATGGCCCCCGCTTTGATCATGATCGGTGCAAACTTGCCTTGCGCAGGCACCGAGCGCGACCCGATCCAGCGCAATTCCTGCAGCCCGTGATCCTTGGTCAGAACCATGTCACCGGCAGCCAGATCCTCAATCGCCGTTTCACCCTTGTCCGTCACTATCATCGCACCGCGCGTGAAACACACAATAACATTCTCGATCTCTTCAAAGTTAACCGTAACCAAATCCCCATCAGCATCGGTATAAGTGAAATGCCCACTCTCATGGCCAGGATCATCGTAGGTGACATCGCCCGAGTTCAACAGGTCGGACGTGAACAGGTTTGTCAGGTCCAGAACATCGCCAAACGGGTTTGGTGCGCCTGCGTAGTTGTCATTCGTGGTGTCCGCATTGTCAGGCTGATTGGCCTCACCGGTTTCACCACCGATAATATCCAGCGTTGTCGGGCCCGTGCCACTGTCATCGTTCAGGCTTGCGTCGATGGTAAAGACATCGTCACCGTGCCCGCCCATTGCCACATCGCCGGCCCCTGCAACAATCGTATCATCATCGCGGCCACCGTCCAATGTATCGGCCCCGTCGCCACCTTCCAGCGTGTCAGAGCCATCATCGCCAAACAGCGCGTCATCACCAGAACCACCATAAAGCGAATCGTCGTCATTGCCGCCATAAAGAAGATCATCACCACCTTTGCCGGTAATGACATCGTTACCGCCGCCGCCATAAAGCTCGTTGGTGAATGTGTCCGCAGGCGATGTTCCCTGCTGGTCGAAACCGGTCAGCACATCGGCATGGTCAGAGCCGATAACACCGTCGACCCCCCCAAGTATGGTATCGTTATCTGCATCGCCGCCGGATAAATTCCCGGTGCTAAGGTCAACGTTAACCCCGGCGCCGGAGTTGCTGTAGTCAATCGTATCCTGACCGGCTCCGCCGTTAAAGCTGTCAGCACCCGCGCCACCGATAAAGGTGTCATCGCCATTGCCGCCAAATAATGTATTGTTACCGGCACCGCCTGCGATCGTGTCGTTGCCATCGTAACCAAAGACAACATCATCATTACCGTCGGCACCATCAATAGTGTCACCGTCGGCATCAACATACGAAGGCATCATCACGTCATTGCCATTTGTACCGTCTACCGGGCCACCGCCGTGACCACCCGTGCCGCCGGTGCCATCACCCGTGCCGCCGCTTGTTGTGCCGGTGCCACCGCTGTGCCCACCCGTGCCGCCGCTTGTCGTGCCGGTGCCACCGCTGTGCCCACCCGTGTCGCCGCTTGTCGTGCCGGTGCCACCGCTGTGCCCACCAGTGCCGCCGCTTGTCGTGCCGGTGCCACCGCTGTGCCCACCAGTGCCGCCGCTAGTTGTTCCAGTGCCACCCGTGTCGCTGGAAGTATGTACAACTCCGCCTGATATATAATCTGTTGAACTACCCGTACCAGTGCTAATGCCGCTACCGTTCTTACTATCATTTTTCATTTTATACTCCAAAATTCGCTACGTTACAGGCGTTCAATTAAGGCATTATTGTCAATTTTGCTGAAAACGTCCAATCTTTCACATTTTGACGCCCTAACGGCACGTTCAACTCCTTATTACACAATCAAGTATAATGTAAAATTTGTTTTTTCAATTATTGGAATTCGCCAACATGGCGAAACAATAATAAAATTTTAACTAAATCAGATACCAAACACAAGCTTAGGGGGTAATTGTTGGTGGTTTGAGAAATTTCAAAGGCCTTTGCGTCTAATATTGCAGGTTTCAGATACCATATCCGCTTTGGTAGGTGTGGACTGATTCTTGAAATAACCACATGAATCACAACAAACCCTTTAAAGCCGTAGATTGCCGCAATCAGCAAAGGACATTGCCCGACTTTAATTTTTGGCCAAAGATTGACTGTTAAAGTTTGCCATGAAACTACTTTACAATGAAGCAAATACAAACACGGGGCGATACATGCGCATAAACAAACTGGCCCCCGCAGACTTATCCAAACGTGTCGAGGCCTTCTTCGGGGCCCGCGTTCTAAAGATTTCCGCGCCCGGTGGAAAACACCGCGGCAGTTACCGGGTCTATTTCGCCGAAAAATCAATCATCGTTACCACCCGAAAATCCATCGCACAAACCAATTATGAAGCCGTAATTTTGAAACAGCTTTACAAATTCACCGATGCATCCCCGGAATTTCTGGGGCAAGATAATGAACTGATGTTTCAATCGGATGTCGGGGCCAAGCGATTGGGGCAACACATCTATGAACGGGATGAAGCAGGACAACAGCACTTGGCCGGGGATGCGGTCACAGCCCTGTTCGACATCCACCGCGCGGCCCGAAAAACCACGTTGGCCGCACATTTGCACCCCATGGGCAATACAACAGACTGGGTGCGCTCTTTTGTCGGGGCCATCGACAGGCTTGCCAAACAATTAAAAACCGACCCTATCCAGTATGATCTGGACGCCCTTTGTGATTTCATCGGCACGCCTGCGGTACAGTTTATCAAATGGGACTGCCGCGCGGGCAATGCTGCAATCGACCCTTGCGGCCAAGTCAAATGGTTTGATTTCGAATTCGCCGGCCTGCGCCACGGTGCCGAGGATTTTGCCTGGCTGATCGCCGACGAAACCTGGCCGGTCAACGGCGAAACAATGATCGATATTATTGCCGACAGATACCCGGATCAGGATCGGAGCTGGCAGAGTTATAAAGCTTATCTCGAGGTCTACACCTGCCTTCACGCCGTCCAGAGGCTGTTGTTGATCATTGATAGCGCACGCAAACGGGGCTGGATTTCCGAGGCCCGTGCTTTGCGCACAGACGACGTGGGCATCAACCCCAAGCTTGGCATGCGATTATGTGCCAGCATGATCCCCCTGGCGGCACGAAACACTCTTACAAGGCCGATGGTAAAACTGTTTGACGCCACGAAACGGGCCTTTGAAGACACAATATCCAAAGCGGATTGAAATATTTACTTTTCATATATTGAAAAAACGCACATCACCCCTTATAGATACATCAAACATACGACACTCGTTTTAACCGGTTTGATCCCCGCAATACAGGCCTGATACGTTTGAACCAAAGAAAACCGACCCATAAGCCCGAAATAGTAGGATCAGCCGGACGGGCTTTTCTTGTTCTTGATGCGATCCTTCGATACGGGCCGATCAAGCCTGCTGCGATCTGCCAAAAGTCCGGCCTCGGCCGCAGCTCGGTTCACCGCGCCATTCATTTGCTTGTGGAACAGGGCTGGGTGCGTCACCAACTGGGGGATCGGGCCTGTGTTGCCACCTATCAATTCGATCAACTGGCGGCAGATGCCAAATTCAGCCAACCGGTACAGGATAAAATCTATCCCGTCCTGAAAGAGGTTTGTCTTGCCCATTACCTGCACGGCGATATTGCATTTATGTTTGGTGGCGGACAGGTGAACCTTGTGGAAAGCACCGACAGTAAAATCGACATGTCTGAAAATATATCTTTGGTCACGTCGGATATTTCCACCGCTATTTTCAGCATTATGGAACCGGCCCAGATTACCCGCCTGACCTCGTTGGCCCTGAAAACCATTGACGCGCATGAAAATGAAGAAATTGTCTCGGGGAATTTGGCCAGGCGCATCGTTCAGGCCCGACAAAATAAAAACCGCGCATGGTCGGCGGACAAAGCCATGATCAGCATCCCGTTTCAGGATGAAACAAAACTTTTCGGGGCGGTACGGTTGCGCCAAAAAATCACCACCAGCACAGCGGAACAGATACTTGCCTTCGTGGCAACGGATCTGCAAATACGCCTGCCAGATGTGTTCAAGTAAGCATTGATTTAGCGGATATAAAAGTTTACGCCAGTGTTATGATAAAACGTATATTATTAGCCTTTCAGGCCAAAACCACGCCGACACTGGCCCCAAACGATGCCCGCATTGCACTTGCCGCGCTGATGGTACGCCTTGCGCGCGCCGACAATGATTATACGCAAGCGGAAGTAGACATGATCGAGCGGGTTTTAATGAAACGGTATGACATGGACGCCGCCGCCGCACGCGCCTTGCGCGAACAGGCCGAGGAACTGGAAGTAAGCGCCCCCGACAATGTGCGCTTTACCCGCGTCATTAAGGCAGCCGTACCCTACGAGGAACGCGCCGGCGTTGTTGCGGCCCTGTGGTCTGTGGTTTTATCGGACGGGCGGCGTGATGATGCGGAAAACGGCTTTATGCGCCTGATTGCAAACCTGTTGGGCGTCAATGACCGCGACAGTGCCTTTGCCCGCCAAAGGGTGCAACACAAATTAGATTGATATTTTGGGATTTCGGGTAAAACTACAGATGCAATAATAAGTCGCCCCTTAAACACCCTGGAGCCAGCCCATGTCGTCACGGCCACGTCCGTCACGCGCCTATGAATGGCCAACGCTTTTTCTGGCGGCAGTGACCTATGCCCTTTAGTCCGCAATCACCTATTGGCCGCTCTTGTCGATCATCCTGTTGATCCCGCTCATCACCCTGCATTCTTCCTTGCAGCACGAAACCCTGCATCAGATAGAGCCGCGCTGGAAATTTTTCGGACAAATGCTGGTGTTTCCCGCTTTGGGTCTGGCCATTCCCTATATCCGGTTTCGCCACAGTCACCTGATACATCACAATAACGAAAACCTGACCGACCCTTATGATGATCCCGAAAGCAACTATATGGTCAAAGAGGTCTGGGGCACTCTGCCCCATTGGCTGCAAGGTGTTAGAGGTGGTCCTACTTTTTCGACCAGTTAGCAGCCAGTTTAAGATGGATCAGAGTTTCATTTAGGCTGCCAATCTCGTTGGTTCTGTTTTTCTGTCA
>JASFZB010000073.1:0-12751 GCA_045046705.1 Rhodobacterales bacterium | reverse complement strand
GTGGTCAGGATCGGCATGTTGTTGGTTTCCAGCATGTAAAGCCCGGGCGTAAACACATCCGCCAACTGACCTTCATGTATAAAAACCACCGCCTGACCTTCGCGCACGGTCAGTTTGGCACCGTATTTGATGGCGTGGCCTTCGCGTTCAAACCGCCACACAAGCGTGTCGTCTGTGTCATCCGTCCAGTGGATGACGTCAATAAATTCGCCGGTCAAAAAATCAAAAATACCCATGTGGTTTCCTTTAACTATGAACTGATGACATCAGCTCTTGTGCAATTTCCTGTACGATAGGATGCGCCTGTTTAAGCGTCATACCGACTTTCAGGCGCGGATCATAAAGCATTTTCAATAACAGTTCATCATGGCGGGTCAGAAGCGAAAATTCTTCGTCATCGTTGAAGATAGATGGGCGTGCTTTCGGGCTGTCATTGGCAAGGCCCAGGGCCTGGGTCATTTCCTCTTGAATACACGAGGTGCGCATCAATCCGCGATGTTCGCCTTTGATCAGGATCACAACACCTTTGTAGCCAGTCGTGGAATTTTTTTCGGATATGGCATAGGTCACGCAATAAATACTACGCGGGCTGGTTTTTATTTCATTCAAAATCAGAGGGGTAAGATACGCCACCTGACCTATAAGTGATGCGGCATATGTGCGCTGCTCATCACGGTTTAAAAACAGAAGTGAAAAATTGGCGCGGTTTGCATCCGTCAGCTTGATCTCCAGCCCCGACAAACGCGCAAGACGGGCGGAAAATTTGCGTACATAAGCGGTATCTCTGGCGCGCTGTTCTTCAGTGACCGAGGGGCCGAAATTCATACCGATGCGAACCGGTTGTTGCCAACGGCGCAGGGAACTGGTGCTTCGGCCAGCAACAAAATGCCCGTTGATTTCGGTATATTCATCAAAAAGAGCAACACGTTCAAAATCTTTGGCCAGATCGGCAGCGGTAAATTGTACATCCGGCGGGTCATAATCCTCGCGCATTTTGCCTTGGGCTTTCAAGCGGGTCTGGAGGCCGGCATAATATGTTTGCAGTCTGCGGCTTGTGGCCGACGGCGGGGTCGGGGTCGATATCTCCGGTCCGGATTTTGGTTTGGTCGCTTCGGGCATCGGGGTGCAGGCCGAAAGACCGATGAACACACCAAGAAGAAGAATATATAGACGCATGGGGATCAATATGCCTTTATTTTGAAACGCTGCAAGGGCAACGTTCCAAATCTGTTATTTTCAAGCATTTACTGCTTTGGCTTCATTCGGGATTTTTTTGGGTGCTTTCACCGCTGCCAATGTATCCTTCAGCTTGCCTTCAAGCGTTTCCAGTTCTTTTTCAGCCTCTGCCCGCTTGGTTTTGCCTTCATCGGCGATGGTCAGGCTTTCCTCGATTGTGTCGATCAAATACTGGTTGGCTTTGCGAATGCTTTCAATGTCAAATACCGAGCGCTCCATTTGTTTGCGCACTTCGCGGTTGGCCACTTGCAGGTTGGCCGCATTGCGTTCCAGCAGCTCGTTGGTCAGGTCAGAGGCTTCTTTGACCGCTTGCGCGGCTTCACGCGAGCGATGAATGGTGACGGCTTGCGCCAGTTGGGTTTCCCAAAGCGGCACCGTGTTGACCATTGTCGAGTTAATCTTGGTGACAAGGGATTTGTCGTTTTCCTGCACCAGGCGAATGGACGGCAGCGATTGCATGGTCACTTGGCGTGTCAGTTTCAGATCGTGCACACGGCGTTCCAGATCATCGCGGGCAGAGCGCAGATCGCGCAATTCCTGCGCCTTGATCACGCCCTTGTCCTTGCTGGCGTTTTTCACCTGTTTTTCCTTGGCGGGAATGGTCTTTTCGTCAAGTTCCCTGATCTTTTCTGTGCCTGCGGCAATGTAAAGGGCCAGCTCATCATAAAAGGCCAGTGTTTTTCCGTAAAGTTTATCGAGCGATTTTATGTCCTTGAGAAGCACATATTCGTGCTTTAGCAAATCGTCGGTGATCTTGTCGATCTGGCCTTGCACAGTTTCATATTGCGCCATGAATTTGGCCACCGGGGTGGCTTTGCCCATCAGGCGTTCCCACCAGCTACGTTTTCGGTTGGGGTTTAGCTCATCCACGGAAAAGCCGCGAATGGAGCTGACCATTTCGCGCAAGCTATCACCTGCGGGGCCAACATCCTTGTTGCGCACGCCTGCCAGCATTTCCTGACTGATTGTCTGTAATTCCGACTGGGCTTTGGTGCCGAACTCGATGATCGACTGGGTATTGCCCATATCGACCTCGGCCATGCGGGCCTCGATCATTTTTTTCTGGTCGGGTTTTACTTCCGAGACAACGATCAGATCACCTTTGGGTTCGGGCAAAACGGCTGCGGTGACTTTTTCCACCTCTTTTAGGCTGGTTTCCGCCTTTTTGCGGGTATCATCTGACATGTCTGTCTCCTATCGTTTGGCATTTACGCCCTCTTGTTTCAGTCGGTCTTGCAGCACCTCTATTTCAACGTCCAGATCACTGCGGTCGTCCAGCAACAGAGTTTCGCGCTGGTTGGCAAAACTTTTTTCCAAATCGTCCAGCAGGGTCTCGTAAGCGGCCCGTTGGGAAGAATTGCGGTTGCGGGCATATAGGTCGGCGAATTTAATCGTCGCATCGCGGGCCCCCATCAGATAGACGCCCATGAATTTGCGCGCCCGCGCCAGATCGCGCGGATCTTCTTCCACCGTGCGAAACATATCGCGGGCGGTTGAGGCCAGCTTTTCGATGCGGCCCTCAAGTTTGCGGTCGTTGAAACGGTGCGAGGCGGTTATGGTTTCGCTGAGCAGTTTTTCAGCCCGATCAACCGCTTTTGCAACACGGGCTGTTTCAAAGTCATCAAATCCGGCCACGCCTTTGCTGCGCAAAGGATCTATCCCGAAACTAAGCCCATGCGCCAAAGTGGCGGCGGCCCCGAACACAAGACTTGTGACAAGGGGGGCATGCGCCCCGCCAAAAGCGGCCAGACCAACGCCGAGGCCGGTCAGAACGGATGCTAATATCTTGCGTGGAATTGCGGGCGGGCGGGCAACTTTACGGGCTTTATAAGCGGCTTCGGCGGTCAGGCCGTCACGCAGCAACCATGCGGCCAGCAACAGGGCAGCCAGTGCGCCCCAGTCAAACAGCATGGCGGTACTGTTGGCCGCACGCATCTCGCCGATGCCGGCAAAAATCAGGGGCAGTGGGATCCAGAACAGCAGTTTGGCGCGGATGTTGGATTGATAAGCTTTTTTGCCGCGAAACCTGTTGGGCAAAGCGGCCGGGTCAGGCGTATTGTCAGGTGCCCCATCAGGGCTGAACTTGCCGCCAAACCGCTTGGCCATCACAAAGATCCGCTATAGGCCCCGGCTGCAACCACCCAGATGATGGCAACCAGAATTAAATAAGCGATCCATTGCAGTGATACGGCAGACATCCATGCCCCCCATGAAATCATTAAATACTATACCTCAATATAGGCGCAGGGTGTGTTTGTTGCTAGAGCTAAATCTGAAAAGATTTTGTCGGGGGGCATGGGAATTACATACCCGCGACCCCAACTCTGGACATCGGGCTGTTTCTGTATTGGTAACACGCGAGGGGAAATTAATGTCAAAGGGTGCTCTATTCCTAACCAATGTTTCAAATCAGCTTTTGCAGTGCTGGGTTGAATTACACTTAACTATCCTTAGCCCTGCCAATGTTACGTTCCAGCGACAATTTTCGTTGATAGCGGGTTTGTATCAGTTCCACGATGACCAGCACGACAACCGAGACGTAGAAAGTGGATTTTGACATCGGGATGATCTCGTATCCGAATACCCTGATCTTGAGCGCATCATTGTCCATTGCGTGCGCCGCCGCAGGCCCGGCTTCGCCCAACAGCACAACGCCTACGATCAACAGGATGAACAGGCCCAGAACCTCATACATGCGGTTGCGCTTAAGGAATGCCGTGACCCCGTCGGCCAGCACCAGCATGGCGCCGCCGGACACAAGGATGGCGATGGCTAGAATAATGAAAACATCCGTGATTGCCAGTGCAGAAAGAATAGAGTCGAAGCTGAAAATCAGGTTCATGAAAACAATAAGGGCAATGGCCTGTGTGGCGGATTTAGGCCCGCCGCGGTCAACATTGTTGCCCAACTGATTGATTGTCAGCATATGCGAGATTTCTTTGAAGGCAGTATAGATTATGAAAATTCCACCGATAACAAAAACGACGGTGGCAAAATTCACGCCGCCCACAAGAACGCCCGGCCAGTTGAAGATAACGAACGGTTCGGACAGGGCCTTGATCAGATGGATCATCACAAAGAGCAGCAGAATGCGCAAGGCAACAGCGATGATGATGCCCCAAAAGCGCACGGATTTTTGCTTGTCCGCAGGGGCGCGTTGCGATTCGATCGAGATATAAAGCAGGTTGTCAAAGCCCAGGACCGCTTGCAAAAAGATTAAAACCGCCAGATGGCCCAGATTTTCCAGTGTGAACAGATCCGTCATAACGCGCGTGCCCTTTTTGCTTTTGGAACAGAAATAATGGTTTCCGTGCGGGCGTGCAACTGCCCATATTGGCGGCGCATTGACCTGATCACTAAACTGCTATTTTGAGAGAATCACTTTTTGGGCTATTCTTCGGGAAACGTTGCAATGAAACAGCGTTCGGGGCCGTGTTTGGCCGCAAATAAAAAGGAATAAGACGGTGCCGCAAGGTAAAGTAAAATGGTTCAACCAGCAAAAAGGCTTCGGGTTCATTGAACCGGTTGAGGGCGAAAAGGATGTGTTTGTGCATGTTTCCGCCGTCAAAGACGCAGGTCTTGAAGGGCTGGAAGAGGGTCAAGCCATCACGTTCGAGATGGTTGCTGGGCCCGATGGCCGTGAAATGGCCGGCAATCTGAGCGTCGGGTAAAACCCTGCGTTCACGACGGAATGCTACTTGCGCCGTTTCGGGGGCCGTTTGTTCTTTGCGCTTTTTTGAAAGTTACGGGATTTTGGTGCCGGCTGTTCGTCGTCGATTTTTTTCAGACCCAACTGGTCACGCAGGACTTTCATTCTGACCTCTTCGACCTCTCCCGGTTCCAGTGTCATAAGCTGAAACGGCCCGTATGAGGTGCGGATCAAACGGTTTACCGACAGATCAACGGAATTCAGCGCACGGCGAATCTCACGGTTTTTGCCTTCGGTGATGCCAATGGTCAGCCACGCGTTAGCCCCTTGTTGACGGTCAATAGTGATCGCCATCGGGCGGAATTTTTCGCCGTCAACGGTGATCCCCTGGCGCAAAGGCTCCAACAGCGCGTCGCTTGGATAGCCTTTGATGCGAACTCGGTATTTGCGCACCCAACCGGTGGATGGCAGTTCCAGTTTGCGTTTCAGCTCGCCGTCATTGGTCAGCAACAGCAAACCTTCCGAGTTCAGATCAAGACGGCCAACCGACATTACGCGTGGCAGGGTTTCGGGCAGGGCGTCAAAAATTGTGCGGCGGCCTTTTTCGTCCCTGTCGGTTGTGACCAGCCCGTTGGGTTTGTAGTAACGCCAGACCCGCAGCGTGTCAGGGGCACCAACAGGTTTGTCGTCAACCGTGATGGTGTCGGCCTGGGATACTTTCACCGCAGGCGTGTCCAGAACGGTGCCATTTAGGGTGATGCGACCGGCCGCGATCATGCGCTCGACCTCGCGGCGCGAGGCCACACCGGCGCGAGCCAGAAACTTTGCGATACGGTCGCCTGTGGGGGGGAGTTGCTTGGACATGATGGCCCAAGTACACTGAAGTCTTGGGTCTTGTCCAAGGGTATTTTTAGCTGTGCCTTATGACATCTGTAATAATACACGAAGCGCCTGACCCTGGGTGGGCGCGGCCATCGTTTATCGACGACGGTCAAGATGGGGGGAAGGTACGCGGTTTTCAGGTCATGAAATGATAAAAACGTGCGGATCAGAATTGCCGCAAGAATTGGATACACCGTCAGTAATTTTTGCGATTCGGATCATTCAACCTTGTTAAGCTGCATGAGTTTACCCTTCGTCCCGCCACTTGTTCGCAATCGGATAGCGTCGATCCAGCCAGAAGGCTTTCAGGCTAAGTCGCGCCCCGGGTGCCGACTGGAAGCGTTTGTATTCCGAGATATAAAGCAGGTTTTCCACCCGTTTGACCACCGCGCGGTCATACCCTGCGGCGACGCAATCGGCGACGCTGGCGTCCTGATCCATCAGCATTTCCAGAATACCGTCCAGCACGTCATATTCCGGCAGGCTGTCGCTGTCTTTTTGGTCATCACGCAGTTCGGCAGTAGGCGGTTTGTTGATGATGTTTTCGGGGATAACCGTCCCTTTAGGCCCCATCATCCAGGCGCAGTAATGGGCATTACGCCAACGGCAGGTTTCAAACACCCGCATTTTATAGACGTCCTTGATCGGGTTATACCCCCCCGCCATGTCGCCGTAGATGGTGGCGTAGCCCACCGCCACTTCGGATTTATTACCCGTTGTCAGCAGCATTTCCCCGAATTTGTTGGACATCGCCATCAACAAAAGCCCGCGCAGGCGGGACTGGATGTTTTCCTCAGTTACATCCGCGTCCAGTCCTTCGAACATGGGGGCAAGCGTGTTTGTAATAGCATCGCGGCCCGCTGAAATCGGTACGGTGTGATATTTGCAGCCCAACGCGGTGACAAGTGCGGCGGCGTCATCCAGACTTTCCCGGCTGGTGTATTCCGAGGGTAACATCACGCAGCGCACGTTTTCCGCCCCCAAGGCATCCACCGCGATGGTAGCAACAATCGCGCTGTCGATGCCACCCGAAAGTCCCAGCAAAACCTTTTTGAAACCGGTTTTGTCCATGTAGTCACGCAGGGCCGTGACCATGACGTGATAATCCTGCTCCCACGCATCGGGAAAATGTGCTTTGGTGCCGTGGGCGGCGCGCCAACCATCATCGATGCGGGTGAAATCCACATGCGCGATGGCCTCGTCGAACAAGGGCAGTTGCACCGCCAATTCACCGCCCGGGTTCAGCACGAATGAGCCGCCGTCAAAAACCTGATCGTCCTGCCCCCCGATCAGGTTCAGGTAAACCATCGGCAGGCCAGTCTCGATGACGCGGGCGACCATGGTGTTGATACGTTTTTCAAACTTGCCGCGATAATAGGGCGAAGCATTGGGCGATACCAGAATTTCAGCCCCGGTTTCCTGCAAGGTTTCGCAAACATCCTCGAACCATGCGTCTTCGCAAATAGGCGAGCCGATACGGGCGGGTCCGATGCTGTACGGGCCGCTTATTTCACCGTTATGAAACGTGCGCGGTTCATCGAAAACCTTGTAATTTGGCAAGTGGTGTTTGCGGATAATGTTGGCAATTTTACCCCGCTTAAGGATGGCATAGCAGTTGTAGACATGCGCGCCTTCACGCATCGGCAAACCGATCCCGATGGCCGGGCCGTCATGGCATTTTGCGGCAAAAGCCTGCAATTTGACCAATGCATCGGCAGTAAACGCGGGCTTTTGCACCAGATCCTGCGCCTGATAGCCCGACAAAAACATTTCAGGCAGCACCAGCATATCGGAGTTTACTGCCTTTGCTTTTGCCCATGCATCGCGGGCTTTTGCCAGATTGCCACTGAAATCCCCCAATGCGGGATTCAATTGCGCCAGTGTTAATCTTAACTTGTCGGCCATAGTGCTTCCTTGAATTTCGGGCCTTTGGGGCCAATTTTGGATGAGTTTTAACAGAACAACAGGTTATGGAAAGCGAAACTGCTTAGAAAGCTTGTCAGACGGCTGGTCACAGCCTAAAGTTCGCATAAAACGGATACAGTCTAGGCTTGGGGAAAAGGGAATAAGCGCGTGAAGATTAAAGGACTATTCATTCTGGCGGCCTCTTTGGGTTTAGGCATTAGTGCCCCCTTGTTGGCACAGTCATCTCAGGTTTTAACCAAGCAATACGACACCGGCGGCGTTTACACCGGAACCTTCAAAAATGGCCGTCAGGACGGGCAAGGCACCTATGTTCTACCCAATGGCTATGAATATACCGGCTCGTGGGTGAACGGCGAAATTCAAGGTGAGGGCACAGCGAAATTTCCCAACGGCTCGGTCTATGAAGGCCAATTCGAAGCGGGGAAACCGCAAGGTTTGGGCAAAATCACTTTTGCCGATGGCAGCACTTACATCGGCACCTGGAAAGACGGAAAAATAGACGGCGTGGGCCTGGCGCATTATGCCAATGGCGAGATCTACGACGGGCAATTCAAAAACGCTACCCATAATGGCAAAGGGGTGCTGACATCGGAAAATGGCTATCGCTACGAAGGCGACTGGTTGAACGGCAAAAAAACCGGCAAAGCCAAGATCAAATACCCCGATGGCGCGGTTTATGAGGGCGATGTGGTCGACGGTTTGCGTGACGGTGTCGGCAAGGTGGTTTTGGCCGACGGCGTTACCTATGAAGGCACTTGGATCAAAGGCCAGATAACCGGCTCGGGGGTATTGGTTCTGACCAATGGTGACAAATATACCGGTGATATGAAAGATGGTCGAAAAGACGGTCAAGGCACGCTGAATTTTGCCAACGGGGACGTCTACAAAGGCGGTTTCAAAAAAGGTATACGCGATGGCACAGGAGTTTTGACACGCAAAGACGGCTATCAATACGCGGGCATCTGGGTGGATGGAAAGCTACAAGGCATCGGCCAGATCAGCTATCCAAACGGATCGAAATACGACGGTATGCTGAAAGATAATCTGCCCAATGGCACAGGAAAAATTGTTTACGCGGATGGCAGCAGCTATGAAGGCGATTGGGCAATGGGCGTTATTCAGGGCAAAGGCATTGCCAAATATGCCAACGGCACGGTCTATGAAGGCGGGTTTGATCAGGCCCGCAACAACGGTCAGGGCAAAATCGTTTACCCCGAGGGCTACAGCTATACCGGCACTTGGGTGAAAGGTATACGCGAGGGCAAGGGCATTGCCACCTTTACCGATGGCAGCATTTATGACGGCGATTTCAAAGGCGGTAAACGCGACGGTATTGGCACGCTTAGCACCAAGGACGGGTTTACCTATGAAGGGGCATGGGTTGCAGGGCAAATGCAAGGCATCGGCCACGCCACTTATGCTAATGGCGACAGCTATGTTGGTATGTTCGTGAACGGCAAACGCAACGGTAAAGGCACCATGACATTCGCCGATGGCCAGATTGTCGATGGCACCTGGAAAGATGGCGAAGTACAATAAGCGGCCTACGCCAATAAATTTACCAAAAATAAACCAATACACCCGTACAGTTAACCAAGATTAACGCAAAGGTGTTTGAATGGTCGCGCGCGCCTATACGGTTGCTTTTCTGGGGGTCGAGGCCCGTCTGGTCGAGGTTCAGTGTGCGCTTTCGCCGGGCCTGCCTGCGTTCAACATCGTTGGCCTGCCCGACAAGACAGTGTCGGAAGCCAAGGAACGGGTGCGTTCGGCCCTGACGTCCATGGCCCTTGCTTTGCCGTCAAAACGCATCACGGTAAATCTATCGCCTGCGGATTTGCCCAAAGAAGGCTCGCATTTCGACCTGCCCATTGCCCTATCGCTGCTTGCCGCGATGGAAGTGATCCCGGCTGACGAAGTTGCCCGACAGGTGGCTTTGGGGGAATTGTCGCTGGACGGTAAATTGATCCCCGTCATCGGGGCGTTGCCCGCAGCCTTGGCCGCCGCAGAAGCCTCGTGTGATCTTATATGCCCCAGGGAATGTGGCGCGGAAGCCGCATGGGTGGGGTCGGTTAATGTCATAGCACCGGCCACATTGTTGCAGGTGATGAACCATTTTAACGGCAAACAGGTATTGAAATCAGCGGAACCTGGCGAGGTCGTGAAGGAAAACGCTGAACGCGACTTACGCGATGTCAAAGGTCAGGAACGGGCCAAACGGGCAATGGAAATCGCAGCGGCAGGGCGGCACCATTTGTTCATGGTCGGATCGCCAGGGTCCGGGAAGTCCATGATGGCCTCGCGCATGCCGGGCATTTTGCCAGTGCTGGATGCCGGGGAAGCGCTTGAAACCTCGATGATCCACTCACTGGCGGGTCTATTAACGGAAGGTGGCATTTCCAAAACGCGCCCGTTTCGCGACCCACATCACACCGCTTCTATGGCTGCGATCGTGGGTGGCGGGCGCGGTGCGAAGCCGGGGGAAATATCGCTGGCGCATAACGGGGTTTTGTTTCTTGACGAATTGCCCGAGTTTTCCCGACAGGTGCTGGAAACCCTGCGCCAACCGGTGGAAAATGGCACGGTGATGATCTCGCGTGCCAATGCGCATGTGAAATACCCATGCAAATTCATGTTAATCAGTGCCGCCAACCCGTGCCGTTGCGGCTATCTGGCAGACCCGTCGCGGGCCTGTGCGCGGGTGCCGCTTTGTGGACAAGATTATCTGGGGCGTATTTCCGGCCCGCTGATGGACAGGTTCGATTTGCGTGTGGAAGTGCCACCCGTATCAATGCAGGATTTGTCACAGGACAGGGCCAAGGAAAGCAGTGCCGACATTGCCGCGCGGGTTTTGTCGGCGCGGCTTATACAGGCCGCCCGCTATAAAGATATTGCCGGGGTGTCGTTGAATACGGACGCCGAAGGCGAGGTCTTGGCGCAGGTTGCAAGCCCTGATGCGCAAGGCGCTGAGTTGCTGGAAAAAGCAGCCGATAAATTCAAGTTAACCGCACGGGGCTATCACCGGGTTTTGCGGGTGGCGCGCACCATTGCTGATCTGGATGCCCATGAAACCGTGCAAAAACCCCATATCGCCGAAGCGTTAAGTTACCGTTTGGCCTTTTGATATGTGCCGTTTCACAAAATCCACAACCTCTGAAATGGCCTGATTGGACTCGGGCACAAGGCCGCGCAAGATTTGGAACACATGAAAGCCGTTGTCATAAAGCTGAAGCTCTGCCTTCACGCCTTGATCTTTCAGGTGTTTGAGCATCGCAACACTGTCGTCGCGCAAAACCTCATGGCGTGATGCTTGCAATAAAACCGGCGATGCGCCTTTGAAATCAGCGTTTATCGGTGACAGGTAAGGGCCCGATAAATCGTCATTCGGGGCATAGGCCTGCTGCATATCCTCAAAACGCCCCGCCGCCAAAACGCAATCGCTACGCGCGTTTTCAAGACGGCTTTGGGTCGTCGCCATGAAATCCGTCAGGGGTGAAAATGTGAATGTACACGCTGGCATCGGAAGCGCGTTGGCGTTGATATAGGCGAGTAACGCAAAGGCAAAATTCCCCCCCGCACTATCGCCGCCGAGGATGATGTTTTGCGGTTTATAGCCCATGTCCAAAAGTGCACGATAGCCGGTAACAACATCCTCAAACCCTTTGGGGTATATATGTTCCGGGGCCAGCGCATAATTCGGCAGCACCGCCTTTATGCCCAACTGCCCGGCAATGTCTGCGGCCATGTGTTTATGGGTGTCGGCACTGCCAAATATAAAACCGCCGCCGTGGATATAAAGTAAAACCTGTGTTTGTGACGGGGTGCCGCAATGCGCCCAAAGCACCGGTATGCTGTGGTTTTTGTGGGTCAATGTAGCCGGTTCATACCGGGCCCCTTTGGGGTTGACGGCATTCATTTTGGTTATGAAGTCCGCATAGCGGCGCAGCCAAATCAGATTGCCAATACGGGCCAGTGCCGATTTGAACAACAGTTTTGAGCCAACCGACATAAGGCTTAGGCGCAACGACATCAGCTTGCCCGCCGTGCCTCTATGGCAGTCCATATTTTTTCGGCAACATTGATGCCATCAAAGCGTTCAAGCTCCTGAATGCCCGTGGGCGAGGTGACGTTGATCTCGGTCAAATAACCGCCGATCACGTCAATGCCCACAAAAATCTGGCCTTTGTCGCGCAGTAGCGGGCCGATACGGGCGCATATTTCAAGATCACGCGCATCCATTTCCACCTTTTCCGGCCGCCCGCCCACATGCATGTTGGACCGGGTTTCGCCCTTGGCGGGCACGCGGTTAATAGCACCAACCGGTTCGCCATCAATTAGGATGACCCGTTTGTCGCCTTTGCTGACATCGGGCAGGAACTTTTGCGCGATCAGCGGCTCGCGGTTGATGCCCCCGAACAGTTCATGCAATGAAGTCAGGTTCTTGTCCTCTATACCAAGGCGAAAAACTCCGGCCCCGCCGTTGCCGTAAAGCGGTTTAAGGATAATGTCGCCGTGTTTTTCCTTGAAGGCTTTCAAGGTGTCTAAATCCCGCGAAATCGTGGTCGGGGGGGTTAGATCGGGGAATTCCAGAACCAGCAATTTTTCAGGATAATTTCGCACCCAGGTAGGGTCGTTGACCACCAGAGTTTTCGGGTGGATCATGTCCAGCAGGTGCGTGGTGGTGATATAGCCCATATCGAAAGGCGGGTCTTGGCGCAGCCAAACCACATCCTGTGTGGCCAGATCGATTTCCTGCAAATTCCCCAGATCAAAATGATTGCCGACCTTGCGCCGCACTTTCAGCGGCCAGCCTTTTGCGTTGATCCGGCCTTCTTGATACGAAACCCGGTCAGGCGTATAATAAAACAGCTCATGGCCACGCAATTGGGCTTCTTCGGCGATACGAAAGGTGCTGTCCGCATTGATGTCGATCAGATCAATGGGGTCCATTTGAAAAGCTACTTTAAGGGTCATCTGGCTGCTTTCGTGTGATGATAACCCGCTATAAATGACCCAGCAAAGCTGAACATGCAATCAAACTTTTATATTTGCGCAAATATA
>JASFZB010000072.1:0-13389 GCA_045046705.1 Rhodobacterales bacterium | reverse complement strand
CCCCAAATGAAGGGATTTTTGGTGGAGTCGCCGGGTACCGCCCCCGGGTCCGATCCGTGTATTACATGCGCGTTTATCACCATAGTCCCCGAAGGAACATGTTTAACATAGGCGCAATCTGTGAAGATTTAAAGACCAAAACCGTTACAGTTTACGATTTTCGCGCGGTGTCACCCCAAAACGCGCTTTATAGGCGCGTGTCATTGCACTGGGGTTTTGAAATCCGGTGCGCAGGGAAATTTCAAAAACACTCAAGGGGGTCGAGGTGACCAATTGTTGGGCGGCTGTTAGGCGAATGTGGCGGTAAACCTGCCCCATAGGCACCCCGAATTCGGCGATAGAGCGGCGATCAAGTGTTTTGGGTTGGCAGGATAGTTGTTTTGCCAGCGCGGTGCGGCAAAGCGGATTTTCCATATTATTACGCATTAAATCCAGAGCTTTGCTCACCAATGGGTCGCGTGCGTTTTGTTGGCGGGTGTTGGCAATGACGGCGGTGTCCTGATGCATGAAAAACGCTTCTAAATCGATTTTAGAGGATTGCCCTAAGTGTTTGGATATAATATATAAAGACAAATCAAATGATGACATTGCCCCTGCGCATGTAATTCGATTTCCATCTTCAACAACGCGTTTTCGCACAACCTTAACAGATGGAAACCTGTCTGCAAAACTTTCAAGAACATCCCAATGTATTGTCGCGGTTTTACCTGTCAGCAAACCGGCTGCGGCCAACAGCCAGGCACCGGTATCCAGGCTAACCACGGTCTGGGTGATTTTGGCGGCCTTTTGCAATCCAATGCGGGTTCTGGCTGTGTCGTAGTTTTCGTAATCATAGCTGGAGTTTACCAATAAATAATCGCATCGTTTCATATCAGACAAAGCCCCGCCCGGCAGAATTGGCAATCCGCTGGAAGATTGCACAGGCTGGCCGTCAACGGTTAAAAACTGCCACTTAAATACGGGTGTATTCACGAATGAGTTACAGGCGCGCAGGGGCTCCAGACAATTGCCTAAAGAGTTGTTGGAAAACTGATCGAACAACAAAAAGCTGATCTTAATCGGGTGTTCTGGTACATTTGTCCAAATCGGCATGATTATTGTCTATATCAGTATGGTGACTTGCGTCAATCCAGTGTTCACTTTTTGAAAATCGAACCGGAGTTTCCCCCATGCCCTTAGCCATGAACAAAGACGTTTTCATCACCTGCGCCGTCACAGGATCGGGTAGCAGCCAAGACCGCAGCCCGCATGTGCCGCGGTCGCCCAAACAAATCGCGGATAGCGCGATTGCCGCGGCCAAAGCGGGCGCGGCGATTGTGCATTGCCATGTGCGCGACCCTGAAACCGGTGTGCCTTCGCGTGATCCAAAGATGTTTCGCGAAGTCACCGACCGTGTTCGGGATGCGGATATTGATGTGGTGCTGAACCTGACGGCTGGCATGGGCGGCGATATGATCTTTGGCCCGCCAAATGCGCCTCTGCCATTAGGGGCGGGCACAGATATGGCCAGTGCCGAAGAACGTGTGGCCCATGTTGCCGATTGTCTTCCCGAAATATGCACGCTTGATTGTGGCACCATGAACTTCGCCGAAGCCGACTATGTTATGACCAATACGCCGGGCATGTTGGAAGCTATGGGCGCGATGATGGAAGACCTTGGCGTCAAACCCGAAATTGAGGCATTTGACACAGGTCATCTATGGCTGGCCAAGAATCTGGTGGAAAAAGGCGTCCTGAAATCACCCGCATTGGTGCAACTTTGCATGGGGGTTCCCTGGGGGGCACCTGATGATCTGAATACTTTCATGGCGATGGTCAATAACGTGCCAAGTGACTGGAACTGGTCAGCTTTTTCCATTGGCCGCAATGAAATGCCCTATGTGGCGGCGGCTGTTCTGGCGGGCGGCAATGTGCGTGTCGGTCTGGAAGATAACCTGTGGCTTGCCAAAGGGCAGTTGGCAACCAACGCGGAGCTGGTCGCACGCGCTGTCACCATCATCAAGGCCATGGGGGCCACTGTGATGGGGCCGCAAGCGGTGCGCGAAAAGCTGGGTTTGACGAAAAGGGCACCGCGATGACAAAAACAGCAGCGATCATTGGCGGCGGTGTTATTGGCGGGGGCTGGCTTGCGCGGTTCTTGTTGAACGGGTGGGATGTCAACGTGTTTGATCCCGACCCTGAAGCGGAACGCAAAATTGGCGAGGTGTTGGCGAATGCGCGGCGCAGCTTACCGATGCTTTACGATGTGGCCTTGCCTACGGAAGGGAGGTTGACGTTTTGTGACACATTGGAAGCGGCGGTGAAAAATGCCGCTTGGGTGCAGGAAAGCGTGCCGGAACGCTTGGATGTAAAGCACAAGGTTTTTGTGCAGATTGAAACCTATGCGCCCGAGGGGGCGATTTTTGGCTCGTCCACCTCAGGGTTCAAGCCGTCAGAGTTGCAAGAAGGCATGAACCGCCCCGACGCCTTGATGGTCACGCATCCGTTTAATCCGGTCTATCTGTTGCCGCTTATTGAAGTCGTGCCATCGCCCAAAACCGGCGCGGAGACGGTTGCGAAAGCGAAACAGATACTGACCTCGCTGGGGATGTATCCCTTGCATGTGCGCAAGGAAATTGATGCCCATATAGCGGATCGGTTTCTGGAAGCCGTGTGGCGTGAAGGCCTGTGGTTGATCAAGGACGGCATTGCCACGACGCAGGAGATTGATGACGCGATCCGCTACGGATTTGGCCTGCGCTGGGCGCAAATGGGGTTGTTTGAAACCTACCGCATCGCGGGCGGTGAAGCGGGTATGAAGCATTTTATCGCGCAATTCGGCCCGTGTTTGAAATGGCCGTGGACCAAATTGATGGATGTACCAGAGTTGACGCCAGAGCTAACCGATATGATCGCAGATCAGTCGGATGCGCAATCAGGGAATTTGTCGATCCGTGAATTGGAACGCTTGCGCGACGATAACCTTGTGGCGATGATGCGGGCCTTAAAAGGGCAGGATAGTGCGGCCGGGGCCTTGATAAATGCGCATCAGGCGCAGATTGCCCCGAATATAGCACCCGATTTTAGTAAACCCATCCGCTCGGCTGACCGAATGATCCCTGTCGACTGGACCGATTATAATGGCCATATGAATGAAAGCCGTTATGCCGAAGCCTTTTCCGAAGCGGTAGATTTTGTTATGGCAAGCATAGGTGCCGATGCCGCCTATATTGCCCGTGGTTTCAGCTATTTCACCGTTGACCTAAGCTGTCGGTATCTGGCCGAAGCCCATGCCGGCCAGCGAATCACGATAGAATCGCAAATAATGCTGGGCGAAGGTAAGAAATTGAAAGTGCATCACCGAATGTTTGCCGATGATGGTACGCTTTTGGCCGCTGGCGACCATTTTATGTTGCATGTCAGCCTGAAAACACGGCGTAGCTGTGACCCCGAACCACATGTGCTGGAACGGCTTTTGAAAGCGGCCAAGGCGCAGGCGACCTTACCTGATCCACGCGAGAAAAGGGGATAGAGATGCAGTTTGGACTGAGTGAAGAACAGGACATGATCGTCAACACTGTGCGCAGTTTTGTCGAGAACGAGATTTATCCGCATGAGCAGCTTGTGGAACGCACCGGCGAAGTGCCGAAAGAGGTGGCGCAGGAAATCAAGCAAAAAACCATAGATCTGGGGTTTTACGCCTGTAATTTCCCCGAAAGTGTCGGCTGTGCAGGCTTATCCCATGTTGATTTTGCCCTTGTGGAACGCGAGCTGGGACGCGGCTCTATGGCGCTTAATCACTTCTTTGGCCGCCCGCAAAACATCTTGATGGCTTGTAAAGGAGATCAGGTTGACCGCTATCTGATGCCCGCTGTCCGCGGCGAGCGTATGGACGCGCTGGCGATGACGGAACCGGGGGCGGGCAGTGATGTGCGCGGCATGAAATGTTCGGCGGTAAAGGACGGTGATGATTGGGTTCTGAACGGCTCGAAACACTTTATATCCGGCGCGGAACATGCTGATTTCTTTATTGTTTTTGTGGCAACGGGGGTAGATGAAACCCCGCGTGGGCCGAAAAAACGCATCACCACGTTTCTGGTGGATCGCGGCACCAAAGGTTTTGATGTGCGGCAGGGGTATAATTCGGTTAGCCACAAAGGTTATAAGAATTGTATCTTGGATTTCGACGATTGCAGATTGCCCCAAGCGCAGGTTTTGGGCCAGGTCGATGGCGGTTTTGCGGTGATGAATGAATGGCTTTATGCCACCCGCATCACAGTGGCCACCATGTCTGTGGGACGCGCGCGGCGGTGCTTTGACTATGGGCTGAACTATGCGGCGGAACGCAAGCAATTCGGCCAGCAAATTGGTAAATTTCAGGGGATCGGCTTTCAAATTGCCGATATGATCACTGAAATAGACGCCGCCGACTGGTTGACACTGGCGGCGGCTTGGCGACTGGATCAGGGCCTGCCTGCAAACCGTGAAATTGCCAGTGCCAAACTTTATGCAAGCGAAATGCTGGCGCGTGTCACGGACAGGACGTTGCAGATTTACGGCGGCATGGGGCTGATGGACGATTTTCCCATTGAACGCTTTTGGCGCGATGCCCGTGTTGAACGCATCTGGGATGGCACCTCGGAAATTCAGCGTCACATCATCAGCCGTGAATTATTACGTCCTTTGGGGGCTTGAATGCGGGCAGGTCTGGATCGGCTGTTTCGGCCAAAGAGTATCGCCGTTATCGGCGGTGGCAGTTGGTGTTCCAATGTTATCGTAAAATGTCGCGAATTTGGCTATGCGGGCAAAATTTATCCGGTTCATCCGACAAAAGACACTATCGACGGCATGCCCTGTATCAGCGCGATTTCGGCCCTTCCTGAAGCCCCTGATGCCTGTTTTATCGGTATAAACCGGGTTGCAACAATTGAAGCGGTGCGCGAATTGAATGCAATCGGCGCAGGTGGCGCGGTTTGTTTTGCCAGTGGATTTCTTGAGGCTGTGGGTGAGGACGCAAACGGCGCCGATCTGCAAAGGCAGCTACTGCAGGCGGCAGGTGATATGATCCTCATCGGCCCCAATTGCTACGGCTTTGTGAACTATCTGGACGGCGCACTTTTGTGGCCTGACCAGCACGGCGGGGTGCAGGTGGAAAGTGGCGTGGCGATTATTACGCAATCATCCAACATCGCGATCAACATCACCATGCAGCAGCGTGGATTGCCGATTGCCTATGTGGTGACGGCGGGCAATCAGGCGCAAACCGGCCTGTCGGATATCGGGGTCGCCTTGCTGGCAGACCCGCGCGTGACGGCGTTGGGGTTGCATATCGAAGGCATTGACGATTTGCGCGCGTTTGAAACTCTGGCCAAAACCGCGCGGGATTTGGGCAAGCCGGTTGTGGTGTTGAAGGTCGGGAAATCGGCGCAGGCGCAGGCGGCGACAATTTCACATACGGCCTCACTGGCGGGTAGTGAGGCAGGGGCGTCAGCCCTGTTTCAAAGGCTTGGAATGGCGCAGGTGCGCTCTTTACCAGAGCTTTTGGAAACTTTGAAACTGTTGCATGTCACAGGCCCGCTGGCTTCGGGTAATATTGCCTCGATGTCGTGTTCTGGCGGCGAGGCCAGCCTGATGGCCGATAGTGCTGTCGGGCGTTCCATTCTGTTTCCGAAACTGACTGACAGTCAGCATAAAAACCTGCGTGTTGCCCTTGGCCCGATGGTGAAGCTTGCTAACCCATTGGATTACCACACTTATATTTGGGGGGATGCGGAAGCTTTGGCAAAAACCTTTAGCGCGATGATGGAGCCACACTTGGCCCTTGGGGTACTGATTTGCGATTTTCCGCGCGCCGACCGCTGTAATTTGTCGGAATGGGATGGCGTGATCAAGGGAGTGGAAGCGGCAGGTCATGCCTCGGGGGTACCGATGGCGATTGCGGCCTCGCTGCCCGAGAATTTACCGGAAGATGTGGCCATTGATCTGATGGCCCGCGGCGTTGTGCCGTTTTACGGGCTGGATGAAACGCTGGTCGCGATTGAAGCGGCCGCGTTTTGCGGGTGCGGCCACGCTACCCGTTCACCGGTGTTGCAGCCAAAGACGGCACAAAATGTAAAAACCCTGACCGAGGCTGATGCCAAGGCGGCTTTGTGCAAATACGGCGTTGCTATACCGAAATCCCTTGTTGCCGATAGTGCGGAGGGGGCGGGTAAAATTGCCGCCGGGTTCGGGTTTCCCGTTGTGCTGAAAGGGCAGGGTATTGCCCATAAATCGGAAGCGGGTGCCGTTGCATTGAACCTTGCATCCAGGGGGGATGTTGTGTGTGCCGCAAAATCCATGCCTTCGGACAGTTTTCTGGTCGAGGAAATGGTTGTGGATACGGTGGCGGAAGTGCTTGTTGGAGTGGTTCTAGACCCTGCACATGGCTATGTGTTAACCCTTGCGGCGGGGGGCGTTTTGACGGAGCTTTTGACCGATAGCGTTTCATTACTGGTGCCAAGCACGCCCGAAGATGTTGAAACAGCGTTAGGGCACTTACGCATCGCCAAACTGCTGCAAGGGTTTCGCGGCCAACCGGCTGCCAATGTAAAGGCCCTTGTTGATGCGGTTATGGCTGTGCAACGCTATGTAATAGAAAATGCAGGGCGCATGGAAGAGGTCGAGATCAATCCGCTTTTATGCACCCCCCAAACGGCGATTGCGGCAGATGCCTTGATCAGATCAGGAGACTAAAAATGACAGATAACCCGATTAAAACCCAACGCCAAGGCAAGGTGCTGGAAATCACGCTTGACCGCCCCAAGGCCAATGCGATTGATCTTGCCACCAGCCGTATCATGGGGGGAGTTTTTGCGGATTTTCGCGATGACCCCGACTTGTGCGTGGCGATCATTACCGGTGCGGGCGACAAGTTTTTTTGCCCCGGGTGGGATTTGAAAGCCGCCGCTGCGGGCGATGCGGTTGATGGCGATTACGGGATGGGCGGTTTTGGCGGCTTGCAGGAACTGCCCGATATGAACAAACCGGTCATCGCTGCGGTGAATGGCATTTGCTGTGGCGGTGGGTTGGAGCTGGCCCTGTCTTGCGATATTATTCTGGCGGCTGATCACGCCTCGTTCGCTTTGCCCGAAATCCGCTCGGGGACTGTGGCCGATGCGGCATCGCTGAAATTGCCCAAACGCATCCCCTATCATATCGCAATGGAAATGTTGTTCACCGGCCGTTGGCTGGACGTGGAAGAGGCCGCGCGTTGGGGCTTTGTCAACCACATCCATCCCGCCGCTGATCTGATGACAAAGGCCCGCGAAATGGCCGATCTTCTGGCCTCTGGCCCGCCACTGGTTTATGCGGCAATCAAGGAAGTTGTGCGCGAAGCCGAGGATATGAAATTTCAGGATGCGCTGGACAAGATCACGAAAAGTGCGTTCCCGACCGTCAAAAAACTTTACACTTCCGAGGATCAGTTGGAAGGGGCACGCGCATTCGCGGAAAAACGCGATCCGGTGTGGAAGGGGCGTTAGGGGCTGGAGAAAAGTTTCTATGTTGTCCGAAGCGACAGGCGGACATCGTTCAAATCAAATAATTGCCTGATGTTAATTATAAAATAACCTTTATTGGGGCACACTGGTGAAGCGGGTATATTGTGTTATTGCATTTGAAAAAAATCGACGCACAAAACATATCTTCAGAATGTTCTTGTTTTGGTCTTGAAAATAATGTTAAGAACATAAATAGAACAAACCAGTCATTGTCGCATCGGATTGGATGTGAAATAAAAGGATGGAAACATGGGCGCGGTCTTACTTGATATGAATGATAAAAAAGCAATGAATAAACAAAAAGCACTTGAAGCGGCTTTGGGGCAGATAGAACGCCAGTTCGGTAAAGGCTCGGTGATGAAACTGGGGCAGGAAGGCGCTGCTCTGGATATCGAAGCCAGCTCGACCGGCTCGTTAGGGTTGGATATTGCCTTGGGCATTGGCGGCCTGCCAAAGGGGCGGGTCATTGAAATTTACGGGCCTGAAAGCTCTGGCAAGACCACGCTTGCACTGCATGCGATTGCGGAATCGCAAAAGTCGGGCGGTATTTGTGCTTTTGTGGATGCGGAACATGCGCTGGATCCGGTTTACGCCAAAAATCTGGGCGTTGATATTGATGAGCTGTTGATCTCGCAGCCCGATGCGGGCGAGCAGGCACTGGAAATTACCGACACTTTGGTGCGGTCGGGCGCGATATCCGTGGTTGTGGTCGACAGCGTTGCAGCCCTTACCCCCAAAAGCGAACTTGAAGGCGATATGGGCGATCATCAGGTCGGGGCACAGGCGCGTTTGATGTCGCAGGCCATGCGCAAATTGACCGGCTCGATTTCCAAATCCAAATGTATGGTGATTTTTATCAACCAGATCAGGATGAAAATCGGGGTGATGTTCGGCTCTCCGGAAACCACCTCGGGGGGGAATGCGCTGAAATTCTATGCCTCTGTACGTCTGGATATTCGCCGTATCGGTGCGATCAAAGACCGCGACGAGATTGTCGGCAACCAGACCCGGGTGAAAGTGGTGAAAAATAAGGTGTCGCCGCCTTTCAAACAGGTGGAATTTGACATCATGTACGGGCAGGGCATCTCGAAACGTGGTGAATTGATCGATCTCGGCGTGAAAGCCGGGCTGGTTGAAAAGGCAGGCTCGTGGTTTTCTTACGGCGATCAGCGCATCGGGCAAGGCCGTGAAAACGCTAAAAAATTCCTGAAAGAAAACCCCCGCATGGCACTGGATATTGAAGATAAAATTCGTGCCGCGCACGGGCTTGACTTTGATATGCCGGCGGAAGAGGCAAAACTTGCCAAAAAAGAAGACGACGACGCGGTTGTGGAAGTTTAAAAAGCCTTAACGACCTGTTGTGTCCCCGCTGAGCAAGATGTTCAGCGGGGGGCATACGCTACCTATGGATGCCTATCCCCGTTTCAAATGTATGGTAAAATTCCTGCGTATTACCATGTCCAGCACCGGATCAAGCAGGGCATCAGACTTTTGTGACAGTATTTCATTCTTCAATTTGATGGCCTTTTCGATTAAATCCGGTTTGTCTTTTTCCTGCCATTCCTTTGGCGATGTGCGATCACCAAGTAACGGGTAGACATAGTCGCTTTGCATCCGGCCAAGGGTCTGGCCTGTGCCCAGATAATGCCCCGGGCCGTTCAGACAGACGTCTGCGATCTGGTCCAATGCCAAAGTTTCGTCGGTCACTTCTATACCGCGCACGCAACGCTGTGCCTGACCAATCACATCGTCGGCGATGATTAGGGATTCAAGACAAAAACCCAACAATGACGCATGCATACCGGCGGCCTCATAGACCATGTTCAGCCCGGAAAGACCGGCCATGACATTTGAACACATCTGTTCCCAACCGGCCTGCATATCCGGCATCTTCGAGTCGGATGCGCCACCTGCGGCCCCGCCCGGCAAGCCGTAGAATTTGTGCATCTGTGCGCAACCTGCGGTCAATAGGGCCTGTTCGCCTGACCCCACAGACATCGCGCCGGTGCGCAAGTCCAGACCAAACGGCCAGGTTCCGAATATTGCCGGATGACCGGGCTTGATCGCATTGACATAGACAATGCCGGCAAGGCATTCGGCAGTGGCCTGCGCAATGGCCCCTGCAATGGTTGAAGGGGCCGTGGCCCCGGCCATTCCGGCGGAAAGCAGCAGCACGGGCATGCCGCCGCGAATACAGGCTTCCATTGTTTGGCAGGCCTCGGTTGCAAATTTCATCGGCGGCACAACAAAACAGTTGGAGTTTGAAATGAAAGGGCGTGCGCGATATTTATCCTCACCGCCTGCAATTTCATATATCATTTCAAACGCGCCTTTGACAAAATCAGGCTCGGTGAAACCGGTACCAATGTGTTTTGTCGTTCCTGTGCAACAGGCATAAATCGTGTTTAAGTCCATTTCGTAATTATCCGGAATATCGCGACAAACCATCGGGCGTTGCAAAAAATGCACGTTGTCCAACTTGTCCACAATTCTGGCGGCATTGTGTAAATCCTGTACGCCGCATTCGCGGTATTCATTGTGTTCAACATCTACCATGTGGACAGCCGCACCCGCCGTTCCGTAATGGACACGGTTGCCATAAAGTTCCAGATCGTTTTCACCATCGCGGCTGAACAGGGTGATTTTTTTCGCAGCTATTGCCAAAGCATCTTCAATAACGGAACGCGGAAAGCGTAGACGGCCATCGTCGCCCAGGATTGCCCCTGCTTTGACCAGTATATCAATGCCGGATTGCGGCGCGTCAGCCATTCCGATGGTTTCAAGGGCTTTTAATGCTGTTTCATGGATGCGCCGCACGTCTTGATCGGAAAGCGGTTTGTAAGTGCCGCCTTCCATCCCGGCCCGTATTGGACGGATGTCATCGGCTAAAGGGGCGGCACGCATGGCTTGGCGTGCAGCACGCCCGCCTGATCTACGGGTTTTGTTTTCAGACATGTGGATTTCCTTGCAATTTGCTTGATTATTGGTGAATTTTCAGCAAAAAGCAGGCGAACCACGGGCCGCACGACCGCGACCCGCGCCAATCGTGTAGATAATAAGGGCCGTCATCCAGTTAAAATCAATCATACAATGATTAGGTCTTAAGTCGGGAAAACGGGCTTGTCCGTTAGCGTCAATAATGTCGCTTTCAATATAGAATGGAATTTCACATTGTCAGTCAGCATGTTAAGCACATTTGTTAAGCCTATGCATAAGGAAGGTTTTAAATTCGTCGGTATATTTACCGCGATTACTTTGATTTTATTTGCGATTTCCAATATTTTAGGCTGGATCGGTGTTGTTTTAACCATTTGGTGCTACTATTTTTTCCGCGACCCTAAACGCTCGGTTCCTACCCGTGAAGGGTTGATTGTCAGCCCGGCGGACGGCATTGTATCGTTGATAGAAATGGCGGTGCCACCCGAGGAATTAGGTGTGGGAAGTACACCGCTGTTACGGGTCAGCGTTTTTATGTCCGTATTCAACTGTCATATAAACCGCGCCCCGATTGCCGGAAAAATTGCCGCGATGGCGTATCGCCCCGGCAAATTTCTAAATGCCTCGCTGGATAAGGCAAGTGCCGACAACGAGCGCAACTCGCTGGCCATTGAAATGGCAGACGGGCGGCATCTGGTTGTGGTGCAAATCGCCGGGCTGGTCGCGCGGCGCATTTTGGGCTTTGTTGAAAAAGATCAGGAATTGCGTACCGGTGAGCGGTTTGGTCTGATCCGCTTTGGCTCGCGTCTGGATGTCTATCTGCCCAAAGGCGTCAATCCTTTGGTGGCTTTGGGGCAGACGATGATTGCAGGGGAAACCGTTTTGGCGGATTTGAAATCAAAAGATGCGCCGCGTTCAAGCCGGAAGGAATAAACATGGTCAAGCTGGTACATAAATCCGATACAACCCAGAAATCCGATCGTGAATTACCATTGTTTTTTTTGCTGCCCAACCTGATTACGGTCGGGGCGATTTGTGCAGGTTTGACAGCCATCCGCTTTGCGTTTCAGGGTAATTATGTGTGGGCAGTTTCTTTGATCTTGCTGGCGTGTGTTCTGGACGGTCTGGATGGGCGTATTGCGCGCTATATGAAATCCGAAAGCCAACTGGGGGCGGAACTGGACAGTTTGGCCGATTTTGCCAATTTCGGTATTGCCCCTGCGCTGGTTATATATGCCTGGGCGTTACAGGATTTGAAACGCGCAGGATGGATTGCGGTTTTGTTCTTTGCAGTATGCTGCGTGATGCGTCTTGCGCGGTTCAATGCGGACAGTAAATCCGAGCTTGAAGGGTCGGGCGAATATTTCACCGGCGTGCCTGCGCCTGCGGGTGCAATGCTGGTGTTGTTGCCAATGTTTTTATCGTTTCTTTGGCCCAATGATGTGCAGTCTTATGCGGGCTTGATTGCAGTTTATATGGGCTGTGTCGGGTTGCTTCTGGTAAGCCGCATTCCGACATATTCGTTTAAAACCACAACGGTGCGTCGCAGGCGTATTACCTATATTCTGGCAGGGTTTGCGGTTTTGGTTGCGATGCTGTTGACCTATCCTTGGTTAAGTCTGGTGGCTTTGGATATGGTTTATTTCGCGATTATAATCTGGTCATTCTTCAAACACAGAAATCGAAAGAAAGCAGTAAAATAAGATGGATATTTCAGCGGTTAAAACCTCGTACGCGCGGTGGGCGCCGATCTATGACAAAACTTTTGGTGTGATCACCAACCAGGGCCGCAAGCGGGCGGTGGAATATATCAATGCGCGCGGTGGAAAACTTCTGGAAGTGGGGGTTGGCACCGGCCTGTCTTTGCCCGATTACACGGGTAATGTAGAGGTGACGGGGATTGATTACAGTGTTGATATGCTGGAAAAAGCTCGCAAAAGGCAACGCAGGCAAAAACTTTCTGCGGTCAAGGAACTGTTGGAAATGGATGCGCGCGAGTTGTCTTTTCCCGATGCGCATTTCGATATGGTGGCCGCGATGCATATTCTGTCGGTGGTTCCCGAACCCGAACGGGTGATGGCGGAAATCGCGCGGGTGTTAAAGCCGGGCGGCAAGGTGGTGATCACCAATCACTTTTCCCGGGACAAAGGATTTTTGGCATTTATCGAGAAACTGACCGCCCCTTTGGACAGTCTGATCGGCTGGCATTCTGATTTTGAAATAGAACGGATTTTAGGACAGGACAGTTTGAATGTGTTTGCCAAAAAATCAATCCCGCCATTGGGAATGATGACGTTTCTGGTGCTTAAAAAAAACCGAAACTTAGGGCAAAAACCCGCGTGAGAGCCACATGACTGAAATTAAGCTTTATAACACCCTGACCAAGACCAAAGAGGAATTTAATCCGCTGGACTGGCAGGATGACAAGATTCCTGAAAAGGATAAGAAGGTGCGCATGTATGTCTGCGGCCCCACCGTGTATGACCGCGCCCATATCGGCAATGCGCGCCCTGTGGTGGTGTTCGATGTTTTGTTTCGCCTGTTGCGCCATGTCTACGGCGCGGATCACGTTACCTATGTGCGAAATTTTACCGATGTGGACGACAAGATCAACGCCAAGGCAGAACAGACGGGGCGGTCAATTCGGGATATTACCGATGAAACAATCCAGTGGTTTCTGGACGATATGGGCGCGTTGGGGGCATTGGAACCGACCGTGGCCCCGCGTGCAACGGAATATATCCCTGAAATGATTGCGATGATTGAAGAGCTGATTGCCAAGGGCCATGCCTACGCCGCCGAGGGCCATGTGCTGTTCGATGTGAATTCCTATGCCGCTTACGGGGCACTGTCGCGCCGCTCGTTGGATGATATGATTGCGGGTGCCCGGGTAGAAGTGGCCCCCTATAAACGCAATGCCATGGATTTTGTTTTG
>JASFZB010000071.1:0-5079 GCA_045046705.1 Rhodobacterales bacterium | reverse complement strand
CGAAAAATCGCAATATCGAACCGGAACAATGGAGGCGATCGATGTCTTCCAGCAAAGAACCGTCTCGAACATGGTAAATGCGGACAGGTCCACTTATTTGCAGTACAGAATATCACATCCCAATATGTGCAATAAACGCGCATAACTACCGTACACACAAACATAACAGTATAATATGCTGTGGTTTTTGGGCGATTATTTTCCAAACTAGGAGAACATAATGCAGCAATCTATTTTAAACAGCCTTACCGATAAGGCGTTGTTTGTTGAAAAAAATTATATCGGCGGGGCATGGGTTTCTGCCAAAGACGGTCAGGTCATTGAGGTTGATAACCCATCAACTGGCGAGATTATAGGCATCGTGCCGAATTGTGGTTCCAGTGAAACGTTGGACGCAATTCATGCAGCCGAAGCAGCCTTCCCGTTGTGGAAGAAAAAGACCGCCGCAGAACGGGCTTCTATTATTGAACGCTGGCATGATCTGATGCTGGAGCACCGCGATGATCTGGCCAGGATCATGACCTTTGAGCAAGGCAAACCGTTTGCGGAATCCAAAGGCGAGATTGGGTATGGCGCATCCTTTGTCAAATGGTTTGCAGAAGAGGCCAAGCGCACTTATGGCGAAACCATCCCCGCCACTGTTGCCGACCGCCGTATTATTGTCCAAAAGCAACCGATTGGCGTTGTCGCAGCTATCACGCCTTGGAATTTCCCCAATGCAATGATCACACGCAAAGCGGCCCCGGCACTTGCAGCGGGCTGTACCATTGTCATCAAACCGTCCGAATTCACCCCATTTTCGGCTTTGGCACTAGGCGTTTTGGCCGAACGCGCCGGTATTCCTGCGGGTGTTTTTAACATTGTAACGGGCGATCCTGTAGCCGTTGGCGGGATGATTACCGCAAGCTCGATTGTACGTAAACTGTCGTTCACCGGCTCTACACGAGTTGGTAAAATTCTGATGGCACAATGCGCTGAAACCGTCAAACGTCTTAGCTTGGAATTAGGTGGAAACGCGCCTTTCATCGTGTTTGACGACGCCGATATTGATCTTGCCATAGACGGTATTATGGCCAGCAAGTTTCGCAATGGCGGCCAGACCTGTGTCTGTGCCAACCGGATATATATACAGTCCGGCATTCATGATGCATTGGTTGCAAAACTGGCTGATAGAACCAATGCACTAAAGGTTGGTGACGGGTTTGCAGACGGCACTGAAATCGGGCCGATGATCAACGAAGCCGCTCTGCAAAAAATTGAAAGCCACATTGATGATGCGGTTGGAAAAGGTGGTACACTTATCACAGGTGGGGCGCGCCTTGGTGCGGGTTCGCGCCTGTTTAAACCGGCTGTTGTTACGGGGGTTACCGCAGATATGTTGGTGGCAAATGAGGAAACCTTTGGGCCTGTTGCGCCAATTTTCAAATTTGAAACAGAAGATCAGGTTATCGCAGCAGCAAACGACACCCGGTTTGGACTGGCTGCATACCTTTTCACAAACGACCTTAGCCGCAGCTTTCGCGTTGGTGAGGCGCTTGAGGTAGGCATGGTGGGCCTGAATGTCGGCGCATATGCAACCGAAGTCGCCCCTTTTGGCGGGGTGAAGGAGTCTGGTCTTGGCCATGAAGGGTCACATCACGGTATCAATGAATATTTGGAAATGAAGGTATTTCACATAGGTGGTATATAAACCACGCACTGCTACATCCCGTAACACCACCCCAACCTGAATGGAAACCACTATGACCAACAAACGTATATATCGCATCGCATCAATTCCGGGTGACGGGATCGGCAAAGAAGTATTGCCGGTCGGACAAAGAGTTGCAGAGGCCGCTGCTGCAAAGCACGGGTTTGAAATTGAATGGACGGAATTTGACTGGTCTTGTGAGCGGTATCACACAACCGGCCAGATGATGCCCGATGACGGTATTGAACAGGTTAAAGGTTTTGATGCGATATATTTGGGCGCGGTTGGTTTCCCGGGCGTTCCGGATCACGTCTCGCTATGGGGATTGTTGATTCCGTTGCGCCGTGAGTTGGATCAATACGCAAATGTACGGCCTGTTCGCCTGCTGCGGGGCATCAAGTCACCGCTGGTGGGGCGCACATCGAAAGATATTGATTTCATCGTTGTGCGTGAAAATGTAGAGGGTGAATACTCGGAAATCGGCGGGCGGTTTTATGCCGGTACCGAACACGAGGCTGCAGTTCAGCAATCTATATTCACCCGGCGCGGTGTTGACCGGATCATGGATTATGCGTTCAAAATTGCTATGCAACGTCCGCGCAAGCTTGTGGCTTCTGCGACAAAATCAAATGGCATCATTCACACTATGCCGTTTTGGGATGAACGATTTGCGGAAATGGGCAAGAACTATCCTGAGGTCGGAACCTCACAGTATCATATCGACATCATGATCGCGCATTTTGTGCAACACCCTGATTGGTTCGATGTTGTGGTTGGCTCCAACCTGTTTGGCGATATCCTGTCAGATCTGGGCCCCGCGATTGCAGGCTCAATCGGCATCGCACCTTCGGCCAATATAAACCCTGAAGGCATATACCCCTCAATGTTTGAACCGGTTCACGGCTCGGCCCCTGATATTGCCGGTAAAGGCATAGCAAATCCTGTTGCGGCTGTTTGGACTGCTGCAATGATGTTGGAACATTTAGGTGAAACAGAGGCTGCGAAAACCATCGAGGCCGCAATCGAAACTTCTTTTGAGAATGCAGATACCAAAACCGCTGACTTGGGTGGAACTGCCAATATGTTGCAATCCGAGGCCGCGATCCTGAAAGCGATTTAACTTATATGCCAGAGGGTTACTGATCATCCTCTGGCAATATCGCCTTTAGCGGCACACTGTCCTTATTGATCAGGGACTTGATCACAATATAGCTGAAGTATTTCTCGACCCCCATATTGCGTTCAAGAATGCTTTCCATAATCTCTTGATAATGCGAAACACTGCGAGCGACGAACTTTACCAGATAATCATAACCGCCACTCAGCAGGTGGCATTCCTGAACTGATGCGAACTGCCGTATTTGAGATTCAAATTTGATGAAATCTTCGCGTCTTTGATCCGTTAAAGTGATCTCGGTGAAAACCACAACGTAATCAGCGAATTTCTTTAAGTTCAGCTGCGCCTTATATCCTTCGATAAAGCCAGCCTTTTCAAGCCGTTTAACACGTTGCAAGCAGGGGCTGGGTGACAGGCCCACTGCATCGGATAGATCAATATTGGTCAGTTTTCCATTCTGTTGCAGTTGCGACAGGATGTTGATGTCAATACGGTCAAGTTTTACATTTTTGCTCATAGCATGACTTTTTCAACACCCTGCCTGTACTGTCAAGAATGTTAAGCGCGCAATGCTTCTTGATGCGCTTTCACCAAATCCGCCATGCTGTTGAACTGGAAGTCATATTTTGGCATATCACCCGGGTTCATTGTGGCGCCAAAACCATCTTGATCATTGCGTCGGTAAATCCAACAATTTGCCAGCCCGTATTTATTCGCAGGCGCGTGATCATGGAACATGCTTTCGGCGGTGTGCAGGATGTCCTGTTTTTCAATGCCCAATCCTGGTAACTTATCCAGCATGTAATCGAAATTCCGGTCAGACGGCTTGTATGAACCTACATCCTCTGCTGAATAAATCGCATCAAACTCCACGCCAAGGCGGTCATTGCTGCCCTTGAAGCTTTCATTATCGACATTCGACAGGACCACCAGTTTGTAATACTTCTTAAGGTACTGTAACGCACCCACACTATCTGCAAATGCAGGCCAGTCTTTCACTGAGCGGCCATATGTGTTACATTCTTCCAAAGTTGCGGAAACGCCCCATTCTTCGGCCAAGCGTTTGTAAACGATCGGCAACAATTCGGCATAACGTTTGCCGGGCGTCCATTTTTGTTGCGACGACTCGTGGCATGCGTGCGCTTCTAGAATTTCATTGCGCGACAATGTGCGATCCAGCTTTGATGTCAACGGCTTTAAGCCTGCAACCATACCGCTTTCCCAGTCGATCAATGTGCCGTAACAATCGAATGTCAGTGCTTTAAAGTCTGTCAGTTTCATGGTTTTATTCCTTAATATCAATTATTGTTGCCAGCGTTTTCGCGATACGCTCAATCAGCAAATCAACTTCACTTTCAGTGATACAGATCGGCGGGGCAAAGGCCATCACCCCGTCAGGGAACGCGCGGAATATAAGGCCGTTATCATAACCTGCCTTGGACAGCCGCGCGCCTACGTTCTTGTCCGGGGCAAACTTTGCTTTCGTGGCCTTGTCGGCAATCACTTCGATCGCAGCTAAAAGGCCCATTGATCTGACATCCCCCACAAGCGGATGATCCTTGAACTCTGCCAGCCGTTTGCCGAAATAAGCACCCGAACGTTTGCCGTTCTCGATCAACCCGCCTTCTTGATAAAGCCGCATAACGGCCAACCCAACCGCCGCACTGACCGGATGGCCCGAGTAGGTCAATCCATGCCCGAAAGGAACGCCCTTAGGGGCCGCGTCCGCGATCACGTCATACACTTTGTCAGAAACCAAAGCAGCACCCATTGGGGCATAACCAGAGGTCAGGCCTTTGGCGACGGTTATGAAATCGGGCTCTAGCCCTTCATGCTCACAGGCAAACATAGGGCCGGTACGGCCAAAGGCTGTAATCACCTCATCAACGATAAACAATATTCCCATATCGCGACAGGCTTTTTGCATCGCTGTTGCAAAACCAACCGGTGGCATAAGAACCCCGCCCGAACCTTGCACCAGTTCGCAAATAAAGGCTGCAACATTGTCTTTACCGATCTCGTCGACCTTTTGATAAAGTGCTTTAACCGACGCATCAATGATCGCCTGATCGTCAGGGCCTGCGGGATGTCGATAAGAATTGGGTGACGGGATATGGTGTTGCCAAGTCATGGGCAGGTCAAATTTATCATGGAACACCGGAATTGCGGTCAGGCCGGCACCACTGGAACTAGAGCCGTGAAAGCCGCTTTCAAGAGCAATAAAATGTTTCTTGTCATGCCGCCCAAGCGCATTGTTATAATAGCGCACCAT
>JASFZB010000070.1:0-23340 GCA_045046705.1 Rhodobacterales bacterium | reverse complement strand
ACAGGTGCAAGGGTCACCACCCCTTGTTCGGCCATATAGCTACAAACGGCAGGCCTGCCGACTTCACTACAAACAGAAACAATAAATGCAAAACCCCGCCACCGAATGAACGGCGACGGGGCGATAAGCCGTATTTTATTCAAGCCCTTACAAACACGCCTCGAACAACGCGCGGGTGTTGTCGTAGGTCATCTCGACCGGATTGCCGCCCACACTCGGGTCTTTCAATGCCTCTTTGGTCAGCAGATCAATATCGGGGTCTTTGACACCCAGTTCGGTCAGGGTTTTCGGGATACCAAGACTATCGTTTAGATCGGACACAAAGTTATAAAACCCGTCAAACCCGCCATCAATATCCAGATAGCGCGCCGCGGCAGTGATAACCCCTTCAATCGCAGGCCGGTTGAATTTCAGCACTTCAAGCATCACAACTGCATTGGTGGTGCCGTGATGGGTATGGTGCATCGCGCCAATGGGGTGCGACAGCGCGTGAATGGCCCCAAGGCCTTTTTGAAAGCCGGTGGCACCCATTATAGCGGCGGACATCATGTGGCCCCGGGCCTCGATATTGCTGCCATCGGCATAAACCTTCGGCAGGTTTTCCTTGACCAGACGCATGCCTTCCAGTGACATGCCCTGAGACATCGGGTGGTAATGCGGTGATGAAAACGCTTCCAGACAATGCGCAAATGCGTCCATGCCGGTGCCTGCGGTGATGAATTTTGGCATCCCCACGGTCAGTTCGGGGTCACAAATCACCACCGAGGGCAGTATTTTAGGGTGGAAGATGATCTTCTTCTGGTGGGTTTCGGAATTTGTGATCACAGAGGCACGCCCCACTTCAGACCCGGTTCCCGCTGTTGTCGGCACCGCCACGATAGGCGCAATGGCGTCGCTGTCGGCGCGTGTCCACCAGTCGCCAACATCTTCAAAATCCCAAAGCGGGCGGGTTTGGCCTGCCATGAACGCAATAACCTTGCCCAGATCAAGGCCGGAACCGCCACCAAAGGCAATCACGCCGTCATGGCCGCCCGCGCGGTACACTTTCAGCCCGTCTTCAACATTGTCACCCGTCGGGTTAGGATCCACTTCAGAAAACATCGCACGGCCAAGGCCAGCGGCATCCATCAAATCAAGTGTCGATTGGGTTACAGGCAGGTTCGCCAGCCCCTTGTCGGTGACTAGCAGCGGTTTTTTCATGCCAACAGCCGCACAGGCGTCGGCGATTTCGGAAATGCGCCCCGCGCCAAAGCGGATTGCGGTGGGGTAAGACCAGTTTGCGGTAAGTGTCATGGGATCAAGCCTTTTTGATGTGATAGGATTTCGGACGTGTCAGGTTATGGTAGCCGATAACGGAAAGCCCGCCGCCACGTCCGGTGTTTTTACAGCCCGTCCAGCACAGGGCCGGATCAAGATAATCGCAGCGGTTGGTGAAAACCGTGCCGGTTTCGATTTGGTCGGCAATGGCTTCGGCACGGTCATAATCGCGTGTCCATAGGGATGCGGTCAGGCCGAATTCGCTGTCGTTCATAAAGGCGATGGCATCGGCATCATCCCTGACCCTCATAATACCCACCACGGGGCCGAAACTTTCGTCGCGCATCACCCGCATGGTGTGATCCACATTCACCAGAATTTGCGGCATGAGGTAAGCGTCATGGTCATTCGGAAACAGCGCAGGATCAATCAACGCGGTGGCCCCTTCGGCGATGGCTTCGGCGGTTTGAGCGCGCACCTCGTCGGCAAAACGCACATGCGCCATCGGGCCAAGGGTGGTTTCGGGATCCAGCGGATTGCCCAGTTTATAACCGCTGACGATTTTAACGGCTTTTTCCACGAAGGCGTCAAAAAGGCTTTCCGCCACATAAATCCGCTCGATACCGCAGCAGCATTGCCCCGAGTTGAACATCGCGCCGTCGATCAGCGTTTCCACCGCCGCGTCAAGATCGGCGTCTTCCATGACATAGCCCGGGTCTTTGCCGCCCAGTTCCAGACCGACACCGGTAAAGGTGCCGGCAGCGGCAGTTTCCATGGCACGGCCGCCGCCAACGGAACCGGTGAAGTTCACAAAGCCGAAGGATTTAGCGGCGATTAGTGCCGAGGTTGTTGCGTGATCCAGAAACACGTTCTGGAACACATCTTCGGGGATCCCGGCGGAATGAAATGCCTGCGCCATACGTTCGCCCACCAGCGGGGTCTGGCTTGCCATTTTCAGCATCACCGCATTGCCCGCGATCAGCGCAGGCGCAACCGAGTTGATGGCGGTCATGTAAGGATAGTTCCAAGGCGCCACCACCAGCACCAGCCCGTGTGGCACGCGTTTGATCTTGCGGGTAAACGCATCGCTTTCTTCTACGATAATCGGGGCCAGAGCCTGTTCGGCAATTTCGGCCATGTAGCTTGCGCGTTCATTGAACCCGCCAAACTCGCCGCCATAGCGCACAGGACGGCCCATTTGATGGGCCAACTCGATCACGATCTCGTCGTTCATCGCACCCACAGCCGCCACACCAGCCTGCACCAGAGCAATGCGCTCTTCCAGAGGCCGTGCCGCCCAAGCCACCTGCGCGGCTTTTGCCCGCACAACCGCTTCATTTGCCGCAGCTTCACTTAGAACAGGGCGTTCAGCATAAAGCGACCCGTCAATGGGCGAGATACATTTTACAGTGTTTGTCATTGCTATACTCTTTCAAATCCGCGTGCGATTTCATAATCGGTCACGACCTTGTCAAATTCTTCCAGTTCCCACTCTGCCGCACGGGTATAGTGGTCAACCACATCATCCCCCAGTGCTTCGCGCAACATTTTTGAAGCTTTAAGCGTGTCTTTGGCATCGCGCAGATTTTGCGGGATATAGCCGCCCTTGCCCTCATATGCATCGCCTTCGGATGGCGGATCAAGTGGTTCTTTGTCTTCAATACCCTTGATGCCAGCGGCTAATTGCACCGCCATCGCCAAGTAGGGGTTCATGTCTGATCCGGGGATGCGACATTCAATGCGAACCGCCTTGCTGCCTGCGGCACATAGGCGGAAACCGGCGGTGCGGTTATCCACTGACCATATCGTGCGCGTGGGCGCGAACGAACCCTTTGAGAAGCGTTTGTAACTGTTGATATAGGGCGCCAGAAAGTACATGTAGTCGGGTGCGTATTTCAGCAAGCCGCCCATATAATCGCGCATCAGTTGGGACATGCCGAGTTCTGCGTCTTTATCGTAGAACGCGGGGCTGCCGTCTTTCCATAAGGATTGATGCACATGCGACGATGACCCGACCCGATTGTGATCCCATTTCGGCAGGAATGTCACCGCATGGCCCTGCGCCCAAGCAATTTCCTTGATCGCGTGTTTTGCGATGGTGTGATGGTCGGCGGTGTCTATTGCCGTGCCATACTTGATATTCAGCTCTTCCTGGCCCGCTTCCGCTTCGCCCTTGGTGCCTTCAATCGGCAAGCCAGCGGCATAAAGATGGTTGCGGATCGGGCGCATGATATGTTCTTCTTTGGTGGTCTGGAAGATGTGGTAATCTTCATTATAGCCACTGATCGGCTGCAAATCGCGAAAGCCCGATTTGCGGATGTCGTCAAAACTTTTCTCGAACAGGAAAAATTCCAGTTCGGTCGCCATCATCGGGTCGAACCCCATATCGGCAAGGCGCGCGATTTGCTTTTTCAGCACCGCACGCGGCGAATGCGAAATCGGTTTATGGTCGTGGTGATCCAGCACATCGCAAAGCACCATCACCGTGCCTTCCAGCCACGGTACCGGGCGCAATGTACCCAAGTCGGGCTTCATCACATAGTCGCCGTAGCCGCTTTCCCAGCTTGTCGAGGCATAGCCGTCAGGCGTGGCCATTTCCAGATCGGTAGCCAGCAGGTAATTACAACAATGGGTCTCTTCCCAGCCGCCGTCAACGAAATGCTGCGCCAGAAACCGCTTGCCCATCAAGCGGCCCTGCATGTCGACAAGACAGGCCAAAACCGTGTCAACGGTGCCATTCGTGACTTGCGATTTCAGAGTATCAAAGGAAAGGGGGGCTGTCATGGGAGAGACTCACTTTTATCATAAACAGGGTGCCCCGTGACAGGGCACCCAAAGGTTTTAATTGTCAATATCAGGTGTAACGATACGGACGGCCAGCTTTAACCATATCCGCATTATACTGACGGATAATACCAACGATTTTGGCTTTCAGCGGCGATTCTGCGGCAATCTCGTCCCAGAAATCCTGTGCCTTGGCTTCAACCTTGCCCCATTCCGCATCCGGAATAGTGGTCAATTTCATCTTGGTGCCGTTCACACGCAAACCTGCTTCGCCGCCCCAGTACCAGTATTGACGGTGGTAGTGGCTGTCGTTCATGCAAACCTGAAGCAGGGTTTTCAAGTTGTCAGGCAGCTCGTTCCAACGATCCATGTTGGAAAAGAAATGTCCGATCCATGCGCCTGAAATGTTGTTGGTCAGGAAGTAGTTGGTCACATCTGCCCAACCCGATGTATAATCCTCGGTTATACCC
The DNA here is from genome assembly GCA_045046705.1 of Rhodobacterales bacterium. GTDB lineage: Bacteria > Pseudomonadota > Alphaproteobacteria > Rhodobacterales > Rhodobacteraceae > Amylibacter. The sequence continues at coordinate 18,829 of JASFZB010000070.1, read as the reverse complement.
GACCATGCCAGACCGTCCAGTTCACCTGTTTGCAGGGCGACTTCGGCATCTTCCCAAGGGATTGTTACCGGAATCACGCCGAACTGCTCCAGGAAGCGGCCCGCTGTCGGGAATGTAAAGATCTTCAGACCCTTCAGGTCTTCCACACTGTTGATCGGTTTTTGGGTGGCAAAGTTTGCCGGATCCCAAGAGCCTGCAGAAATGTGCTTCACACCAACGGCGGCGTATTGCTCTTTCCAGATCTCGTCCAGACCGTATTGGTTGAACAGCACCGGCACATCCAGCGAGTAGCGCGATGCAAACGGGAAGTAGCCGCCAAAGGCCGTTACTTCGGTGGGGGATGCCATGCTGTCGTCATCGGACTGCACCGCATCAATGGTACCTTTTTGCATGGCACGGAACAATTCACCCGTTGGCACCAATTGGTCAGCGGTATAAAGTTCGATCTGCATTTGATCGCCGGCAATGGCATTGAACTTCTTGACCATTGGCGCGATGACCTGTTCGGCCAAAGCGGGGCCTGCATAGGTTTGCAAACGCCATCTAATGGTGGATTGCGCCAATGCGGGGGCCGCCAGGGTGGCACCCACTGCGCCAACACCGGCTGTGGTTAAAAACTTGCGTCTAGTTGTCATTTTCAATCTCCTAGTTGGTTGATAGTTAAATACCCTAATCGGGTGGTGGATTTGCTCCTTTCGGAGTTCTCGTTATAGTCCGTAAACAGTGTGGGGCAGCCACAGGGCGATACCCGGGAACAGCATGAACAATATCAAGGCCAGAACCATGACGGAAACAAACGGCCAGATCGATCCATATATATCCCGCATGGATATTTCTTTCGGGGCCATTGCCCGCATCAAAAACAGATTATAGCCAAACGGCGGCGTCATATAGGCGATCTGCGTGGTTACCGTGTATAGCACACCGTACCAGACCAGATCAAATCCCAAGTCACCCACCAGCGGAATGTATAAGGGGGCCACGATCACCAGCATCGCGGTGTCGTCCAGAAAAGTACCCATCAGTAGAAATGATAGCTGCATCAGGATCAGGATTGTCCACGGGCTAAGGCCCATTTTTTCGGTGAACAGGTTTTCGATCGCCTTTACAGCCCCCAATCCGTCAAACACCGCGCCAAAGGCCATTGCGGCCAGAATGATCCACATGAACATGCACGATATTGCCAGCGTCTGGCGCACCGAGGTTTCAAACACATGTCGGTTCATCCGTCCCTTTAGAACCGCTGCCATAAAGGCCACTACCGCCCCTACAGCCGAACTTTCGGTCAGCGATGTCCAGCCCTTCACAAAAGGCACCATCATCGAGAAAAAAATCACCAACGGCAGAACCCCTGCCAGCAACAGGTGGTATTTTTCCGCCATCGGTATGACGAAATACCAGTTAAGCCGATCTTTGATCTTGTACAATATCCATGCACACAACCCGACCAGTACGAGAAAGGCAATTGATGCCGTCGGGGTTTTGGGGATCACGATAATATCGCGTTGCAGGGCCATGAACAGGGCAACAGCGGCAATCGCTATGATCCAGCCCCAGATGTTGATCTTAAGCGGCTGGCTTTGATCATAGGCTTTGCGTTCTTCTTTATCCAAAGTCGGGCCAAGTGAAGGGTTCAGTTTGCAGCGGACATAGATATAGACGACAAACATGCCTGCCATCATCAAGCCCGGGACCACGCCTGCCAGCCACAATTGGCCAACCGGCTGACGCGCAATCATCGCGTATAACACCAGCACCACCGAGGGCGGCACAAGGATACCCAAGGATGACCCCGCCTGAATGACACCGGTCACCATTTTCTTGTCGTAGCCGCGCTTCAACAATTCAGGCAGCGCAATGGTCGAGCCAATGGCCATTCCGGCCACTGAAAGCCCGTTCATCGCGGAAATCAGCACCATCAAACCGATGGTCCCTATTGCCAGGCCACCTGATACTGGCCCCATCCAGACGTGGAACATCTTGTATAGATCGTCGGCGATTTTACTTTCGGACAGAACGTAGCCCATGAAAATGAACATCGGCAGCGTCAGCAGCGGATACCATTTCATCAGCTTCATCGTGGCGGTAAACGGCAGGTCGGATCCCCCGACACCCCATAGCCATAGCGCGGTCAATGCGGCAACCCCGCCAATGGCGCCAAACACCCGTTGGCCGGTAAACAGCATCAGCATCATGCTGGCAAACATGAAAAGGGCAATCATTTCGTACGACATTTAGGTATTCTCCACATGCAAATGGGCTGTTGGTTCACCGGCGCGCAAATCAATGCCCTTAATGGTGGCGATGTCTTTTATCAATTCGGAAATGGCCTGTAGCAGCATCAAAAAGATACCGAGACACGAGATCATCTTGATCGGCCACAGATAAGGATGCCAAGCGGTTGGCCCCTTTTCCAGATGCCCGGTCATGCCTTTTACGGTTTCGGGAATATCCCCGAAGCGAAGATGGACAATGTCGTTGACCACGCCTGAAATCAGTTGCCCGTAGAACTGGAAAAAGTCACCCTTGAAGTAGCCCAGCGAATAGGCCGTGCTATCCAGCGCACCGTAAAGCAAAACGCCAAGATAAAAGATCAGAAACAAAACTGTAAACGCATCTGTCCACGCTTTGCTGCGAATACGCCAGTTGCCGTAGAACAAATCCATCCGCACATTGGCCTTTAACTGCATCGAGTAAGGCCCGCCCAGAAGGTAATAGGCTACAAGTGCGAATTGCGCGACTTCAAGCGTCCACTTTGAGGGCAAAAACAGGGTTTTCGAGATCGAAGACCACAGCAATATCCCCACCATGGCAAAAATGCCGTACATAATTATACGCCCCAGATGATAATTCACCCGATCAACGCTGCGAACGAATTTTGTGGCAATTGTTAACATGTTGTTCCTTTGACAGTGACGTTTTCATCTATTTCTGCAAGACTATCGCTTAACAGTTCGATCAGCATATCCGCAATTCCGGTTTGCTGTTCCGGCGTTTCCAGTAAATCATTACAGACCTCGATCATGACGTTGACCAGACCGTTATCGGTGCCATGCAACGCTAAAGTATGGGCAACCCCGTCGGCGCGTGAATATGGCGCATTCAGTGCCAATTTCAGGTCGGTTTTCCCAGTGCTGTTTTTGATCATTGTTACCGCAAGACGATCATCTTCATCGTGGATGATCCCGACATCGACGTCACGCTTAATATTATTGAATATGCGGGTAAAACTGTGAACCGTTACCAATACAGGCGGGGTTTCGAATGATTTAATGGTTTGCACCAACGTCTGTTTGAACGGTTCGTAGATGGTGGCAATCCGCTCGGCCTTGTCTGCGTCGGTCAGGTTTTCATTCCCCGGAATAACGATCTTTTCGCTGATCGGGCGCATCGCCCCGGGCGCATCGGGTGGCCTGTTGCAATCATAAACCAGTCGCGACACGGTGCTCAGCACAAGGCGGGCATCAAAACCGGCGCTTAAGCGTTCGGCCAACGCCTGCGCACCGGGATCCCAAGCCGCATGCGACAGCTTATCTGCCTCGGCCATGCCAAGACCGGCATAGCGCGCTGGAATGCGGTGGCTGGCGTGTTCGCAAACCAACAACAGCTGCGAAGCCCCCTGCCCGTTGACAACGGTAACGGATCCACTTGGGTCTTTGTTTTCAAGTTCAGAAGCAGCAGCGTAAGACAAGTCGAATCCTTTGGTCAGTTTTGTAAAATTCTCTTCAGTTATCACCGCGCTGTCAATTTAATTTTGTAAAATTATCTTCATTTATTTTAATTATGTGGGTATATGTACATAATCAGGAGGCACAGCTTGGCAAAAACAGTTTCAAAACGACTACAGGACAAGTTTGACGCCCTCACCCGCGCTGAACGCCAGCTTGCCGATGTTATGTTGGAAAATTATCCGGTTTCAGGTTTGGGGTCGATCACATCTTTGGCACAAAAATCAGGGGTTTCGACCCCTTCTGTCGCCAGATTGGTACAAAAACTGGGTTTTACGGGCTTCCCCGAATTTCAAAAGCAATTGCGAAAAGAGTTGGAAGCAACCCTGTCCGGCCCCATTGCAAAGCATGAAAAATGGACCCGGGATGCCCCCGAAGCCCATATTCTGAACCAGTTTACCGATGCGGTAATGCTGAATATCAAAAAATCTCTGGCCCAGATCGACCCTGCAATTTTCAACACAGGTTGCAGCCTGCTGGCCGATGAAAATCGCTCTGTCTATGTGGTGGGCGGGCGTATTACGCGCGCATTAGCGGATTATTTTTTCCTGCACATGCAGGTCATTCGCCCCGATGTGACCCTGATCCAGTCAATATCCAACGCATGGCCGCATTATTTGTTAAACGTGAAAAAGGGCGATGTGATCGTTATTTTCGACGTGCGCCGCTATGAAAACAGCACCCTGAAACTGGCAGAAATGGCAGCTGCCAAAGGGGTCAAGATTATATTGCTGACTGATCAGTGGATTTCGCCGATCGGAAAATTCACCGATTTGGTGCTGGCCTCGCGCATCGTAGTGCCCTCGGCGTGGGATTCGTCCATTGTCCCGATGTTGCTGCTGGAAACCATTCTGGCCGAGGTTCAAGGTCTGATCTGGCCACAAACCCGCCGCCGGATGCAGGAACTGGAAGACATGTTCGACGAAACCAAATTATTCCGCAAATTCACCTAATGAAGCGTCGCATTTCTTTTGATTTTGTCCGTCAAACGGGCTTTGCCCAAAAACTGTCGCGAATTGCTGCGGTGATTCTTAAGCCACAACCCCATGTGGTTCATTTCCAGCGTAACAATCCCGTCTTTCTCGTAGCTTGAAAAATATGTGTAAAGTGTTTGCGCCATATCTTCGGTTAATTCTATGTTATGTAAGGCTAATTTGTGAGGCATTTTTCCCATTCTTTTGTATATCTGGTGAAGAGGCTTGAAATTGGCCGCTTCATCTATTCCACGAACATGGTATTAATATGTAAAAATGGCAAAAAAATGATGTTTTGGCAAATGCCAAATCACAAGAAAGCCATAATCAGCCCTGAATTATAGTGGTTTCCTACCCTGGATTGCGGTCGTCACAATGGCTTCTACTTTATAGCCCGGCGTGACCGGTTTGTGGCCGGATCAGGCACATTACCTTCAAGAATCCATCTACTCTTCGGGAATCGTCCACGCGCGCGATCATATTTTGCCCTTTACCGTTGTTACTGTCATCTGCAAGACTGTAAAGGCCGTTGTGCGAGGGTACCCCGAAACACAGTTAACCCGAAGGATGAAATATGGGCAGTACATTTGATGAGGATTTATTCCTAAAAGGTTTAGAAAAACGCAAAGCCACATTGGGGGCCGAATATGTCACCAAAAACCTGGCCGCAGCGGATGATTTTACCCGCCCGTTCCAGGAAGCCATGACCGCATGGTGCTGGGGTTTTGGCTGGGGTGACGAGGTCATCGACGCCAAGACGCGCTCGATGATGAACCTTTCGATGATCGGGGCTTTGGGCAAAATGCACGAATGGGAATTGCATTGCAAAGGCGCCTTGAACAACGGTGTAACCCGTGAAGAGTTGCGTGCTATCATCCATGTGATCGCAATTTATTGCGGTGTTCCGCAAGCTCTGGAATGTTTCCGCGCCGCCAAAAAGGTTTTGGACGAAACCTAGGGCGAAGACCTAACACCAGCTGGCATCATCCTTTGACGGGTGATGCAACACCTCTTGCACATTGGCCTGGATCAGGCGGTAGCCGACGTTGCCAAACAATTTCTGGCGGCCATCGTTCATGATAAAAGTCGGGCTACCGATTACATGGTTTTTCTGGCTGCGGTCGTAATCAATCACAAGCTGTGCAATTGCCTCGGATGAGCGCAGTTTTGCTTTTATCCGGTCAATATCGACGCCGACCTGTTCAGCAATACCGCGTTGCACCAACCGGTCTGAAATATCCTTTGCCTGTGCAAAAAACGCACAGCGCAAGGCCCATGCGGCCCGTGTCGAGTCGCGTTCAAGATAGGGTTTTGGCAAAGCCCCTGCGGCGATGTCTTCGCGTTCAATAATCTCGATTGCTTTGACAAATATATGCGGGCTGGCAGAGCTGCGCGGGCGCGCATCCCGCCAAACCCGGTCGCTGATGGTCACATGCGGGAATTTTTCCCCCACTTCCCCGAGATGTTTGCCAAAACCTGCGTAACTGCCTTTGTCTTCCCATTGGCTTTCAATTTTACCGTGCGCGTCGGCAAAAACCGAACAGAAATATGGTGTGATTTCGATTTTATCGCCAAACTCATCGACAAGTTTTTCAATGCGGCGATGGGCAACATAGGCCCAGACACATAGTATATCCGAGTAATAGGAAATTTGAACGACCGGCATAGCTAACCTCATGTTTATTTACCGGGAACAATAACCTACCTGTCAGGAAATACAAATTCTGATGTTATTTAAATACCGCTTATCGCGGAAACGGTATCAGGCGTTTTCGGTCTTCATCCCAAAGCTTCAGTTTAAGGGCCGCCACCGCTTCGGAAAATTTGATCCGGCGCGGTGCGCAGTCCTGCGGCAAGTCGTGGTGACAACGGCGCAATCGGTAACTGGGAATGCGCGCGTTAAGATGATGAATGTCGTGCTGGGTGATATTGGCAACCGCAAAATCGAACAGCCAGCCGAAATCCAGACAGGACGACCCCTGAATGGCCGCCTGTTCGGCATCCAGGTCGGGCCGTCTTTCCCAGTAAGTGTCTTCGAAGTTATGTTGCAGGTAGACCAGAAAAACCCCCAGCATACCGCCAAGCATACCGCAACCGAACCAGACCAGCAGGCCGGTTTCACCAAAAAGCACATAGATAATGCATAGGTAGGCGATGATCGCTGCATTATGCAGCAAAACACCGAAAATGCCAAACCGCGCAGTATTCTTGGGCCAGCGGTAGTGTATGAAATAGGTAAAGAACGCCCCCACTGGGATCATCACAAAGGGATTGCGGTACAAGCGGTAGTACAAACGGTGCCAAAACCCCGCCGCGTTCCATTCGCGTAGGGTCATGGTGTTTACCTCGCCGGTTTCTCGGTGTTCAAGATTGCCCTGATTGGCATGGTGCAGATTATGATTAAGACGCATCATCGTGTAAGGGGCAAAGGTGAAAGGTGACAGAACATGCCCCGCCAATTCGTTCTGAAATCGGGTCTCGAATAACGCGTGATGTCCGGTGTCATGTTGCAAAACATACAGCCGAACACTGGCAAAGGCATTCAGGATCGCAGTCGGGGCCAGAATATACCAGACATTCACAAACCGGATTGCCAGCCATAAAGACAGAAAATAGACTGCGAAAGTTCCAAAATAACTTAGTGCCGCGAGACGGTTGTCTCGCACACAGTATTGCCGTGTGTATTCACGCAAATTCATTACATCACCAACCAGCCGTAATTCAAAAAAATGACGTCTATAATGTATAAGTATCAGGTCGGGTGCTTATTTGACAAGTATTTTGAAGGATTTGCGCCTGTCAGCGTGGGATATGGCCGGGCTAGAGCGACCCCATGCCGATGAAAAGCTCGCGCTTGGCGTCAATAATGGCGCGGCGTCCGTGCATGACACGGGTGTTGTCCAGCACCGCAATGTCGCCGTCCTGCCAGTTGATCTCGTGGGTGCAGGTCTCGGCGATATCCGCCAATTCAGCGATTTCATCCGCCGTCACGTCCGAGCCATCCGCCAACCGGTAGCGTGGCGGCTGGTAATTATGCGATGGCCCCAGAACCGCGTTGGCAAAGCCCGCGCCGCCGGAAAAATTCGATTTTCGCACCGGATCAAGTGACAGGTGATAGGTCATCGAGCCGTCTTCGTGCATTTCATAATCCTGCCCCGGGGTTGCGGCCTTGAATTGCAGGATATGGGTTTCGGTAATCTGCGACGGGTCGGACAGCGCGGGATGTTCGTTCACCAGATAGCGTTTCCACAATTCTTCCGGCAGACGCCGCGACACGGTCATCTTTTGCGACCAGCGTTGGCGCAATTTTTCAGGCATGGCCGCCAGCACCTCCACACCGTCGCAGATCGTGGTTTGCGAGCCTTCAAAAGCCGCCGTTCGGGCATAAAACGCAACCAGATCAGGGCAACGCGGCGTGTTGCCATTTTCGATATGCAGGCCGATAGGGCCAAGGCCTGCATCGACTTTCTGGGTGTTTTCTTCGGAATATTCACGCGCGGGATCAAAGGTAATATGCTTGCAAAGCCGTGCCACCAGATCCGAAAATCCGTGCATATCGACGGAAAATCCACGCAAAACGGCCCAACCGGAGCTATGAAGGCTGGTGTTTATTGTGTCGATAATACTGTCGTTCAAAAAGTCGGTGCAGCCGGTTGAGGGGCGAATGATGCTATAGGTCATGGGTTAAGTATCCGATTGTTGTTTGTTAAGAACTCCGGCCTTTGCCAAGGCCGATTTTACTGCCGGGCTGCGGGCTTGCGCACCGACCGAGCGGTCGATCAGGCGCGGCAGCAGGCGTTGAATAAAGACGAACAGGCGTTCTTTGCCGCGCGGAAATGCCTCGCGCCGACCGGCTTCAATCGCGTCCCAGGCCTGGCGGGCAACGACCGCGGCTTCGTCCAGTGCCATATCCATCGGCGCGACTAAAGCGGCAAACGCATCTGTCGCGCCGGTCTTTGTGGCGCGCGGCGCGATATAGGTCACGCCCACCCCTTCGCCCCAGAGTTCCCGGCGAAGCCCATCGGAAAACCCGCGCAGTGCGAATTTGGTAGCCGAATAGGCGGTGAAATAGGGATACGCAATATCTCCAAACACCGAGCCGATATTGACCACCCGCCCTTTTGCGGCCCTAAGTTCCGGCAACAGATCACGGCTAAGGGCGATGGGGGCACCGATATTGGTCATCAACATGGCGTTCAAGGCATCGTCGTCCAACACCTCAAGTGCCCCGACCGACAATGTACCGGCATTGTTGATCAGAATGTCCAGACGATCCCCGGCAGCCGCGCGTATCAGGGCGCGACCGGCGGGTGTTGTCACATCGGCGGCAATGCATTTACAGGTGTCATCGCCCAGAAGTTGGCGGGTTTCGGCCAAGGTCTCGGGGCGGCGTCCGACCAGGATCAAAGCATAGTCACGCTTTGCCGCCTCAAGGGCCAGTTTGCGCCCGATACCCGAGCCAGCACCGGTGATAACGACGGTTTTACGGGTCATGCCGCGGGTTCCTTTTGTGATGGTATAGAAACCGCCGGGCCAGCTTCGGCCAAGCGTTGTGCAACCCTTCGATCAGGCGTGCCCGCTGGCCGTATAAGACCGCTTTTGCGCGGATCGGCCAAGACCAAATGGGCGGGGCGGGCATAATCCGGCAGTTCCGCCAGCAAGGGCAAGATCTGCGCCACCCCAAGCGGGGCGGTGGGGGCGATAACAAGCGTTAAACCGTTTGATCCAGCCACAAGCGCCGAACAGGCGATAGCAGGCAGGGCATTCACCAGGGTTTCCACCCATTCGGGACTGATATTGCGGCCCGCAGGGGTCACAATCAGGTTGTCCTTGCGACCCTCAATCACCAAACGGCCATTTTCGAAATGGCCCAGATCGCCGGTATGCCAGCGGTTTGAAACCGGTGGATGATGCAAATAGCCCTGCATCACTGTCGGCCCGCTGACCACGATCTCGCCTGCGTCGATCTCGACGTTCAACCCGTCCAGAACGCGCCCCACGGTGCCCGGCTGATTGTCGCCAAGGCGATTCATCGCCACCACCGAGCAGGCCTCGGACAGGCCGTAGCCTTCATGGACGGGAATGCCCGCATCGAGTGCCTTTTGCAACATGGCAGGAGATGCAGGCGCACCGCCCAATGCCACAAAGCGCAGGCTTTCAGGTGGCGGCGTGCCACCTTGATCTATATCGCCCAACCATGCCGCCAAAAGTTGGGGGGCCAACAGGCTCATGGTTGGGCGATGCTTGGCAAAGGCGTGTGCTAGCGCACCGGGCGCGGGCGCGAACAGCGCCGCCATTGCCGAAGGGGAAAAAACAGTGCGGGCACCGGCCATCACCGGTAGAAAAATGCCGCAAATTTGCTCTAGCAACTGTGCCGCGGGCAGAACCGACAGGTAAACATCGCTCTTTGATGTTCCAACCGCCGCCGACAGCGCATTCAGGGATGCGGTGATCTGGGATGCCCCGATGATCACCCCTTTGGGCTGCCCCGAAGATCCTGAAGTGTAGATGACCCGCCGATGACCTGGGATAGGGGCCATCGGCGTGCCGGTTGTCGTCAGAATAGGGTCCAGGCGCGGGACTGTCGTGTCAGCCCCGCCGATCATCGCCTTGATGCCTGCGTCCTGAATGATATGCGCGATTTGTCCCGCGCCAAAAAAATGCGGGATCGGCACCAGAGTTTTACCCGCAAGCGTGGCAGCCAGATCGGCAATCACATAGTCGGGGCCGTTGGGCAGGGCCAGACCGATTGTGTCAGGGGCTTGTTGCAGGGCAACCGCCGCCCCTGCCACACGCGCGGCCAAGGCAGCCCAAGTCAGGCTTTGGTCGCCAATTTCAAAGGCAACACAGTCGGGACGATCCTTGGCGTGTTGCCACAGGCGCGTAAATAAAGGGGTCATGCAACGGCCCTCAAACATTGCGGCATATGCGCCGCTCTTTGTTTTTCCATGACCACACAGACTTTCGGGTCGGTGGCATAATAGCGCCCCCAAACATCTGCATTTTGCAATCTTGCGGCATCCGCCGATGCAAGCGTGGCCATATCCATTCCGATTTTTTGAAAAATCTGCCGCAGACGCGCCGTGGCCGTAAACAAGCAACAGGTTTTACCGCGCTTGCGCCCCTCGACGGCTACGCCGGTAAGCAGGGGCAAAATGGCGATGGGGGTGGTTGTTGCCAAGGTCACTACCTCAAGAATTTCGTCACGGCTGACGGGTCTGCCCATGCTTGCTGAAATGACAATTTCGGCCGGGCCATCAAGATAGGTCTGGCTGAAAAAACCGGCCCTTTCATCCCGCAGGCCTGTGGCTGCCAGAACCTGTCCTTGCGCATTTTTCACCATAATCAACTCATCCGCATGTGATGGTATTACTGCACCGAAGCTACGCTGATAAACATCTTCAATCAGCTTGGCACCTAGATACCAGTTTTCTGACCCGCGTTTTGCCAACTCTACAACCATGTCTTAATCCTACACCTAGTGTTCGTTACTAGACTGGTTCTCGCAGGCGAAACTTACAGTTACCTTAAGAGGATAAATATATTCGCAACATTTTTATTCATTGTTAAGGTCAAGGTCAGGGCCGGTTACTCATCGCACGACTTTAGCGCGACAAAACCGGCTCGGGGGTAAAGATGCTGCGTGCCCCTTCAACGAAAGCGTTGATGTCCAAGGCCCATGTGGCACGCGGCCAGCGCAATTCCATCTGGCCCCGTTTGGGGCGGTAAACGGCGGTATAAAGCGTGCCAAAGCCCCGATCAAAGGCGGTGGAATAGAGGGGCGGTTTCAGGAATGCGCCGATGAATTTCGCCTCTGGCTCGCGGTGCAGCGTCAGGCGTTGCAGCAAAAACCGTTCGCGCTCCACGGTTGCGGTCAATCGTGCGTGCGCCGTCCACTCGACCTTTTCCTGGTGGTTGGTGGCAACCGCAGCATGGGTGATTTGTGCTGGTCGATCCGGTGCCATCAGGGCGGTCAGGTAATTGCGCCGCGCATCGACCACGGTGACGTTATAGCTCATATGGGTCGGCAGCCTTGCAAGGGCCGCCCCCGCCTGTTCGGCGGTTTCGCAGGTTTGCAGCACATAGCGCAGGATCAAAGGCACCCCGAAACCGTCGCCAACCACGCGCCGCCCACCGAATGTCAGCGACAGAGCCAGTCCCGCATCGTTCATCCCGTCAACCAGCCCCCACAGACCATCCGAGGTACCCAGTACCGTGCGCCCCTGCCAGTTGGTGCGCAAAACCAGACGGTCGAACGCGCGCGGGTTGTAATCGTAGTTACGCACCAGAACCGGTTCTTTGCCGGGCCAAATCGCTTGCGAACAGCCGGAAAGATAGGGTGGCGGGCAGTAGAATGACAAAAACCGCGAGGCAAAATCGCCGCCCCCCGCCAAATCGCAAAGCTGGTCGTAAAGCGGTAACATCTCGGGCATATGGGTCTTTAAAGCCTGATAGCTTTCCCAATAGGTCGGGCGGGGGTCGGCGCCTTCGCGCAGCCACCATTTTTTATAGTCCGGCCAGTATTCGTTGAACAAAGCGGCCCATTTAGGGCCGGGTTCTGCCTCATCTATTGCCCGCCAGACCAGTTCCACGTCATGGTATCCTTACAAGAGTTTAAAGTCCGGGTCATCAGGGGCAGGCCCCGCTTCGGATGTTGGCATCGGTTTGGCCACATAAGCACTTTTGATGCCGTGTATCCACCTCTTCGCCCGCTCGTTCAACCGAAATCCGCCGGTCATCGAGCGGCCACGCGTCACCAGAATGCCCAGATCGGCGCCTTCATAGCGATAGTCACCGGATTTCTGGATACGCAGAAAAAATGCCTCGTTTTCCGACTCTACCGCACGGCGGTGATAGTCGAAACGGTCAAACACCACGCGCCCGTCTTCAAGCATTTTATAGATGCCCGTTTGCGGGGCTTCCGTGATGATGTCAACACTGTCATCGGTGTGTTTGATCACCATTTGCGACCAACTGTCGATCATCTTGGGGTCGGCCCAGCGGGCGTTCAACTCGTCCACATCCAGCTTGAATTTCTTCTTTGAAAATTCCAGCAGGTGGAACAGGAACAAAGGGGCGTCCGCATGGGCAAACGCGGCGTGGTTGGTCATTGAACTTGTTCCGGTGATGCGCGGGTTCAGTTCGCCCAGCCACAGGTCGCCGGTTTTTTTGTCGATCAGGAAATCCAGCTCGAAATAGCCGTGATAGCCTTCCTTACGCAACTGTTCGCCGAACTTGAAGGTCAGTTCGCGGGCTTTGGTGCGCACCTTTGGCGGAAACGCGGTGGACAGGATTTCATTGCCGCACCAGCCGCCGCGATAAGGCGTCAGTTCATTAAAGCCGACCAGTTCGGTCATCAGCGGGCCAACGATGGTGCCTTCTTTGGTCACGCATGCCTCGATCGCCGAGCCGCGACAATCAATCCGCTTCATGATCTTGATCTCGCCCTCGCCGATAATCTCGTGTTCATGACGACGGAAATCTGCTTCGGATTTGATGAAATATGTGGTGTGGCCGCTGTCGCCAAAGGCCGATTGCAGCACCAGATCATGCCCTATTCCGGCTTTTTCACAAGTGTCGCGCAGGTTTTTGTACGATGTGACCTCGGCCAGAACATTGGGCACCGAGGGCACCCCCGCCTTGTTGCCGATACGAACGGTTTCAATTTTGTTGTCCATCTTGGTGCGCAGTTTGGCTTTCGGGAACCAGACATCCGCGCCCAATTCGGCTGACAGACGTTCGGTTTCCTCGTCAAACATCAAAAACACGAATTTCGGCTTGCCGCCACGCCGTTTGATCAGGTCGATGACCTCTTTGTGCTGTAACAGGTAGTTGTTGATGTCTTCGATGGACTGGAATTCCGCATGGGGTTGTTCGGAGGGGCAAAAGACGTTCGGGTGGTGCCCGTCATAGCAATCTATATAACAAATATATTTGAAATTCATGCACCATTCGTCAATGCCCAAAAGGTTGAAATTGGTGGCCGAAATAAAATAGATCGGATCGGTGTTGCGGTGAAAATACCGGCGAATTTCAGACAGATTGTTCAGTTGTATCTTTTTTGGCATTTAGTGCCCTCCCTTATTATTATTTTGCTGTATTTCCCTTGGCTTTTTGGCGTTCAAGCGCCTCGGCGGTGAAGACCCTTAGCCCCAGATCAGCGCGGTAGCCGTGAATTTCATTGACATCGAGTGCGCGCATGAAAGCCAGAATTTCCTGACTGATCACCTGCCCCGGTACCAATATGGGAAAACCCGGCGGATACGGGATGATGAACGAGGCCGAAACCACTTCCTGACCGCTATCCATCGCCCGTTTCAGGGAGCCGTTCAATTCCAGATAATCGCAGTTGTTTTCGTCATATGACATGAAAAACGCGGTGCGAATATCGCCCTCGATTGTCACGTCATCAGCGCGAAACGCATCGTGAAACCGGCTGAAATCCGGCAAGGGTGGCAGGTCTTTCATCAGGTTTTCAACCCTGCGTTCAAACGACAGGCGTTCCATTTTTGAGGCATCATCCAGCAAATCGTCCAAGCCGTTGGCAATCTCGACCAGAACCTCGATCAGATAGGCCACCGATGAACGGGTGGTGCCGATGTTGGTCATAAACAAAACCGTATTGCGCGAGGTTTTGTTGATCTGGATGCCGTATTTATCCATCAGAATATCGGTCTTGAATGTATCGCCGTCCCAACCGGTTCCGCCCACTGCCAAGGTGACCCTTGTGGCATCAAGCACAAATTCATCGCTTTGCCAGCAATCCCAAATATCCGTCCAACCCTGCTGCGGGTCGTAATAACTGGTCACGCCGCTTTTGCGGTGTTGCTCGGGGATCATATCCCCCGCTGTCAGCACCTTGAAGTATTTCTGCAACAAAGGATGGCTGGATATGGCCCTACGCATCGACATCGCGGCATTGATCTGGCGTTGCACAAATTCAAAACCTTCCAGTTCCACCTGCCTTCGCCCGACATCAAGAGAGGCAATAATCTGGTAGTTGGGACTGGTCGAGGTATGGGTCATATAGGCTTCATGGAAGCTTTGTTCGACCTCGCCTTTGAAGTCCTGATCGTTGACATGGATCATCGAGCCCTGACGCAAGCTGGTCAGGGTTTTATGGGTGGATTGCGTCGCATAGACCCGCACCCGGGCGTTGGGCGGCGGGATTAACCGTGTGTTCAATAGCGTGGCGTCATCGGCCCCCTTCAGCTTTTCCTGCTGTTTGGCGTAGGCTTTGGCATGTGCCGCCGTTTTGAACTTTTCACGCAACGTGTTGGCGGCATTCATGCTGGTGCGTTGACGGTAGGTCGGGTTGAAACGGGCAAAAGCGAACCAGGCCTCGTCCCACAAAAAGACCAGATCAGGCTTGATCGCAAGGCATTCCTCCATCACCCGCTCGACATTGTAAACAACGCCGTCAAAGGTGCAGTTGGTCAGCAGCAGCATGCGCACCCTGTCCAGCTTTCCCGCCGCCTTTAGGGCCAGCAACTGTTGCTTGATCTCGGAAAGCGGCACCGCACCGTACATCGAATATTCGTTCAGCGGATAGCTGTCGAGATAAACCACATTTGCCCCCGAAAGCACCATGCCGTAATGGTGCGACTTGTGGCAATCGCGGTCCACCAGCACAATATCCCCTGGCCTTACAAGGGCCTGCACCACGATCTTGTTGCAGGTCGAGGTGCCGTTGGTGGCAAAAAATGTCTGTTTGGAACCGAACGCCCGCGAGGCCAGTTCCTGTGCCTCTTTGATCGGCCCGTGCGGTTCCAAAAGACTATCCAGCCCACCCGAGGTGGCCGAGGTTTCCGCCATAAAGATGTTTGATCCGTAAAACGCCCCCATGTCCTGTATCCAGTGGCTGCGGGTGATTGATTTGCCGCGACTGATCGGCATCGCGTGAAACACCCCCGTCGGCTGCTTGGAATATTCTTTAAGCGCCGTGAAAAACGGCGATTTGAACCGGGCCTGAACACCGCGCAGGATATTCAGGTGCAATTCCATGAAATCTTCCTGATTGTAGAACACCCGCCGGCAAATGCCCAAATCCAGCCCGGCGATGTCTTCGACCGAGCGATCCGTGATCAGATAGGCATCCAGTTCGGGCCGGACTTTGGCAACCAGACGGCACAGCTCGGGGCCGTAGTCAGCAGGGTCTATATCTTCTATATTTTTGCTGCCACCGGCGCGGTTCAGATATTGGGTCAGTAAAGACAGATCGGCATTCGAGCCCATGCGCAGCCCCGGGCGCACGATAATGGCCTGAATGTTATAGTTGAACAAAACCCCGATCAGGGCATCTTGCAAACTGGGCACCACCACCGACTCGTAGATGAAAGCGTCATCGGATTGGCGCATCTGGGTCATGTTCTGTTTCAGCCAGCGGCTTTGCTGCTCGTTGACATCGTCAACGATCATCACTTCGAAATAGGGCTTGGTCAGGGCGCGGGCATCGGGGGACAAAAGGGCTTCGTCCTCGTAGTCATCCGCATCAGCCGTGCCGCGGTCCAGCGGGATGGTGCGACGCCGATAAGCCC
Source organism: Rhodobacterales bacterium (assembly GCA_045046705.1). Taxonomy (GTDB): domain Bacteria; phylum Pseudomonadota; class Alphaproteobacteria; order Rhodobacterales; family Rhodobacteraceae; genus Amylibacter. Next base: position 2,590 of record JASFZB010000070.1, on the reverse strand, counting down.
CACTTGTCAGGGCGCGGGCAATCCGGCTGGCGGTAAAGGCCACGTCATCGAACTTTGCAAGTTCAAACTGACGCCGCATATGGTCAAAAACCGCAATCCCCGGGAAGGCCCAATAAGCCTCGATCAAGGCTAATGAGTCGAACAGACCGTTGATCTTTTGCCCCGTGGCCTTGGCGTGACTACCCTTTGGGTCACGCGCCAAGGTGCCGAGGCTTTCACGCAATGTGCTCCAGTGATCTGACCGCAGCTGCACGGCCGAATAATAGTCGCTCATGGATTGCATCGCATCTTCCCTTCTGTTCGGCCAGACAGAAAGCTGTCGGGCCACATGTTATATGGCCCAATGACTACAACTAGCCGGTGTTCGTCTTACTGCGCACAAACCCGCCTTGCGGCTTGTGACCTTTATAGTGGGGGCCGGTTGGATGGCTTGTCAATGAAGTATCGCGCAAATTCGCGGACATACCGCCGCGCGAACCCTGTTTTGGGATTTCAAGTGCGCCAAGACTGTGCAAATAAGCATCCGTGCCGCTGTTCCTGTCATATACCGAGAAATCGACCGACCGGTCGCGAAAGCTTTTCAACACCTGCCCCAAGCCCTTCATTCCGGTTTCGCGCTGGCGGCGCACTTGCGAAAGGTCGATCTCGATCGGGAACATATCCTCTTGCCCGGCCGATTGGTGCAACACCATTGCCGACGGATCGACAACGCAAGAGCGGCCATTGCCGCCTGCCCCCAAGCCGTTGACATCAATCACATAACACTGGAACTGCGCCGCCGTTGCCCGCGCAATTGCCAGTTCCGCATCACGGTCGGTGGTGCCGGTCAGAACCGGATGCAACAAAACCTCGACGCCTTGGCTGGTCAGTTGCCGTGTGGTTTCGGGGAACCAGATGTCGTAGCAAATCGACAGGCCGAAACGCCCCACTTTCGGGACATCAAACACACAGAATTCAGTGCCCGCGCTGACGCCGGACTCATAGGGGCGGAACGGAAACATTTTGCGATAGCTGGTGACAATATCCCCATCGGGGTTGATCACCGCCGAGGTGTTGAAAATGCGCCCGTCTTCGGTCTTTTCAAACATCGAGCCCGGGATCAGCCAGATATTGTATTTACGCGCCGCTTCCTGAAAACGCTTCAGCGCATCATTTTCAAACGGCAGGGCAAAACGCGGCAGCGGGCCAAACGGGGCCAGTTCGCTGAACAACACCATCTGTGTCCACGGAAACCGCGCCATTAAGATTTCCAAACGGTGCAAAATACCGTCGACATTGGGCTGCAAAGCGTTCACATACATCTGAACACCTGCGATGGCAAAAGGGGTCATTGTTAGACGGTCTCCATTCAAGTCGGACGTCCCTTTTACCGCCATTGGGACACAGCCACAACCGACATAATAGCCTTGATGTCGCTAGGTTTTGGCCGCACCACTGTGTGAGCGCCAAAAACACGGGTGCCCATGTGTTTCAATAGCCGCACATCCCCGAACTGTGTTAAATTTTCGCCTTGGCAATATTTACTTGAATTTGGGGTTGATGTTTGTAGCTACCGGAATTACTCAGGCACCTGTTGAAAGCATCGACCTTTTAACTTATCCGCGGAGAGGTGGCAGAGTGGTCGAATGCGGCGGTCTTGAAAACCGTTGAGGTGCGAGCCTCCCAGGGTTCGAATCCCTGTCTCTCCGCCATTTAATTAGACTAAGTATTTGTTTTTAATAAATAAATTAATAAATAAATATAAACAAATGATCCCCCATTCAATCCCCCACGTAGTTCTGGAACTCGCTAGCCTTACGTAGCCCTAACTGGAGTTGAAAATAAGAGATTTGGCTAAGGCCTGAATTTTGGCGTTCGATTGTAGCCGCGCTCTGGATCATTTGAGGCAAGTTCCACGATTAGGGCCATTTCTTTACGTCCGACCTCTTTCTTGTCATCACCTTCGAAAATAATTTCACGGCGTATTGTGAAGTCCTGCAACGCTTCTTTCGTGAAGTCATCCTCTACAAGCGCATAGTCCCAGCTACCAAAGTAGCGGATCGTGTGACCCTCTTTTCCGATGTCTTTGCCAATGTAGATTTTGCCGTTTGGGAAGGTGATTTTGTAGACGACGAATTGGAATTTGCGGGTCATTCTTGGCGGCAATCTATAATCAGGTCAATTTAACTAGCGCAGACGACGTTACCGCCTTCAAAGGGCATTGATATTTATGCGGCCCGTAATTGCACGTCTATGCGCACGATATGGCTTGCCAGCCAGTTATCAAGCGTGTCCAGCAGTTTAAATGCTCTTTGAATATCAAGTCCGCTTTCCTGAAAAATCTGCACCTCTTTGTCAACAAGTTTGATGAACAGTGTATGTTCCTTTTTGTTTTCACAGGCGATCGGGCATTGGGCTGCGTGCATGCATTCCTCTTCATAACCAAAATGTGTCTCTACATACATCACCAAAAATTCAAGAAACCCATCGTAGGTATCGGAAGAACATCTATGTTCCAGGACTTCCCTGAAATCTTCTGAAGCTTCAAACAATGTTTTATGCTGTCGGTCAATTTCGGCAATGCCGGTTGCGAATTCTTCTTTCCATTTCA
>JASFZB010000069.1:0-11769 GCA_045046705.1 Rhodobacterales bacterium | reverse complement strand
ACCTAAAACTCCTCAACCATCTGCACGCCAGAAATATGCTTCAAGGCCCCTTTCACCTGCGGGCTGACCGGATATTCGTTCGGCAGTGACATTTCGACCTCGCCGGGCAAGTCAGGCGCGACCAGCACCAGATGCACAGGGCCACGACCGCGCGGGCCGCCGGCTTTGGAAACGTCCGCCAGCCGTGTGGCAATCGAGCCGATAGCCGCCTGATCGTTGACAAAAATCCGCAAGCCCATCGCGGCGGCGTCGGCCACGGATGCGTCAATGGCCTCTACCCGTTGCGCCAGCAGTTTCAACTGATCCGCTTCCAGTTCCGCCTTCACCGTTAGCACCACATTTTGACCGGCCTCCAGCAGGTCGCGGAATTTTTCCAGCGTGTCGGAAAACACCGTGACCTCGTATAACCCCGTAGGATCAGACAGTTGCACAAATGCAAAGCGGTTGCCGCGGGCTGATTTGCGTTCCTGCTTGCCCGCAACCGAGCCTGCGATTTTTGCCACCACAGTGCCGCCCGCCGCCTTTTGGTGCAACGCGTCCAGCGTCAGCACATTCTTGCGCTTCAGCGCACCTGCGTAATCATCCAGCGGGTGCCCCGACAGGTAAAACCCGATGGCGATATGTTCGTGGCCCAAGCGTTCATTGGGCAGCCAATCCTCGGGCATCGGCAGGCGCGGGGCTGGCAGGGCCTCGCCCGCATCGCCAAACAATCCGCCTTGGGCCGAGTTGCGATCTTCATGGGTGGCGGCAGAATAGGCCACCAGCTGGTCAACGCTTTCCAAACACTTGCGCCGGTTGCCGTCCAGCAGATCAAACGCACCGGCACGCGCCAGCATTTCCATCGGGCGTTTGCCAACACGTTTCAGATCAACGCGACGGGCAAAGTCGAAAAGATCGGCAAAGTCGCCGCCTTCGGCGCGCGCGTCCGTAATCAGCCGCATGGCTTCGGCACCGACGTTTTTCAACCCGCCCAGCGCATAGGCGATTTTGCCGTCTTTCACGCTGAACAGGGCCTCGGAACGGTTCACGCAAGGCGGGATGACCTCGATTTCCAGACGTTTCACTTCCTGATGAAATACATTCAGCTTATCGGTCAGATGTATATCGCAATTCATCACCGAAGCCATAAATTCAACCGGGTAATTCGCTTTCAGCCACGCGGTTTGATAGGACACCACCGCATAGGCCGCGGCGTGGGATTTGTTGAAGCCGTAGTTGGCGAATTTGTCCAGCAAATCCCAAACCTCGTTGGCCTTTTTCGCATCAACCCCGTTATCAGCCGCCCCTTTCAGGAATTTCGGCTTTTCCTTATCCATTTCCGCCTGGATTTTCTTCCCCATGGCACGGCGCAGCAGGTCAGCCCCGCCCAGTGAATAGCCCGCCATTTCCTGCGCGATCTGCATCACCTGTTCCTGATAAACAATGATCCCTTGGGTTTCATCCAGCAGATGGTCGATTGTCGGGTGCATCAGGTCGCGTTCGGCACGGTCGTTTTTGACATCGCAAAACTTCGGGATGTTTTCCATCGGACCGGGTCGGTATAGGGCGACCAATGCCACAATATCCTCGATACAGGTGGGCTTCATACGCCGCAGCGCATCCATCATGCCGGAACTTTCCACCTGAAACACCGCCACGGTTTTGGCCGAGGCATAAAGATCATACGTGGCAGGGTCTTCAATATCTATCGCGCTGATGTCAACCTCGACACCGCGCAGAGCCAAAAAGTCGACAGCCCCCTTGATCACCGTCAGGGTTTTCAGCCCCAGAAAGTCGAACTTCACCAGCCCTGCCTGTTCCACCCACTTCATATTGAACTGGGTGGCTGGCATATCCGAGCGCGGGTCTTTATACAAAGCCACCAACTCGTCCAGTGGCCGATCCCCGATCACCACGCCCGCCGCGTGGGTCGAGGCATTGCGCAACAGTCCCTCCAACTGGCCCGCATAATTCAGCATGCGGTCGACCACTTCTTCCGCCTTGGCCATTTCACGCAAACGCGGCTCGTCGGCCAGGGCCTTGGTGATGGAAACCGGTTTCACACCGTCCACAGGGATCAGTTTCGACAAGCGGTCGACCTGACCGTAAGGCATTTGCAACACCCGCCCCACATCACGCACCGCCGCTTTCGACAATAACGCCCCGAAGGTGATGATCTGCGCCACCATATCGCGGCCATATTTTTCCTGCACATAATGGATCACCTCTTCGCGGCGATCCATACAAAAGTCGATGTCGAAATCGGGCATCGAAACCCGTTCAGGGTTCAAGAACCGCTCAAACAGCAGCGAGTAGCGCAACGGGTCAAGATCGGTGATGGTCAGGGCATAGGCCACCAGACTGCCCGCCCCCGAGCCCCGCCCCGGCCCGACAGGAATATCATTGTCCTTGGCCCAGCCGATGAAATCCGCCACGATCAGGAAATAGCCCGGAAACCCCATGCCCTCGATGATTTTCAGCTCGAAATCCAGCCGCTTCTGGTAGTCCTCCTCAGATCCCGCATGCGGGATCACCGCCAGCCGCGCTTTTAGACCTTCATTAGCTTGGCGGCGCAGTTCCGCGACCTCGTTATCGGCGAATTTCGGTAACAGGGGGGCACGTTTGTAAACCTTGAATGCACAGCGTTTGGCGATCTCGACGGTGTTTTCCACCGCTTCGGGCAGGTCGGCAAACAGCTTGACCATTTCGTCCTGGGATTTGAAGTAATGCTCGGGCGTCAGGCGGCGGCGGTCGGTTTGCTGATCCACATAGGCCCCGTCGGCAATACACAAAAGCGCGTCATGGGCTTCATACATCTCGCGTTTCGGGAAATACACGTCATTGGTCGCGACCAGCGGCAAGTCCAGATCATAGGCCAACGCGATCATCGGGGCTTCGGTCAGCTCTTCCACCGGTGTGCGCGGATGCGCGCCGTCAGGGTGGCGTTGCAGCTCGATGTAGAAGCGGTCGGGGTAAATTCCCGCCATGCGTTCGACCAAGGCTGCCGCTTTGTCGGCCTGACCGTCCTGTATAAGCTGCCCCACCGGCCCCAACGCCCCGCCCGACAGACAAATCAACCCGTCTGAATGCGTCGCCAGCTGATCCAGCGTGACATGCGGCAGTGCCTCGCCCGCTTCCAGAAACGCGCAAGAGTTCAGCTTCATCAGGCTTAAATACCCCGGCTCGTTTTGGGCCAGCAGAACAATCGATTTAGGCGCAGGTGTTTTTTCACCGGCACGCGTGGCGGCGGCATAGCTTAAATCAAACTGGCACCCGATAATCGGTTGCACCCCCGCAGCCGCCGCAATTTCGGAAAATTCCAGCGCGCCAAACAGATTGTTGGTGTCGGTCACGGCCACGGCAGGCATTTTGGCCTTCACGCACATACCGGGCAGCTTTTTCATTTGCACCGCCCCTTCCAGCAAGGAATAGGCGGTGTGAAGACGCAGGTGAATGAATCGGGGTTGGATGCTCATGGGGGCGACCCTATCGCAGCTTTCATTTCAGGGAAAGCGGTTGCAAAACTTATCTTAGCGTTTAAGTCTATTTTGAAGGCTGTCGACGTGAATAAGCCAAGGCAGACGCCATTAGGGGGCACCATAATAAATGACACGCCTAGTCACCAAAGCATTCGGGGAACGCAACACCGGGGCCACTTATCTTGGTAAATTGATCGACAAGAATTTCGCAACCGACAGCCCGCGGGGTGATTTCGGGATCGACCGACGGGTGATGCGGCTTGTTTTGCAGGCCTATAAGCCCAAAGAACGGCCATTTCAGAATAACCGGATGCAAGACGCCTATCATGAACGCATTCTCTTTCCGATTTTGGCTGGAAACATGCGGCCCCGCCGATCGACGTGATCCGCGCCGCGCCGCATTCACAAGATACCTTGTTTGTGTTGATCACCAAACATCCTGTCCACTTTTTGGCATCGCTTCACGCCCGCCCCGAAAATCCACTGCTGGGCGAAGAGGACATGCCCTTCGAGAAATTTCTGACATCCCCGTGGCCGCTTTCGGTGCGCGATAATTCTGGGCACGGAAATGTTAGAAACACCGATTGAATTATGGAACCGCAAAATGCAAGCCTACCTGCGGGTGATCGGCATCGCCGAATACATCCCCAAAATCACCGCATGTTACGGAAACATCCGCCGCTCGATAAAAGCCAGGGACAATATGCGTTTTGAGGATTATCAACGCCGCTACAAGTACCATAAACTGAAGGCCGATCATAAAAAACGCGATCTGGAATATATTTACCGTAAAATAGATAGCGAAACGATGGATGCGCTTGGCTATCGGGAAGTTATCTAAAATATCTTGATCCACATGTCATTATACAGGTTTCTTTGAAAGTGCTTCCTTATTATATGGTATTCCGAGTCTTCGCGAATTCGGCCAATGTGATTAGGTTAGATCATAGCTTGCCGGCAACGGCAGGCACTTGACGTCCTGGGGAGGTATCATGTCAATCAAGTTTCTTCTTAACGGAGAGGTCACAACCATCTCGGATGCGCCACCCACGCGCACGCTGCTTGATTATTTGCGGGAAACACGCGGCCTGACCGGTACCAAAGAGGGCTGCAACGAGGGCGATTGCGGGGCTTGCACTGTGATGGTCAGCGACGGTAACAGCCACCGCGCGATGAACGCCTGCATCCTGTTTTTACCGCAACTTCACGGCAAATCCGTGCGTACTGTTGAAGGTGTAGCCTCAGGCGATACACCGCATCCGGTGCAAGCGGCGATGATCGAAAAACACGGCAGCCAATGCGGTTTTTGCACCCCCGGCTTCATCATGTCGATGACAACCGCCCACGCCAACGGGGCCACCGATCACGACGACCAACTGGCGGGAAACCTATGCCGCTGCACCGGCTACGCCCCTATTATTCGCGCGGCGGTTGCTGCCGAAAACACGGTAAAACCTGACTGGCTTGGTGAAGATGCCGCCGCATTGGCGCAGCTAAAAGCCAACGCCATCCAGCCGCAAAGTGCCGATGATCTGGCCGCATGGTATGCCGCCCATCCCGATGCCACATTGATCGGCGGGGCCACCGATGTCGGGCTTTGGGTCACGAAAAAGCTGGCAGCTTTGGACAATGTCTGCTTTACCGCCGGGATCGAAGACATGCGCCAAATCGAGGCGCGCAAAGACGGCCTGCGCATTGGGGCCTCTGTCACCATCACCGAATTGCGCGAAGCCATTGAACCCGTCTATCCCGATTTTGCCGAAATGCTGCGCCGTTTTGCGTCCACCCAAATCCGCAATGCTGCCACCATCGGCGGCAACATCGCCAATGGCTCGCCTATTGGCGACGGCCCGCCTGCCTTGATTGCATTGGGGGCCAGATTAACCCTGCGCAAGGGGGATAAGCGGCGCGAAATCCTGTTGCAGGATTTCTTTATCGATTACGGCAAACAAGACCGCGCGGCTGGTGAATTTGTTGAAAGCCTGTTTATTCCCGCCCAAGATGACCGCCTGAAATGCTACAAGCTGACCAAACGCTTCGATCAGGATATTTCCGCCGTTCTGGGGTGTTTCAACATCCATATTGAAAGCGGCAAAGTCGCGGGCGCGGCTATCGCTTATGGCGGCATGGCCGCGACGCCGAAACGTGCAAGCCATGTGGAAGCCGCATTGTTGGGCAAGCCGTGGTCGCAAGCAACCATCACCGCCGCGCTGCCTGCATTCGCACAGGATTACACGCCGATGTCAGACATGCGCGCCTCGAAAGAATACCGCCTGAAAGCAGCACAAAACATGCTGCAACGCTATTTTCTAGAAGATACCGAAAACGCGCCGCGCGTATTGGAGACCACAGCATGAGTGTCGCCAGCCCCACCCCCCATGACGCCGCCCTTTTGCACGTCACCGGTAAAGCCCGCTATGTCGACGATGTGCCAATGCCGGCCAACACGCTGCACCTTGCATTTGGCCTGTCGCAGGTTGCCCACGGCACCATTACATCAATAAATCTGGATGCGGTCAAAGCCGCGGACGGGGTTGTGAAAGTGCTGCTCGCGGATGATCTACCCGCCGAAAACGATGTCTCGCCGTCAACCAATGACGAACCGCTTTTGGCGACAGGTTCAGTGCATTACATCGGCCAGCCGATTTTCTGCGTCATCGCCACCAGCCATATAGCCGCACGCAAAGCTGCAAAGTTGGGGCAGATCGAAATCGCGGAAAAACCCGCGATCCTCAGCATTGACGACGCGCTTGCCGCGGATAGCAAATTCGAACAGCCGGTTATTTTCCTCAAAGGCAATCCAGAGGATGTTCTGGCCAAATTCGGCCCCGATCAAACCGTCACCGGAAAGTTTGAGTTAGGCGGTCAGGAACATTTCTATCTGGAGGGCCAAGCCTCGCTTGCATTGCCGCAGGACAATGGCGACATGGTGGTGCAATCCTCCACCCAACACCCCAGCGAAATCCAGCACAAGGTGGCGCATGCTTTGGGCAAGCCGTTCCATTCGGTTCGGGTCGAAATTCGCCGCATGGGCGGTGGTTTTGGCGGTAAGGAAAGTCAGGGCAACGCCTTGGCTGTGGCCTGTGCGGTATCGGCACAACTGACAGGACAGCCTTGCAAAATGCGTTACGACCGCGATGACGATATGATCATCACCGGCAAACGCCATGATTTCCGTCTGGAATATATCGCCGCTTTTGACGCAAGCGGCAAAATTCAGGCCATGGTGATGCACCAGTATGCCCGCTGCGGTTGGGCGCTTGATTTGTCCATGCCCGTGGCCGACCGCGCCATGCTGCACGCCGATAACGCTTACAATCTGCCGCACGCGCGGATCATCTCGCACCGGTTGAAAACCAACACCCAGTCGGCCACCGCCTATCGCGGTTTCGGCGGCCCGCAAGGCATGGTGCCGATTGAGCGCATCGTCGATCATATCGCCTATAAACTGGGCCGCGATCCATTGGACGTGCGCCGGGTGAACTTTTATAAAAACGGCCAGACCACCCCCTACCACATGACCGTTGAAGACAGCGTCATCACCCCTCTTGTGGATCAGTTGCGCAAGTCGTCCGATTATGACGCGCGCTATAAAGCAATCCGGCAGCAACACGCGGACCATCCCGACAGCATTCTTAAACGCGGCATTGCGCTTACGCCGGTCAAGTTCGGCATCAGCTTTACCCTTACGCAAATGAATCAGGCCGGCGCATTGGTGCATATCTATGCGGACGGCTCGGTGCAGCTTAACCACGGCGGCACTGAAATGGGCCAAGGCCTGTTTACCAAGGTGGCGCAAGTGGCGGCGACAACACTTGGCGTGCCTTTAAGCCGGATCAAGATCACCGCCACCGACACCGGCAAGGTGCCCAACACCTCTGCCACGGCGGCCTCGTCCGGGGCTGACCTGAACGGCATGGCAGTGAAAAACGCCTGCGACACCTTAAAAACGCGCATCGCGGAATTCCTTGCGCCCAACTACGATTGCAAAGCCGCAGATGTGCAGTTTACCAAGGGTCAGGTTATCTTTGGTAAAGACAGCATCCCGTTCGATCAGGCCGCAAGCCTTGCCTATCAGGGCCGCATATCGCTGTCCGCGACAGGCTTTTATGCCACCCCGAAAATCCAGTGGGATCGCCTGAAAGGGCGCGGGCGGCCATTTTATTACTTTGCCTATGGGGCCGCCGTAACAGAAGTCATCGTTGACACGCTTAGCGGCGAATACCGCATCTTGCGCACCGACATCGTGCATGATTGCGGAAAATCGCTGAACCCGGCAATAGACATCGGCCAGATCGAAGGTGCCTATGTCCAAGGCGCAGGCTGGCTGACCACAGAAGAGCTGGTCTGGAGCGACAAGGGGGCATTACAAACCCACGCGCCAAGCACCTATAAAATTCCCGCCTGCTCGGATCGCCCTGCCCGGTTTAATGTGGCCCTGTTCGACACTGAAAACACGGAAGATACCATCTACAAATCCAAAGCCGTCGGCGAGCCGCCTTTCATGCTGGGAATTTCCGCATGGCTGGCCCTGTCCAACGCGGTATCGGGCTGCAATCCGGCCCAATATGCCGCGATGAATGCACCGGCAACCCCCGAAGAGGTTCTAAAAACCATAACACGGCTAAAAGGGGGCATCTGGTGAGTTTCGATCTTTCCGCCCTTGCACAAGCCGTGGACAGCCACGGCCAAGTTGCGCGTATTTTAATTGCCGCGCACAAAGGCTCGTCACCACGCGAAGCAGGCACATCCATGCTGGTTTGGGATACGGGGTTTTGCGGCACAATCGGCGGTGGTGCGTTGGAATATCAGGCGATTGAAAAGGCCCAAAGCCAGTTAAAAACCGACCCGTTGACCACCATGCAAAAAATACCCCTTGGCCCCAATTTAGGTCAATGCTGTGGTGGTGCTGTCACCTTGGTAACCGAGTATTTCACGCAAGCAAACCTGCCAGTGGTAGACACAATCTTTGCCCGCCCGATACATGCGGGAACCCCCGAACCCTTATGGGTCAAACGCAGCCTTGCGACCGCGCGCAACGGGGCCGAAACACCTGACACAGATCTGCAAGACGGCTGGCTTTTGGAACCCATCGCCCAACCGCATCAACCGATCTGGATCTACGGTGCGGGGCACGTTGGCCGCGCCATTATCAACACGCTGCAAGGCCTGCCGTTCGACATCACTTGGGTGGACACAAATGCCAACCGTTTCCCAACAGAAATCCCCGAGCATGTCACCCAGCTGATTGCGACAAACCCCGCATTGGTGACGAAACACGCACCCCAAGACGCACAGCACTATATCCTGACCTATTCCCACGCGCTTGATCTGGAACTGTGCCACGCCATCCTAAGTCACAGCTTCAAATCTCTAGGCCTGATCGGATCAAAGACCAAACACGCAAGATTTATATCAAAACTGCGCAATCTGGGCCATAGTCAGGCACAAATCGCGCGTATCATTTGCCCCATCGGCGATCCATCTTTGGGCAAAGAACCAAAAGCCATCGCTTTGGGGATCACGACCGCGCTACTTAAACAGCGCATTGCCGCAACCGCCCTGAAGGAGGCCACCTTATGACCGCATTACTTAGCCTGTCGGGGCTGACCAAGGCCTATCCCGGCGTCATCGCCAATGATGGCGTCAGCTTTGACATCGGCCCGGGTGAAATTCACGCGCTTTTGGGTGAAAACGGGGCTGGAAAATCGACGCTGGTGAAAATGATCTACGGGCTGGTACGCCCCGATAGCGGCACGATGATGCTGCACGGGGAGCCTTACGCCCCCGCCGAGCCACGCGCCGCACGCGCCAGCGGTGTGGCGATGGTGTTTCAGCATTTCTCGCTGTTCGACGCGTTAAGCGTTGCCGAAAACATCGCCCTGGGGATGGAAAACGCCCCCGACACCGCTGATCTGACCCAGCGCATTATTGAAGTCTCCGGCAAATACGGGCTGACCATAGACCCGCACCGCATGGTCGGCGACCTGTCAGCAGGCGAACGTCAGCGGGTGGAAATTGTGCGCTGCCTTTTGCAAGACCCCAAAATGCTGATCATGGACGAACCCACCTCGGTGCTGACCCCGCAAGAGGTTGACGTGCTGTTCAAAACCTTGCGCCAACTGTCATCGGAAGGCACCTCGATCCTTTATATCTCGCATAAACTGGACGAGATCAAAGCGCTTTGCGAACACGCGACCATATTGCGGCGCGGCAAGGTGGTGGGGATATGTATCCCCGGGGATGAAACCGCCAAAAGCATGGCCGAAATGATGGTCGGCGAAACCTTGCGGACACCGAAAAAACATTACACCCGCCACGGCGCCGCCTTGCTGGAAGTGCATAACATGTGGCTGCAATCAAGCGACCCGTTTGGCACCAGCCTGAAAGAGATCAGCTTTGATCTGCACGAAGGCGAGGTTCTGGGCGTTGGCGGGGTTGCCGGCAACGGACAGGATGAATTGATGCTGGCCCTGTCGGGCGAAGAACTGACAATTACCGAATCCATCCGGTTCAAAGGCGAAGACATCGGCCATCTCGGCCCCAATGCGCGGCGTTTGCGCGGACTGTTGACCGCCCCCGAAGAACGTCTGGGCCATGCGGCCGCCCCCGATATGACCTTGACGGAAAACGCTTTTCTGACCGGAGCCATGCGGCAGAAATTGACCAACAAAGGCATCATTAAAGCCGCTGCCAGCAAAAACTTTGCCCGCGCCATTATAGAACAATTCGATGTGCGGACGCCGGGCACTGAAAACACCGCGCATTCGCTATCGGGCGGTAACTTGCAAAAATTCGTCATCGGGCGTGAAATTCTGCAACGCCCCGAAGTTTTCGTGGTCAACCAGCCGACATGGGGGGTGGATGCCGCCGCCGCCGCCGACATTCGCAATGCCATTCTGGAACTGACCAAAAACCGGGCAGCGGTTCTGGTAATCAGTCAGGACTTGGACGAATTGATGGAAATCTCGGACAATATCGCCATTCTATCGGAAGGCACAATGTCCAAACCGCGCCCGGCCAAGGGCATTACTATTGAGCAGATCGGCCTGATGATGGGCGGAACCGAGGTGGAATATGTTTAAACTTGAACGCAGGCCGAACCCGTCAAAAGCCATGGTGATTTTGACACCTGTTTTAGCGGTCATCCTGACCATGATTGCAGGCGGTATTCTGTTTGCTATTTTGGGCAAAAACCCGTTTGAAGCCATCCGCATCATCTTTTGGGACCCATTGTTCAATGATGTCGTGGCCAGCTACACGCGGCCCCAGCTGCTGATCAAAGCCTCGCCCCTGATTATGATCGCTTTGGGCCTGTCGTTCGGCTACCGCGCCAATATCTGGAACATCGGGGCCGAAGGCCAGTTCATTATGGGCGCGATTTCAGGCGGGGCCGTGGGTCTTGCGTTTTACCCGACCGAAAGCGCGCTTATTTTCCCTCTGATGGTTCTGGCAGGGGCGGTTGGCGGCTTTTTATGGGCGATGATCCCGGCGTTTTTGAAGATCAAATACAACGCCAACGAAATTCTTGTGTCCCTGATGCTGGTCTATATCGCCACCAACTTTCTGGGTGCCATGGTCACCGGGCCTTTGCGCTCACCCGTTGGCATGAACTTTCCGGTCAGCCGCAATTTTACCGATTATCCGTCCGCCTATAATGGCGAGCTGATCGCCAACACCGGGCTGCATATCGGGGTTTTGATGACCTTGGGCGCGGTGATCGTGGCCTATATCCTGTTGAAACATCACATCTTCGGCTTTCAGGTACGCGTGGCAGGACAAGCCCCGCGTGCGGCACGGTTTTCCGGCGTCAATCCCAATATTACCATTGCGATTTGTCTGGGTATCGGCGGCGGTCTTGCGGGCATGGCGGGCCTGTTCGAGGCCACAGGCCCTGCGGGAAAACTGTCCACCAACTTCCCGCTTGGCTACGGTTACACCGCGATTATCGTGGCCTTTCTGGGCCGCCTTAACCCCATCGGCATCCTGCTGGCGGGGCTGTTGATGGCCCTGACTTATATCGGCGGCGAGCTGGCACAGTTTCAGTTACAAATCCCCGCCGCGTCTATTCAGGTATTTCAGGGCATGTTGTTGTTCTTCATGCTGGCGGTGGACATATTGGTCACCTTTCGCATCCGGCTTAAAAAGAAAGAGGTCGCATAATGGATTTCTCGGCAATCTCCCCCGTCTCCTTGGTCGTCAGCCTGATGGTTGCGGCTTGCGCGGCACGCGCACCCAGCAAACGATCCTTGGAAACCCATGTCGGGGCAAATGCAGCCAGCAACAACGGCTCATCCCCGACATCGTTTGC
>JASFZB010000068.1:0-13569 GCA_045046705.1 Rhodobacterales bacterium | reverse complement strand
TTCGTAAGTTACTTTTTGGTTGTCGTCCAAACCTTGCAAACCAGCCGCTTGAACTGCAGTGATATGTACAAACACATCGTTGCCGCCGTTGTCAGGTTGAATGAAGCCGAAGCCTTTTGTTGGGTTAAACCATTTTACAGTGCCATTAGCCATCTGTTATCTCCTAGATTTCCACGCGCATTATGCCGTGGCTTGGGTGTTATTCCCTTGAAATCAAAAGCAATTCCAAGGCGGCCGCCAAGCCGTTAATACAAGACTTTCAAGCATCAGATTTAGGAACATTGAAAGGCCTGCCCAAACTAGGAAAAAGGCCGAGACCCAAGCAGTCGCCTGCGCAAGTCCCTTAATTCGTTGCATTCTACTAATGTACACGGCATGCATGCCGCTTTGTTATCATATATCAATGCGGCTCTTACGCCAGGATAGCCCTGCACGTCAAGCCCTTATATGTAGAACGGCGGTAAAACACCGCCGGTCATCATATCAATCTGCTATAGCCTTATACCAGTGCTATATTGGTTGCGTTCTCTTTGCCGTTACGGCCTGTTTCCAGATCATAGGTGACTTTTTGATTGTCATCCAAGCCTTGCAATCCTGCCGCCTGAACCGCTGTGACATGCACAAACACATCACTGCCGCCATCATCGGGTTGAATAAAGCCGTAGCCTTTTGTCGAGTTGAACCATTTTACGGTGCCATTTGCCATCCGTTTTCTCCTTCGTCTAGCCACGCGCGAAATGCCGTGGGGTGGTGCTGTCTTCATTCTTCGGTATCAGCAGACATCACGGTGGAGGCAGCAGATCGGTGAAATAATGAGCTTCACGAGAGTGAATAATGGTAATAATCAACGCAATTGCAAGCTTTTCTTGACTTCTCTATAGGTTCTGGCAACCAACGGAGGCTGCTATGGACATCACTTTATATGGCTTAAAGACTTGCGATACATGCAAAAAAGCCCGAAATGCCTTGCGCGAATCGGGCTATTCGATTGCATATATCGATGTGCGCGAAGACGGGGTTAAAGTGGCGGAATTGGCGCGGTTTCAGTGTAAATTCGGTGCTGATCTGGTCAATAAGCGCTCCACAACATGGCGAAACCTGCCTGATGCCGAACGTAGCCGCCCTGCATTGCAACTGTTGTCGGCATACCCGAGTTTGATGAAACGCCCGGTTATTTTGGCCGGCAACGATTTGTTTCTGGGCTGGAGCAAATCGGTGCAATCAA
Source organism: Rhodobacterales bacterium (assembly GCA_045046705.1). Lineage (GTDB taxonomy): Bacteria > Pseudomonadota > Alphaproteobacteria > Rhodobacterales > Rhodobacteraceae > Amylibacter. The sequence goes on along the minus strand of JASFZB010000068.1, from coordinate 12,344 downwards.
AGTTGGGGGCTTGAAATAATCGCAGATCAGGGCCAGATAAGACCCGCATAGCGAAGGAAAAAACATGCGCAACACGGTTGTTATTTTAGGGGTCATTGCGGGGCTTTGGGGCATGCTAGTGGGCTTTTTCGGCTATGGATATACCCAGTTTATCAACTGGTTCGGCGAAGTGCCCGACGTGGCCGAGCAGGTCGATCATGTGGCGCGCACCCAGTTTGTCGGCCTTGTCGGCCCTATTCTGGCCCTTGTGGGCGCGGGCATGGCCCATGCGCGGCCCTTGTGGTCGGGGCCAATTTTGCTGCTGTCAGGGGTGTTGATGTATTGGGGGTTTCATTTTGGTGTGTTTACCATGTTCCCGATCACGATGTCGCTTGTGGCAGGGGTTTTGGCCCTTTTGGCATATATCACCAAGGGCGACTGATGCGCATTGATGGCAGCAAAAGACACATGATTCGGGTCGGCTAAAATCACCCCCCCCAATACTGGAAAAACCGAGCGGAAAAAGTGTTTTCCCGCTCGGTTTTCTGGTTACTTTTGATCGGCAAATGCCTGATTGCTAGTATAATCATTGTACCCGACCGTGAATGGCGATTCGAGAATGGCATTCTTTTGGGTCGGATAAAGTTGCGTGGGCGAAACATGTACGATCATATTCGTGCTGTCGGGTTCGCGATCCGATCCCATTGCCGACGCACCAACGGTTTGGGCTGCCAGGATTGTGGCGCAAAGGGCTGCGATGGCCATTGTTTTCAGGGGATAAGTCATAGTGTTACTCCTTTTATGGTTGGTCTCGTTTCCGAGTTCATAAGAGGAGCTTAACAACAAGATTTCATCACATGCTACACACGTTGAGGTGTATAACATGTTTGTTAGATTTGTGTCATTTTAGGTTTATGCCCTAGCCGACAAAAGCCTTCTCGACCACATATTCTGCCGGTGCAGAGTTCGAGCCTTCGCTTAATCCCGCAGCTTCGCAAATCGTTTTCATGTCATTGTTCAACCCGATGGAGCCGCAGATCATTACGCGGTCGGTTTCGGGATTTAACGGGGGCAAGCCCAGATCGGTTGCAAGAGTACCATCTTGCAAGCGCGTGGTCATGCGGCCCATCTTGGGGCTTTTTTCACGGGTTGTGGTGGGGTAGTACCGCAACTTATCACCGACAAATTCACCGATCAGGGGATCGTCTGCCAATGAGGCCACCAAATCGGCCCCGTATTTCAGTTCTGCCACGTCGCGGCAGGTGTGGCACATGATGACCTCGTCGTAACGCTCGTAAAGATCCGGGTCGCGCATCAACGAGGCAAAGGGCGCAATGCCGGTGCCGGTGGCGATGAAATACATCCGTTTGGCGGGCAGTAGCGCGTCCAGTACCAGTGTGCCGACAGGTTTGGGGCGCACAATCACTTGGTCGCCGACCTGAATGTTTTGCAACCTTGATGTCAACGGGCCGTCTTGTACCTTGATCGAGTAAAACTCCAGTTCCTCGTCCCAGGACGGTGACGCGATGGAATAGGCGCGCAACAGGGGTTTGCCGTTGTCGCCCATCAGGCCGATCATAACGAACTCGCCGGAGCGAAAGCGCAAACTGCGCGGGCGGGTCAGGCGAAATGAAAACAAACGATCCGTGTAATGGGTCACGGATGTCACGGTTTGTGCATCGGGCAGCACGGGTTTTGCTTTGGTTGTGGTCACGGGGGATTGCTCTGTCATCGGTTTATCCTTCGAGAGGCTGTTTATAGAGAGATTATAAAGGGCGCAAGTCTTAGGCTGGCTGGCGCAGACGCGATTGGTAATCGTGGTCTTTCCAGTTGGCCCGAAACAGCCATTGTGCTTCCGGTTGGCGGTCGGCAAGGGCATCACTGATCTCGACCTCGTCGAACCCGCAACGCCGTGCCATGGCGTATTGATCGGCCAAAACCGCGCCATGGGCACGCAAGCGGCCCTGATAGCCCAACAGGCGCAAATGCCGCGCAATGGTAAAGCCGCGTCCGTCATGCGACGACGGAAAATCAATGCGCATAAGGGCGGCCTGATTGAAATAGGGGATGATCTGATCCGCCCCCACAGTGTTGGGCACGTCCAGACCGTAGCCCGCATCGGACGCATAAGCCGAAGAGGTCACCCCTTCCCAATCGCGAAAACTGCCCGACCAGTCATCGTTTACAAAGCCGGTGTCGTTGATCAGTTGCGTCATTTCGCGGCCCCGGCATGTGCAGCACTATTTTCAAAGTGAATGCCACATTCTATCTTGTTCAGCCCGCGCCAACGGCCCGCACGCTCGTTCTCGCCGTCTTTTACTTTGCTTGTGCAAGGCGCGCAGCCGATGGAAGGATAGCCTTTGGCCACCAGCGGGTGGCGTGGCAGGTTGTTGTTGATGATGTAATCGTGCAAATCGGGTTTGCGCCAGTGGGCCAGCGGGTTGATCTTGATACGCTTGTTTTCTTCGTTCTCGAACAGATCAAGGGCCACACGGGTGCCTGCCTGAAAGCGTTTGCGCCCGGTAATCCATGCGTCAAACCCCGACAGGGCATTTTTTAGCGGCTCCAGCTTGCGCAGGGCGCAACAAGCGTCGGGGTCAGCCAGATGCAGCCGCCCAAACGGGTCACGCTCTTTGACCGCGATTTCATTTGCCTTAATCACCCGAACATCCAGCAGCCCCAGTTTTTTCGCGACTTCCTGCTGGTAGGCAAGTGTTTCGGGGAACAGCATTTCGGTGTCGATGAAGATCACCGGGGTTTCGGGTTTGATCACCGAAAGCATGTGCAACAGAACCACGGATTCCGCCCCGAAGGACGACACAAGTGCTGTTTTGCCGACAATCGGGTCACTTAGCGCGTGGCGTAAAACCGGTATCGCCGCATGGTGGCGGTAAAAGCCGTTCAGCATCTCGACACGCTCATCGACCGTGATATGCGATATTTCCAAGGGCATGGCTGTTACTCCGCTGCTATGCGCGTTTCGGGGTATAGGGCAACTTTGAAAGGTGCGGCCCCCAAACGGCGGTAGGTTTCAAGAAATGTCTCGCTCGCTGTTTCGCGTAAATCGAGATAGGCGTAGATCAGGCGTTCAATGGCCGGGATGATCTGGTCATAGGAAAATCCCGGGCCGGCACGCGCGCCGATGGCGGCGTTTTGGGTGCCATCCCCGCCCAAGGTGATCTGGTAGTTTTCCACGCCTGCGCGGTCTAATCCCAAGATCCCGATATGGCCGACATGGTGATGGCCGCAGGCATTGATGCAGCCCGATATTTTGATCTTCAGTGCCCCGATGTCATGTTCCAGCTTCAGGTCTTCAAACCGCGTGGCGATTTGTTGGGCGATGGGAATGGAACGCGCCGTGGCCAAGCCGCAGTAATCCATGCCGGGGCAGGCGATGATGTCCGAGATCAGGCCGATGTTGGCGGTGGCCAACCCCGCTTTGCGCAGCTCGGCATAAATCGCGGGCAGGTGCGATTTATGGACATGGGGCAGGATGACGTTTTGTTCGTGGCTGATGCGCAGCTCGTCATGGGCATATTTTTGCGCCAAATCCGCCATTACCCGCATCTGACCGGACGACGCATCGCCCGGTGTTTGCCCGTGTTTTTTCAACGAGATCGAAACGATCGCGTAATCGGGTTTTTTATGTTTTGCCACGTTGGTATCGACAAAGGACCGAAATGCCGGATCGGTTTTCAGGCCGGCTTCAAAGCCGTCTGTGTAAGCGTTGATATAGTCAGGTTCGGCGAAAGCTGCCTGAATATCGGCAAACAACACCTGATCATAGCCGCCATAGGCGGCGCGTTGAAGGGTGAAGCGGTCTTCAACCAGTTCTTTGATTTTGTCGATGCCGTTTTCATGCACGGTGATTTTGATGCGGGCCTTGTATTTGTTGTCGCGGCGTCCAAGGCTGTTGTAGACCTGCAAAATGGCCTCGCAATAGGGCAGCAGATCGGCGCGCGGCAGGAAGTCGCGCAACACTTTGCCAATCATCGGGGTGCGGCCCAAACCGCCGCCGATAATCACTTTATAGCCGGTTTCACCGGCCTTGTTTTTCAAAATCTGCAAACCGACATCATGGGCTTTAATCACCGCGCGGTCATTTTCAGAGCCGGTGACGGCAAACTTGAACTTGCGGCCCAAAAAGGCGAATTCCGGATGGTCGGTGGACCATTGCCGCAAAAGCTCGGCTGTGGGGCGGGGGTCCTCGATCTCGTCCGCAGTGGCCCCGGCGAAATGATCCGCCGTGACGTTGCGAATGCAGTTGCCGGATGACTGGATACTGTGCATCTCGACATCTGCCAAGGCCTGCATCATGTCAGGCACGTCTGTCAGTTTCGGCCAGTTGTACTGAATGTTCTGGCGCGTGGTGAAATGGCCGTAACCCTTATCCCACCTGTCGGCTATATAGGCCAGTTGCCGCATTTTTGCGGAATTCAGCGTGCCGTAGGGAATCGTCACGCGCAGCATATAGGCGTGCAGTTGCAGATAAAGCCCGTTCATCAGGCGCAGGGGTTTGAATTCATCCTCGGTCAGACTGCCGTCAATGCGCCGCGCGACCTGGGCGCGAAACTGCTGCACGCGGTTTTGCACGAAATCTTTGTCAAATTCAGTGTAGCTGTACATGTTTATACCTCTGCCTGTTTGCCATGGGCGTAATTCGACGGGCCACGGGTGCGAAAGGCTTCGCGGAAATGGGTGGGGACGGGTTTGCCGTCTTTTAGAACGGCATCGGCCAGATAGGCACCTACCAGCAGGGCAGGCAGTTTATGCGCCTTGGACAGCAGATCATTGGCCAGAGCCTCGTCTTCTAAAAACAAAGCATCGTCATGGGATGAAACCCACGCGCCATTTTGGCCGTAATAAACCACATCGCCCTTGATCAGGCGGTTGGCGGTCAGGACTTTGGGGGTAAATGCACGCGCCATTATGCCTGCTCCGCTTTAAGGTAAGAAGTCTGGGTTGCAATGCCCGGGGTCACGCCGAAATCAATGCCCGCCTGGGTAAGACTGGCGGTTTCAAGGCTTGCATCAGGATTGCCGGATTGCAACCGCACCACATGATGACCGCGGCCTGCATGTTTGAGCATCAAGGCGGTAATCTGGCTTTGTTTCCAAGCCGCCCCGAAATGCTTTTGGCCGGTTTCAATCAGTATCGCTTCGCGCCGTGCCAGTTCCAAAACCGGTTTGGAAACCCGGTGGTCATAAATCACCACATCCGCTTCATGCAGCAGATTGCGCGCCTTCAGGGTTAGCAGTTCAGGATCTCCGGGGCCGGCCCCGACCAGCGAGACATGGCCGCCTGTATTTGTGGATGACAGGGTTTTAGCCAGTAAATTGTGCAATTCTTCCGCGACAGCGGTTTCGCCGCCTTTGGACAATGCCAAAGGGCCGCGCTTGAAATAGAAATTTGACCAGAAGTTGCGGCGCATAGGGCCCATGGGGATGCTGTTGGCGACTTTGCGAAAGCGCTGACCGATGCGTGCAAGCGTGCCCAGATCGGTTGGCAAAAGCTCTTCCAATTGTTGCTTGATCCTGCGGGCCAGAACCGGGGCGGCCCCTTCGGTGCCAATGGCCACCGTTACCGGCGCGCGATCAACAATGGCGGGGGTGATGAACTGGCTGGCTTCAAGATTATCAACAATATTGACCAGTGCCCCTGCCTTGCGTCCAAGGTCGGTGACACGTTCATCTTCCACAGCATCCTCGGTTGCACCGTAAACCAAAGCGGCGTCTATAAGATCAGCTTTGGTTACGGGGCGGCTGATATGGGTCAAAAGCCCGGCCTGCGCCCAATGCAATATTTGCGGCTTGGGATGTATCCCGAACACAACAATCCGCGCATTTGTTTTTAACAAAAGACGCAGTTTGGCAATGGCGCATGCCCCCGCGCCCGACACAATCACGCGGCGGTCATCAAGGTTCAGGAATATGGGAAAGTGGCGCATAAGCGGTATTCCTTATTTGTTTGACGAATATATATGCCATTTGGAATAATATTCTATATTTTGACTGTACCGATCGAAAAAATAGGTATATTGTTCCAATAAATGATAGGTAAATAAGAATATGTTTTGCATATAAGGGAAATACGGGATGACTGACCAACTGGATGCAATTGACCGCAAGATTTTGCGGGAATTACAGGCTGACGCATCGCAAAGTCTGGATGAGATAGCCAAAAAAGTCGGGGCCTCGAAAACCCCGGTGTGGAACCGTATTCGCAAGCACCGTGCATCGGGGTTGATCAAGGCTAACACGGCAATATTAGACCCGCTGAAACTGGGGCTGGAGGCGTGTTTTTTTGTGCTTGTGCGCACCTCGGAGCATGACAAGGGGTGGCAGGAAAAATTCGTCAACACGCTTCTAAACCGCCCCGAAGTGCTGGAAGCCCACCGTCTTGCCGGCGACATTGATTATATCCTGAAAGTGCGGGTGGAAAACGCCAAGGCCTACGACGAGTTTTATCAGGCATTGATCGGGCAGGTGAAGATTTTTAACGTCACGGCACTGCTGTCGATGGAGGAAATCAAATCAACCACCGTGTTACCGGTTTAGGCCAAGTTCAACAAAAGGCTGGTCTCGGAGTTCAGCACCCCCGATATTTCGCGGATTTGGCGCAAAATGCGGTCGATAGCCTGTAGATTTTCGGCACGGATTTCTGCAACCAAATCCCACTTTCCATTGGTGGAGTGCAGAGATGTGACTTCAGGTATTTTGCGCAAAGACCGGATTACCGCGCGTGACATCGACCCTTGCAATTCTACGGTTGTTATGGCGCGTACCGCGTCGCTGTTATCAAGGTCTGTCTCGATGGTAAATCGCCGGATTACGCCGCCCTCGACCAGCCGTGTCAGGTGCACTTTGACCGTGGCACGCGATATTTTCGTAACCGCCGCAAGCTCGGTTATTGAGGCGCGTGCATTTTTTGTAAGGGCAGCCAACAATCGGCGGTCTATTTGGGTGATTTCCATGATTATTTACCAAAATGTATATATAACTTATCAAGTTATACATTTTACTGTTAAACATGTCCACTAATATGGGTTAGAAATAGCATTATTCACATCTATTTTATATGAAACATAAATAGGATGTCATCAAATGTCTCGCAAAAACTGTCATATTCTAGGGGCGCCGGTGCAAACCGGGGCCAGCCAGCTTGGTTGTCTGATGGGGCCTTCGGCCTTGCGTACGGCGGGTTTGACCGAGGTTCTGGAAAGTCTGGGTTGGGATGTCACCGACTTGGGGGATTTCGCTGCCGCACCTGTCAGTGTTGATCGGCACGCTAACGCCGCGGTCCACAATTTGGCCGAGACCGTCGGTTGGACACAAACCTTAAGTGACGCGGCATTTAAGGCGGCTGAAGCGTCCGATTTCCCGATTTTCATGGGCGGTGATCACAGCCTGTCGGCGGGGACTGTTTCGGGGGTTGCGCGCAGTGCTGCCAAAGCGGGCCGTCCGCTTTTCGTTTTATGGCTTGATGCGCACCCCGATCTGCACACGCCAGACAGCACCGATAGTGGCAATCTGCACGGCACGCCTGTGGCCTATTTCACCGGGCTGCCCGGATTTGATGATTTTCCAAAGCTTGCAAATCCGGTTGACCCAAAGAATGTCTGCCAGATGGGCATCCGTTCTGTTGATCCGGCAGAAGCCAGAAATATTGATAAATACGGCGTCACCGTCTACGATATGCGCAGCCTTGATGAACGCGGTGTCGCGGCCCCCCTGCGCGAGTTTCTGGCACGGGTAGAGGCCGCCAACGGGCTTTTGCACGTCAGCTTTGATGTCGACTTCCTAGACCCCTCTATTGCGCCTGCGGTTGGTACCACTGTTCCGGGCGGGGCCACCTTCCGCGAAGCCCATTTTATTATGGAGATGTTGAATGACAGCGGGTTTGCCAGCTCGCTTGATCTGGTGGAACTGAACCCGTTTCTGGATGAAAAAGGCCGCACCGCGCGGCTGATGACCGATCTGGTTGCCAGCCTGTTCGGCCGCCGCGTATTAGACCGTAAAACAAGGAGTCACTAATGTCCCACCCCGTAGCATCCCCGCTGGCTTTTGTGCCGTTTGTTTCGGTCGACAATATGATGAAACTGGTCAACACGATCGGTATCGAAAAACTGTTGATCGAGCTGGCCTCTTATATTGAGTCCGATTTCAAACGCTGGCCCGAGTTTGATAAAACCCCGCGCGTGGCGTCGCATTCCGATGAGGGCGTGATTGAATTGATGCCAACGGCGGACGCGGAAAACTACGGGTTTAAATATGTCAACGGCCACCCCAAGAACATGAAAGAGGGCTTTCAAACCGTCACGGCTTTCGGTGTTTTATCGAACGTCAACAATGGCTATCCGATTTTGTTAAGCGAAATGACGATCCTCACCGCTTTGCGCACGGCCGCGACATCTGCCTTGGTGGCGAAATATCTGGCCCCCGAAGGGGCAACCACCATGGCCTTGATCGGCAATGGTGCGCAATGCGAATTTCAGGCCATGGCGTTCAAGGCGATTTGCGGCGTGGATACGGTGCGGCTTTACGATATTGATCCTGCGGCTACCAAAAAAGCGGCGAAAAACCTGTCCGCGACGGGCCTGAATGTCGTGGCTTGCACCACAGGGCAAGAGGCCATTGAAGGGGCAGGGATCATCACCACTTGCACCGCTGATAAGCTGTGCGCGACAATTTTGACGGATAATATGGTCGGGGCGGGTGTCCATATCAACGCCATTGGTGGCGATTGCCCGGGCAAGACCGAACTTCATAAGGACATCCTGACCCGTTCGGATATTTTTGTGGAATATCCGCCGCAAACCCGCATCGAGGGCGAAATTCAGCAGTTGGCGGAAGATCACCCTGTGACAGAGCTGTGGCAGGTGATGCTGGGGCAGGCGGCAGGGCGCAAAGACGCGCGGCAAATCACACTCTTTGACAGTGTCGGCTTTGCCATCGAGGATTTTTCAGCCCTGCGCTTTATCAGCGATAAAATCAAGGATCATGCGTTTTACGCGCCGCTCGATATGCTGGCCGACCCCGATGACCCACGCGATTTGTTCGGCATGGTGGCAAGGCGGAAATAGCCGTCAAAACCGCCATGCGGAAAGGGCTATCCAGACAAGGCGGTGCCGGGTTTAAGCTTTTTTTGTAAAATCGGCTGGCGGCATCGTAGTGCGGTTTACCGATAATTTGAATATATCAGGTCGCGCATAGTGGCCGCTGGCATCGAACTTCCGACGAGATGCCTGAACGGTGGTCGCGTCCAGCTCGGTAATCAAAAGCCCCTTTTCCTGATGCATAGGGCCGGCAACGATGCCACCGAAGGGTTTATAAACCACCGCATCGCCCGGATTCACCCATTCGTCTTTGTTCGGGAATAATTCATCGCGGTAAGGAACGTCATCGGGAATATCGGAGGCTTCCAGCGATGTGGCGCAACCGATCACCCAGCAGCCGCCTTCGCGGGCGATATGCTGCATGGTTGCCTGCCACATGTCACCGCTATCCCAGGTCGGGGCGACATAAATCTCAATGTTTTGCGCATAAAGCGCGAAACGCGCCAGTGGCATGTAGTTTTCCCAACAAATCAATGCGCCGATCCTGCCTACAGCGGTCTCGACAACGTTCAGACCGGAACCGTCGCCAAAACCCCAAACCATCCTTTCCGGATTGGTCGGCATCAGCTTGCGATGATTGTTGGCCAGCCGCCCGTCCGCATCAATAATTGCACAACTATTGAAAATAGTGCTGCCGCTTCCCAAGCCGTCAACCTCTTGATAACCAAGCACAATAACAACCCCGTGTTCCTTGGCAGCCTCTTGTAACGGGGCCAAGTCGCCCTTGCTTCGGTCAACAGAATTGGCCAGCAACCGCGCGTAAATCTCATCGGTCTTTGCCATTCCGTTGCCTGGCGCAAGCCGCCAGACGAAGGTCGGGTAGCCTGGAAGCCAGGCTTCGGGAAACACAATCAGTTTGCAGCCCTTTTGCGCCGCTTTGGCAATTAGATTAACCGCGCGTTCTATCGATTTTGCCAAATCCAGATAAACCGGCGGCTCCTGCACAACAGCAATTTTTGTCATAAGCTTGTTCCTTCTTTGTAAATCGGTGCGCGGCCCCGTTACAGGGCCGCCAGCTGCCTATTTGCTTGCCGATGCCACAAGCATCTCGCAAGGCCCTTCAAAACTGCCGCCGGTTTCAAACGCACCAAGTGCCTGTTCTATCTCGGCCCAGGTGTCGTCTTGTTCCTGCGCTGATAATCCCCCCATCATCTGATGAAGAGCCCCGAACGACTCTTGCTCGAACTGAAGGCATTCCAAAGCGGTTTCCAAGCGCACCGGAGCGTTGATGCGTTCAACCTGGATGTCTTTGAACCCGGCTTCGCGCAAACGTTGCGCTAACACATCGGGATCCCCCAGACTGAAGGGCCCGGGTTGCCCCGCAAGCGGGGCTGGCAGGGCTGCACGGCGGCGGATAATACCAACCGGGATCGAGAAAAACCCGTTCCGGTCGGCACCTGCATAGGTAATTGCGCCGACCTTGCCGCCCTCACGCAACTGGTCACGCATCCCCGTGAGGGCCTTATGCTGGTCTGGAAAATAGATTAAGCCGACACGGGAAATCACTGCGTCAAAAGGCTTGGTATCAATCTCATTCAGGGCTTCACCATCCTTGACGATCGTGTCGACATTATTAAACCCTGCCATCTGTGCATTCAAGGCTGTGTATTTCAAAATACCTGGTGACAGATCAGTCGCCAAAATATACCCTGTTGGACCTACACGGCGGGCGGCTGCCATTGTTTGCTCACCCGCCCCTGCGGCCACATCCAGCACCCGACTGCCAGTTTGAATATCGGTCATGTCAAACATCATTTCAGTTGCAGGGCCAAGCCAGCGGGACAGTAGCGGTGACCACCGGTTCCAGGCCTCGGCTGCGCCATCCCATTGCGCGCGGGTTGTTTCCTTGAAGGCGGTGGGGTCAAAAACTTTTTGTGTGGTATTCATCTTATTCTCCCTGGTTTTCGATTTTTGTTGAATGAAGCCTGCCTTAGGTTCAGAATACGATCAATTAGCGAAAAATCGGTATTGATTGTGCAATTTTGCACATTGCGGGGGTTTCACGATGCAATGGGACGATCTAAGAATATTCCTTGCTGTTGCGCGAGACGGGTCGATTAGTGGCGCGGCAAAGCGTTTGGGGGTTCAGCATTCAACCGTTTCGCGGCGCATACGGTCGCTTGAAGAAATGCTGGCAACGCGGCTGATTGAACGCAAGACATCAGGCTATGAACTGACCGAGGCTGGCGAGGAGCTGAAACTCTCGGCCTGTAAGGTTGAAGTTGAAATTCTGGATGTTGAGGGTGCTTTAAGCGGTCAGGAAACCGGTGTTTCCGGCGAACTTCGGGTCACGGCAATTAACAACATGGCTTCAAGCATTCTGATGCCAATGTTCACCCGTTTCAGTGCCGTATATCCCGATATAGAACTGCACATTGTGGTGTCCAATAAATTTGCCCGGCTGGCCGAGCGTGACGCAGATATTGCCATTCGGCTGACCAATGCACCAACGGATACTCTGATCGGTACGCGGTTGGTAACGGTGGCCTCGGCAGTTTACGGTGAACGCAAATACTGCTCGGCGTTGACCTCTGGCTCGGCCGAAAAGAAATGGCTGGGGATCGAGTGCTGCGGATTTCACACATCATGGACCAAAGAGGCTTGCCCCGAGCAAAACCACACCTTATTTGTCGATGATACTTTGCTAACACTGGCGGCACTAAAGGAAGGAGCAGGGCTTGCCTATTTGCCTTGCTTTTTGGGTGACAGCGATCCGGCACTTATGCGGTTTTACCCCCCCGAAAAAAAGCATGATCTAGGCTTGTGGTTGCTCTACCACCGGGATCTTCGTCGCACTAAACGTGTTAGACTGTTTCGGGAACATATGCTTCGGGAAGTTGCAGATACGGCAGCGTTTTTTGAAGGGAATATGCCGATCGAACAGACTTTGATGGGGTCGATGCGCCGTTAGATTTCGGATCCACTTGCATGCCTAATAATCTCAGGAAGAAGGGAGCGTTAGAAAATTCGTGCCATATCTGTTGATAACGGCCTGTCAGCGGCGCAGTAAAAGCCAGCCTTTCGGGAGAGTATCCGATCTTCTGTGTATGACGAATTTCCAGTTACAAGCCGAGAGTGGTCATCGTTTCTTCGTCAGCTTAATCTGGATATCAGCCCGAGCCGACGTGGGAACGGCCATCCTTCCCGGGCATATACCCAGAGTCATTGAGAACCCGAAATAGGTATTGACGATTTCGCCTTAAGGGATTCTGATCGTGTTATGATCAAATCGAAATTTCTCACCTCCACA
>JASFZB010000067.1:0-28425 GCA_045046705.1 Rhodobacterales bacterium | reverse complement strand
GGCGTCAATGGGCTTAATTATTCCTGCATCACCGGTTTCACCCAGCGCAGGCGCAAAGCGTTTGTCAGCACGAAGACACTGGAAAAAGACATCGCCCCGGCCGCCAGAATAGGTGACAACATCATTCCGCTGAAGGGATATAATACCCCTGCGGCAACCGGAATAAGCACGGTGTTATAGCCAAAGGCCCAAAACAGGTTTTGACGGATGTTGCGCATGGTGCGCTGGCTGATCTCAAAGGCATTGACCACGCCCCTTAGATCACCCGACATCAAGACCACATCCGCCGCCTCGATGGCCACATCGGTACCGGTACCAATGGCAATACCCACATCCGCCGCCGCCAAAGCGGGGGCATCATTGATGCCGTCGCCGACAAAGGCAAGCGTGCCGCCCTTTGTGCGCAGGGCCTCAAGCGCGGCCACTTTGCCCTCGGGCAGAACTTCGGCCACCACATGGTCAATACCAAGCTCGCGGGCGATAACATCCGCCGTCCCCTGATTGTCGCCGGTGATCATTGCCACTTTCAGGCCCAGTGCGTGCAGGGCGTCTATCGCCGCAGGCGTGGTTTTCTTGATCGGGTCAGCCACCGCAATCACGGCGGCAACTTTCCCGTCGATGGCCGCATAGAGCGGGGTTTTGCCACTGCGACCCAAATCCGCAGCCGCCTCCGCCAAATCCCCAAGGGCCACGTTTTCACGGTCCATAAGACGGTCGGCACCGATCAGAAGGGTCTTGCCGTCCACCTTTGCCTGCACGCCGTAGCCTGTAAGCGATGTGAAGCCGCTAATCGCGGGCAATTCCAGCCCCTTGTCGGTGGCTTTACGCACGATCGCCTGAGCAATCGGATGCTCGGAAGTTGTTTCCACCGCCGCCACCAGTCGCAAAACCGTGTCTGTCTCAAAGCCGTTCGCGGTGATCAGGTCGGTCAATTCCGGATGCCCCTCGGTCAGCGTACCGGTTTTGTCGACAGCCACAAGGGTGCAGTCCTGCAACATTTGCAACGCGGTGCCTTTGCGAAACAGCACCCCCATTTCCGCCGCACGCCCCGTCCCCACCATGATTGAGGTCGGCGTCGCCAACCCCATGGCACAGGGGCACGCGATGATCAGAACCGAAACCCCGGTAACAAGCGCAAACCCGAGTGCGGGTGCCGGCCCGAAAATCAGCCATGCAAAAACCGTCAGAGTCGCGACAACCAGAACAACCGGCACAAACCATGAGGTAATTTTATCGACAAGCCCCTGAATCGGTAGTTTTGCCCCTTGTGCCTGTTCGACCATCTGGATGATTTGTGCCAACATGGTGTCATTGCCAACCTTGGTAGCACGAAATGTCAGCGCACCCGTACCGTTAACGGTACCGCCCACAACATCAGCGTTTTCGGCTTTTTCAACCGGAATAGGCTCGCCGGTGATCATGCTTTCATCCACATAGGACGCCCCTGTCAAAACAGTTCCGTCGACCGCGATTTTTTCGCCGGGGCGCACATGGATGATGTCACCGCTGACGATCTGTTCAATCGGCAGTTCGATGATTTTTCCGTCTTTTTCAACCCGCGCGGTTTTGGCCTGCAGTCCGACAAGTTTACGGATCGCCTGCCCGGTGCGCCCCTTGGCGCGGGCTTCCAGATACCGCCCCAGCAGGATCAAAACCACGATCACCGCCGCCGCCTCGTAATAAACATTGGCCGTGCCCGCAGGCAGCACTTCGGGGGCAAAGGTTGCCACCAATGAATAACCGTAGGCGGCAGAGGTGCCCAAAGCCACCAAAGAATTCATCTCGGGCGCGCCCCGGAACAAGGCTGGATACCCCTTGGTGTAAAACCGCATGCCGGGGCCGAAAAGAACTATGGTTGTCAGGGCAAACTGTAAAAGCAGCACATTTTGCACCCCCAAACCATCTTCGATCCAGTCTTTGAAACCGGGAAAAATATGCCCGCCCATTTCCAAAAAGAACACCGGCAGGGCCAGTATGGCAGCAAAAATCAGGCGCCGCAGAATCTGCGCGGCCTCTTGCTCTTTACGCGCGTTATGGGATGTTTGATCTTGTGTTTTAACTTTTGCAGGATAGCCCGCGTCGGTCGCAATCGCCGCGATCCCATCAGCAGAGGTGACACCTTCGACATAGCTAACATCGGCAGTTTCCGTTGCCAGATTGACCGAGGCACTTAAAACCCCTGCCCCCGCAGACAGGGCTTTTTCCACCCGACCGACGCACGAGGCACAAGACATGCCGGCAATCTCCAGCGTCACATGCTTCGAAACAGCCGGATAGCCCGCATGCGTCAAGGCTTGTGTAATCGTCGTCATTGACGCGGGCGCGCCGTAGCTAAGCTGCACCGTTTCATTTGCCAGATTTACCGAGGCTTCGGTGACACCGGGAAGGGTTGCCAAAGTTTTTTCCACCCGACCGACACACGAGGCACACGACATGCCTTCAATGCGGAATGATTTCATTGCCTGCGTATTCATAACTCACATCCAATAGCTGTTTCAGCACATCATATAATGTTTACAGTTAGTGGAGGGTCAAGGCATAATTTCGCTTAAATGCAAACGCACCGCATTATCTGATTTACCATTTAATTCCGCAAGCCGAATATACGATTCTATGGTGGCAAGCCACTTAATCGGCCTGCGCCATCTCCATCACCCGCAGCACGTTGCCCCCCATGATGCCGGCCAGGGTTTCATCGGAGTAACCACGCTTTAGCAATGCCCCCACCACCAGCGGCATTTTGCGGTAGGTTTCAAGAACCGGTTTGTAATTGGCATCCATATCCGAGCCTATGGCCACATGATCTTCGCCCACGATCTGCATCAAAAAATCAATCCGGTCAATAAACTGCGTCAGCGTCGTTGCATCAATCCCCGCGGGCCAGGCACCGATATAGCCGCCGGTTTCGGCCACGGCTTGTGCTACCTCGCGGTTGACGAAGCGCGGATGGCTAAGGCTGGCGGTATTGATATGGGTATGGGTGATCACGATCGGCTTTTTGGCAACCGAAACCGCGTCCAGCACGGTTTGTTCCGAGGCATGGGCCATATCGACCACCAGCCCGGTCGCATTCATTGCCTGCACCACCTCGCGCCCGAAACCGGTCAAGCCACGCTTGCCTATTTCGCCAGTCATGATGTCGCCAAGCGTATTGTTGTGGTAATGCACAAGCGTCAGCATCCGCACCCCGTCATCATAGACCTGTTGCAACCGCGACAGATCATTTTCAAGGAAATCGGCCCCTTCCATGGCCAGAAACATGCCCACCTTAGCCGCCGCCTTGGCCCTGCGCACATCATTTGCGCTGCGGCAGATGGTGGCCAGCCCATCGGTCTCGAGGGCTTGAAGATCGGCGATCTGGCGGCGATAGCTGGCCCATGCTTCGCCGGGTGTAAATTCACGGTTCGAAAGCAGCCCGGTTTTGCCCAGAGTCAGCAGTTGGATGTCCGCCACCCCGTTGAATACGGCGCCGTCAACCCCGCCCGCGCGCATGTCCGCGATGGTGCGATCCTCGAAAGTGCCCCCAAGCATCTTGTAAAGCCAGATCTTGAAGCTGAGGTTCCTGGCGCTTTTGATAAAACTGCGCCCCGGATGGGCATGGCTGTCAATGATCGGATTGGCCGCCATAAAGGCCTGCGCCGCTGAAAGTTCGGCGTCCCTAAGGGTAAAACCGACCTTGGGCGGGGTGAATCTGGATGTTACAAACGAAAATACTGCGGTATTTTTCAGGGCAATCCGAATCTTGGGCGGGACGAGATTAAGCATCCGGTGCAGGCCAAAGCGATAGCCCAACACCCCCAGAATTATCAACGCGCCGCCGATTAAAAGTGCCTGTTGTATCATCATTTCAAGTCTCCTTTTAGCGTCTGCCGCCCTGTTTCATACACTCATCGCGGGCAGACTCTAGTTTTTCAGCTTTTAACAACCTGTAAAAGCTCATGGAAATATGGGCGCGCTGGATGTTGGCGGCAGCCTGCAAGTCCCCTGTGACAAGTGCCACTTTAACATCTTCAAGTTCGCGGTGAAAAATGCTGAATTCGGCCGCTATATCCAACTGTGCCGCAATAGCCGATTTCAGCCAGATGCGCTTGGTTTGGTAATAAAGCCGCTCCATCACATCGCGCAAGGGTTTATTGCCCGTCAGCCCCAGAAGCAATTGAAAGACATTCATATCCAGCTGCGTGAAACTGCGTGGATCACCGCCATCTTGAATATCAAGGCTGCGTTGGATCAGAACATCCAACTGGCTGAAAAATTCCGGATCCGGGCGCACCGGCTCTAAAATGCCGGTCAGTTGGACCAGCTCGACACGAAGCCGATAGATCTGCGCAAGCTCGGTTATATCGGCATCGGTTACAAAAGTCCCCACGCCGTGTACCGACTTTAGCAGCAGTTCATCTTCCAGACGCGCAAGCACACGGCGAAGCGGGGTGCGGCTGGTGCCGAATTCCCCGGCCAGTTCGACCTCGGACAACCGCATTCCGGGCGGGTAATCCAAAAGGCAAATCCGCCGACGGATTTTGCAATAGATGATGTTATGGCGGTCCTGTGCGCCGAGGGCTTCATTGGCGGTTGCCACGGCTTGCGTCTGCCGCCCCGCCGCAGTGCCTTCAGGCATCCAGCCTGCCCCCCAGTTTTTCCAGCATCGACAGGCATTGTTGCATCTGGCCCAAGGCGACAAATTCGTTCGGTTTATGGGCCTGATCAATCGACCCCGGCCCACACACCACCACATCCATTCCCATGGACTGGAACAGCCCCGCTTCGGTGCCAAAGTTTACCACCTCGGCATTATTCGCGCCGGTCAGTTCCATCGTGATCTGCTTGGCTTCGTTTTCATCCATCGGGATCAGGCCCGCGATCTCGCCGATCACCTCTGTGGTGATCGCGGCATCGGGGCACACGCGCCGCATGGCGGGCAGTAAACTGTCCTTTATGTAACGGCCCAGCTCGTCACGGATAAACTTGCCGTCGGCATCCACCACGGGGCGCATTTCCCATTCGACCGCAGCACGGGCAGCGATGACATTATGGGCAACGCCGCCGGTCAGACTGCCAACGTTCATGGTTGTCCATGGCGGGGTAAAACGGCTGCCGGCGGGGGCGCGATCCCGCATTTGTTGGCGCAACTCCAGCAGGCGGCTGACAAACCGCACCGCATATTCAACCGCATTTACCCCCCTGTCCGGGGCCGAGCCATGACCGCCAAGCCCTTCAAAGCGGGTGGTGTATTCGCAACAGCCCTTGTGGCCCTCGATCACACGCATCATAGTTGGCTCGCCGATGATTGCCACGCCCGGCCTGACGCCTCTGGATTGCAGGCTTTTGACCAGTTCCTGCCCGCCCAGACAGCCGGTTTCCTCGTCATGGGTAAAGGCAAAATGCAGCGGGCGATTTTTGACCCTATCGGCCAACACCGGTGCCATGGCGATGGTCGCGGCAATAAAGCCCTTCATGTCGCAAGACCCGCGACCATAGAGGTTTTCACCGCGCCGAACCATTTCAAACGGGTCGGATGTCCAGTCATCTTCAGCCGCAGGAACAACATCCGTGTGGCCCGACAGGACAATGCCGCCATCGGTTTCGGGGCCGATCGTGGCAAACAGGTTGGCCTTGGCCCCACTGTCATCGTGAAAGATGTCAACCCGCGCCCCAACGGCTTCCAGACGGTTTGCAAGGCAGTCGATCATCTTGAGGTTACTATCCGTCGATACCGTCGGGAAGGCGATCAAATCATCAAGGATTTGAAGGGTATCTGCCAATTGGTCCATCGCGTCTAATCCTTCACAAACAGTTTGCGTTCGACGTCACACAGGGTTTCGGCGGCACCGTCCTTGCGGATCAGGATGGTTTCCGTGGTCTCCAGCCCCCATGTATCCATCCAAAGCGCGGGCATAAAGTGGAACGTCATACCGGGTTCCAGAACGGTTTCATCCTCGGCCCTGATCGAGGCCGAACGTTCGCCCCAGTCGGGGGGATAGGACAGACCGATGGGATAGCCCATGCGGCCCTCGCGCTGGATGCCGTATTTGTCCAGAACGCCCATGAAAGCGGCGGCTATATCGCAGGTGCGGTTGCCGGCGCGCGCCGCCTGAAGACCCGCCTCTATCCCTTCCAGTTGGGCGGTCTCGGCGCGGCGCATTTCATCGGGGGGGGGGCCCAGATAGACGGTGCGGCACAAAGGCGCGTGGTAGCGGCGGTAACAACCGGAAAGTTCAAAGAAGGTCGCCTCATCCGGGCGCATGGGGTCGCCGCTCCAGGTCAGATGCGCGGCGGTTGCGTCCAGCCCCGAGGGCGTCAGCGGCACAATCGCGGGGTAATCGCCCCAGTCATCGCCGACACCGGTAATGCCGGCATGCAGGATGTCGGCCACCAGATCATTCTTGCGCAGCCCGGGTGCCGCACGATCAATGGCTGTTTCGATAACTTTTTCGGTAATTCGGGCCGCTTTGCGAATGAAGCCTATTTCAACCTCCGATTTCACCAGCCGCTGCCAGTTCACCAGTGCGGTTGCGTCAACCAGTGCGGCCCCCGGCAGTTCAGACCCAAGCACGGCATGGGCCTTGGCGGAATAATAGTAATTCTCCATCTCGACACCAATCCGCGCGGTCTCGAACCCCAGAGACCGCAGGTGCAAAGCAAGATCTTCCATCGGGTGTATCAGGCTCGACTGGATATAGTGATCGCCGTAGCCTTTGATATGGGCCGCATCCATCCAGACGGTACGTCCCGCGCCGATGCTGTCCATATGGCGGCCCCACCAGACCGGATCGCCTTCCATACCTAGAATCACCCCTTGGTGCACATAGAACGACCAGCCGTCATAACCGGTCAGCCACGCCTGATTGGACGGGTCCGTGACGAATATGGCATCCAGCCCAGCTTTTGCCATCGCGGCCCGGGTTTTTGCGATCCGGCGTTGGTATTCATCATCTTCAAAAGGTGCATTTGCATGTGTCATCTGTTTTCTTTCCACCCGAATGTCTGTTTTACTTCATTGTGCACAACATAACTGTATAACCTGAAATATTGATATATAACAGCAACAGACCATTAACCTACGGTGTATATACACACTGATGTACACAACATTGCGGGGGCTTTCGCTATACGTCAATAGATATTTTCGAGCCGGACGCAGAAAATAAACCACCCGCCACAATCAGGTCGTACCCCCCCAAGGGCGTTGACCCGCAGGGATATGACGGCTAGGTCAGAGCCATGATCACACTCGATAATCGCGATATTGCCATCCTGCGGGTTCTGGCCAAAGACGGGCGCATACCCAAGGCGGCACTGGCTGAACGCGTCGGCCTGTCGGCGACGCCGTGCTGGAACCGTTTGAAACGGCTTGAAAAAGAGGGTTTTATCGAAAGTTACAGGGCCGAGATCAGCCTGAAGAAACTTGGCCCCCACGTCACGGTTTTCGTCGCTGTCGAGCTGGCTGATCACACCGCCGCCTCGTTCCAGCACTTTGAAAAGGCGGTGCAGCACTATGACGAAATCATGGCGTGTTGGTCTTTGGGCGGCGGGCTGGATTATTTTCTTCAGGTGGTCACCAAAGACATCGACGCCTACCAACGCCTGATTGACGATATGCTGGAGGCAAAAATCGGTCTGGCGCGTTATTTTACCTATGTGGTGACCAAACCGGTTAAAAACGCGACCGTGCCGCCGCTGGATATTTTACTGGCGAGATAAGAGGAATATGGTGCGAAATGCGCCACAAAAGAGGATTCCTCTCTTATCAGGCTGAAATTCAGTCTCTTCGCTCGCTTCAAAGGTCCTATTCTCTTTTTGAGTTAAATCAAAGGATTGAATGTGGACGACCTTATCACTGATAAACGGCTTTTGCGCAGCTTTTCATATATTGCCGGAAAATGGGTTAGTGCGGCGGATGGGGCGACATTACCTGTAACCAACCCGGCCGATGGCACGCTGGTGGGCGAGGTCGCGTCCTTGTCTGCCGTTGAAAGCCTGGCGGCGGTAGATGCGGCACAAGCGGCGTTTACGGGGTGGGCGGCATTGATGCCACAAGAACGCAGCACCATTTTGCGCCGCTGGTTCGACCTGCTGATCGAACACAAAGAAGATCTGGCGCGGATCATGGTAAGCGAACAGGGCAAACCCCTCTCCGAGGCCCGTGGCGAAATCGATTACGGCGCGGCTTTTGTCGAGTTTTACGGCGAAGAGGCCAAACGTCCCAATATCGAAGGCGTGACCAGCCACTTGCCCGATGCCGAGGTCGAACTTTGGCTGGAACCGGTGGGTGTTGTGGCCCTGATCACCCCGTGGAATTTCCCCACTGCCATGCTGACCCGCAAGGCCGCCGCCGCACTGGCCGCTGGCTGTACCGTGGTGGCGCATCCTTCCGGTGAAACGCCTTTTTCAGCGTTGGCACTGGCCGAGTTGGCGGAACGTGCGGGCATGCCGGCAGGTGTGTTCAACGTGGTGACCGGCTTGGCCCCTGTCATCGTGGAGCCTTGGACAAAGGATACCCGTGTTCGGGCGCTATCGTTTACTGGTTCAACCCCGATCGGAAAGCTGCTGTACCGGCAATCCGCCGACACTGTAAAAAGACTGGTTTTGGAATTGGGCGGACACGCGCCGTTTATTGTGTTCAAGGGCGCGGATATGGAAAACGCCGTTGCCGAGGCAATCAAGGCCAAGTTCGCCACAAGCGGACAGGATTGTCTGGGGGCTAACCGGATGTTCATCGAGCGCCCGGTATACGCCGAGTTTTGCGAGAAATTCACCGCCGCAGCCAAGGCTCTGACCCTTGGCAAAGGCATGGATGATTGCGATCTCGGGCCGTTAATGAACGAAAGGGCGGTTCAAAAACAGGAAGAACATGTCGCCGATGCGCTGACCAAAGGCGCAAAGCTGGTTTGTGGTGGCAAGCGCAGCGACCTTGGCCCGCTTTTCTATGAAGCCACGGTTCTAAGAGATGTGCCGCGCGACGCGCTGATCATGTCCGACGAAACCTTCGGCCCGGTCGCGGCAGTCACCGCGTTTGACACCGAAGCCGAGGTGATCGCGCGGGCCAATGACACAGAATACGGGCTGGTGGCGTATCTTCACTCCAACGATCCAAAACGCATCTACCGCATCAGCCGTGCCCTGCAATTCGGCATGGTAGCCGTAAACCGCACCAAGGTCACCGGCGCGCCAATACCCTTTGGCGGCACCAAACAATCCGGTCTCGGGCGCGAAGGGG
This sequence comes from Rhodobacterales bacterium, assembly GCA_045046705.1. Taxonomy (GTDB): domain Bacteria; phylum Pseudomonadota; class Alphaproteobacteria; order Rhodobacterales; family Rhodobacteraceae; genus Amylibacter. The sequence continues at coordinate 19,208 of JASFZB010000067.1, read as the reverse complement.
GGCGTCGCGGCATGGAAGAATTTATGGAAATCAAATATGTATGCCGTGATTGGGCATAGAACAAAAAGGAAGAACAATGTTAAAAAACGATAAACTTGAACAATGGGATCGCGAAAGCTTTTTCCATCCCTCTACACATCTGGCCGAGTTTGCCCGAGGGAACATCCCGCAGCGTGTTGTGACCGGTGCTAAAGGCTGCCATATCGAGGATCGTGACGGCAACCGCCTGCTAGATGCTTTTTCCGGCCTTTACTGCGTAAACGTCGGCTATGGCCGTCCGGAAATCGCCGAAGCGATAGCGGCCCAGGCCAAAGAACTGGCCTATTACCATTCCTATGTCGGCCACGGCACCGAAGCTTCGATCACGCTGGCCAAAATGATTCTGGACCGTGCGCCGGCCCATATGTCCAAGGTGTATTTCGGCCTTAGCGGCTCGGACGCCAATGAAACCAATATCAAACTGGTCTGGTATTACAACAATGTGCTTGATCGCCCCGAGAAAAAGAAAATCATCTCGCGCTGGCGCGGTTATCATGGGTCGGGTCTGATGACCGGATCGCTGACAGGGCTGGAACTGTTTCACAACAAGTTCGACCTGCCGCTGTCCAATGTGATCCACACCGAAGCACCATATTACTATCGTCGCGATAACCTGGATCAGTCCGAGCCGGAATTTGTGGCCCACTGCGTGGCAGCCCTAGAGACCATGATCGAACGCGAAGGCGCTGATACCATCGCGGCCTTTATCGGCGAACCGGCACTGGGAACCGGTGGCCTGGTGCCCCCCCCCGAAGGCTACTGGCCAGCCATTCAAGCGGTGTTGGACAAGCACGACATTCTGCTGATCGCCGACGAGGTTGTCACCGGTTTTGGCCGCCTCGGGTCAATGTTCGGCTCCGAGCATTACGGTATGAAACCCGACATCATTACCATCGCCAAAGGCCTGACCTCGGCCTACGCGCCTTTGTCCGGGTCGATTGTCAGCGACAAGTTCTGGAAGGTACTGGAAGAAGGCACCGACAAGCTTGGCCCCATCGGCCACGGCTGGACATATTCCGCCCACCCGATCTGCGCGGCGGCCGGTGTTGCCAACCTCAAGCTGCTTGACGACTTGAAGCTTGTCAAAAATGCCGGCACCATGGGGGCCTACCTGAAAAAGGCTTTGACCGAGGCCGTAGGCGATCACGCCAATGTCGGCGAAGTTCGCGGCGAGGGCTTGCTTATGGCGGTCGAATTTGTCGAAGACCGTGACAGCCGTACCTACTTCGATGCGGGCAAAAAAGTCAGTTACGCATTGAACGATGCGCTTTTGAGCCGCGGCATCATAAGCCGGGCCATGCCTCAGGGCGACATCCTTGGTTTCGCGCCCCCTTTCTGTCTGACCCATGAAGAGGCCGACGAAATCGCCGGTAAGCTGAAACAGGCTGTTACCGAAGTTCTTGGCTAATCAGGTCAATCAACGAAAAACCACCGGCCGCCACAATCGGGCGGTCGGTGGTTCAAACTATTCGTAGCACAAGATGCGGTGTCCGGGTCATCTGCCCATTTTAGCGCGGTCCGCTAACAGAATTACGCAGCTTCGCGCGCCGCCGCTTGGCGTTCGCTTTCTTCGCGGGACAGCGCCACCGAGGTGCGCACGCCGCGAGACACAAATTCCATCATGCCTTTGACGCAACGCTCGGTCGGTTCAATACCGGCGCACATCAGCACTTCACGGCCATCGCGCGAGCGGGCCCAGCGGGCGATGCCTTCAACGCCGTTGCCATATTTTTTATCATCAGCGATGGCGTCGTCCAGCGCAGCCAAAACCACAGCGGCAAACAATTTCGAAGACCGTTTGCCCTGATCATTGATGAATGCAGAATTATCTATTGTATCAAACATTATCGACTTGATCTTTTCTTCTATTTCTAGGGTTGCGCCAATATGTACTTTTTGTGACGATTCGGAATTGCTTATATGGAATGTCAGCTATGTGTTCAGCGCATAACAGATTGGCAACTTCGAACCGACCCCCACATCGGCTTGCTTAAAGCAGGAGGTCACTCTATATACGCTTTGAATAATTTTTCCACCTTTTTAATTGAGAAGAGCTAAAACATGCCGAAGATCAATGGGAACGAAATCCGCCCCGGGAACATTCTGGAACATAATAACGGTCTTTGGATCGCGGTAAAAGTCGATCATGTGAAGCCCGGCAAGGGCGGTGCCTTTGCACAGGTAGAGCTGAAAAATCTGCGCAACAACACCAAACTGAACGAACGTTTCCGTTCTGCCGACAAGGTTGAAAAGGTGCGTCTGGATCAAAAAGACCAGCAATTCCTGTATGAAAACGACGGTATGCTGGTGTTTATGGATATGGAAACCTATGACCAGATTGAACTGCCCGCAGATATTCTGGGCGACCGCCGTCCGTTTTTACAAGACGGCATGACCATCAAGATCGAGTATCACGAAGCCGAGGCGTTAAGCGCCGAAGTGCCGCAAAAAGTTATCTGTAAAGTTGTCGAGACCGAACCGGCGGTAAAAGGCCAAACTGCCGCCAACAGCTTTAAACCTGCAGTTTTGGACAACGGCGTGCGCCTGATGATTCCCCCCTTTGTCGGTCAAGACGAAGACATCGTGGTTAATACAGACACGATGGAATATGCAGAACGGGCGTAAAGCCGGGGCAGACCCCGCCCCTGAAATCGTAGTGATTTATGCTAGGTCTACGCCCTAAGCCACCTTATGCAGCGCAGGCGCAATCAGTTTGCGCCCCAAAGCGCGGCAGACATCCTGGGTTAAGGTCGCATCGTTCAGTGTGTAGAAATGCAGATCCTCTACACCTTCGCACAAAAGATCATCGCATATTTCGGTGCAAAGCGCGGTTGACAGCAGCCGCGCCTGATCAGGTGTTTCAGTGTTGCGGTAAGCTTTGTCCATCCACTCGGGCGTTTTTGTGCCGCAGCGGGCGGTAAACTTTTTGGTTTTTTCCCAATTTTCAATCGGCAAAATACCGGGGGTGATTTTATTCCTGATCCCGGCTTTGTCGCAAGCGTCACGAAAGCGCAGGAAATCTTCGGCCTCAAAGAAAAACTGGGTGATGGCACTGTCGGCCCCGGCTTCGAATTTGCGTTTCAGATAGTCGATGTCAGCCTGCGTATCCACCGCTTCGGGGTGTTTATGCGGATAGGCCCCGACACGGATTTTGAACGCATCCATTTCGGCCAAGGCTTCGATCAGTTCAACACTGCTGGCAAAACCGTCAGGGTGGGCCGAAAAGCTGTCAGCGCCTTTTGCTGCGTCACCGCGCAAGGCGACGATTTCTTTGGCACCGCTGGCCATATAGCCGCGCGCCACTTCCAGCACTTCATCGCGGGTTGCATTAACGCAGGTCAAATGCCCCGCCACTTCCAACCCGTAGTTTTGGCGAATCACCGCAACAGCCGATTTTGTCAGTTCGCGCGTTGATCCGCCGGCACCGTAAGTCACAGAGACAAACTCCGGTGCAAACCCTGCAAGCGCATCGATCGCCGTCCACAGCTTGAAACTGGCTTCCAGTGACTGGGGTGGAAAAAACTCGAATGAAAGACCAAAGGTTTCACGGATAACAGACATGGGAACACATACACTTTCTTTTGTTACTTTGCTTTTTCCACACAAGCCCCATTGAATCAAATTCATATTTTTCATATAAAACATGAAACACACGCATAAAGAGTTTGACCGATGTATTTAGAATTCCGCCATCTGCGCACCATCAAAGCCATTCACGACCAAGGCGGTCTGGCGCGCGCCGCTGACGTGTTGAATATCACACAATCCGCCTTGTCACACCAGGTCAAAGCCCTGGAAGATCAGGTCGGAATGGAGTTGTTTTTGCGGCGTTCAAAGCCTCTGAAGCTTTCGAAAGCCGGCCATAAGCTGTTGAAACTGGCCGACGAAATTCTGCCGCGCGTGCGGGCAGCGGAAATCGACTTTGCCGAAACCATTGATGGCAAGGCGGGCCGGCTTCACATCGCTATAGAGTGTCACGCCTGTTTTGACTGGCTGTTTCCGGTGCTGGAACAATTCCGCAAATCATGGGGTCATGTGGATGTGGACATCCGCCCCAGTTTGGCATTTGACGCCCTGCCCGCATTGCAACGCGAAGAGGTCGATGTCGCCATATCGGACGACCCGGAAGCCATCGACGGCATCACCTTCATCCCGCTTTTTGAGTACGAACCGACGTTCATATGCGCCAAGGAACACCCCTTGGCCGAAAAAGATTATATCGTGGCCGAGGATTTGGTCGATCAAACCCTGATCACCTACCCCGAAGAAAAATCACGTCTGGACATCTACACTGAACTTTTGACCCCCGCCAAACTGGAACCCAAAGCCCTGCGCCAAGTTGAACTGACGGCCGTGATCGTGCTTTTGGTGGCGTCCAATCGCGGCGTTTCCGTCCTGCCCGACTGGGTGGTCAACAGTGAACAATACGGCCATGATTTTGTCAGCAAAAGGATCACCAAAGCAGGCCTGTCGCGCCGCCTGTATGCGGCTGTGCGCAATGGCGACACCGAACTGGGCTATATCCAGGACTTCGTGAAATTCACCAAAACACAGGCAAGGCGTTGACCTTCGCTTAAAACTCGGCCAAAGGAAGCCAACCCGAACACGAAGGATAAAACCCATGTCGCAATGGTCCGCCAATATCAATGTGATGATCAAAGCCGCCCGCAAGGCAGGCCGATCGCTAATGCGCGATTTCAAGGAAGTCGAAAATCTGCAAGTGTCAGCCAAAGGCCCCGGTGATTTTGTCAGCCGGGCTGATCTGAAAGCCGAAGAAATTCTGCAAGAGGAACTTTTGGAAGCCCGCCCGAATTACGGCTTTTGCGGTGAAGAAAGTTCAGAAATAAAAGGCGCTGATCCGACCCGCCGCTGGATTGTCGATCCCTTGGACGGCACCACCAACTTTTTGCACGGCCTGCCGCACTGGGCCATATCCATCGCCCTTGAACACAAAGGCGAAATCGTTGCAGCCGTGGTATTCAACCCCTCGGGCGAAGAAATGTTCATCGCCGAAAAAGGCGGCGGCGCATGGATGAACGACAAACGCATCCGCACATCGGGGCGCACGCGGATGATCGAAATGATCTTTGCCACCGGCCTGCCTTTTGGCGGTCGCGGCGATTTGCCAGACACGCTGCAAGATCTTGCCCGCATCCTGCCCGCCTGTGCCGGCGTGCGCCGCTGGGGGGCTGCATCGCTTGACTTGGCCTACACCGCCGCAGGCCGCTATGATGGCTATTGGGAGCGCCGCCTGAATATCTGGGACATAGCTGCGGGGTTGTTATTGGTCAAAGAGGCCGGCGGGCTGACAACATCCGTATATCAGGATGGCAACAGCCTGACCGACGGCAGCGTTATCGCCTCGAATGAACCGGTCTTTAACCAGTTCGTGAAAATCGTCCGCAACGCTTAAGTCTTTATTACAACACAGAAACCGTGGCATCGGCGGCTTGCATCTGCCCCTTGGCGCGGTCAAACCGCAGATAGGCAATGGCCTTGCCGCCTGCCTGTGTGTAAAGCACACCCGCGGCTTTTCCCATTGCGGTTATCTCGGTGCCCACGGGGGCTACGCCCGTCACCGCAACCGTTGCCAGCCCTTTGCGCAGCTCGGTTTTGTGTTTCATGCGCGCTGAAATTTCCTGACCCACATAACAGCCTTTTTTGAAATCCACGCCGTTCAGGCGTTCAAAACCGGCTTCCAGAATATAGCTCTCGCCGGAAATCAGCTCGACCCCGGTTTCGGGGATGCAATGTTCCACACGGATAGCATCCCAATCGATTGTCGACACGCCCCCCACATTTCCCCCATACAGACGCCAGCCAAGGGCCGCGTGGCGCGGGTCGGGAAAAGCCCCCTCTGGCATCTGGCCCAAACCGCGCTGCACTGGCAGATCGCTTTCCGAAATCGCCACATCGGCGCGCAAACGGTACATTGCCAAACGCTGCGCCAATGCCGACGCCCGTTCAGCCTTTATGTCCAGCACCCAATGCGCATCCTGTTTCAGAAGAAAAAAATCAAACAGGTATTTCCCCTGCGGTGTCAGCAAGGCGGCATAGATAAGCCCGCCTTTGGTCACATCATTGGTCACCATATCTTGCAAAAATTTCTCCGCATCCGCGCCGGAAATCTTTAGAACCGTTCTATCTGTCGTCTGTTCACCCATCATCGGGGCACTCCTGTCATCGCTTTCTTCTGACTTATGCGTTAAACGGGCACAAGACAATCCATGAGTGAGATCACAATGCCCGCCCCCGTCTCGGTTATCATCCCCACATTGAATAGCTGCTCCACCATCGCGCCGACACTGGCGTGCCTGCGTCAAGGCTGGGCCGCATCGCTTGTGTGCGAGGTCATCCTTGCCGATGGCGGCTCTTCGGACGGGATAGAGCGCATCGCAAAGGATGTCGGGGCACGGCTGATTTCAGCCCCCGAAGGGCGCGGCGGACAGTTGCACGCAGGCGCAAAAGCCGCCAAAGGGCGGTGGTTGTTGTTCATCCATGCCGACACTGTGCTATCACCCAACTGGGTCAGCTTGATGCAGGCCCATATCACCCATAGCCCCAAGGCGGCCTATTGCAGGCTGGCGTTCGATAAAAACGGGCTTGCGCCGGACATTATAGCCGCGTCGGCAAATTTGCGCGCCGCTATATTTGGCCTGCCTTACGGCGATCAGACCTTGTTGATTTCCAAGGCGTTATATGAAAAATCTGGCGGCTTTCCGAATATTCCGCTGATGGAGGATGTCGCCCTTGTGGGCCAATTACACGGTCAATTACACGCCCTGCCGATCACGGCAACAACCGGATCTGATCGCTACATAAAAGACGGCTGGTTTACCAGATCGTGCAAAAATCTGGGCACGTTGGCGCGGTATTTTCTGGGTGTTTCCCCCGAAAAACTGGCCAAACGCTACCGCCGTTAAAACCCCAGCATCCGGAAAATACGCTCGACCGGGCCAACGGCGGGTTTTCGAATGCCGTTGCCGCCAGACTTGTACCCCCGCCCCTTTTCCGGGCTTAGATCGAACTGTAGATTATAAAGGTCGGCATAAATCCCGCCCTCAGCCAGCAATTCGTCATGGGTGCCTTGGGCCACGATTTTGCCCGCATCCATCACCACAATCTGGTCGGCATCCAGAATCGTTGACAAACGGTGCGCGATTACAAGCGTGGTGCGACCCTTTGACAAACCATCAAGGGCGGCGCGAATAGAGGCCTCGGATTCCGCGTCCAATGCCGACGTAGGCTCGTCCAGCAGCAAGATCGGCGCATTGCGCACAATCGCGCGCGCGATAGACAGGCGTTGCCGCTCGCCACCCGAAAAGGTGGATTTGGACGGCTCGATTTTGGTATCATAGCCTTTCGGCAACTTAGATATAAAACCATCAGCCGCCGCCGCTTTAGCCGCCGCAACACAAGCCGCTTTATCCGCCCCTTCACGACCGAAACCAATGTTTTGCGTCACCGTTCCCGACAATAGAATACTGTCTTGGCTGACCAGCGAAATTTGATCTCGCAACGATTTCAGTGTCAGCGATTTAATCTCTTGCCCATCAAGCAGAATTTTCCCGCCCGATGGATCAAACAGACGTGGCAACAGGTTGAACACAGTGGTTTTCCCCGCCCCTGAACGCCCGACAAAGGCATAGGTTTTCCCCGCCTCGATGGTCAGGTTGATGGATTTAAGCGCGCGGTAGCCATCGGGATAGTCGAAATCCACATGATCAAACCTGATTTCCCCCTTGACCCGTCCCCCCTTCACAGTGTTCGGCCCATCGGTCACCGTGTTTTTAGTGTCAAAAAATCCGTAAACCCGCTCGAGCGCGGAAATCCCTTGCGAGCCAACCGCAAAGGCCTGTGTCAGCTTGCGCCCAGGGTTTGTAATCACCCCGAGGGCAGTAATCAACCCGATCATACCGGCAATATCAATGGCCCCCGACTGCATCCGCAACGCCACCAGAAACAATGTTGCGCCAACGGCCACACCCGCCAGTGCTTCAACAATCGGCGACAGGGCGGCTTGCCATTTCACGATCGCCACACGCAAGGTGTAGAGGCGTTCAAAGCTTTTGTTCGACGTGGCTTTAAGGGTATCTTCCAACTGGTAGGTGCGCACCATGCGAATGCCCGACAGGCCCTCGTTGACCGAGCTGGTCATTTGCGCGATTTCCTGCTGGATTTCCTTGGACGTGTTGCGAATATGCGTCCCCGCGATTCCGACAGGGGCAAACACCAATGCGAACAAGGCGATCAATGCCAGCGTCATGGCCCAGTCAATCGACAACATCACAGCCACGGTTGCAATCAGGGTCAACACGTCGCGCAAGGAGCCGAACACGGCAATGGTGGCGCCGCGGATCAATTCTATATCCGCCGAAAACCGGGCCGAAATAGCGGCAGGGGATTCGGCCAGAAGCTGACCCAGATCCATGTCCACCAAAGTTGCATACATTTTACGCTGCAAGTCGGCCTGAACCCGGCTTAAAATCCGGTTTTGCAAGACAACATTCGAATAGTGGCAAATACTGCGGGTCAGCGTTAAAGCAATAATACCGAGCGGGGCCCAATAGACAACATCCACATCGCGTTTTTCCAGACCGGCAATGGTAAATTCCATAAATTTCGCATAACCGGCTGTTGTTATTGCAATAATCACCATCAGCCCGGCGGAAAGCAATAAATACGGCCAATGCTGCTTGACCCAGCCCTGCCATAAACGGCCATACGCCTCGCGTGCGCTAAGGTGTTTCGAATTTTGTGCAGTCATCCTTGTTTGGCATCCTTAGCCCATTCCAAATACCTGTTTATCATCTTAAACGGCCATGTCCACCAAGCTGTTTTTGTAAACTGTTTGATTGACGGGTTTTAGGCTTTGCCCTAACACTTTGAAAAACACCTTTAGGACTTAGAATATGCCCCTTCACTATGGTCGCCACCTGATGGCAATTCCCGGCCCCTCGGTTATCCCCGACAGGGTGCTGAACGCCATGCATAAAGCAGCACCCAACATATATGAAGGGGCTTTGGTCGATCTGACCACAACGCTTTTCCCCGACCTGAAAGCTGTTGCCCGCACCAAGGGCAAGGTTGCGATCTATGTCGCCAACGGCCACGGCGCGTGGGAAGCGGCAATCACCAACACCCTAAGCCGGGGCGACAAGGTTCTGGTACTTGGCACTGGCCGGTTTGCCATTGGCTGGGGCGAATGGGGCATGACCACCGGGATCAAACCGCAAGTGCTGGATTTCGGCATGTCATCCCCCGCCGACCCTGAAAAACTGGAACAGGCGCTCCGCGACGATAAAAACCATGAATACAAAGCGATATTTGTCACCCAGACCGATACCGCATCCTCGGTTAAAAACGATATTCCCGCCTTGCGCAAAGCCATAGATGCAGCCGGTCACCCTGCCCTTTTCATGGTTGATTGCATTGCCAGTCTGGGCTGCGAACGTTTCGAGATGGACGCATGGGGCGTTGATCTGGTGGTGGCGGGCTGCCAAAAAGGCCTGATGCTGCCACCCGGCCTGTCTTTTGTTTACGCCAATCCGCGTGCTTTGGCCGCGCGTGTCTCAGCCGACTTGGCGACAAATTACTGGGACTGGAATCCGCGCATGGATCCTGTCGGGTTTTATCAAAACTTCGGCGGCACCGCCCCGACACATCACCTGCTTGGCTTGCGTGAAGCCTTGGACATATTGGTGCATGAAGAGGGTTTGGAACAGGCATGGGCGCGTCAAGAATTATTCGCCAAAGCAATCTGGGCCGCTTTGGATGTTTGGGGTGCCAAGGAAGGCGGCTTGCGGATGAATGTGGCTGACCCTGATAACCGCTCTTGCGCAGTGACATGCATTAGAACCAGCAACGGTGATGGCACAAAAATCCGCAGATGGTGTGAAGACGTTGCAGGTCTGACCCTGGGCATCGGGCTGGGATTTGCACCGGAAGGCACGGATAAATGGCACAACACATTTCGCATCGGCCATATGGGGCATTTGAATGTCCCAATGATTATGGGTGCCTTGGGAACGATTGACAGTGCTTTGAAAACACTTGATATTTCGCATGGCAACGGCGCATTGGATGCGGCAGCTCAGGTGATTGCCAAGGGTTAGCCGCAGGCCTTCAGGGCCAGCGGCAAGGCCGCTTCAAACACATCCAAATCCTGCCCGCGCCCGGCGGATACACGAATGCAGCGGGTATAGGGTGCCACAAAGGGACGGCGGATAAAGACCCCGCGCCGGGCCATATCATCAACCACGGCTTTGGCAAAATCCGCGTCCCGACTACAATCCATGGTGACAAAATTCGTAGCGGACGAAATCGGTTCCAAACCGTTTGTCACAGCTACTTTTGAAATCCGATCCCGTGCAACCGCGACTTTTGCCAGCACTTCGGCCAGATAAGCCTGATCGCGCAACGCGGCCAGTGCCCCGATTTGCCCTGACCGCCCCAGTCCGAAATGATTGCGGATTTTGTCAAAACTTTTGATCAACCCCATATGCCCGATGGCATAGCCCACCCGCACACCTGCAAGCCCGTAGGCCTTGGAAAACGTGCGCATGCGAATGACACGCGTATCATCGGTATCAAAAGCGGGTGCAGTGCCTGAAGGGGCAAACTCGGCATAAGCCTCGTCCAGCACCAGCACCGCCCCGTCAGGCACCGCATTGATCGCCGCTTCAATGGTTGCGGCATCATGCACCGTGCCCATGGGATTGTCGGGATTGGCCAAATAAATCAGCTTGGCCCCGACAGCGGCAGCTTTTGCCACCAAAGCTGCAGGGTCTTCATAATTGCCGTTAAATGGCACCGTAACAATGTCGCCACCATATGCCGCCACATGGTAATTGAACGTCGGATACGCCCCGTGCGAGGTCACAACCCTGTCCCCCGGCCCGACAAGCAGCCGCACCAGATAGCCCAGCAAACCGTCGATGCCTTCACCCACCACTATATTTTCAGTGTGAATACCATAATGCGCCGCCAGCGCGTTTTTCAGGTCATAGCTGTCAGCGGTGCCGTATTTCCAAAGCTCGGTATCAGCCACGCGCATCGCCGCTACCGCTTCGGGTGACGGCCCAAACACGTTTTCATTGGCTCCCAAGCGGGCAGCAAATGCATGGCCCAACCCGCGCTCGTCGGTTTCGGGATCAACGAAAGGTACCGTGTCCGGCAGGCTTGCAACCAGATCAGTGTAACGCGGGCCTTTTAAGGGTGGTTTGTCCATCGGTTAAAATCCCCGCGCAGATCGCATTAAAATTGATTGGAAAAGCAGATCAGCCCAAAGCCGCGACGCGGTCGTAAGCCGCTTGCAGGGTTTTCAACTCTTCGCCGCCGACATCGACACGGGCGCGGTTTTCCGCAACCACGGCTTCGGGTGCGTTGGCGATGAATTTTTCATTGGCCAGCTTGCCCTTGATCATGTTCAGTTCTTTTTCCAGCTTTTCGATGCCTTTGGTCAGGCGGGCTTTTTCTGCTTCCACGTCGATCACATCTGCCAAAGGCAGGCAGAACGTGCCGCCCTCGACCGCCAGCGTCACCGAGCCTTTCGGGGCTTGGGCCGCTTGCGACAGCTCTTCAATCCGCGCCAGACGTTTGATCATGGTCAGATTGCCGGCCAAAGCGGCTTTTCCCAATGCGTCCAGTTCCAGTTGAACCATCGGAATTTTAGCCCCTGCGTTGACATGCATTTCGGCGCGAACCGAACGGATTTGTTCGATAAGGCTGACCACCCAGTTCATTTCACGCGCCGCATCCACATCGACATAATCTATTGCGGTATATGTCGGCCAGTTTGCATGCACCAGCATAGTGTCGCGCTTGGCAATATCGCCCCAAAGCTGTTCGGTGATAAACGGCATAATCGGGTGCAGCAGGATCAGGCACTGATCCAGCACCCAGGCCAACGTGGTCTGTGTTTCGGCCTTGATGGCGGCATCATCACCTTGAAACAACGGCTTCGACAGCTCTACATACCAGTCGCAAACCTTGCCCCAAACGAAAGCATAAAGCGCGTTTGCGGCGTCGTTGAAACGGTATTGATCAAGCGCAGAGTTCACCGCTTCCAGCACCAGAGCGGTTTCGCCGATGATCCATTTGTTCAGGGTTTGGTTGACCGATTTGGGATCGAAACCTGCCTGCGGGCGGGCTTCATTGAACTCGGCAAACCGCGCCGCATTCCACAGCTTGGTGCCGAAATTGCGGTAGCCGACGATGCGGTCTTCCGACAGTTTCAAATCACGCCCCATGGCGGCCATGGCGGTCAGGGTAAAGCGCACCGCATCGGTGCCGTATTTATCCATCAAATCCAGCGGATCAATCACGTTGCCGGTGGATTTGGACATTTTCTTGCCCTTCTCGTCGCGCACCAGCGGGTGGACATAGACGGTTTCGAAGGGGACTTTATCCATTACCTCAATGCCCATCATCATCATCCGGGCAACCCAGAAAAAGATGATGTCAAAGCCGGTGATCAGCACGCGGTTGACGTTGTCGGATTTGTAATAGCGTTCCAGTTCCGAGGTGTCTTCGGGCCAGCCAAGGGTGCCGAATGGCCAGAGACCGGACGAGAACCATGTGTCTAGGACGTCCGGGTCGCGGGCAATTCTTACTCTCGTAATCTTTGGCTGTTCATTTCCCCAGCCGTATCCACTTGCCATAGGCATTGGCTCTGGGCGTGTCCCAGAACGGGTATCCTCTATAGGTTGAATAATCACTTCTACTTCGTAACCAAGCGTCGCATTATAATGATTTTTAGCTAAAATAATGGCATCATCCTCAGAAGAGGCGCAGAATGCTTCGCCTATCATGTCAGTGACACTTCCATTCTCATCATATTTTGGCCCATACCAAACCGGCACTTGGTGCCCCCACCACAGTTGCCGCGAAATACACCAAGGCTCGATGTTTTCCAGCCAGTGGAAATACACCTTCTTGTCGCCTTCGGGCAGGATTTGCACGGTGCCGTCCTTGACCGCATCAATGGCGGGTTGCACGATCTGTTTGGTATCGACAAACCACTGATCGGTCAGCATCGGCTCGATCACCACTTTCGAGCGATCACCAAAGGGCTGCATGATCTTCTTGTTTTCGACGTACGGTTCACCGTCAACCATCACCGCCAGACCCTCGGCAGTGATGTCGGCAACCACGCGTTTGCGGGCTTCAAAGCGGTCAAGCCCGCGATATTCATCGGGAACAAGGTTCATCGCCGCGATCATCGCTTCATCAAAATCCTGCGTGCCATTGGCAATCGCTTGGGCCACGGCGGCCTCTTGCGCATACGGCTTGCCGTCACCGCGCATCGCACCCTTGGTGTCCAACAGGTTATACATCGGAATGCCATTACGTTTTGCCACTTGATAGTCGTTGAAATCATGCGCACCGGTGATTTTCACCGCACCCGAACCGAAATCGGGATCGGGGTATTCATCCGTGATAATCGGGATCAGGCGGCGATGCTGTTTTGGCCCCACGGGGATTTCGCAGAGCTTGCCGACCAGCGGCGCATAGCGTTCATCGGTGGTGAACACGGCCACTGCCCCGTCGCCCAGCATGGTTTCGGGGCGTGTGGTGGCGATGGAAATGTAATCGCGGGTCTCACGCAGGATCACATTACCGTCTTCGTCTTTTTCGACATATTCATAAGTCTGCCCACCTGCCAGCGGGTATTTGAAGTGCCACATGTGGCCGTCGACCTCGATGTTTTCGACCTCCAGATCGGATATGGCGGTTTCAAAATGCGGGTCCCAGTTTACCAGACGCTTGCCCTTGTAAATCATCCCCTTGTTGTAAAGATCGACAAACACTTTCAGCACCGCGTCATGAAAGCCTTCGTCCATGGTAAAGCGGTTGCGATCCCAGTCACACGATGCGCCAAGACGTTTCAATTGATTGATGATAATATCGCCCGACTTTTCCTTTTGCTGCCAGACCCGTTTGACAAAATCCTCGCGGCCCATATCGGTGCGTTTGCCTTCACCGTTGGCGGCCATATCGCGTTCCACCACCATTTGGGTGGCAATGCCCGCATGATCCTGACCCGGTTGCCATAGCGTATCAAAGCCGCGCATCCGGTGCCAGCGCACCATGATGTCCTGCAAGGTGTTGTTAAAGGCGTGGCCCATGTGCAAGGAACCCGTCACGTTCGGCGGCGGGATCATAATGCAGAAACTGTCCATGCCCGGTTTGGCATTGGCCCCCGCTTTGAACGCTTTCGCATCCATCCATTTTTCAAACAGGGCCGCTTCGCAGGCTGCCGCATCAAAGTTCTTTTCCATCGCCATTTTTCTTGCCTTAAACCAGTGTTTAAGGGGCTTTTACATGGGCTTTGCCCGAAGGGGAAGGATCAAATTGCGCGGTCTATTTTCCGGCTCAGGCGGATCAGGCTTTCGGATGATTTCACCCCGTCAAGGGCACCGATCCGATCCAGAACCATATCCAGCTCGGCGGTGGTGTCGGTGACCAGTTGCAAGACCAGATCAAATCGCCCCGAGGTGGTAAAGGCCTGTTGCACGTTATCAATGACTTTCAACCGTCCGATGATGCCGGCCTGCTTTTGCGGGTCGATCTGCAAAAGTGCGGTAGCATGAATGCGCGCCGCAGTGGCGGCATCCGTCAGGCGTACTGTGTAGCCTGCAATAATGCCGCTGCGTTCCAGCCGGTCAATCCGCGCCTGCACCGTGGTACGCGCCAGCCCCAGATCAGCGGCCAAGGTAGAAACCGGCAGTCGCGCATTGGCAGCAAGGGCGGCTATCAACCGTTTGTCCGTGTCGTCCATTATACAGATTGCCTGTTAGTTCGTCATATCACCCTATAATAAACACAAATCGCCCATATTGACGAGTGCTATTTTCGGGGTTTCGGGTGAAACTCGTGAAAAAAGGATACGCATATGGGTTTTCAACACGCGATTTTGCAGACAAGAGCGGATTATCTAGCCCGCTACAGGCCCGATTTGCCCGTGGCATTCTTCGACCCTATGGTGTTGACCGATACCGCCCGCCGGTTTTGCAAAGACTTTCCCGGGCTTGTCACCTATGCAGTCAAAGCCAACCCAAGCAAGCGGGTGTTGCGCCGGTTGATTGCGGCAGGGATTGGCGCGTTTGATGTGGCCTCGCCAGTCGAAATCGACCTTTTGCGCCGCCTAAAACCCGATGCGGTGTTGCATTACCACAATCCGATCCGTTCAAAGGACGAAATTGAACACGCGGTTGCCAAAAGCGTGCGCAGCTATTCGGTTGACCGCGTCGGAGAATTGGACAAGCTGTTGGCGCATATTCCCGCAGGGTGCGAAATATCGGTGCGCCTGAAACTTGATCTGGCCGGCTCGGCCTATAATTTCGGGGCAAAATTCGGCGCCGATGCGCAAGACTGCACCGCCTTGCTGCGCCGTGTGATGGACAGCGGCCACACCGCATCCATGACCTTTCACCCGGGCACACAATGCACAGACCCGCAAATCTGGACGGCCTATATCAAAACCTGTGCCGCCATTGCCAAACAGGCGAAATGCACGCTTAAACGCCTGAATGTTGGCGGCGGATTTCCCAGCCATCGTGGTGGGGTAAAACCCGATCTTGTCCCGATATTCAAAGCCATTAAAAGTGCCACCGCACAGTATTTTCCAAACAATCCGCCGCACCTGGCATGCGAGCCGGGTCGCGCCATGGTGGCCGAGTGTTTCAGTCTGGCTTTGCGTATCAAATCGCTGTCGGGGAATACCCTTTACCTGAATGACGGCATCTACGGCGGGCTTGCCGAGTTTCGCGACATCGGGCATATCGAGCGGTATCAGGTGGTATCACTGCAACAGACACCACCGCCCAAGACCTGCCGGGATTTCAACATTTTCGGGCCAACCTGCGATTCGCTTGATCACCTGAAAACGCCGTTGTCGTTACCCGACACCGTGACCGAGGGAGATTATATCCTGTTTGAAAATTCTGGTGCCTACACCCATTCGATCGCAACCCGGTTCAATGGCTATGGGGATGTGAAAACTGTTCCTGTTTCGAAGGGTTAGGTGGCAAAACGCGCCTTGAAATAGGCCGACATCTCATCATAGGCCGCCTGATTGAAATCACCTGTCAAAAGCGAGTGTTTCGCGCCCTCGAACGCAACCGTCTTGATATAAGGCGCAAAGGCGGCGTCTATCGCCTGCATGGTTTCGCGCCGGGCTATTTTGTCATTCTTATAGCGCATCGCCAACGCCCCGCCTTTGGCTTTCATCGCCGCTTTGCATTCCACAATGTCGTCCGGCCCCATATCCAGCGCATCGCCGCCAAAGACCGGCAAGGACGGCTGGCTTGCCACCGCGCCCAATACCGCATCATCGGCCATCATTGCCAAGGCAAAACTGCCTGACAGGCACATGCCGATCACCCCGATGCGCCCTTGACCTGCGCGGGTTTCAATAGCGGCACAGAGGGCCCGCAACCATGCGGTAATCGGGCTTTGTTTGCCGCGGGCAAATAGGTTGATTTCGCGGCGAACACAAAACAGGCGGACGGTGTTGCGCAGTAGGGTTTTACGGCCAAATGTGCCAAATAAATGCGGAAGATACACCGAATAACCCTGATCTATCAACGATTGCGCCAGATTTAAGGTGTCCTGATCAATACCGGGCAATTCCTGTATCATCAAGATTGCAGGCCCGTCACCGGCTAAATAAACATCATGCGTAACAGTTTCGCCCGTGGTTAGCTGTGCTGTAAAACTGAATTTTTCAAAATCGGCAACGTTCATATATCCCTCCCGCATTGTATCTGCAGTTTACGCATATGCCGTCTATAGTTCAAAGCCTATTGTGCGATGGGGGTGATCTGCAATCAAAACACAAACAACGACATCACAGACAAAACCGCAAACAAAATCTTTGCGCTGATTGGTTGCCCCGCCCCATGAACTGTGGCAAAAGCAAACAAAAGCCTTAGCCCCAAAATTGAAGGTAATTCAATGACTGACTACAAAATGGCACGCACAGCGATGGTAGATTGCCAGATACGCCCCTCCGATGTGACAAAATACCCGATTATAGAAGCCTTTCTGACCACGCCGCGCGAAACATATGTTCCCGACAGTTGCCGCCCCATTGCCTATGTGGGCGATCATATGGATTTGGGGAATCAGCGCAGCTTGCTGGACCCGCGTGTGTTCGCAAAAATGCTGGACGCCCTGAACATACAACCCGATGAGCTGGTTTTGGATATTGGCTGCGGTCTGGGCTATTCCACCGCCATTTTGGCAAAATTGGCAGAAGCCGTGGTTGCGGTTGAAAGCGATGCCGACATGGTCGAAAAAACCACGGCGGCCTTAAGCCAACAATCCGTCGATAATGCATTTGTGGCATTTGGCGATTTGACCGAAGGCAATGCAAAAAACGGCCCCTATGACGTTATTATACTGCAAGGCTCGGTCGGGAAAATTCCAACGGCATTGATTGATCAACTAAAGGAAGGCGGGCGGATTTGCACTATATTCGGCGACCACAAAATAGGCGAATGCCGTGTCGGGTATAAGTCAAATAAAAAACTGTCCTGGCAAGTGGTTTTCAACGCAACAGCACCTTTGATCAAGGGCTTCGAGACAAAAGCAGAATTTAAGTTTACCTGATAAATTTACACGCCATCCAAGGAATACACGCAATGTCACTTAATAATATATTAAAAGTAACAACGATAAGTGTTCTTGTGGCGCTTGCAAGCCCCGGTTTTTCGACCACCCTGACAGATGCGTTGATTGCCGCATATCAAACCAATCCGGCGTTGCGTGTCGGGCGCTCCAGCCTGCGTGCCACAGATGAAGCCGTACGCCAGTCCAAAGCTGTCAACCTTCCGACAGTAAGGGGAAATCTTTCAGCAGACCGCCGCATCACGCGATCCCCCAACACCGGCGCGACACAGTCCAACAGTGCGTCACTTACGGCGGCCATTCCAATTTATACAGGTGGCACCGGGCGCTTGGGGGTTGAACAAGCACGCGACAATGTGCTTGCCAGCCGGCAGGCCCTGATCGCAACCGAACAAAATGTTTTACTTAATGCCGTCACCGCTTTTATGGATGTGCGCCGCGATCAAAGCAATGTTGAAATTGCCCGAAACAGCGTCAAGGTTCTGGCTGAAGAGGTACGCGCCGCCAATGAGCGTTTTCAGGTCGGCGAAGTGACCCGTACAGATGTGGCACAGGCCGACTCGCGGCTTGCGGCGGCACAAAGCACCTTGCAAATCAGCCGCGCCGCTTTGAAACGCTCTATTAGTGCGTATATCGCGGCAATAGGATCAAAACCAAAAAACCTGCGCACCCCGCCTGCAACCCCGAAACTGCCCGCCTCTGCCGATGCGGCCGAAGCCGTTGCGATTGCAAAGCATCCCAACATCGTACAACAACAATTTCTTGTGCAAGCCGCTGAAAAGGCGGTGGAAATTGCGCGGGGAAACAAACGGCCCTCTGTCAGTGCTTTGATAAGCGCGCAACGTGGCACCAACAGCTTTCTGAACATATATCAAAATTCGGGCAGTGTCGGGCTGGATGTCAATCAAACCATATATCAAGGCGGGCGGCTTAACAGTCGCGAACGTCAAGCCATTGCCCAACTGGATCAACAAAAAGCCAACTTGCAACTTACCGGCCTGCAAGTGCGCCAAAATGTGCAAAGCCTTTATGCCACTTGGGTTGCCTCCAAGGCCAGTATCAAGGCGCGTCAAAAGCAGGTACGAGCCGCACAAATTGCCTTTGACGGGGCCAGCGAGGAAGCCAAACTCGGGGCCCGCACGACCTTGGATGTGTTGAACTCGGAGCAGGATGTGTTGCAATCGCAATCCGATCTTCTAACCGCAATTCGCGATGAATATGTAAATGCTTACGGCGTTTTGGCCGCAATGGGGTTGCTAACGGTCGATCATTTGAAGCTTGGCATTACAAGTTATAACCCGGATATTCATTATAAAAAAGTTAATGGAACGAAAAAATTCGGGGCAAAACGGGCCAAACTATTTGAAAAGCTCAAGAAATTAAGTGGCAATTAGGCATATATAGCGGCCTTGTGATGCGTATTTGCATCGCCTTTTTGATTTCGTAAAATGATATTCACTTTCCTAAGACGCATTTTGAACAAGAGAGTTGTTTAAGAACAAATCTTAGGTAATATTCAGAGAAAAATAAAATAT
>JASFZB010000066.1:0-45049 GCA_045046705.1 Rhodobacterales bacterium | reverse complement strand
GAAATCAGGTGAATGGTTCTTTCTTTTTGTCATTTTGAATCGTCTCTTTCATTAGTCGATCCACCTTAACAACTGGTCCGAAATCTTGCGACCATCTCTTTCAGGCAGCCTGATCACCGCACGCGATGCGCTTGATCTTGGTCGCGATGTCATGGCTGTGCCGGGTCACCCGTTTGACGGGCGTGCTGCGGGCTGCAATTTTTTGATCCGCGACGGGGCCACATTGGTACGCTCTGCCAAAGACGTGATCGACGCGCTTGCCCTGCCTACCCAACGCCCGGCCACCGAAAGCGCGGCACAGCCACGCCCCCGCAATAAAGTCATGGATGCTTCAACCGCAGAAGCGCACGCCAAAATCCTGAACCTTTTAGGCAGCTCTGCCGTAACCGAGGATCTTGTCATTCGCGACAGCGGACTGCCGGCACGCACCGTATCCCAACATCTGATGGATCTGGAACTACAGGGCAGGATCGAGCGTCAGCCGGGGGGACTGTTGGCCCTAGCTGTTTAAGGTTGAGCCGCGCAAATAACACACCAGGTCAACCCATCTTAATTCACCCCATTGACAATCCCCCCCTTACCGACACATCTATTGCGCCCAACGGAGCCCTCCGTGAATCGCTAAGGAAATTACATGCCAGTAGTTGTTGTCGAATCCCCCGCCAAGGCCAAAACCATCAATAAATACCTCGGCGACAACTATACGGTTCTGGCCTCTTACGGCCATGTCCGCGACTTGCCCCCCAAAAACGGCTCGGTCGATACCGAGAATGGTTTCGAGATGAAATGGGAGGTCGCGACCGACAGCAAAAAGCACATCAAGGCGATTGTGGATGCGCTAAAAGACGATAACGAACTAATTCTCGCGACCGACCCCGACCGTGAGGGCGAGGCGATTTCGTGGCATCTGGAAGAAACCCTGCGGGCCCGAAAAGCGATCAAAAAATCCACTCCCGTCAGCCGTGTTGTGTTCAACGCGATCACCAAAAACGCGGTCACCGCCGCGATGAAAAATCCGCGCCAAGTGGATATGGAGCTGGTCGAAGCCTATCTGGCGCGCCGCGCCTTGGACTATCTGGTGGGCTTTAACCTGTCGCCGGTTTTGTGGCGCAAATTACCAGGGGCAAAATCCGCAGGCCGCGTGCAATCCGTGACCTTGCGCCTGATCGTTGAACGCGAGATGGAAATCGAGGCTTTCAAAAACCGCGAATACTGGTCGGTAAAAGCAAACCTCATCACCCCGCGCGGCCAAAGTTTTAACGCCAGCTTGCGCACCCTTGCCGGTAAAAAACTGGAAAAGTTCGACATTGATAACGCAGCCGCTGCCGAATTGGCCGTACAGGCGATCAAATCGCGCGATTTGTCGGTTTCGCTGGTCGAAGCAAAACCCGCCAACCGCAACCCTTCAGCCCCCTTCATGACCTCGACACTGCAACAAGAAGCCAGCCGCAAATTCGGGTTTGGTGCCCGCCAGACCATGTCGGTGGCGCAACGGTTATACGAAGCGGGCTACATCACCTATATGCGAACCGACGGCATTGATATGGCCGCCGAAGCGATCACGGCGGCCCGTAGCGCAATCAGCGATTTTTACGGGCCCGAATTTGTCTCAAAAGAGCCCCGCGTTTACAAAAACAAAGTCAAAAACGCGCAAGAAGCCCACGAATGTATCCGCCCCACCGATATGGCGGCAAAGCCCGAAAGCCTGTCACGGCTGGAAGCGGATCAACGCAAGCTTTACGATCTGATCTGGAAGCGCACCATAGCCAGCCAGATGTCCAGCGCGAAACTGGAACGCACCACGGTTGACATCGCATCGCAGGACGGCCAGGTCGGCCTGCGGGCAACAGGTCAGGTTATTGTTTTTGACGGGTTTTTAAAAGTTTACGAAGAGGGTCACGACGATACCGTTGTGGACGAAAACGACAAACGCCTACCGCAATTGGCAATGGGCGATCCGCTGGACAAAAAGGCGATCATGCCGGAACAACATTTCACCCAACCACCACCGCGTTATACCGAGGCGTCACTTGTCAAACGCATGGAAGAACTGGGCATCGGGCGGCCTTCAACCTATGCCTCGATTGTGACCACCATCCAGACCCGCGAATATGTCCGCTCGGAAAACAAGCGCCTAATCCCCGAGGACAAAGGGCGCCTTGTAACCGCCTTTTTGGAAAACTATTTTCGCCAGTATGTGGGCTATAACTACACTGCGGGCCTTGAAGAAGAATTAGATAAAATTTCGGCAGGCAATGAAAATTACAAGGATGTTTTAAGCCGCTTCTGGCGTGACTTTTCCGCCGCGATTGCCGAAACAGCCGATCTGCGGATCACCGAAGTGCTGGAAAAAATCAACGAGTTTCTGGAACCGCACCTGTTTCCACCCACCGAGGACGGCTCTGACCCGCGCATCTGCAAAAATTGTGGCAATGGGCGCCTGTCCATGCGCACGGCACGTTCAGGCGGTGCCTTTATCGGCTGTTCCAACTACCCCGAATGCCGTTACACCCGCCCGATTTCGGGCGAAGTCGAAGGCGGCGATATTGCCGGGCCTGACGGCAAAGAACTGGGCGTCGATGAGAATGGCCAAGCCATTACCCTGCGCACCGGCCGCTTTGGCCCTTATGTGCAACGCGGTGATGCAACGGAAGAAACCCCAAAACCGCCGCGGGCCTCGATCACCAAGGGCAGCGATTTGTCTGCCGTGACGCTGGAACGCGCCTTGCAACTTTTATCCTTGCCGCGCCGTATAGGCGATCACCCCGAAGGGGGCCATATTGACGCGGCCATCGGGCGTTTTGGCCCCTATGTAATGTGGCAAAAACCGCTTGAAGAGGGCAAAAAAACCGCGCAGAAAATCTACGCCAATATCAAAGACCCCGAAGAGGTCTTTACCATTGGCATGAACCGCGCAGTCGAGTTGATCACCGATAAGGCCAACAAAACCGGACGCGGAGCGGCTGCGACCCCGCTAAAAGAATTGGGTGAGCATCCCGTTGAGGGCGGTGACCTGAATGTGATGGACGGGCGTTACGGGCCTTATGTGAAATGGGGAAAGATCAACGCGACCTTGCCCAAAGACGTTGAGCCTGCCGATATTACACTGGAGCAGGCGGTTGAACTGGTTGATGCCAAGGCAGCCAGCAAGGGAAAGCGCAAAAAAGCCGCGCCGAAAAAGAAACCCGCCCCCAAGAAAAAGCCCGCAACTAAAAAGACGGTAACCAAAAAACCTGCGGCTAAAAAGAAACCTGCCGCCAAGAAAACCGCCCCCGACGACGCGTCTTAAATCTGAAACAACCGCCCCGGGCCAGCTATGGGCCCTGTGATCCCCGCAAGCCGGTGCAAATGCCATGCAAAGGCGGAATTGCTGGAGATAACCGGCTTGTTCAATGCGGCTTCGGCTTCCCCGATCACACCAAATGTCCGCAAATTGGTGCACGATGCAAATACCGCATCGCAATCCCCCGCCCCCACTTGCAACACGCCTTGCCGTGTGGCGGCCTCGGTGATCCGCGCGACTTTGTGGTCTTCCTCTTCTTCAAATGAGCCAAAGCTGCTGATCGTCAATCCGTTTTTTTCCAGCAACCTGCACATGGCTTGGGACACATCCACGCGGTAGGGCGTGAGCATGGCCAAACGCTTCACCCCCAATGCCTTACACGCGGCGATCACTGCGGAAATCGGGTCGGTGACCGACGTGTTCGGAAATTGTTTTTGAATAATTTCGGCCACGCGGGCAGCCCCGATAATCGTGGCCCCTGATGTGCAGCCAAACCCGATCGCGCCAAATTCGGTATGCTGCGGGAACAACGATACCGACGCGGGCAGTTCGGTTTCCATGCGCGCCAAGGTTTTCGGGGTTACACAAGGGTCGAACGGAATTCGGCTGTGATAAAGGCTTTTGCCGGATTTGGCCGTAATTTGGCGCAATTCCGGCTCCAGTGTTTCATCGGTGGACAAAACCACCACGCCCAGCGCGCCACGGCAACCATAACCACTATCGCTGTCAAAAGCCAGCTTCATAGGATCACCGGCAATTCAGGTGTGGCGCGTTTTGTCAGCAAGACCGGGGCGTCATCCGTGATCAGAATATTTTCTTCATGCACCATCATTTTACCCTTGGAAATTGTTAGGCTTGGCTCTAACGTCATCACCATGCCAGGTTGTAAAGCCGTATGATCGAACGCGGCAATCGAGGGGTACTCTGTCAGTTGAATACCTAATCCATGGCCGTAACGCCCGACATTGGATAAGCCGTCACCCAGTGCCTGATGCATGGCGTGAAAAAGATCGGCACAGGTCGCCCCTGCATAAGCGGTTTGCAAGCCGACTTCGGTCGCCTTCCACAGCTTTTCATGCCCCCTTTTGGCGGTATCATCGGCGAAACCTACCGCAAAATTGCGGTCAAAATCGCAAAAATACCCTTGCAAACAGGCCCCTGTGTCCAGCATCAGAATATCGCCCTTTTGCAAAGGTGCCCTGGAGGGCGGGGATATGACATCACCATAACCGCCCTGCGCCGCGGCCCCCACCAGATAGGGCACATCATCGGCGCCTTCTTGCAAAAGGGTTATTTTAAAGCGGCGAAAAACCTCTGACAGGGGTTGGCCTTCGTGGAACAATACCTTGGCGCGATCAAAAGCGGCACTTCCCACGCTGCAAATTTTGCGCAAAATGGCAATTTCCGCGTCTGATTTAACAATGCGAATGGCTTTGATCAAACCAGAGCAATCGATAAATTCCACACCGGATTTTTCCTGCACACGGTAAAAATCGCCAAGCGGCATCCGCAAGCTGGCCTCTTCCCCCATCGGCAGTCCGACTTTTGAATAGGTGGACAGAACGCCCGCCAACAGGCTGACGCCGTCATCTACAGGGTCGGGCGAGACCCAAGCGCGGATGTCTTTCACCCAAGTGCGCCCCATCAATTCAGTCCCGATTTCGGGGATCACGGCAATTGGCGCACCGGTGCGCGGTAAAACCAGGAACCAGGGTCGCGTCGGGCTTTGCCAGAACAGGGTTCTAAAACCGCTGAAATAACGCAGTTCCGCTTCTGTGCACAAAAGTATCGCATCAAGGCCCGCTTTAGCCATGGCCGCTTGCGCCCGCGCCATGCGTGTTTCAAATTCCAGAGTGGAAAAATCAGCCATAAGAACGGCTTTTATTCGTGTTGCAGGGGCGCATTAAAGTGTCGGACATATTTTGCCTACATTGCCAGTTCAGGATGGATCACATAAGCGGCAGTCTGACAAAACATGTCTGAGCGGTCTAGTACAATAGCGTCACTTTAATCCTTTTAAAGGCAAACCTCTGCACTGTTTGTTGCACCCGGGTCAGCAACGTTTCTGGCCACTTGGAATTGTTGCATCACCTTTTGACGTGAAATTATCGGCAAATCGGTCATGCCTGCGATATTTTCGGCCGCCCGTATCATCCGCTTGCTATTCACCGCATGCCCCAAACTATTCAAAAATTGTGCAATATAGCCCAAAAGTGCTGCGTCATTGTGGCTAAAACAATCGTCCAGCAGCGCGGCTAGATAATCCAGATCATCTTTCAGTGCCTGCACATCAGGCTTGACACACGCCCCCGCAAGGCGCGGCTCAAATCCGACAGGCTTTATTTCGTCTGGCAAGGCGGCCAAAACGGTTTGTTGGAAGCTGGCCAAATCGGCCACAGGTTTTGCCATGAAATACACAGCCCCTGCCGCCAATGATTTTTCGCGCGCAGCACTATTGCCACTGGTCGCTATAATCGCAGCCATCGGTAACGGCCCTTTGACAATATCACGGATAATTTCCAGCCCCGAACCATCTGGCAACCCGACATCAATTATAACCACATCGGGGCGGTAAATCCGCAAATGTCGCCGCGCCGATTTCACACTATCCGCACGTCGCAATCGCGCCCCGCTTCTGATCGACAGCAAGCGCATCGCTTCAGAACAATAGCGGCTGTCTTCAACCAGCAGAATCGTTATCCCCAAAAGCGGCCGACGGATGGTGCATTTGGGTCGCGTCCAGTCAATATCCAGTGAATCGTCCATAAGTTTGTTCCTCTCATACCGCCCATGAAAGCCGAACATCCCTAAGGACAGATTAAAATTGCCTAAAATTATCACACCCTTTGTGTTTCTGACAAAGCGGCGTTAGAACACAGGCAAAAAGAGGTGTCTGAAATGATCGGTCGTTTGAACCATGTCGCCATCGCCGTGCCTGACTTAAAAGCCGCCACGGGGCTTTACCGCGATCATCTAGGGGCGGATGTCGGTGCGCCGCAAGATCTGCCCGAACACGGGGTAACTGTGGTTTTTATCACTTTGCCAAACACCAAGATCGAATTGCTGCACCCTTTGGGTGACAGCTCTCCGATCACCGGCTTTCTGGACAAAAATCCCACCGGCGGCATTCACCACATCTGTTACGAGGTGGACGATATATTGGCTGCGCGCGACCATCTGATCGCCACGGGGGCGCGTATCCTGGGCGGGGGTACACCAAAGACAGGGGCGCATGGCAAGCCAGTCTTATTTCTGCACCCGAAAGATTTCACCGGAACCCTGATCGAATTGGAACAGGTTTAGCCCCGAAAGGACACGCACCGTTATGTTTATGAGTGCCGCCATTGTTTTGTTACCTGTCACATGGTTCATATTGTTGCTGGTTATTATGTCGCTTAATAGACAAACCCAGGGCGAAGCGGAGGATATTGTGCAAGGCACCCCCGCATCGGCCCCGGCCAACCCGAATATGCACAAGATATTTTTGTGGACCACCATCCTGACCATTCCCATATGGGTTGCCATGGTCAGCATCATCAACTCGGGTTATATCACAATAGATATGTTCGACTTTTATAACGGCATCAAAAACTAGGGCTTTTCATTTGGCCCCCAAACGCGTATTGGCAGGCCAAACCAAAAGGAATACAGCCCCATGTCTGCACTTACCGAAGGCGATATCGTCACACTTGTATCCGGCTCACCGCGCATGGCGGTAGAAGGCTTTGAAGGCAAAAATATCAACGTTGTCTGGATCAATGAGGGCAAAGTACACCGCGACACGTTCAACGTGACATTGCTGCGCAAGTTTGAAGCCTCCGAAGACCGTGGCGGTTTCAAAGGTGGCGACCGTGGTGGCGACCGTGGTGGTTTTAAGGGCGGCGGAGATCGTGGCGGTTTCAAAGGCGGCGACCGCAAAGGCGGCGGCAAGCCGTTTGGCGACAAGCCGAAACGCACGTTTGATGACCGCAAGGAAAAGCCGTTTTATCGGAAGGATTAGGGCGGATGGACGCCTGATGCCTTACTAGGGCCTTGGCTTAAAGTGTTGTGGTTGTTGTATACCCCTTGCCATTTTCTGGAGTTAGCCATTCAAGCCAATTGCCCTTAGCAGACCTGCAAAGTCAGCGTTTAAAGGATTCCCTGCAGCATTTTGCACATCCTTTAGCCGTATACGTTTCATCAAATCTTGGGCTGAGGCACCTTTTTTATACTCAGGCCAAACTCCCTTCAAGCGACTTAGTGCTTCCACATTGGTTGCCGGGCGGTCATTTTCGTGACCATCGAAGTGGCGCAGGTCAAACCTAACATTTATCTATATTCCTACCAATCAGTCGGACAGAAAACCCAAGCAGTTCTTTCAAACTCACATCAACACGTTACCCCATGTCGGATAAAAAAACACCTCTGTCGGAAACAGTCGGGACGTGGTCCGTTTATTCCCGCTATACTCGGGGTGAACGGGGATATTTCATGCGGTTTTCCGGCTTTAAGGTGATCAAAGAGGCTTTGACGGGCCACAAAGGCTGGGGCCTGCAGTGGCGCAATCCGGAACCGAAAGCGCATTATGACATTATCATTATCGGCGGTGGCGGGCACGGGCTTGCTACGGCCTATTATCTGGCCAAGGAGTTCGGCCAAAAGAACATCGCTGTACTGGAACGGGGTTGGATTGGCGGCGGCAATGTCGGGCGCAACACCACCATAATCCGCTCGAACTATCTGCTGGACGGCAACGAGCCGTTCTACGAGTTTTCCCTTAAACTGTGGGAAGGGCTGGAGCAGGATTTCAACTACAACGCCATGGTCAGCCAACGCGGTATTTTGAACTTGATCCATTCAGACGCCCAACGCGATGCCTTTATTCGGCGTGGCAACGGAATGATCCTCAATGGGGCGGATGCGGAATATTTGACAGTCGAACAAATTCGCGCCGAAAACCCGTTCCTGAACTTCGACGATGCGCGCTTCCCTATCAAGGGTGGCCTTGCCCAAAGACGCGGCGGCACTGTGCGCCATGATGCGGTTGCTTGGGGCTATGCGCGCGGCGCAGATCAGCGCGGCGTCGATATTATCCAGAACTGCGAAGTCACCGGACTGCGTATCGAAAACGGCACCTGCAAAGGGGTGGAAACCTCGCGCGGGTTTATCGGGGCGGGCAAGGTCGCCTCTTGCGTTGCTGGCTCTTCCAGCCGGGTTATGGCACTTGCCAACATGCGCCTGCCGATAGAAAGCCATGTGTTGCAGGCGTTCGTCACCGAAGGGCTGAAACCCGTCATCCCCGGCGTTATCACATTCGGCGCGGGTCACTTCTATGTCAGTCAGTCAGACAAAGGCGGGCTGGTCTTTGGTGGCGATATTGACGGCTACAACACCTACGCCCAACGCGGCAACCTGCCCACTGTTGAGGACGTCTGCGAAAGCGGCATGGCGATCATGCCGATGATCGGGCGGGCGCGCTTGCTGCGCATGTGGGGCGGCGTGATGGATATGTCGATGGACGGCTCACCGATCATCGACAAGACCCATATAGACGGGCTTTATTTCAACGGCGGCTGGTGTTACGGCGGCTTTAAGGCCACGCCTGCATCGGGCTGGTGTTACGCCCATCTGTTGGCCACAAACCAACCGCACGAGGTGGCCACCGCTTACCGGCTGGATCGCTTCAGGCGCGGCCATATGATCGACGAAAAAGGGATGGGCGCGCAGCCCAATTTGCACTGATGATTATCAACCATCCCATCCTTGGCCCGCGCGATGCCGCTGAATTTTCCTATCTCGGCGACGCATCCCTGTTGAACCGTCCTGATTGGCAGGCACCCGATGCCGCCGAGAAATTTTATGAATACCTATACCTGCGCGACAATCCCGCAGGTCAGCACCGCGAGCTGTGGTACCACGAACAGGGTGACCGCAGTTGGCTGGTTGTCACCCGCAACACGCTCACCCATGAAATAACATCGGTTGAACTGGCGTCGGATGTGGCACGGGTGAACGGCAAATGACCCAAGTGAACCGCTTAAAGGGTGGCTTAATCGACCACGCCAAACCACTGAACTTCAGCTTCGACGGCAAAGCCTATCAGGGTTGTCAGGGCGATACACTCGCCTCGGCCCTACTGGCAAACGGCGTGCGCCTGATGGGCCGCTCATTCAAATACCACCGCCCACGCGGGCCACTGACCGCAGGTTCAGAAGAACCCAACGCACTGGTGGAATTGCGCACGGGTGCCAGGCAAGAACCCAACACCCGCGCCACCACAGCAGAACTTTTTGACGGTCTGACTGCCAACAGCCAAAACCGCTGGCCATCCCTGAAATTTGACGCCATGGCGATCAACGACCGCTTCTCAAATTTCCTGACCGCTGGATTCTACTACAAAACCTTCATGTGGCCCGCCGCATTTTGGGAAAAAGTCTATGAGCCGATTATCCGCAAAGCCGCCGGTCTAGGCTCGCTTTCCATGCAGGATGACCCCGATGTCTACGATAAGGGTTTCTTGCATTGCGACCTGCTGATCATCGGTGCCGGCCCCGCAGGCTTGGCCGCTGCCCTAACCGCAGGACGCGCGGGCGCAAACATCATTCTGGCGGATGAAGATTACACATTAGGCGGACGGTTGATCGCGGAAACTTTCGCGCTGGATGATGCCCATGCCAGCGACTGGATTGCCGCAAGTCTGGCCGAACTGCACAGCCTACCAAACGTGCGCATTATGCCCCGCACCACCGTAATCGGTGCCTTTGACCACGGTGTTTACGGGGCTGTCGAACGGGTGTCAGACCACCTTGCGGCCCCTGCCCCCGACAAACCGCGCCAGATTTTTTGGCGCATCTACACCAAGCGTAGTTTGTTATGTGCAGGGGCGATTGAACGGCCCATCGCATTTGAAAATAACGACCGTCCGGGCATTATGCTGGCAAGCGCGATCCGGTCTTATGCCAACCGCTGGGCGGCAACCCCTGCACAAGAAATCGCGATTTTCACCAACAATGACGATGGTCACCGCACGGCGGCTGATTTGGTTGCCAAAGGGGTAACGGTTTCGGCGGTTATCGACAGTCGTAAAGACGCGCCAACTTCACCAAATGTGGAGGTTCTGGCAGGGGCGCAAGTCATTGATACAAGTGGCCGCTTAGGCGTTAAACAACTGACTGTACAACTGGCAAACGGTTCAAAACGCACTATAAATTGCGAAGCTTTAGGGGTTTCTGGTGGCTGGAATCCGAATGTTCATATCAGTAGCCATCATAGGGGTCGGCCTGAATGGAATACGGATATTGCTGCGTTTACGCCGGGCAAAGACGGGCCTCAGGGGCTGAGTGTGGCGGGGGCGGCAACGGGCATATTTTCGACTTCGGGAGCTTTGAAAAGCGGTGCTAAATCAGCCGCCGCTGCGCTAAAGTATCTGGGTATTTCTGCCAAGCCCATAAAGTTGCCAAAAGCCGAAGATGCGCCTGTGAATATCCAAGCGTTCTGGCATGTTAATAGCGGCAAAGGACGTGCTTGGTTGGATCAGCAAAATGATGTCACAGTGAAGGATGTAAAATTGGCGTATAAGGAAAATTTCCGCGCCGTGGAGCACCTGAAACGCTACACCACGCTGGGCATGGCCACGGATCAGGGAAAGACCTCGAATATGGGCGGTTTAGCGATCATGGCAGAGCTTGCCGGCAAGACGATACCGCAGGTTGGCACCACCATTTTCCGCCCACCTTATACACCGGTTTCAATCGGGGCTTTGGGGGGGCGTGCGGTGGGCAAGAATTTCCACCCCGTGCGCCTATCTCCAAGCCATAAATGGGCCACCGAACAGGGCGCGGTTTTTGTCGAGACCGGCAACTGGTTGCGGGCGCAATGGTTCCCGCAAAGTGGCGAGACCCATTGGCGTCAGACAGTTGATCGCGAGGTTATTGCGACGCGCAAATCGGTTGGTATTTGTGACGTAACAACACTGGGAAAAATTGATGTGCAAGGGGTGGATGCGGCGACGTTTCTAAACAAGGTTTACTGCAACGGATTTGCCAAGCTCAAAGTCGGTAAAACCCGATACGGGCTGATGCTGCGCGAAGACGGAATTGTTATGGATGACGGCACTGCGGCGCGTTTGGCGAAAGACCATTTCGTAGTCACTACCACCACAGCCAATGCTGTAAGTGTCTATAAACATATGGAATTTTGCCGCCAATGTCTGTGGCCTGATCTGGATGTTCAGTTGATTTCGACGACTGAAGCCTGGGCGCAGTTTGCTGTTGCAGGGCCTAATGCGCGGCGGCTTTTGCAGAAGGTTGTTGATGCGGAATTTGATATATCGAACGCGGGTTTTCCCTATATGGGATGCGGCGAAATCACGGTTTGCGGCGGATTGCGGGCGCGGCTTTTCCGGATCTCTTTTTCCGGCGAACTGGCGTTTGAAATCGCGGTTCCGACGCGTTACGGGGATGCGCTGATGCGCCGTATGATGGAGCTCGGCAAAGAGTTCGATGTGGTGCCTTATGGTACCGAGGCTTTGGGTGTTATGCGCATCGAAAAAGGCCATGCGGCGGGCAATGAATTGAACGGCACCACCACCGCGCTAAACCTGGGTATGGGGCGGATGGTTTCGAAGCAAAAGGACAGTATCGGGTCGGTGTTGTCCGAGCGTGCGGGACTGAATGAAACGGACGCCTTGATGCAAGTGGGATTGAAGCCGGTTGATCCGAAAGACAGCGTGGTTGCGGGGGCGCATTTGATGGCCGAAACCGGGCCGGTCAACGCAAAAACCGATCAGGGTTATGTGACCTCGGCGGCCTACTCGCCGATCTTGAAAAGCTCTATCGGATTAGGATTTTTGAAGGATGGCGGCAACCGCATGGGCGAGATTATTCGCGCAGTCAACCCATTGAAAAATCAGCAAGTTTTACTGGAAGTGGTTAGTCAACATTTCTATGATCCTGAAGGGGAGCGGCTGCGTGCATAGTCTGAAAGCCATCACCGCATTGGGCGGAAATCAAGCGCAAGTGGATGTCATTCACGGGCTGACAATCAGCGAATGTCCCGACTGGGCAATCGCCTCGGTAGCGGCCCGAAAAGGCATGGAAAAACCGCTGGCCACCGCATTCAAAAAGGCCTTTTCGATAGCCCTGCCAACGTCCGGTAAAAGCAACGGCAAGGGAAGTGTGACGGTGTTTTGGGCGGGGCCAAACCAGTACTTCGTTGAAGCCCCGTTTGCCGACAATGAAGGGCTTGCAGACAGGCTGGCCGAGACATTGAAACAGACCGCTTCCGTGGCCGATCAAACCGACGGCTGGGTGCGCTTCGATGTGCAGGGCACGGGGCCGTCTGATGTGTTCGAGCGGCTGTGCATTCTGGACACACGGGCACTGGAAACGGGGGCGGTTTCGCGCACCGCTTTAGAGCACACCGGCTGCTTTATAATGTGTCGCGCGTGCGATCATTTCAGCGTCTACGGACCGCGCTCTACGGCAGCATCTATTCACCATGCTTTGGTGACGGCGGCGAAGAGTGCTTTGGGGTAAAACCGGGCGTATGATTTTTGTCGGTCATGGTTTGACCGCCACACCACACCTAGTTCACCGCCGCGCGGTACCAGTTTTCGATTTTCTTGCGCTCGGCATCTTCAATGAAGCTTACATTTGCTGGCGGCATTGCGTGGGTGATGCCCGCTTGCAGGTATATGTCGCGGGCGTGTTTGGTTATTTCGGCGTCGGTCTCTAGCATCACGCCTTTGGGGGCCCACAGGATGCCGTCATAGGACGGTTCTTGCGCGTGGCACATGGAGCAGCGGCCCAGCACAATGTCTTGCACGTCCGCAAAGCCTGCGGCGGTGACGAATTTTTGCTGGGTCGGGGTCAATGCGGCCTCGGGTTGGTCAACGGGTTCCGCAGGTCTGATCGACGATAGCCACATTATGGCGATGAACAAAAGAACCGTCACCAGCCATGTCCAGTTCGGATTGCCACGGCGCGCATGAATGCTGTTGAAGTAATGCCGGATTGTGACGCCCATCAGAAAAACAAGGCTGGCGATGATCCAGTTATACTGTGTCGCAAACGCCAGCGGGTAATGGTTGGACAGCATCAGAAAAATCACCGGCAGGGTCAGGTAGTTATTATGGGTCGAGCGTTGTTTGGCGATCTTGCCGTATTTTGGATCGGGCGTGCGTCCGGCCAGAAGATCGGCCACCACAACGCGCTGGTTCGGCATGATGACAAAAAACACGTTGCCCGCCATCGCGGTGGCGGTTATCGCCCCCAGATGCAGCATCGTGGCCCGGCCGCTGAACACTTGCGTATAGCCGTAAGCCAAGGCAACCAGAAGAATGTAGAGCAGGATCATCAGGCGGGTGTTGTTGTCGCCGAATTTGGATTTGCAGATCTGGTCATAAATCACCCAGGCAACACCCAGCGAAGTAACCGAGATCAGGATCGCGACGGGGGCGGTAATATCAGCCACGCTCGGGTCGATCAGGAACAGATCCGCCCTAAGGTAGTAAACCATGAACATCATCGCAAAACCCGACATCCAGGTGAAATAGCTTTCCCATTTGAACCATGTCAAATGTTCGGGCATGGCGTCTGGGGCGACCAGATATTTGCGGATATGGTAGAAACCGCCGCCATGCACCTGCCATTCTTCGCCGCGCACCCCTTCGGGCATGTCGGGAACCTGGCTAAGGCCCAGATCAAGGGCGATGAAATAGAATGACGAGCCGATCCAAGCAATCGCGGTGATGACATGCACCCAGCGCACCGCAAATTCCAGCCATGCGGATATAATAGCTAAGTCATACATGAAACTCTCCCACTGTTTTGACCATACTGCGCCAAATCTTTTAGCCGGTAAATTTAAATAATTGCAGAACACTTTCAAAAATACTAAGTTAATTGACGGGAATTCACGAAAGATCGTAAAATGTCTTACATCAAGCAATTGAAGGTATTCGTACGGGTGTACGAGCTTGGCAATATGTCAGCGGCGGCGCGTGATCAGCGGGTATCACCCGCGGTTGCCTCTAGCCGGATTGCCGAGTTGGAAAACCATTTGGGCGTACGTCTGTTCAATCGCACCACCCGCAGCTTGCAAGCCACCGAACAGGGCCGCTTGTTTTATGTCGGGGCCAACAGCGTTTTAAGTGCAATCGAGGCGGCGGAAGCCACCGTTGCAGAGCATACCCAAAGCCCTAAGGGGTCAATATTCGTAGCAGCACCTTTGGGTGTCGGGCGGCGTTTCATTGCCCCTTCAGTACCTGATTTCAAAGCAAAATATCCTGAAATAGATCTCCGCCTGCGCCTATCAGACCGCCGTATAGATATAACCGAAGAAGGTTTGGACATCGAGGTTTTCTTAGGCGTCCCCGAGGATTCCAGTCACCGCATCCGCGCGATTTCCGAATGCAAACGGGTGTTATGTGCAGCCCCCGAATATTTACAAAAACGCGGCATGCCTAAATCCGGGGATGATCTGGTAAAAGACAAGCATGACTGCCTGACCCTGCGGTTT
This sequence comes from Rhodobacterales bacterium, assembly GCA_045046705.1. Classification (GTDB taxonomy): domain Bacteria; phylum Pseudomonadota; class Alphaproteobacteria; order Rhodobacterales; family Rhodobacteraceae; genus Amylibacter. Next base: position 30,267 of record JASFZB010000066.1, on the reverse strand, counting down.
CCCGGCACGCGCGAGTTTCAATGGTTGTTGCAAACGGCTGACGGCCCAAAACGCTTTGCAATAGATGGCCCGTATGAATCCGATGATGGCGACGTGTTGACGGATTGGGCGTTGAAGGGGCATGGCATTGTCAACAAACCGATTTTCGAAGTCACCGAACATCTTAAATCCGGTGCCTTGGTCGAGGTTGCGCAACAGTCGCCGCCAAGTCCGGTATTTCTGGGCTGCTTATATCCCCATAAGAAACACCAAGACCCTAAAGTCAGGTTGTTCATTGATTATATGGTAGCCCATTGCAAAAGCGAGCTTGCCAAACTGGCTTAGCTGCCGCGATATGTTGAATAGCCAAAGGGCGACAGTAACAGCGGGACGTGGTAGTGGGCGTCGGGATCATTGATGCCGAAGCGGATCGGGATTTCCGATAGAAAAAACGGTGTATCCTGAGGGGCCGCGGTTCTATTTTGATAGTCGCCGGTTTGAAAAACCAGCTCGTAAACGCCAGTGTTGAATGCGACACTTGGCAAAATAGGGCTATCGGTGCGCCCGTCGGCATTTGTCTGCATGGTGCAAATATGCCGACGTGTACCGCCCTCTAGTGCATAAAGCTCGATTTGCAGGTCTGCGGCGGGAATGCCCAGACTTGTATCAAGCACATGGGTTGTCAGGTAGCCTTTGGGATCAGTCATGGGTTCTCCTTTGCCCCCTGTTTCACTTAATATAGGCTTACAGGAAATCATCGAATAATAAAAAGACTTTCAAAAAAATAGAGATAATGATTCATTGATATTCTGGTAATTAAGGTAATTGATATGGAAGGGGATATTCCTGTGAACCGTTACCCGCGAGATATGCATGGGGCTGGCCAAACACCGCCAAAGGTCACTTGGCCGAACGGGGCAAAAATTGCCGTGCAGTTTGTTGTCAACTACGAAGAGGGCGGCGAAAACTGTGTTTTACACGGCGATGCGGCCTCGGAAGGGTTTCTTTCGGAAATCGTGGGCGCGGCGCAGTGGCCGGGGCAACGCCACTGGAATATGGAATCGATTTATGAATACGGCAGCCGCGCCGGGTTTTGGCGGCTGCACCGATTGTTCACCAAAATGGACATTCCGGTCACGGTTTACGGCGTTGCCACCGCATTGGAACGCTCACCTGTACAGGTGGCCGCGATGCAGGATGCAGGTTGGGAAATCGCCAGCCACGGGCTGAAATGGATCGAATACAAGGATTACAGCAAAGAAGACGAGCGCAAGGATATGGCGCAAGCTATTCGCATCCATACTGAAGTGACCGGCAGCCGCCCCACCGGCTGGTACACGGGGCGGTGTTCGGTCAACACGGTTGATCTGGTGGCGGAAGAAGGCGGCTTTGCGTATGCGGCTGACAGCTATGCGGATGATTTGCCTTACTGGTATGCCCACGGCGGCAAGCAACAACTGGTCATTCCCTATACGCTGGACAGCAACGATATGCGCTTTGCCTCGCCGCAGGGGTTTAATTCGGGCGATCAGTTTTATACTTATCTCAAAGACAGCTTTGACGCGCTATACGAAGAAGGCTGCGACGGCACGCCCAAAATGTTGTCCATTGGATTGCACTGCCGCCTGATCGGGCGGCCCGGGCGGATACAATCGTTGAAGCGGTTTATGGAATATGCCCGAAGTTACGGGCAAGTGTGGTTTGCACGGCGTATCGAGATCGCCAGACACTGGCATGAACATCACCCTGCGCCGGTGGATATGAAAACACCATCAACAATGAACAAGGCTGATTTCGTGGCGGCCTATGGCGGGATTTTCGAGCATTCGCCGTGGATTGCCGAAGGTGCTTGGGAAGGCGAGCTTGGGGCCGCGCATGACACGGCTATAGGCTTGCATTCAGCCCTTTGCCGGGTTTTCCGGCGGGCGGATGCCGCCACGCGGTTAACCGTTTTAACCGCCCACCCCGATTTGGCGGGCAAGTTGGCAGCAGCCAGGAAGTTGACAAAAGAGTCAACAGCCGAGCAGGCAAGTGCTGGGCTGGACGCGCTGACGGATGACGCGCGGGAAACCTTTCAGGCTTTGAATGCGGACTATGTGAAAAAGTTTGGGTTTCCTTTTATCATTGCAGTTAAGGGGTTGAACAAAGATCAAATCCTGAAAGCATTTCAGACCCGCGTGAATAACGACAAAGACACCGAATTTGCCACTGCCTGCCGTCAGGTGGAACGCATTGCACTCCTGCGTTTAACGGAAATTTTGCCATGAAAGACAAACAGTTGAAAGATCACACAAACTATTATGCGCCTATGGGCGGTTTGCCTGCACAAAGCCAGATTATGACAGATCGCGCGGTATTCAAAGATGCCTATGCGGTTATTCCCAAAGGCGTGATGAGCGATATTGTTACCAGTTATCTGCCGCATTGGGTGGCGGCACGGTTCTGGGTTATTGCGCGGCCTTTAAGCGGTTTTGCCGAGACTTTTTCGCATTATATCGCGGAAATATCCCCGAATGGGGGCAGTGAAAACCCCGAAGCGGATCCAACAGTGGAAAGCGTTCTGTTTGTTGTCCGTGGCACGGTGGCGTTAACCATCGAGGGCAAGCTACATATTCTGACTGCGGGGGGATATGCTTTTATTCCACCTGATTACAATTGGACGCTGAAAAACACATCAGATAAAACAGCAACGTTCCACTGGATCAGAAAACGCTATCAGGCCGCAGACGGCATTGATATGCCTGTGCCATTTGTGACCTCGGATCAGGAAGTCACGCCTAGCGTTATGCCCGATTGTGACGGGGTTTGGGCAACCACGCGGTTTGTTGACCCAACTGACCTGCGCCACGACATGCATGTCACGATTGTGACCTTTCAACCGGGCGGGTCGATCCCGTTTGCCGAAACCCATGTGATGGAACACGGACTTTATGTGTTGCAAGGAAAAGCGGTTTACCATTTGAACCAGGACTGGGTAGAAGTGGAAGCCGGCGATTACATGTGGCTGCGCGCGTTTTGCCCGCAAGCTTGCGTAGCAGCCGGACCGGAGCCGTTTCGCTATTTGTTATACAAGGACGTGAACCGCCATATGTCGTTTGACCTGGGCGGCGCCAAGTGCGTGTGATCGTGGCACAAACCTTGAACGCGGCGGCTTTCGCTCCGTTCGGGGATGTGCTGGAAGTGGCAGGCGACCCGAGTGTGATCATCAATCAGGGCAAGTGTGCCCGCTACAGCGATCTGGCCAAACTGGATTTTAGCGATGCACGTGCAGGCATCAGTATATTCAAATCCGAAACATGCACTCTGCCCTGCCCTTTGAACATGGTAGAGCGTCATCCCTTGGGATCGCAGGCCTTTATTCCGATGAGCGGACATTCGTTTTTGGTTGTGGTCGCAGGGGATCGGGACGGGACTCCGATAAATCCGCAAGCTTTCATTACAGTCGCCGGACAGGCGATCAACCTTCACAAAGGTATTTGGCACGGCGTCCTGACACCGCTGCATGAACCCGGCCTGTTTGCCGTTATTGACAGGATTGGCACAGGTGAAAATCTGGAAGAGCATTATTTCAAGACCCCCTATCTTATTCAAGCCGATTAGGGGCACTTAACCACAAGCATTTCAGGGGAGAAAATGAAATGGCGAAGATGACTTCAATAGGATCACCGGAACAACTGCGTGATCCTAATTACACACCCGCACTGGCCAAAGCGATCCCGTTGGGGATACAGCACGTTCTGGCGATGTTTGTTTCAAACGTCACACCCGCGATTATCGTCGCAGGGGCAGCGGGATTCGGGTTTGGGTCAAACTCGCCCGATTTTCCGGAACTGTTATACCTGATCCAGATGTCGATGCTATTTGCCGGTATAGCTACCTTGTTGCAGACCATCGGCATCGGGCCGGTAGGGGCCAAGCTGCCGATTGTGCAAGGTACAAGCTTTGCCTTTCTTCCGATCATGATCCCGCTGGTCGCGGGCAAAGGGGTTGACGGTTTGGCAGCCCTTTTTACAGGGGCCATTATCGGGGGCTGTTTTCACGCATTCCTGGGCACGTTCATCGGTAAAATCCGTTTTGCCCTGCCGCCTTTGGTGACAGGTCTGGTTGTTACGATGATCGGTCTTGCACTTGTCAAGGTCGGCATTCAATATGCCGCAGGCGGTATTCCCGCCAAGCTGTCAGGGGCGGCGGAATACGGTAGCATGTTGAACTGGTCGGCGGCCTTGGTCGTGATCATCGTGACCTTGGGATTGAAGTTTTTCACCCATGGAATGTTATCTATATCAGCCGTGCTGATCGGACTTGTAGTGGGCTATCTTTACGCAATCGGCGTCGGTATTCTGGACATTTCAGCCGTGGGCACAAGCTGGTCACGCGCAGCCGCGTTTGCCCTGCCGCAACCGTTCAAATACGGCTTCGAGATCAGCGCGGCCGCCATCATCGGCTTTTGCCTGATGGCCGTTGTATCCGCCATTGAAACCGTGGGCGATGTATCCGGCATCACCAAAGGTGGTGCCGGGCGTGAAGCCACGGATGTGGAAATCCAGGGGGCAACATTGGCCGACGGGTTTGGCACGGCGATTGCCGGTTTGTTCGGGGCATTTCCGAATACGTCCTTCAGCCAGAACGTAGGCCTGATCGCAATGACAGGGGTGATGAGCCGCCATGTGGTAACCATCGGGGCTTTTTTCCTGATCATTTGCGGGTTGATCCCGAAAGTCGGGGCCATCATTCGCACCATCCCGATTGAAGTTCTGGGTGGCGGCGTGATTGTAATGTTCGGCATGGTTGTTGCCGCCGGTATTTCGATGCTGTCCGAGGTCGCATGGAATCGCCGCAACATGGTGATTTTCGCCATCGCTTTATCCATCGGTTTGGGGCTACAACTGGAACCCGATGCGGTGCAATACTTGCCCGGCACACTGAAAATCCTGATGGTATCCGGCCTGTTGCCAGCGGCCCTTATCGCGATTGTGCTAAACTTGATTTTACCCGCAGAACTGGGCGAAGATCAAACCGATGAAATTGCAGGCGGACATGCCAAGGGCAACCACTAATATTTCCAAAAGGCCCCTCTAACGGGGGGCCTTTTGCGCCACCCCTGCCACATAGGTTTGTGTAATTGTGCGGTCATCGCCCATGATCTGCATCAGGAACAGTTCTTCTGCCAGTGTTTCAATCCGTTCGGCGCGCAGGGCCATTGCGGGCGTGGCAGAGCTGTTCAGTACGACAATATCGGCCTCGGATCCTGCATCCAATGTGCCGATTTTATCTTGCAGTCCAAGGGTCACGGCGTTGCCGCGTGTGATCCAATAGAAGGCGCGGAAGGCGTGCATTCTTTGGCGTTGCAGTTGCAGAATTTTGTAGCCCTCGTTAAGTGTTTGCAACATCGAATAGCTGGTGCCGCCGCCAATGTCGGTGGCAATGGCACTGACAATGCCACGTTTGCGCAATTTCGCGTCATCAAACAGGCCGCTGCCCAGAAACAGGTTGGATGTCGGGCAAAACACCGGGTGCGCGCCGGTTTCGGCAATCACCCCGATCTCGCGTTCTTTCAGGTGGATCGCATGACCCAAAAACATTTTTGGCCCCAACAATCCGTGACTTTCATAAACATCCAGATAATCTCGGGCTTGCGGATATAATTCCGCCGTGTAGGCTATTTCGTCGTGGTTTTCCGACAGGTGGGTTTGCACATAACATTCCGGATGCTCCGCCGCCAATACCCCGGCCATTTCCATCTGTTCGGGCGTCGAGGTGATGGCAAAGCGCGGCGTAATCGCGTAATGGGCGCGGCCCACGCCGTGCCATTTTTCAATCAACGCTTTGCTGTCATCATAGCCCGATTGGGCTGTGTCAAGCAGCCCTTCGGGGGCGTTTCGATCCATCAGAACCTTACCGCCGATCATACGCATATTGCGCTTGGCGGCCTCGTTGAAATAGGCCTCGGTAGAGGTTTTGTGAACCGAGCAATAGGTCATCGCAGTGGTGGTGCCGTGATCCAGTAACTGGTCGTAAAACTTTGAGGCCATTACGCCTGCGTGGCCTGCATCAGCGTAGCGGATTTCTTCGGGGAAAGTATAGGTGTTGAGCCAGTCTAGCAGTTGTTCGGCCCATGATGCCACCACCTGAACTTGCGGGAAATGGATATGTGTGTCGATAAAGCCCGCCATCAGGATATGCGGGCGGTGATCGATTACTTCCATGCCCGCCGTGTACAGTTTGGCATAAGTGCCCACGGCTTTGATTTTGCCGTTTGCCACGATCAGCGCACCGTCCTCGATGTAAGTAAAGGATTGCGTGTCTTCTGGGGTTTGTGGCGCAGCATGAAAACTCAGGACGCGGCCACGCAGGATTTTTTTAATCATGGTGTTACCTTATTGGGTGCTGTTCAATATCCTAAAAATCGACATCCATAGCAACGCCTTTTTCAACCGCAAGATCGACAACAGCGGATGCAACGGCAAGGTCTTGCAGACCAACGCCGGTGCCGTCAAATAGTGTTATTTCACCCGCGGATGTGCGGCCCTTATGCTGTCCGTTTATCACCGCCCCTAATTCGGCAATGTCGGATTGTTGGATTAAAGCATCCGCAATCGCGTGCTGGCATTCGCCGATGGTAATGGATTGGGCGATCTCGTCGGTGAACAATGTGGCGCGTGCTATCAGGGCGGCGTCGACCTCTTGTTTGCCTTTGGTGTCTGTTCCCATGCAGGCGATATGGCTACCTGCTTTCACTTGCGTGGCCTTCAGAATGGCGTCGAAGCTAGAGGTTATTGTAACGATTACATCCGATTGTGCGCCTAGCTCGTCCAGACTGACCGCTTCAAACGGCAAGCCAATCTCGGCGGCTTTTGCCGCCAGTGACGCCAGTTTTTCAGGTGTGCGGTTCCAAGCGACCACGCTGTCAAAATCGCGTTGTTCGGCAACGGCCTGCATTTGAAACGTGGCTTGGTGGCCTGCGCCGACAATACCCAGAACCTTTGCATCCTTGCGTGCAAGATGTGCAACCGATACCGCTGCGGCGGACGCTGTGCGCAGGGCCGTCAACAGATTGCCGCCGACAACGGCGCGAAGTTTGCCCGTCTCCGCATCAAACAGCATAATTGCCGATTGGTGATTGGTCAGCCCTTTGGCCGCGTTGCCGGGCCAGTAACCACCTGATTTCAGGCCCAAATTCAATGCTGCACGGTCAAAGCCCGATTTGAAACCGTAAAGCGCATCGGCGTGGCCGATAGCTTCGCGGATGACAGGGAAATTATAGGCGGTGCGTTTTGACATTGAGGCAAACACCCCTTCAACGGCATCAAAGGATGCTTGCCTTGTCATAAGGCCTGCTATTTCTTTTTCTGGAACAATGATCATTGGGTTTCTCTTCTATTATAATGGGTTAGTAGGCTTTGCCGCGGGCGGACACAGGCCACAGGGTTTCGACCTTGCCATCGCGCACGCCGACATACCAATCGTGAATATTGCAGGTCGGGTCGCAATGGCCCGGAACCAGCTTCAGTTTGTCATTGATTTTCAACACGCCGTCAGGGTCGGTAACCACGCCATGTTCGTCCGAGCATTTCAGGTATTCGACGTTGTCACCCCGCCCGAATACTTTTGGCAGACCGCTATCAACTGATTGGGCTTTCAGCCCCGCATCAACCACCGCTTGACCAGCTTTTGCGTGGCTCATCACCGATGTTAAAAGAAACAGGGAATTTTCCCATTCGCCCTGATCAATACGCTTGCCGTCCTTGTCCAGAATGCGCCCGTAATCCGCGTCCATGAAAGCATACGAGCCGCATTGCAATTCGTTAAACACGCCCGATGCACCTTCAAAGTAATACGAGCCTGTGCCGCCACCACCAACGATGTCGCATTCCAGTCCAAGGGATTTTAAAGCGTTGACCGCGTGGGCCACCTGTTCCACTGCAATGTCGATTTTGGCTTTGCGGTCGGTGTATAGATCAAGGTGTTGCATGGCACCCTGATAGGCTTGGATACCCGAAAATTTCAAACCGTCTGCGGCGTCGATCAGCTTGGCGATATTCACCACTTCCTGACTGGAGGTCACGCCGCAACGCCCGGCACCGCAGTCGATTTCCACAAGGCACTCAAGTTCAGTGCCATGCTTTTGCGCAGCGGCCGCCAGATCCGCGACATTTTCGGGATCATCGACACAAACCAGCACCCGCGCACCCAGTTTTGGCATCCGCGCCAAGCGGTCGATCTTAAGGGGATCGCGCACCTGATTGGACACCATGACATCCTTAATGCCGCCGCGCACAAACACTTCTGCCTCGGATACTTTCTGGCAACACACACCAATGGCGTGGCCCAGGGTTTGCTGTAATTTTGCGACATCCACAGACTTGTGCATTTTGCCGTGCGCACGGTGGCGCACACCCATTGCAGCGGCGCGATCAGCCATTTTTTTCACATTGCGTTCCAGCGCATCAAGATCAAGGATCAGGCAGGGGGTTTGAATGTCGGCAACGTCCATGCCCGGCTTGGCCGGCACGTCAAAGCCCACTTCGAGATCGTCAATATTTAGCTGTTTGTTCATGTCTTTTTCTCCATCCAAGGCAGCGCGTCCAGATCGACATTGCCGCCGGTTATAATCACACCCACGCGTTTGCCCGCGAAGATGTCTTTGTTCTTCAATATCGTCGCCAGCGGTACCGCACTGCTGGGTTCCATGACGATTTTCATGCGCTTCCAGATCAGTTTCATTGCCTCAATGATTTCGTCTTCACTGGCGGTCAGAATGTCTGTGACGTGGTTGCTGACAAAATGCCATGTCAGTTCCTTGAGCGGTACTTTCAGCCCGTCGGCCACGGTATCGGGCGCGTCATCGGCAATGATATGGCCTGCTTTCAAACTGCGGGCGGCATCATCGGCCTGTTCCGGCTCGGCTGCATATATTTTCACGTTGGGCGCAAGGTTCGACAGGGTCAGACAGGTGCCCGAAATCATCCCGCCCCCCCCGATGGGCGCGATGACCGCATCAAGGTTATCGACCTGCCCGATCAATTCGTGTGTGCAAGTGCCCTGCCCTGCGATCACACGCGGATCATTGTAAGGGTGGACAAATTCGGCACCGGTCTCGGCAACCACTTCGGCAAAGGTTGCTTCGCGACTGGTGGTCGACGGTTCACATTCCACGATCTTGCCACCATAGCCGATCACCGCGTCTTTTTTCGCTTGCGGGGCTGTGCGCGGCATCACCACGGTGCAAGGAATGCCCCTGCGCCCTGCGGCATAAGACAGGCTGAGGGCGTGATTGCCGCTGGAATGGGTGGCAACGCCTTTTGCCAGCATATCGTCTGGCAAGCCGAACACCGCGTTTGAGGCGCCGCGCACTTTGAAAGCCCCTGCTTTCTGGAAGTTTTCGCATTTGAAAAACAGCTCGGCCCCGGTGAGATCATTGATGAATGTCGAGGTCAGAACCGGGGTGCGATGGATATAGGGCTTGATGCGCTCATGCGCGGCCAACATATCGTCAAGGGTCGGTATGTACATGTTTTCATTCCTTTATTTAGGCGCGGTAGTGTTCTTGCGCGGCGGCAACGCCTGATCCGAGTTGAATATCAAGACCCAGATCGGCCATGCACATTTCCGCCGTGGCAATACCCGAAAGGGCCATCACATCCGTTAGGCTGCCCAAGTGGCCGATGCGAAATACTTTGCCCGCGACCTGCCCCAAGCCGACACCGAAAGCGACGTCGTATTTGTCGGCTGCGTGGGTGACGATGTCGGTGGCATTGAAGCCTTCGGGCGTGACAATGGCACTGACACTGTCGGAATAAAGATCGGGCGAGGCGGCGCAAAGTCGTAGCCCCCACGCGCTGACCGCCGCACGCACGCCGCCGGCAATGCGGTGGTGGCGGGCAAAAACGTTTTCCAAGCCTTCGGCCAACAGTATTTCGGTTGCCATTTTCAGGCCGTTCAGCAGGCCAACAGCAGGCGTGTAGGGGTAGGCGTTGTTGGCGTAGCCCTTCCCCATATCGCGGATGTCAAAGAAGGTGCGCGGCAGGGTTGCGCTATCCAGCAGCCCCATAGCTTTGGGACTGAAGCCGACAATGGCCAGACCTGCGGGCAGCATGAAACCTTTTTGCGAGCCGGTGATAGCAATATCGACGCCCCATTCATCCATGCGAAAATCCATCGAGCCGATGGAACTGACTCCGTCGACATATAGAAGGGCCGGATGCTTGGCCGCATTCAGGGCTTTGCGCACGGCGGCAATGTCCGAGACAACACCGGTTGCAGTTTCATTATGGGTGGCCAGAACCACTTTGATTTGATGCGCGGTATCCGCTGTCAGAATTTCCTGATACCGATCCGCAGGCAGGCCTTCACCCCACGGGGTTTCAACCACCTGCACATCCAGCCCGTGACGCTGACACATATCAATCCAGCGTTGGCTGAACATGCCGTTGCGTGCGGCTAGCATCTTGTCGCCGGCGCAAAGTGTGTTGGTCAGGGCGCATTCCCAGCCGCCTGTGCCGGTGGAGGGAAACACAAAGATTTCCGCCGATTTGCTTTTCAGCACTTGCTTCACACCGTTCAGCGCGGGATGCAGAATCTCACCGAACAAAGAGGAGCGGTGATCCAGCGTGGGCATATCAACCGCCTTGCGCAGGCATTCGGGCATGTTTGTGGGCCCGGGGATGAAAACAGGGTTTTGGAAGTTCATTTTTTCGGCCTTCTATCAAGTTTCTTAAACATTAGAGGGCACTTGATAATTTGCCAATTTTTTCGAAAAGTAATATTTGAAATGATCTAATCAGTATATTTTATTCTATTTCAGTGTGTTACATTTTTTTACTAGCCAAAATTCATTTTCACTATTATATTAAACGTGTTTTGAACCCTCTGAAAGACATCCCATGCCCCCTAAGCCCCGTGCACGTGGCCGCCCTAAAAGCTTCTATGATAAAGCGGCGCAAAACACCATTCAATCAGTTGATCGTGCCTTTGATGTGCTGGATTACCTTGCCGCCAATGGCGCAATGACACTGTCAGAAATCGCCGCCGGATTAAGCCAGTCACCGGCCACGATTTACCGCGTTCTCTCGACACTGGAGGCGCGCGGCATTGCGGAAATGGACAGTCTTTCGCAAGCATGGACTATCGGCCCTACCGCTTTTCAAATCGGCTATGCCTTCATACGGCGCATGAGCGTGGTGGAGCGCAGCCGACCCATTATGCGCGATTTGATGGTGCAAACCGGCGAGACCGCAAACCTCGGGATTGAAAACGCCGACAGGGTGATGTTTGTCAGCCAGGTCGAAACCGACGCTGCCATTCGCGCATTTTTTCCACCCGGAACGCAATCGCCCATTCATGCCTCGGGCATCGGCAAGGCCCTTTTGGCGCATTACCCCACGGCGCGTCTAGACCGGTTTTTGAACAACATCACATTGGAAAAGTTTACCGATAAAACCATCATCGACACCAATGCTTTGCTGGCCGAGATGGAAAATATTCGCGCCATCGGGTATGCTTTTGATGACGAGGAAAAGAACCTCGGGATGCGCTGTATTGCCGCCCCGATCCTGAATTTTTTTGGCGAGGCAGTCGCCGGTATTTCCGTATCAGGCCCGACACACCGTATGACGCTTGCGCGAACCGAGGTGATCAGCAAAGCCGTGATGCAGGCAGCGACCACATTGTCACATGGTTTGGGGGCAGCTTCGACGTCATTGGAAGCCATTGAAAACAAGGTGTAAGGAGTCCTTTATCCGTTTTTTATTGAAAGTGTTTCAACATTATATGGTATTCTGATTTCCCTCGCCCTTCGTCATTGTTACAGAACGTATATAGTAGCTTGCTTTTCAGTTAAGCGAGCCTTTGGTCATCGGGGAGATAACATGACATTCAAAAAAATTAGAACGGGCCTTGGCCTGGCGGCTTTGGCATTGGGACTGATGGGAAGCAGTGCGGCACAAGCCGGTTTCTCAACAACAAATGTGCAATTGCTTTACGGTGACGGGTTTCGCCTAGGCGGTAACGGGTTAGGCAAAACCGCCCGTGAAACGGTAACCATAAACCATTTCGACACATGGAAATATGGCGAAAACTTTTTCTTCGTGGATATTTTCCATGATGACACTGTCGTCGGTACCAATAATACAACCGATACTTACGGCGAGCTTTGGTCGCACCTGAGCTTTTCCAAAATCAGCGGTAAGGATCTGAACTTTGGCTTTGTTAAAGACGTTTTGGTTGGGGCAAGTATTAACCAAGGCAACAATTTTACGGTAGGACTGTTGGGCCTGCGGGCTGATCTGGATATTCCCGGCTTTAATTTTGTTACCTTCGGGGTTTATTCCTACAATAACGTAACAGACCCGTTCGGTCGTAATCTGCACACTACCACCCAAGAAACAATTGTCTGGGATGCAGATATTCCCGCAAGCGGCCGATGGAAGTTCAAGTTCAAAGGCTTCGTCGATTTCATCGGGGCCCAAGGCAGCGGCGTTGACAACCAGATTGTGTTCCAACCGGAACTGTTGCTGGATGTTGGTAACTTCTGGGGCAAACCCGGTAAAGTTGGTCTGGGTCTGGAATATGCCTATTTCAAGAATAAATTCGGTGTAACAGGCGTGAATGACAACGTATTGCAGTTGTTGTTAGAATTTACCCTGCACTAATAATCTACACTATGGCCCGATTGTGATATACATCGGGCCATAGGCCATCTGCATCTTAGGGCGTAGACCTATAAACCACGCACCGCATATCAATTACATCTTTGTTTTATGATTTAATGACATGGGCACCGGTAGTCGGATCAATCGCGACATGTGGCAGTTTAGCTTCCTTCCAGGCACCCAGCCCACCATCCATATGAGCCAAGGGAGATATCCCTGCGCGGGCGCAACGGTCTGCAATCGCATGTGAGCGCATGCCCGATCCACAATGAAACACGATCGGTTTGCCCGCCTGATTGGGCAGCAGGCTTGGGTCAAAACTGACCATCGGGAACAATAGCGCACCTGCGATGTGCTCAAAGCCGTATTCATAGGGCGTGCGCACGTCGATCAGCACGATTTCATGTTTGTCCATTTTTTCTTTAACTTCCTGAGGCGATAAAACCTGTAAAGTTTCGCCGTTTAGATCTTCCGTTTTCATCTTTCTAGCTCCGTTTAATGTTATACACACTGTTACTTAGTAATCATATTTGAAGCTACAAGCTACAACAGGCTTTCAACGTGATGATCCCAATTTGTCGCCTCTGTGCCCTTATCGAATTGCAATCTGCACTGCCCGCAACTGGTCAGAAAATGCTCGGCCCCCTGTAGCTTCAACTTGTCTGCGCTTCAAATAGAAGGCTTTCAGACGAAGCGGCACGGCGCGGGTAACCGCACCCCAGAGCCAGACTGTCTCATATGCATTATAGCGCCTGCGCTGGGATGCCATCCTGCAGCGCGGTCAACACTACATCAAAATCAAATTCTTCTCGCATGTGCCATTCGTTTTCTTCAGTTTACAGAAATAACACAGAATTTCTAGCACTCTCCAAAAGCCCGAAAATCACACCAAATCGCGGCGGATCCTATCCTTGTAGCTGCGTTCAAAAACCAAAACCTCATTCTCATAGGCTTCCAGTTTCGTGCTTATATGGAAGTCCGTTTTGTCGGAATGCATCGCGCTGGTCACGCATGTGCGCCACATTTGCCCCTTGCGACCGCCGGTTTCGTGCCATTCAGAACGGACTTTCGCCGAGGTCGGATCATCGGGGTGGATGCTCCAATCCTCATGCATTCGGCTGCCCGAGATCAGGCCGTGTGCGCAATCCTGACTCTCACCGCCATCGTTGGAAATACGGATAGTAACCTCACCGGTTTCAGCATTGCGCGAACATTCGCGGCTATAAGAGGCTTTGCGTAATTCTTTACTGCGCCACGCGGGGGCCGCTTCGGGGGCCTTAAACGTGATTTCATCACCTGTTGCCCAGGGGCGTTCGGGCAGTGAGATCGCCCCTGCCTCGATCCGTAGCGTGGTGGTTTCGGGTGATGGCCAAAGCATCGGCCAATATGTGGTCGAAACCGCTATGCGCAAGCGGTGGCCTTTGGGAATGCGATAAGCGATTTGGTCAAGGTCGAATGCAATGTCGAGCATCTCGTTGATGGGTATGGGGCGCGGGTGTTCATGGCTGTCGCGGTGGGTCAGGTTCAAGTGGCCGTAGGTAATCAGGGCCGATGTGCCATCGGGGCGCAGATCGCAAAGCCGCACAGTCACCTGCCCCGAGGGCTTATCGCACGCCAGCCGTAATGTGATAGTCGGTGCCCCGACAATATCCATGCCTTTTTCCAGCTCGTCGCTGTCGAAACAGGCCGATCCTGCGTCATCGCGGGCCTGATTGTCGGGCAGTTCATCGCTGTAAGTGGAGGGAAAATATTCGCCTGCGGCCAGCCCGCAATCATGCGGCGATGTAAGTTCCACACAAAACCGGTCTGACCGATCCGCCAGTGTGGCCCCTTGTGCCAGATGCAGAACCTTGCCCTTGATCCGCTTGGCGGGCCAGTCGGGTTCCGAAATCCAGCGGCCGGGACGTTCATTATACCAGCGTTTCGGGGCCACGCTGTCCATCAGATAGGCGCGCATTGCGGGGTCTTTGTCCACCCCGGTATCTTGCCCTTTCAACCAGTGATCCCACCAGCGTTTGGCTTCTTGTAAAAACCCGATGGCGGGTTTCGGGGCAGCAATATGCGGGTATTTATGGATCCACGGGCCGATGATACCTTTGACAGGGGACGAAAGATTTGTCACCAGATGCGAGACCGTATTGCGGTAACCGTCATGCCAACCGCCGATGGTTAAAACGGCTGCCTTGATCGCCGCATAATCCTCGCAGACCGACCCGTGTTTCCAATAGGCATCGCGGTGTTGATGCCTTGCCCATGTCGACAGATCGGGTTGCAGGTTTTCCAGCCGGTTCATCCACATTTCATGCCAGCGATTACCGACAATCGCCACATCGGGGGGACGCGATGAATAGGCCAGCATGGTGTTGCTCCAGCCGTAGTTTTCGCCCAGCATGCAACCGCCTTTATAGTGGATGTCGTCTGCATAACGATCTGTGGTCGAGCATATCGTAATCACGGCTTTCAGGGGGGGTGGCGCAAGGGCTGCCACTTGCAGGCCGTTAAAGCCGCCCCATGAAATCCCCATCATGCCGACATTGCCGTTGCACCACGGCTGCTTTGCAGCCCATTCGATGACATCGACCGCGTCTTGCAGTTCCTGCGCAGTATATTCATCGTCCATCAAACCGTCGCTGTCACCATTGCCGCGCATATCGGTGCGGATACAAACATAGCCGTGGCCGGCAAACCACGGATGGGTCAGCGCATCGCGGGCAATGGTGCCATCGCGTTTGCGGTAGGGCAGATGTTCCAGGATCACCGGAACGGGGTTTTCCTCGGCATCTTCGGGCATCCAGACGCGGGCCGAGAGGCGGCAACCGTCGGACATGATGATCAGCATATCTGCGTGCTCAACCACGCGGTGGGGAAAGTCGGTAACAGTTTTCATGGGGTCACCCTTTTGCATCTGTGCCAAAAAGTCGAGAAGAAAAGCGGCACCGGCGATGTCGCAAACCAACTTGCGGTGGTAAAATATACCTGCCAGCAAGGGGGCATGAAACCGAAACCTTTATCTTTGGCAGGCCTGGGCATTTTTTGCGCATTCATCGCATCCTCTGCCTTTTCACTGAATGACGTTGGCATTAAATTCGTCAGCGGGGATTATCCGCTGCATCAGGTTGTTCTGGTGCGTGCCAGTATCGGGTTGATCGTAACCGTGGCGATCATCATGCCGCTAGAGGGGGGCTATGCGCTGTTGCGCACCAACCATCTAAAGCAGCATTTGTTGCGTGGCAGTTTCGTGGTTCTTGCCAATCTGATGTTTTTTCTTGGCCTCGCCGAAATCCCCCTGTCAGAAGCAACGGCAATTTTCTTTGTCTCGCCATTGATCATTACAATTTTTTCGGTGATCTTTTTGGCAGAAAAAGTCGGCCCTTGGCGTTGGTTTGCCGTTTTCATGGGATTGATCGGGGCCACGGTGATGTTGCGCCCAACATCCAGCAGCTTTCAAATGGCTGCCCTTTTCCCCGTTGGGGCTGCGTTTTGTTATGCGGGATTGCATATGATGACACGCAAAATGAGTGGCACGGAAAGAGCCTCGACCATGTCGTTCTATATCCAGTTGACCTTTGTCATCACCTCGGCCCTGATGGGGCTGGTTTTCGGTGACGGACGCTATGGCGGGCACCAGAGTGCGGCACTTGAGTTTCTTTTACGCCCCTGGGTTTGGCCCACCCGGTTTGATCTAATGATTATGTCCAGTGTCGGGGTCGCAAGTGCGGTGGGGGGATATTTTATCTCTCAGGCCTACCGCCTAAGCCAAGCTGCCGCCATTGCTCCGATCGAATACACCGCCCTGCTTCTGTCAGTGTTCTGGGGCATTACGATTTTTAACGAATGGCCCGACAAACTGGCATGGATCGGAATGTCCCTGATTCTAGGCGGCGGCCTGTTGATGCTGTGGCGTGAGGCGGTTTTGAACAAGAAAATCGCCAGCACGCGTTTATTGCCAGAGCAAAGGTAAGGTCAGCGCCCCTTGAATTCAGGTTTACGCTTTTCAATAAAGGCGGTCATGCCCTCTTTTTGATCTTCCGTGGCAAACAGCGAATGGAACAGGCGGCGTTCAAAAAGCAAACCCTCCGCAAGGCTGCCTTCATCGGCACGGTTGACCGCATCGCGGATAAAGCCGGTGACGGGTTTTGAATATCCCGCAATGGTTTTCGCTGTCTGCATCGCGGTTTCAACGACTTCATCGTCCTTGACCACACGCGCAACAAGCCCCGAGGTTAGGGCCTCGTCCGCATCCATCATCCGACCTGTCAGATGCATATCCATTGATTTTGCGCGGCCCACCAGTTTGGTCATGCGTTGCGATCCGCCCATGCCGGCCATAACGCCAAGCTTCACTTCCGGTTGGCCAAACTTCGCGCCCTCGCCCGCGATAATAAAATCACACATCATTGCCAGCTCGCAGCCACCGCCCAGCGCAAAACCGTTGACGGCAGCGATTTTAGGGGTGCGAAACGCGGTGAAAATATCCCAGTCGGAAAAGTAATCGTTTCGCGCCATATCGGTGTAGGATTTGCCCTGCATTTCCTTGATGTCGGCCCCTGCAGCAAAGGCTTTTTCGTTGCCGGTCAGAACAAAGCAGCCAACGGTCGGGTCTTTGTCCAGCGGGGTAAGTTCGGCGATAACTTCCTCAAGCATTTTCTCATTAAGGGCATTCAGTTGTTTCGGGCGGTTAATCTGCACCAGTACAACGCCCCCTTCGCGGCTGATTTTCAGGGTTTCCAACATGGTTTTATCCTTTATCGTTTTCTAGTGTAAAATCGCCGTCCCCGGCAGGGTGATACAGGCGATCAACCAGCTTTTGCGGCACGCTTTCCAGCGTCGGGTATTTCCATTTTGGTGATCCGTCCTTGTCGATCACCGCGGCGCGAATGCCCTCGATCAGTTCGCCGTCGCACAAAGCCATACTTACAATACGGTACTCATTGCGCAATGCGTGTTCCAGTGATCCGTCAGCGCGTGCTGCACACAGGGCCGCAAGCGTGATTTTCAACAGAAGCGGTGCGCCGCGCGACAAGCCTTTGAGGGCAGCTTTGGCAAAATCCGAAGGATGGTTTTGCAGGCTCCAGATAATTGCGTCGACACTGTCCTCGGCAAAGATCGCATCTATTTCTGCGCGGTTTTCTTCCAGCGGCGCGCTTTCAGGTGGTGAGGCAAATTCCTGCAATACCGCTACATCGCCGGTTTCCTGCAAAGCCGTTTTCAGGCTGTCCAACCGGTCGGAGTGCACAAAATAATCCGCAAGGCCGGCATAGATGCAATCCGCCCCCGATAGGCGCGCGCCCGTAAGACCTGCGTATTCACCACTGGCCCCCGGCATTTTTCCCAGCAAATAAGTTCCGCCCACATCCGGTAACAGGCCGATGGCGCATTCGGGCATCGCCAACATGGTGCGTTCTGTCACGATCCGGTGCGAACCATGCGCCGTGATCCCGACACCGCCGCCCATGACAATGCCATCCATGATCGCGACATAGGGTTTTGAATAGGTGGAAATCGCATGGTTCAAGCGGTACTCGTCACGCCAGAATTGCCGCGCCTGTTCCACCTGACCGTTTTTGCCGGCTTTATAAATACCGACAATATCACCGCCCGCGCAAAACGCTTTTTCGCCCATGGCGTCAATCAGTAACAGCGACACCGATGGGTCGCTTTCCCACTTCGTCATCGCTGCTTCAAGATCCAGACACATGGCATGGGTCAACGCGTTCAGCGATTTCGGACGGTTCAGGGTGACATGCCCGGCGCGACTGGTTTTTGCAACGATAAGATCGGTCATGACAGCCCACGTTCGGCCAGAACCGAGCGTGCCACGATCAACCGCATAATCTGGTTGGTGCCTTCCAGAATTTGATGCACGCGAATATCACGCACAATCTTTTCAATGCCGTAATCCTGCAGATAGCCGTAGCCGCCCAGCATTTGTAGCGCGTCATTTGCCACGTCAAAGCAGTTGTCGGTGACGAACAGTTTCGCCATTGCGCAATATTTGGTGGCGTCATGTGTACCCTGATCCAGCTTCCACGCAGCTTGGCGCAAGAACACGCGGGCGGCAGCCAGTTTGGTTTCCATTTCCGCAAGCTTGAATTGCAAGGCCTGAAATTGATCCAGCGTTTTGCCGAAAGCCTTGCGTTCCCCCATATAGTTCGCGGCAATCCTAGTCGCTTGCGTAGCGGCCCCCAATGAACAGGCGGCAATGTTCAAACGGCCCCCGTCCAGCCCTTCCATGGCGTATTTGAAGCCGGAACCCTCAACCCCCAACAAATGGTCGCTTGACACTTCGCAGGCGTCCATTTGCACCTGCGCGGTAGGTTGCGATCTCCAGCCCATTTTCTGTTCTTGCGCCCCGAAAGACAGGCCTTTGGTGCCGTTTGGAACCAGAACGGTTGAAATGCCTTTTGGCCCGTCGTCGCCGGTACGGCACATTACCAGATAAAGATCAGCAAAACCGCCGCCCGAGATAAACGCCTTGTTGCCGCTAAGTTTATAGCCGCTATCGGTCTTTTGCGCACGCGTGCGCAAAGCTGCCGCGTCCGAGCCGGAACCCGGTTCGGTCAGGCAATATGCTGCATAAATTTCAAACCCGATCAGGCGATCCAGCCATTCGGCTTTGAAGCTTTCGGTGGCATATTTCGCCACCATATTGGTGCACATATTATGGATTGACATGTATGCGGAAACCGAGGGGCAGGCCATCGCCAAAGCCTCGAATATCAGCGTGGCGTCAAGGCGGCTTAAACCTGTACCCCCCATTTCTTCGGGGACATAGATGCCGCCAAAGCCCAGATCGCCTGCGGATTTCAGAACGCTTTGCGGGATTGCCCCTTCGCGTTCCCAAGCTTGCGCGTTCGGCGCGATAGCGTCCTGACCGAACGCATAGGCGGTGTCATAAAAAAGCTGTTGTTCTTCGCTTAGATTAAATTCCATGGGGTATCTTCCTATCTGGGCTGCATCCGTGTCGCCCCGTCAAGACGCACGACCTCGCCGTTCAAAAAACTGTTCTCGATCATATGGCAGACAAGGGCGGCAAACTCTTCCGGCGCACCCAAACGGGACGGGAACGGAATATTTGCAGCCAACGCGTCTTGTACCTCTTGCGGGAAAGCCGCCACCATTGGGGTTTTGAAAATGCCAGGTGCAATGGCCATGACCCTAATGCCGGACTTCGCCAAATCCCGCGCCATCGGCAGGGTCATTGCCGCAACCCCGCCTTTGGACGCGCCATAAGCCACTTGGCCGATTTGCCCTTCAAAGGCGGCCACGGAGGCGGTGTTGATGATCACCCCGCGCTCGCCGTCATCATTCAACGCATCCGCCCCTGACATGCCCAAGGCCGATTGGCTGGCCACATTGAACGTGCCCACAAGGTTGACGCTGATAACTTTTAGAAACAAGGCCGGATCATGTGCCGCACCGCGCGACACGGTTTTCGCGGCGGGGGCAATGCCTGCGCAGTTGACGCAAATGCGTTCCTGACCATGTGCTGCACGCGCCTTGGCAAGTGCCGCCGCCACACTGTCGGCGTCACTGACATCCGCTTGACAAAACACACCGCCAAGTTCGGCAGCCTTGGCCTCACCCGTCTCTGCATTCATATCCAGCAGGGCGACTTTTACGCCTTTTGAGGCTAGAAGCGTTGCCACTGCGGCACCGAGGCCAGACGCGCCACCGGTAATAATGGCCGAAAGTTGATCAATATTTTTCATGTTTCTAGTCCCTTTCTATCGCAATCGCCGTGCCTTCGCCGCCACCGATGCAAATCGCGGCAACCCCGCGTTTCAGGTCACGTTTTTCCATCGCATTAAGCAGGGTCACAATAATTCGCGTACCCGATACGCCCAAAGGATGGCCAAGGGCGCAGGCGCCGCCGTTTACGTTCACAATGTCGCGCGACAGTCCGAACTCTTTCATAAAGGCCATCGGCACTACGGCGAAAGCCTCGTTCACTTCCCATAGGTCGACATCCGAAGCCGACCAACCGATGTTTTTTAACAGTTTTTGAACCGCACCAACGGGGGCTGTGGTGAACCAGCTTGGGTCTTGAGCGTGACTGGCGTGCCCGATGATGCGAGCGCGGGCAGTCAAGCCTTTGGCCTTGGCATTTTCACCACTGGTCAGGACAAGGGCTGCGGCACCGTCAGAGATAGACGAAGAATTCGCCGCCGTGACTGTGCCGTCTTTTTTGAAGGCAGGGCGCAGGGTGGGGATTTTTTCAGGCCGGGCTTTGGCCGGTTGTTCATCTTGCGTGATACTGATGTCACCTTTGCGGGTTTTCACCGTGAAGGGGACGATTTCAACGTCGAAAGCATCCGCCTTTTGCGCCTCTAGTGCATTGCTCAGGGATTGCAGTGCATAAGCATCCTGATCTTCGCGGGTGAACTGGTACTTTTCGGCACATTTCTCGGCAAACAAGCCCATCAGCTTGCCCTTGTCATAGGCATCTTCCAGCCCGTCAAGAAACATGTGATCTTTCATTTCCACATGACCAAGGCGTGCGCCGCTGCGGGTTTTAGCGGACAAATATGGTGCCAGAGACATGCTTTCCATGCCGCCTGCTACCACCATGTTTTGCGATCCTGAAAGGATTTGATCGGTGGCGATCATCACGGTTTTCATGCCGGAACCGCAAACTTTGTTCACCGTCGTTGCCGGCACTGATTGTGGCAAACCTGCACCCAAGGTGGCTTGGCGCGCAGGGGCTTGGCCCAAACCGGCGGGCAGAACGCAGCCCATCAGAACTTCATCCACATCGTCTGTGGCCACTTGCGCATTTTCCAATGCCCCTTTGATCGCCGCAGCGCCCAATTCGGGCGATGGTGTTCCCGCAAAATCACCCTGGAACCCACCCATTGGCGTGCGCACGGCACCCACGATTACAACTGTTTTTGTCATCTCTTTTCCTTCAAAAATGCAGCAATTCTAAGCTGTGCTTCATCTGTTTCCCAACGGTCTGCCAAGGCGTTGACCGTTAATTCAATATCGCGATCCACATCGCGGCCCTGCATCTGTTGCAACAGGGCTTTGGCCTCGGCCACGGCACCCCGCGCGGTTTGCAGTATCGGTTTTATTTCCGCTTCAATCGCGTCGTCCATTGCGTCCACCGCGCAAACCGAGCTGACCAGCCCCGAGCGCAAGGCCAGTTCCGTACCAAAGGTTTTAGCGGTGAAAAACACTTGCCGTGCATAGGTTTCCGACATGCGTCGCAACACAAATGGCCCGATAGTGGCGGGGATCAAACCCAGTTTGGTTTCGGTCAGAGCAAAGCGTAAACCCTTGATAGCTACGACAATATCGCAAACCGCCATCATCCCGACCCCGCCGCCGTAAGCGTTGCCTTCAACCCGCCCGATCAGGGGTTTTGGCAGGGTGTTCAGGGTTGCGAGCATAGTGGCTAAAACCCGCGCTTCGGCGATTTTACCACTGCGACCCTGTTCCGCTTGCACGCGCATCCAAGTCAGATCGCCCCCGGCGCAAAAGCTTTTCCCCTGTGCCGACAGCACCACCGCACGCACGGTATCATCCGCGCCAAGGGTGCGGGTGGCTTGGGTGATTTCAACCATCATTTCATGGTTTATCGCATTGTGCTTTTCAGGCCGCGCCAGTGTTAGCGTGGCTATGCCGCGTGCGTCTGTTGAAACCTTGATTGTGTTATAAGGCATCTGTGCCTCCTGCAATGTTGTTCGCCAAATAGGTCTCTGCCGCGCGTAACTTGTCCATATCCAGTCCGGTTTCCCAGCCACGCGCCTGCAACATTTCAACCAGCGGAAGGGTTGACAAATTACCCTTGGCCCCTGGCGCATAAGGGCACCCGCCCAAGCCGCCTATGGCGCTGTCAAAGCAGCGCAACCCATAATCTAGCGCGGTTTTTACATTCGCCAATGCGGTGCCGTCCGTGTCGTGAAAATGCCCCGCCAAGTGGTCGACTTTGATCGTTCCGACAAGGACGTCCAGTAAATTCGCCGTGGTTTCAGGTGTGCCTTTGCCGATGGTGTCGCCTAAGGAAACCTGATAGCAGCCCAAGTCCAGCAAGGCTTGGCTGATATTTTGAACCTGCACGGGCGCGATTACCCCCTCATATGGACAGGCAACAACACATGACACATAGCCGCGCAAAGAGACGCCCGCCGCAAGGGCCGCTTTTGCAACGGGGGCAAAACGTTCCAGACTTTCGGCAACGGTGCAATTAATGTTCTTTTGGCTAAAGCTTTCAGAGGCCGAGCCGAAAATGGCGACCTCGTCCGCGCCCGCATTCAAGGCCGCTTCCAACCCTTTCATGTTCGGGGTCAGGGCCGCATAGGTTACGCCGGATTTGCGGCCAATCCCCGCCATCACATCCACCGCATCGGCCATTTGCGGCACCCATTTGGGGGACACAAAACTGGTTGCCTCAATATAGCGCAACCCGGTTTCGGACAGCAGGTCAATCAGGGCGATCTTTTGCTTTGCCGGCACCATCCCCGCTTCGTTTTGCAAACCGTCGCGCGGGCCGACCTCATAAACTGTGATATGGTTTTCGGTCATTCGGATACCTCTTGCAAAACAACCAATTGGCTGCCTTCATCCACAGCACTTGACGCTTTGCACATCACATCTGCAATGACGCCATCACGCGGGGCGCACAGGGCGTGCTCCATCTTCATTGCTTCCAGTACCAGAAGCGCATCGCCCTTTTGCACCGTGTCCCCCGCTGCCACATGAACGATGCTGACAACCCCTGTCATGGGCGCAAAAACGCAATCGGCATTACCGGATTCAGCTGCACTTACATCCAAGGGGTCAACGGCGTGAAAGTAAAACTCTTCACCGTCCTGCTTCATCATAATCGTGCTGCCCGTGCAGGAAAGCAACGCGGTCAGGTTTTTTATTCCCGCGCGCGCGGTTACTTGGCCATTCTGGTTTGTCACGGCTTCAAAAACATGGGCACCATCTTCAAGGGTCAAGGTGAAACGACAACCCCCTTCACATTGCAAACTGCCTGTAATGCCGCTTAAACGCAACGCCTGTCGGGTTCTGCCCCAAAGCTGCCAACCCAACCGTTGCTGTTGCGGGTCAATGCTATTTGCACTCAAAGCAGCGACAAGAACCGCAAAGGCTGGTGCGGCCATAGGCTGCATCAAACTATCGCCTTTGCGCCCGATAAGCCCTGTGTCCAAGCGTCCTTGGAAAAAATCAGCATCCACACATAAGCGCGATAAAAATGTCAGATTGGTTTGTGTGCCTGCGCAAATCGTTTCATTCAGGCCCTGCCTCAGGCTGGTTAAAGCCGCCCCGCGCGTCGCTGCATGCGAGATCAGTTTCGCAATCATCGGGTCGTAAAACGGGCTGACTTTATCCCCCGTCCGCACGCCTGTATCGACGCGGCAACCGGTGCCAAACCGCACATCTGTCAGCATCCCCGGTGCGGGCATGAAATCGTTTTGCGGGTCTTCCGCGTATATCCGTGCCTCAAAGGCATGGCCGTTGATTGCAAGCTGATCTTGGCTCAGGGGCAATGGCTCGCCTGCGGCTACCCGCAACTGCCATTCCACCAAATCCTGCCCCGTTATGGCTTCCGTCACCGGGTGTTCCACCTGCAACCTTGTGTTCATTTCCATAAACCAGAACCCATCCGTGCGCAGCGGGCCGGAGCCGTCCACGATGAACTCGATGGTGCCAGCACCTTCATAGGAAATCTCTGCAGCCGCACGCGTTGCAGCCTGTGTCATCACAGTACGCACATCTGCAGGCATGTCAGGTGCGGGGGCTTCCTCGATCACTTTTTGATGGCGGCGTTGTAGTGAACAATCGCGCTCGAACAGATGCACGATATTGCCAAAACTGTCACCAAACACCTGTACTTCGATATGGCGGGGTGCCGTGATGTATTTTTCGATCAAGACATTCGCATCGCCAAAACTGGCCTTGCCTTCACGTTGCGCCGAGGCCAGATGGGTTGCAAAATCAGCCGGTTTTTCAACCAGACGCATCCCCTTGCCACCCCCCCCCGCGCGGGCTTTGATCAACACGGGGTAACCGATTTTTGCAGCTTCATCCGCCAGAAAATCCGCATCCTGATTGGTGCCGTGATAGCCCGGCACAACGGGAACACCGGCTTGCTCCATCAGGTTCTTGGCTTGGTCTTTCAGCCCCATTTTGCGAATGGCGTCAGCACTTGGACCGATGAAAACCAGACCCGCTTTTGCCAGTTTGTCGGCAAATTCGGGGTTTTCCGAGAGGAATCCATACCCCGGATGCACCGCTTCAGCCCCTGTTTGCAGGGCCGCTTCAATCACACGATCCCTTAATAAATAACTGTCGGTTGCGGCCGAACCGCCGATATGCACCGCTTCATCCGCAAGCATCACATGCAGGGCATTTGCGTCCGCATCGGAATAAACCGCCACTGTAGACACCCCCATACGTTTGGCAGTTTTGATAATACGGCAAGCGATTTCGCCGCGATTGGCTATCAGGATTTTCTTGAACATCACACCCTACCCCTACATTCTAAAGACGCTGAACTGCGTCTCTTTGATCGGTTCATTAAGGGCTGCACGCAGCGATAAAGCAACCACATCGCGGGTTTTTGCGGGGTCGATAATGCCGTCATCCCACAGCCGCGCAGAGGCATATAGCGGCTGCGATTGTTCCGCGAACTGATCCAGTATCGGTTGCTTCAACTTTCGCTCGTCCTCATCCGAAAAAGTGCCGCCCTTGGCCTTGATCGCATCGCGTGTCACGGTTGCCATCACCCCTGCTGCCTGTTCGCCGCCCATCACGGATATTTTCGCGTTCGGCCACATCCACATAAAGCGTGGCCCGTAGGCGCGGCCACACATGCCATAGTTTCCCGCCCCGTAAGAGCCGCCGACCACCACGGTGATTTTGGGGACATCGGCGCAGGATACTGCCGCCACAAGCTTGGCCCCGTCCTTGGCAATGCCGCCCGCTTCA
Organism: Rhodobacterales bacterium; assembly: GCA_045046705.1. Lineage (GTDB taxonomy): Bacteria > Pseudomonadota > Alphaproteobacteria > Rhodobacterales > Rhodobacteraceae > Amylibacter. The sequence continues at coordinate 4,699 of JASFZB010000066.1, read as the reverse complement.
TATTTGGCCCCGACCATAAAGCCGGTAATGTTTTGCAGGAATAAAAGCGGGGTTTTGCGTTTGCAGCAAAGCTGTATGAAATGTGCCCCCTTCTGGCTGCTTTCCGAAAACAACACACCGTTATTGGCCAGAATACCCACGCGGATACCGTCAATATGGGCAAATCCGCAAACCAGGGTGGCCCCGAAGCGTTCCTTGAATTCCTCAAACTCCGAGCCATCCACAATCCGGCCGATAATTTCGCGAATATCATAGGGGGTTTTGGCGTCTTTCGGCACCACGCCCAACATCTGGGACGGGTCAAGAGCCGGGGGTTGGGGGGGGCGTGTTACAATGGCAGGCTTTGGGGCATCACCCAGATTGCGCACACATTGTCGCGCCAATGCCAGCGCATGTGCGTCGTCATTTGCCAGATAATCCGCCACACCCGACAGGCGGGTGTGGGTGTCGCCGCCGCCCAAGGTTTCAGCGTCGACAATCTCGCCCGTGGCCTCTTTCAGCAGGGGTGGCCCTGCCAGAAAAATCGTGCCTTGTTCCTTAACGATAATGGTTTGGTCGGACATCGCGGGCACATAGGCCCCACCTGCCGTACACGAACCCAACACCACGGCGATTTGGGTGATGCCCTTGGCACTCATCCGCGCCTGATTGTAAAAAATACGCCCGAAATGGTCTTTGTCGGCGAAAACTTCGTCCTGATTGGGCAGGTTGGCCCCGCCGCTGTCGACAAGGTAAATGCAAGGCAGGTGGTTTTCTTCGGCAATGGTTTGCGCGCGCAGGTGCTTTTTTACCGTAAGCGGGAAATAGGTGCCGCCCTTCACGGTCGCGTCATTGCACACGATCATACAGGCGCGACCTTCAACCTGCCCGATACCGGCAATGACACCCGCCCCGGGAAGGTCGGTGCTGTACACATCCTGTGCGGCAAACAGGCCGATTTCCAGAAAAGCAGAGCCGGCATCCAGCAAAGCCGCGACACGGTCACGCGGAAGCAGTTTGCCACGGGCCAAATGACGGCTTCGTGCGCGTTCAGTGCCGCCCTTGGCGATGGTTTCGGCAAGTTTCTCGATGCCGTCACGCAAGCTTTGGTTCGCGGCAACATTGGCCGCAAAATCCACGCCTTGCGGGTTCAGTTTTGTCTTTATTACAGCCATCGGTTAACCTCTGTTTTCAGCACTGGCGCGTGCTTTCAGTTTTTTTCGGATAATCTTGCCCGTCACCGTCATCGGAAACGCGTCCACGAATTCGATCTCGCGCGGGTATTCGTGGGCCGCCAGATTGTCTGCCACATGGGCCTGCAACTCTTTGACCAGATCAGCCGTTTCAGCGACCCCATCCTTCAGCTTCACATACGCCTTGACGATCTCGGTGCGCCGCATATCGGGTTTGCCGACCACGGCGGCACCGGCAACCGCCGCATGCCCCATCAGGCAGTTTTCAATTGCACTTGGGCCGATGCGGTAGCCTGCGGACGTGATCACATCATCCTCGCGCCCGACAAAGCGGATATAGCCGCCTTGCATAATGCCGCGATCCCCTGTCAGCAGCCAGTCACCGCGAAATTTGTCGCGCGTAGCAGTGGAGTTTTGCCAGTATTCCAGCATCATCACCGGCGTGCCGCGATGCACAGCTATATCACCCTCGGCATCCGTGGGATGGCCTTGGTTGTCAATAACAGCTACGTTATGGCCCGGAACCGGACGCCCGGCACAGCCTTCGCACGGTTCAAATAACGTCCCGCAGGACGAGATCACCATGTTGCATTCGGTTTGGCCGTAAAACTCGTTGATTGTCAGGCCAAGCGCGGATTTCCCCCAGTTTAGAAGGGACGCGCCCAAAGGCTCGCCGCCGCAAGCGACTGTGCGCAAGCCGGATATTTCAACGCCTTCCGCCATCAGCATTTTCAGGGCTGTTGGCGGAAAGAAGATGTTTCGCACATTGCCCTTTTCAATAATATCACGGCAGCCTTGGGCCGTGAATTTGGCCAGTCTTGCCGCCACCACGGGGACGCCGTGATGCAAGGCGGGCATCAAGACATCAAACAACCCGCCGATCCATGCCCAATCCGCAGGCGTCCACAGGCAATCGTTCTGTTGCGGCAGAAAGTCGTGGCTCATCTCCACGCCCGGCAAATGGCCCAGCAAAACGCGGTGTGCATGCAACGCCCCTTTGGGCGGGCCTGTGGTGCCGGAGGTGTAGATCAAAATAGCCGGGTCATCGGCGGCGGTATCATGCGGGGTAAAATCGGGATTACCGTCTTCGAAATTGGCAGTTTCGGGGCAAATCACATGCTGCAAATCAGGCAGTTGATCCCGCAACGGCGTGATCAGGCCGATTGAGGCTTCATCCACCACAACCGCTTTTGCGCCCGAATTGCTCAAGCGCGTCAATAAGGCCTCGGCCCGAAACAGCGCAAACAACGGCACCGAGATCGCGCCCAGTTTCCAGATCGCAATATGCGCTGCCGCCGTCCAGACCGATTGCGTGCGCAGCACAGCCACGCGGTCGCCGACACCGACGCCAATGGCACGCAAATGCTGCGCCAGACTGTCGGACAGATAGCGCAACACATCAAAGCTTACATCGGTGCGCGCACCGTCCGTCAAATCAATAATCGCGGTGCGCTCAGGATCCAATTCAGCCCATTTATCGCAAACATCCACACCCATATTGTAGCGCGCGGGAATGTCCCACGCGAAGTTTTCGCATAAAGCATCATATGAAGGTGCGGGGGGCAGCATCACTTATCCCGCCGTCTCGTTGAACAATTCGCGTCCGATCAGCATGCGGCGAATTTCAGAGGTGCCCGCGCCGATCTCGTATAGCTTGGCATCGCGCAGCAACCGCCCCGTCGGGTAGTCGTTGATATAGCCGTTGCCACCCAGACATTGCAGCGCATCGAGGGCCACCTGGGTAGCTTTTTCTGCCGCATAAAGGATACAGCCGGCACTATCCTTGCGCGAGGTTTGGCCGCGATCACAACCCTGCGCCACCGCGTAAACATAGGCGCGACAGGCGTTCATAGTGGTGTACATGTCAGCGATTTTGCCTTGCATCAACTGGAACGTCCCGATCGGTTTTCCGAACTGTTCGCGCTCGTGGATATAGGGCACGACCACATCCATCGCGGCCGCCATAATGCCGATGGGGCCGGCGGCTAATGTGACGCGTTCATAATCCAGCCCCGACATCAAAATTTTCACGCCCTTGCCTTCTTCGGCCAGAATATTCTCGAACGGCACCAGACAATCCTTGAATACCAACTCGCAGGTATTGGAGCCGCGCATGCCCAGCTTATCCAGTTTTTGGCCGGTGAAAAATCCTTCCATGCCGCGCTCGACCAGAAACGCAGTGATCCCTTTGGGTCCTGCATCCGGGTCGGTCTTGGCATAAACAATCAAGGTGTTGGCATCCGGCCCGTTGGTGATCCACATTTTGTTGCCGTTCAGCATGAAGCCGTCATTGCGTCTGTCCGCCCGCAACTTCATCGAAACCACATCAGAACCCGCCCCCGGTTCCGACATAGCAAGTGATCCCACATGTTCACCCGAGATTAGTTTCGGCAGGTATTTGGTTTTTTGTTCAGCCGTCCCCCACCGGTTGATCTGGTTCACGCAAAGGTTGGAATGCGCCCCGTAAGACAGGCCTACAGAGGCGGATGCGCGGCTGATTTCCTCAATCGCGATGCAATGTGCAAGATAGCCCATGGCAACGCCGCCATCTGCTTCGGGAACGGTAATGCCGTGCAGGCCAAGGGCCCCCATCTTTTGCCACAAATCCATCGGAAATTCATTGTCGCGGTCGATGTCAGCGGCACGCGGGGCAATTTCATCCATGGCAAAACGGCGCACGGTTTCGCGCAATGCGTCAATATCCTCGCCGAGATTAAAATTCATCGTTGCATCAAACATGTGCTTTCCCTTCTGCATCATAACCAACGCTGCGCAAGCTCATGGCAGCGTAATAATCTTCGATATTTTCTTTAGATAACCGCCCCTTGGCGCGGTACCATGTGTTGACCCCGATTAACGAGCCCAGCACAGACATCGCAGCAACATGGGCGTCTTCGACATGGAACTCGCCGCAAGTTTGGCCGTCCTGAATGATTTTGCGCACAACACCCTCATAAGCTTTGCGCTTTTTCTCGATCCGTTTGTGACCATCGGGTTCCAGCGAACGCAACTCCATGAACGAGATAAAAACATCATCACCGCGGGTGATATTATAGCCGATATGAAAGCGCACAAAGCTTTCCAGCATTTGCGCAGGTGTCATGCCATCCGTATCAACTTCGTTCCATGCGGCGAGCAAGCCGTCCATGTGATCTGACATCAGCAGCACCAGTATTTGCTGCTTGGACGGCACATGATTGTAAAGCGCGCCCACATTCACCCCGACCGCATCCGCGATCATGCGCATAGACACGGCAGCGTAGCCGTATTGGGCGATCAGCGGCAAAGCCTTTTGCAAAATTGTGGCTTTGGTTTTTGATCCTATGGAGCCTTTGACGCGTGCCATGGAGTCCTCAAATAAATGAACGTTCGTTCTTTTAACGGAGGCGTATGCAACTGTCAACACAATGCACGTCGCCCTAGCAGTAACGTAAACGGTACGGGAGCCCCGTCCATTTCCAACCTTTTCCCCCTCGCAAGATGCTGATCTGATTTACCGAGATCGGTAATTTGGAGGATAGCTACAA
>JASFZB010000065.1:0-8125 GCA_045046705.1 Rhodobacterales bacterium | reverse complement strand
AGTTTGACAAGGGTGCAAAAGCCACCGATTGGGATCGCCACGTCGAAAGCCTTTTGGAGCTTGTCGGGAATAATATGATTTTAAAGTAACCGACCATAAGTGAAGACCATCAAATGAAAACTGAAGATCTATTCGGCATAACCTTACAAACCCTGTCGCCGCAGGAAGTTAAAGATAAAATGGGCAATAACCAAATTGTGCTGATTGATGTGCATACACTTTTTGAATACGGTTTTGAGCACATTTGGGGGGCACTCTTGTTTGGACCTGCCGCGGAATTGTGCCGCTCCTTTAACCGCGTATTATGCGCAAAAGGAGAATAACTATGCGCTGCACGGCAGGCTATTACGTAGCGATGGCTGAGAGTGGGAACGAAACATACAGTTGAATGCCGTGGAACCGCACAGCTACATCACTGGCTTCCTTACCGCCATCGTATATAGCCATAAACACAGTGATATTGAAGCCTAGCTGCCAACGGGACACCGCTTACCTAGGTCAGGACCTAGATCCGAAAGTCGACATTCTCTTTTACCAGAACACGGGCGCGAACCTGCCGTTCATCGCTATGGTCCATGCCTCATTACAGCTTCCCGTTGGCGGCCATTCGAACATCACTCATCATCTGTTGCAATCGAGGGCAGCTAAGGGGGCAAAATTACCGTTGGACAAACCTTTAATGTCAAACCATTTCCGCCAATTTTAACCGCTGTATTTTACCAGATGCGCCCTTTGGTAATTCGCTAAGCACGTAAACGAAGTCGGGGGATTTAAACTTTCCAAGTTTTTGCTCGCAAAGTGCAATCAACTCATCGCTGGTAGCATGGCTGCCATTGCATAATCTGACTGCGGCTTCAATCCTTTGACCATAAGTCTCGCAAGGTCGGGCAAACGCTGCCGCTTCGATCACGTCTTTATGGGCATAAAGTGCTTCGTCAATCTCGCGCGGTGCTATGTTTTCCCCGCCTTTTATTATCAGCTCTTTCAGGCGACCTGTGACAAAAACATAGTTATCCTTATCCAGATAACCCAGATCACCAGTACGCATCCAGCCGTCTTTAGTGAATGTGGCCTTCGTCGCTTCTTCATTGTCCAGATATTTCAGCAGCACGTTTGGGCCGCGCACGGCCAGCTCACCAATAACCCCGGTTTTCACCGGTTTTTTCTCATGATCGAGTATCGCTATTTCATTGCCATATCCGATGCCAGGAGATCCGATTTTTCGCATACCCGGCGGCAACGGGTTAGACAGGATTTGTGCAGCGGTTTCCGTCAGGCCCATGGTCTCTACTATCGGAATATCAAATTTATCCTCGAAACCTTTCTGGGTTTCGGGTGCTAACGGGGCAGAGGCAGATCGGCCAAACCGAATACGGTTTTTGCATGCGTCATTTGGCACACGATCACTGTGCGACAGATGCGAAATAATTGTGGGAACAATCGAAAACCAAGTCACTTCCAGTTCTTCACAATCGCTCCAGAAACGCGTGTTCGAGAACTTCAATGCAATCGAGACTGCACCACCAGAAATCAGTGGTGCAATCAGTGTGACGCATAGCCCATTGATGTGATAGAATGGTAAAACACACATTGCATGATCTTCAGGCGTCAATTGATGCGCCACAGCGGTAGTCCAACCGCCCGCAAGCAGGCTGGATTGCGTATGTACCACCCCCTTGGGCAGACCCGTTGTTCCCGAAGTGTACATAAGAAGTGCATGATCATTTGGCAAAACTTCATGCAGATCAACTGTTTGCAATTTTACCGGCCCCGGAAACAGGATATCCCTGTCAGCGGGGATCGTACAGGGATGCACATCTGTTTCTTCGAGTGCTGCGGCAAAGGTGCTGACCTGGCTTTTCCCCAAAAACAGATAGCGGCTTTGGGAATGGCTGATAGCATGGCCCATTGCAGTCGGGCCTGCCGCCAAGTTTAATGGCGTTGCGCGAAACCCGCCGTAAAAAGCCCCGAACAGACAGATGATTGCGTTGCGGCTGTTGGGTTTGCAAATGGCAACACTTTCACCTTTGGCAATCCCAAGCGCGGTTAATCGCAGGGCCACGTCGCGTGCTGCTTCACGCAACTCACCCCAAGTCAACTGACTACCGTCGGTCAGAAAATGGTGGCTGACAATATCGGGCGTTGTTTCTGCGCGGAAATCAATCCAATCACGCAGCGTGCCCTTGGGTGGGATTTTAGGGTCAAACTTCATTGACCTGCTACCTTCCAGTAGCCTTCAAATATACTATCTACCGTTGGCTCGTTGACGGGAATTTCACGCACCACTTTGGTTATATTCAAAAAGTGTTTCCAATGCAGGTTTTCATCAATGGAGTTCCCGCCCCAACTGCCGCACCCCATGGACAGGGAAAACGGTAGGCCATTGTTGAAAGACCCGCCCGTAGCAAAGCAATGTGCCTGATTTACGATCACGCGGCAGGTCGGCAAAGTGTGACCCATTTCAACGGCACGATCGGTCTTGGCGGTATGAATGCCGACGGAATGCCCGGCACCATAGTGGTTAAGCATGATTGCCGCTATCCTTCTGGCATCGTTAAAGTCTGATGCACGGTAGAGTGCTGCAACGCGTGACAGTTTTTCACCTGACAACGGGTGATCCCGCCCAATCCCTTTGGTTTCAACGCAAATAAATTTTGTGGTATCCGGCACTTTGCCTTTCAAATCCAATGTATCAATCAGAACGTCAGCATTCTGGGCGATTGCGTTTTTGTTAAGGCGTCCCTTTTGCCATAAATGCCCGACAATATGGGCTTCCAAATCAGCCCCAACCGTAGCACCACCAACCTTGGCAAGCTCAGCAATGAAAGCGTCATAAATTGCATCTACAACAATTATGGAATTCTCGGATGAACACGAGGTTGCATTGTCAAACGTTTTGGACGCGGCTATTTTGGCTGCAGCGGCAGCAAGATCAGCGGTTTCGTCGACGATAACAGTGACATTACCGGCACCAACGCCAATGGCTGGTGTGCCGCTGGTATAGGCCCGGCGCACATTGTTCTGGCTACCTGTGACGACCACAAGGTCGGTAATTTCCAACATACGTTGGGTTTTATCTTTAGTGCCGGGTGCGGGGATCATTTGAACCAGATCGCGGTCGGCGCCAATTTTATCAAACTCTGCATGGATATAGCTGATCAGGCGGGCGCAGCCCTCTACCCCTTTAGGCGAAGGCGACAGTACAATCGCATTACCGCATTTCACAGCATTAATAATGTTGTTTGCAGGCGTCGCAACCGGGTTGGTTGAAGGCACAACGGCCCCGATCACCCCGATGGCGCGCGCAATTTTGGTGATGCCGGTTTTCGCGTCTTCCGAAATAATGCCGCAGGTGTTAATCGTTGCAATATCACGCAGCAGACCCAGTGTTTTACGGTGGTTTTTTGTGACCTTATCCGCCACATTGCCCAGCCCGGTGGTTTCGACCGCCAGTGTCGCCATTTCCAGATTGCGATCCGGCTGCATGATTGCCCAACCGACAGCCAAGGCTGCGCAGTCATAGCGTTCCTGCGTTGCGTCTAGCTCAAAAGCGGCCTGCGCTTTACGGGCATTGGCAACGATTTGATCTACGATTTGGGTGTTGCTATCGGTGGGCATATCTTTTCCAATATAGGTTGCAGGGCGAGAATAATCCCGCCCTGTAAGATCATCAAAGACCTTTCAGAAGCTCTTCGAGTGTTGCTTGGCGTGCCGCCCACATAGCGATGACTTCGTCACGGGTCATGATGTACATCGGTGAGCCGCCTTGCTTCATTTTGCCAGCTACTTTTTTGTGCTTGAACATTTCCGGCATGATTATTGCCAGCTTGTCGATAATATTTTGCGGAGTGCCTTTTGGTACCATCACACCGCGAAAATTTACCGAGGCATTATCGACGTCCAGGCCCTGTTCCATCATCGTCGGCACATCGGGTAAAAACGCATTGCGTTCCAGATCCGCGACACCAAGGATTTTTATGCTGCCAGCCTGGGCTGCACGGTAAGCGTCAGACAGATTGTTCACACCGCCCAATACATCACCCGCAATCACCGATTTCATCGCAGCAGAGCCACCACCTTTGGTCGGAATATAGGCCATTTTCACGCCAGCGGCTTTTTCAATTTGCAAAGCCGCAATATGGTGGCCGACAAACAATCCGGCCCCGGAAAATGTCAGCTTACCCGGATTTTCTTTGGCAAAAGCCACAACGTCCGCCATAGAGTTGAAGGCACTGTCTTTCCCCACAATAAAGACAGCCGGGTCTGCCCCCCAATTGGCAATCGGCTCAAAACTATCTGTGCTGAAATCAACACCACCCTTAATCGATTGCGCGATAAAATGTGGAATGTTGTAGGCGGCCAATGTATAGCCATCTTTGTCTGCCTCTGTAGCAAACCAGTTCCAGCCAACACGGCCACCTGCACCGGGTTTGTTAATGATCGCAATAGGCATGCCCAGTGCATCGTCATTTCCAGCTGTCATGGTCACAATGCGCGCCTGAAAATCTGTGGCACCCCCGGCACCATAAGACACCATCATCATCACTGGCCGATCTGGATAAGATCCCGCTATTGTGGCTGTTCCTGTGAAGCCCGCCAGCGATACCGCTAGGGCCGTAAATAGTTTTTTCATAAGGTTTCCTCCCTTGGTTTGCACCGTATCAACGGCTCTTTAGATAAACATTCCACGCGGGGTATAGACCTTTAAAACAACCGCGAAGAGTGCATACATAATTGCGATAAAAGCGGCCGTGATCAGGCCGCGTTTCATCCATATTCTAAATTCTGTGTTAGGCGATGGGTCATAGAGTGACAGCAGTATAAAAAAGGCGAATATGCTTGCAGTGTAGAACCCCAAAGTTTTCGCTGCCCAAAAAATATAGATACCGGTGATGGCAACACCTGGTGCCAAATTTTTAGCCGCAGCCATCGACAGCCCATTGCCCACCTTTGAGCGACCCAACATAGCTTTGGCAAAGGTCCAAAGTGCCAACAGCAAAAAGAAAACAGCGATTATCCGTGGAAACAGAAAGGCTTCTGCGGGTTTTTGGGTGAAACTGATCCAGCAAACCCAGATTGCAACGGCACTGATGATACCCGATGATATTCGGTGTTGTAGGTAATTCATTACACTACCTTTCTTGATGTGATCTCTGACCAGGCGGAATATCCGACGGAGAGGACAACCACCGCAATCAGGGCAATATTGAGCGTGCCACTAAAGAAATAGATCATTGGACCATCTTGCGCGTTTGCAATCATTGAACCCTGTACAAAGTTCGATTCTGCAATTGGCCCCAAGATAAGCCCCAGAACCAGCGGAGCTGCCGAAAACCCAAACCGTTCCAGAAAATACATCATGCCACCCAATACAGCCATGACATAGACATCGCCCATGGATTGTTGAACCGCATAGGATCCGAATAAGGCAAGACCAAGCACAGTTGCGGCCATGACAGATTTAGGAACCTGTGCGACGCGTGCCGCAAAGGACGCAATATATATCCCGAAGATACACATCAGAACCTGACCGATCAGCATAGAGTTGATGAACGGCCATACGACCTCTGGATAATTTTCAAATAAATCCACGCCCGGGAAAATTCCATGGATCAAAAGCCCGCCCAAAAGCACTGCAGCTGTCGGGCTGCCCGGAATAGATAGGGTTAGAAGCGGCACTAGGGACGGGCCGACCATTGCATTGTTGGCGGCTTCGGCGGCGATCACGCCTTCTGAATGGCCCGTGCCGAACTTTGCCTTTTCAGGCGAGAATTTTTTAGCTTGATCATAGGCGACCAACCCTGCGATCTGCCCCCCGACACCGGGAATAAGGCCGATGATAGATCCGATTATCGTACCAATGCCAAGTGCACGCTTGCGTTTAAAAACCTCTTTGAACGCAGCCCCAACCGGGTGCTTTTTAACCTCAATTCGGCTGGTATCCTGATCAAAGCGCCCCTTTGCAAACATCGTAATGACTTGCGGGATGGCGAACAGACCGATAAGCGCGGGAATGATATTTATGCCCCCGCCAAGGGAAGAGTGGAATACAAACCGTTTCACACCCAACATGTCATCAAATCCGATGGTGGCCAACCACATGCCAATACAACCCGATAACAGACCTTTGACAACCGAGTTCGACTCCAGCGACCCAATAACTGTAACCCCTAAAATAGCGAGCCAAAATAAATGGGGCGGGCCAAATGCCAATGCCCATTCGGCTAAAACAGGTGTTAGAAAAATTAGCAGTAAGACGCCAAAGATACCGCCGAACAGGGAAGAGATAAACGACAATTGCAGTGCCTTGGCCCCTTCGCCCTTCAGGGCCATCGCATGGCCGTCAAGGGTCGTGGCAATATTTGCAGGGGCACCCGGTATCTTCAACAGGATCGCCGAAACCGCCCCACCTGCAACGGTGGAAGTGTAAGCCGCACCCAAAAGAATAAGTCCATGAACCGGGGTTAATTGAAATGTAAACGGGATCAAAAGAGCAACTGCCATGGTGGGTGAAAGTCCCGGTGTGGCGCCCAATATCAATCCACCAATCGTACCCCCGATAAGCAAAAGCATTGATATGGGCGTGAATACTTCACCGAAATAATAAATGAATTCCATATAAGTTCTGTCCCCCTTGATTCGTAAACTATGGGATGAAAATAGTAATGCAAACGTTTTCATTTTATGTATTATCAAATCATGAAAACAAAAAAATACGCTGATATTATAGATGTTGCCAATCTGGCAAACGTGTCCCCCGCAACGGTTTCACGGTGCTTCAATCATCCTCATAAAGTCCGGCCGGATACACGAAAGCGCATTCAAGTAGCGATAGAAAAAACCGGGTACATTCGAAATCGAGCTGCCCAGGCAATACATGGCAGACGTAGTGGAACCGTCGGGTTGATTGTTCCGACATTAGATAACGCAATATTTTCCAACTTAATTCAGGCTTTTTCGGAACAACTCAATTCGAATGGTTTCACAATGTTGGTGGCTACTCACGGCTATGATTTGGATAGGGAATACCAACTTTTAAGATCACTGCTGGAACACCGTGTTGAAGGTATTGGCCTTATCGGTCTTGATCACAAAGACGAGACTTATTCTTTGATCGAGCGGCGTAAAACGCCAAGTGTGGCAATGTGGAACTATCATCCTGATACAAGAATTTCCTGTGTCGGGGCTGACAATACCGAAGCTGGAAAAGTGATTGCCCAACATATTTTGAACCTAGGGCACAAACGCATTGCCCTGGTTTTTCCAGATACGTTTGAAAATGATCGTGCCGCAAATAGGGTAGAAGGTGTGCTGGATGTTATGAAAAAAGCAGATGTTCAAATACCTGCCGAATGGCATCTGAACACACCCTATTCAATAAAAAATGCAAGGGAAGTAAGTGCGCCGTTACTGTCTTCGCCAAACAGGCCAACCGCAATAATTGCTGGTAATGACGTCATCGCACAAGGTGTGATATATGCCGCACAATCGCTGGGTTTGAATGTACCAGCCGATATTTCTGTGGCCGGCATCGGTGATTTTTCCGGTTCCGCCCATTTACTGCCAAGTCTAACCACCATTAAGTTGCGGTCAAACAAAGTCGGGCAGACTGCTGCCATGATCTTGGATGAATTGATCAATGATAGTGAGAATAAGAATATTCAAAGAGTTGCTATTAAAGTAGAACTAATGAAACGCCAAAGCACCTGCGGACTGCCAATATAATCATCTTGGCGAAGCGAATACTGGTGAACTGCACGTGGTGCGTCACCAGGATCAATCGATCTTACGTCCAGTTGAACTGTAATATTCAGTCAGATGTTTGTGAACACCAGATAAATCAATTACGCTATCAATTGCCCGTAAAATGTGACCGCTCGGGACATGATCCTCTACCGAAAACTTATAAAACAGTGCCCGCTGCGCTTCTTGTTCTGGCCCCATCATGGCATTCAATCTCCTTAATCATCATGGAAATTGAATCGGCCATTAAACAACAAATCAAGTAGAGTTTTTCAACAGAATAGGCGGTGGGCTCAACTGATCGACGCAACACACTGTGCAAACTTCTCAGCTGGGGTTTGGTATTGCAAGGTCTTTCTTGGCCGCTCATTTAACTGTCTAG
>JASFZB010000064.1:0-94635 GCA_045046705.1 Rhodobacterales bacterium | reverse complement strand
GGAGGTGAGAAATTTCGATTTGATCATAACACGATCAGAATCCCTTAAGGCGAAATCGTCAATACCTATTTCGGGTTCTCAATGACTCTGGGTATAAATACAATTTAGTCCACCAGCCCCAGCTGCCTTGTGATGGTAGCGCTGTCGTAATAGTCGCGACCCTCGACCACCATTCCGTCCTTGACTCTCATCACCGAGCAATAGCGGACTTCTGCTCGTTTGCCGGTCGGTTTGAAATCTCCGAGGCTTGAGCGGAGCGTTCCAGTATGGGTGCCTGTATTGCGAAACTCGACAGTGGCCCATTCTCCGCATTGACTGATTATGACATTCTCAACTTTGCAAAGCCCGTCAGGGAAGGCTTCGCGCCACCGGTGATAGTCAGCCTTGTATGCATCCTGTCCCGTGAGCTTCTCGCCGCGTGCGATATCCTCGAAATCGCAATCCGCAGCAATAACTGATGCGCCCCGATCTGGATCGCGCATGTCCCACGATTCATGGAACTGGCGGACGGTCTTTTCTGTAGGGTGCATTATCTGTGAACCTTTCTACATACATATTATTAGGTTTTAACTGGTCCGCTTCCACACCTTGGAATTGGACGTCCGCGATTGGCATAAGCTAGGAACATTACGATTTCATCAGGAGCAGGCCCATCTGGTATGCATAGCGTCATAGTATCGAAATAATCGAAAGACCAAGGTTTATCCTTGTGGCCAAGTGGTAAATCGATTGAAGTGCCAACTGATCCAATTTTTACATTGGATGGAATCACTGCTTCACCACCTTGGGCGGCAACGCGCATTGGTGCACCTAATTTTGGATGGATAACAGCCCCGCCGTGCTCCATATCACCAGAGGTGCCAACAATTGCTGCCTTACCATATGAGACGGGATTCCCGACAAGTTGCTCTACGGCCTGTGCGGCAAGCTGCTGACCAAGCTCGGCCCCAATTTCAAACAGAACTGAAAGGTCAGTTTCGAAACGTCCAGCAAGTGGGTTGCGAAAGATAGCAGCAGCGGCTACTCGTGAAACTGGATCGCATTGTTCACCAAAGGAATCGGAAGTGATTAATTCATGAGTGAATACTATTTTTCGTGTTTTAACCATTTCACCTCCATAAAATATCTTAGTAGCTAGAATGGCACTTTGCTTTAGGCCCGTCCAATGCTAATTCTAAGCACTGGGAAAATAGCGGTCATTCCCAACAAATAAATGAATGTCAGCACCGATCACCTTTTGACAGATCAAGCCGCGTCGCGGATCGGATAATCCATAAAATCCGTAGTCGTTTCGCCCCGCATAGCAGACACTGACTATTGTTAATAATCAAGGGAATATTTATCTGGCATCCACCTATCACGCATCAGTCTTCACCAATATGTCTTTAATCACCTGTTCCCACATTTCCGTAGGTTGTGCCCCGGTGACAACGTAATGATTGTCGATGATGAAAGCGGGGACGCCCTGTACGCCTGCTTGGCGTGATTTGGCATCGTTTGTGCGGATCAGATCACAATCGGCATCACTTTCCAGCAAGCGGCGGGTGGCTTCGCTGTCCATGCCCGCGGCACCGGCGATGCGCACCAGTACCGAAGGGTCGGAAATATCGCGGCCCTCCATGAAATAGGCTTTGAACAGGCGATCGACCACCGCGTTCTGGCAGCCCTCAATGCCGGCCCAATGGATCAAGCGGTGCGCGTCCAGTGTGTTGGGCGTGCGTTTGATACCGGCGAAATTCAGCTCCAGCCCCATGTCGCGGGCGGTTTGGTCAATTTGGCCATAAACCTTTAGCGCCGCTTCCTGCCCGCCGAACTTGGTTTCCAGATATTCACGCCGATCCATGCCTTGCGGCGGCATCGTCGGGTTTAGCTGAAACGGGTGCCACTGAATGATAAAGTCGTGGGCGGGGCTCGCTTCCAACGCGCGGTCAAGGCGGGTTTTGCCGATATAGCACCACGGGCAAATGGGGTCGGATATAATATCTAAAGTGGTCATCTTTTGTCCCTTCGGGGCGATTTTCCCACCCGATTTAAGATAGAAGCCAGCTTCGGGCAATCCAAATTCGCGGCCAGTGGATCACATTCGCGGGTTTACGGTGTCACAAACGGCGATAATAGGGCTGGATTTTGCAACGCGATGGATTATCTGTTGTTAAAAGGACTGGAGGTCACATGCCTGTTTATGAAAAATCGGATGCAAAGATCAAAGCGTTAAGCCCTGAACAATTCAGGGTCACACAGCAAAGCGGCACGGAACCTGCGGGGTCGGGGGCGTATTTGAACAACAAAGAGCCGGGTATTTATGTGGATGTGGTGTCGGGCGAGCCGTTGTTTGCGTCAAGCGACAAATACGAAAGCGGCTGCGGCTGGCCTAGTTTCACCAAGCCGTTGGTGCAAGACCAGATCAAAGAGCTGCGCGATGTCACATCTGGCATGGTGCGCGTTGAAGTGCGCTCTGCGGACGGGGACAGTCATTTGGGCCATGTGTTTCCCGATGGTCCGCAAGATCGCGGGGGTTTGCGCTATTGCATCAACTCGGCGTCATTGCGGTTTATTCACCGTGATGACATGGCTGTTGCGGGCTACGGTGCCTATATTGATCAAGTGGAGGATATATAGCCATGGCACAGGAACGGGCGGTTTTGGCGGGGGGATGTTTTTGGGGGATGCAGGATTTGATCCGCAATATCCCCGGGGTTTTGGCGACGCGCGTGGGCTATACCGGCGGTGATGTGGCAAACGCCACCTATCAAAACCACGGAACCCATGCAGAGGCGATTGAAATCCTGTTTGACAGGGATGTGATTGATTACCGTAAAATACTGGAGGTTTTCTTTCAGATCCATGATCCGACCACAAAAGATCGCCAAGGCAATGATCGCGGCCCGTCTTATCGCTCGGCGATATACACTGTGGACGAGGCCCAGCACCAAGAAGCATTGCGCACGATCGCGGATGTGAATGCGTCAGGTCTTTGGCCGGGCAGGGTGGTAACGGAAGTCGCCCCCGCGGGGGCCTTCTGGCAAGCGGAGCCGGAGCATCAGGATTATCTGGAACGATTCGCGCAAGGCTATACCTGCCACTTTTTACGTCCCGACTGGGTCTTGCCGTCAAAAACCGAACCGACATAAGCCCGATACGCCCCCACGGTCGGCTTTTAATCGCCGATTGTAATAGAATCACTGTGCTATCTCTATCCGGATTATCGCGGGGTCAATTCGGGTTACGGTTTTTGTTTACCGTAAGAGTATTCTTTAACATATTGTTAATAATGGATAATATATAATTAAAGGTAAGTTTATTCGTAAAAAAAACGCCCTCGCAAGGAGGGCGTCAAGTATTGAGGCAGGTTTCATACAGGCAAGAAACCTATCGAGCAGTAAGGAAGTTATACTATTTACCAAGTGAGTCTCCAAGTAAAAACTTCGGGATTTCAGTTAAATAGGCTTTATAAGTCATTGAAATGCGATTCAATTCAATGAATGTTGCCCACATGACACGACTCTTATCCCCCGCTTCCGTAATTGTTTCCATATTGGCAACGATTGGTCTTTTTTTGGCGACAATGGCCCCTGCCGCCCCGCAGCATGGCATTTCGATGTATGGCAAACCGGCGCTGCCCATCGGCTTTACGCACCTGCCTTACAGCAATCCCGCTGCCCCAAGGGGCGGTGAAATGGTGCTGGGCGAGGTCGGCGGATTTAACAGCCTCAACCCCTATATCCTAAAAGGCCGCGCCCCTTGGGGGGTGCGCACCCATGTGGTTGAAAGCCTGATGGGGCGTAATTGGGATGAGCCTTTCGGTCTTTACGGGCTGTTGGCCGAAAGCATCGAGGTGGGGCCGAAACGCGGCTGGGTGGCATTTACCTTGCGCAAAGAAGCGGCATTTTCAGATGGCGCGCCGGTTACGGTCAAGGATGTTCTGTGGTCGTTCAAGACGCTTGGCACAATGGGGCATCCGCGGTATCGAAATGCGTGGGAAAAAATCGCACGGGCCGAACAAACCGGCCCGCGCCGGGTGAAATTCACCTTTAACACCGTTGACCGCGAATTGCCGCTGATCCTTGGATTGCGCCCCATATTGCGCAAGGCGGATTGGCAGGGGCGTAAATTCGACGAGAGCTCGCTGGATAAGATCACCGGTTCCGGCCCTTATGTCATCGCGGATTTTGAGCCAAACCGCTTTATCAGCTTCAAACGCAACCCGCAGTATTGGGGGCGTGATCTGGGCTATAATGCGGGGCGCAATAATCTGGATGAAATCCGGTATGAGTATTTTAGCGATGCGGATGCACTGTTTCAGGCCTTTGTTGCCGGTGAAATCGGGCTTTACCGCGAAGGTAATGCGGGCAAGTGGGATACGAATTACGGCTTCCCGCGGGTGTTGAACGGCGATGTCGTCAAAGCCCTGATCCCGAACAAACGTCCCACGGGGATGCGCGGCTTTGTGATGAACACGCGCCATGCACAATTCAAAGATATACGGGTGCGCGCGGCGCTTCTTTATGCGTTTAACTATGAGTTCATCAATCAAACCGTCAATGGCAGACCGCAGCCCAGGATCAGTTCGTATTATGCCAATTCGATTTTGGCCATGTCGCGCGGGCCTGCTATGGGCAAAGTGCGTGCCTTATTGGCCCCGTTTGCCGCCACCCTGCCCAAAGACGTGCTGTCGGGTTATAAACTGCCGGTGGCAAGCGATCCGGCACATAATCGGCGTAATCTGCGCCGCGCCAAACAGCTTTTGGGGCAGGCGGGCTGGACTATTCAGGATGGGGCTTTGAAAGATGCAAGAGGCGCGCCTTTCACGCTGGAGATCCTGTTGAAAGCGGGATCGTCCCGCAATGAGGCGATTGCCAACATCTATCGTGACGCCCTGAAACGTCTGGGCATAAATGCGCAAATTTCCACCGTGGATGCGGCGCAATATACCGAGCGGGTGAATAAATACGATTTTGACATGACCTATTACCACCGCGCCCTGTCGCTGTCGCCCGGCAACGAACAGCGGCTTTACTGGGGCGGGGACGGGGTGAAAAACCCCGGTACGCGCAACTATATGGGCATGGATGTGCCCGCAGCAGAGGCGATGATCGACGCGATGTTGTCGGCAAAAGATCAGGCTGATTTTGTGACGGCGGTGAAAGCCCTTGACCGGATTTTGACGACGGGCCGTTATGTGATCCCGTTTTGGGATAGCGGCCCGTCGCGGATCGCCTATGATGCCAAGTTGCATTTCCCCAAAAAACTGCCGGTTTACGGCGACTGGACAGGTTTTGTGCCCGATGTCTGGTGGGCACAGTAGGCGTTATCGGGGCAGGGCCTGTTCCAGATCCTCGAGAATATCGTCGATGTTTTCCAGCCCTGCCGAGATGCGGATCAAGCCTTCGGATATCCCGTGGGCGGCGCGTTCTTCCGGCGTATAGGTGATATGGGTCATGGACGCGGGGTGCTGGATCAGGGTTTCGGCATCCCCCAAGCTGACCGCCCGCTGGATCAGGTTTAAACGGTTCATCACAGCAATGCCGCCTTGCAGCCCGCCGATGACCTCGAACGCGATCATGCCGCCAAATCCGGCCATTTGCCGATTAGCAAGGTCATGTTGGGGGAAGCTTTCCAACCCCGGGTAAAAGACAGCTTCGACCTTTGGGTGATTTTCCAGCATACGGGCGATTGTGTCCGCATTTTCGCTGTGGCGTTCCATGCGCAATTCAAGGGTTTTCAGGCCGCGCAAAACCAGCATGGCATTAAACGGCGCGATGACAGCACCGGTCATGTCCTTCATGCCGATGGTGCGCACCTGCAAAATATCATCGGCGCGGCCGACAACCAGACCGGCCAGCAAATCACCGTGCCCGCCCAGATATTTAGTTGCTGAATGCACCACGAAATCGGCCCCGTGTTCTATCGGGCGTGTCAGTATTGGCGTGGCATAGGTGTTGTCGACGATGACACGCGCATCATGGGCATGGGAGATGTCGCAGATGGCGCGAATATCCACAAGACGCATGTTGGGATTGGCGGGGGTTTCAAAATAGACGAACTTGGTTTTTGCCGTTAGGGCCGCTGCCAGATTTTCCGGATTGGTCATATCCACATGGGTGATCTTGATCCCGAAACGCGACAGGCCGTGGCTGAAATAGGCGAAGGTGCAGCCGTAAAGCGTCATGTCGGTGATGATCTCGTCGCCTGCTTGCAAATATGTCCAAAACAGAGATGTTATCGCCCCCATTCCGGATGCGTTGGCCACCGCCGCCTCGCCGCCTTCGAGATCGGCAATGCGCCGCTCCAGCAGATCATTTGTGGGATTGCCGACGCGGGAATAGACAAAGCCCGGGCGATCACCTGCGAAGGTTTCGCCGGCCGCCTCTGCGGTTTCAAAGGCATAGGTTGATGTCAGGTGAAGCGGCGGCGTCAGGGCGCCGTGTTCGGATTGTGGATCATAGCCGAAATGGATAGCGCGGGTGGCAAGGCCCCGGGGCGGGGTATTTGTGAGTTTCTTTAACATGTCAGTCCTATGGTGTGATTTAGGCAGAATATATACCAATTAAGAAGGCATTTTGTTGCATTATAACCTTGATATGATAATAAATTGGCAGAATATGCTAAGAAAGGTGTGAAATATGGACGATAAAGACCGGCAGATTTTGCGTGAACTGCAAAAGGACGGGCGTTTAAGCAACAGTGATCTGGCTGAACGGGTAAACCTGTCGCCGTCGCCATGCCTGCGCCGCTTGCGGGCATTGGAAAAAACCGGTGTAATCACGGGCTATACCGCGATTGTGGATCAACGGGCCTACGGGGTGCCGGTGACGGTGTTTGTGCAAATCCGCCTTGAGCCGCATTCAAAAGAAACCGCGAAAGTTTTCGAAACCTGCATCGGGCGGGTGGACGAGGTTCTGGATTGCCATCTGATGACCGGCGACACGGATTATCTGTTGCGTGTGGTGGTGCAAAGTCTGGAGGCCTACGAGGTTTTTATCCGCGAAAAAATCCACACCATCCCGGCGATTGCGTCCATAAACACAAGTTTTGCCTACGGGGTTGTCAAGCAAAGCCGGTGTTTGCCCTAAATCCCCAACAGCAGTTTTGCGGCAATGGCAAACATGGTTAGACCGATAAGGGCATCAAGAATGCGCCATGTATGGGGGGATTTCATGTAAGGGGCCAATAGGCGGGCACCGTATCCGAGGCTGAAGAAAAACAGGACAGAAGCAAAAGTTGCCGCGATGCCAAAAGCCCATTTTTCGCTGGTTTGCACATAATGCGTGGAAACCGCCCCGATCAGTCCCAGCGTATCAAGATAAACATGCGGGTTTAGCCATGTCAGGGCGGCGGCAACCGCCAAAGTGGGCCAAAGACCCGAGGATTCACCCTTGATTTGCAAAGCATATTCTCCGACCCAAACGGCGTATAGGCGTGTGGCCCCATAGACGATCAGAAAAGCCGCACCGGCAAGCGCCATGACCGTGGGAAGCCACGGCGCAAGCTTGACGACATAGCCAAAGCCCGTCACGCCCAAGCTGATCAGGATGGCATCGGACAGCCCGCAAAACAGGCAAAGCGCAAAGACATGGCTGCGCAACAGGCCTTGGCGCAAAACAAAGGCATTTTGGGCGCCAATCGCCAATATCAACGAAAGACTGGTGAAAAAACCGGTTAGAGCGGCGGCAATCATTTGGCCTTTTTAGTCCGCGCCGATTTAGCCTTACCGGCATTTTTTTCGGCCTTTGAGGGTGGCATCACCAGCCCCGCCGAGATTACCAGCTTGGCGGCATCTTCCACCGACATATCCAGCTCGATCACGTCCTGCGTGGGCACGAACAGCAAAAATCCCGAGGTTGGATTGGGGGTGGTGGGCAGGAATACCGATGTCATCTCGGTTT
This sequence comes from Rhodobacterales bacterium, assembly GCA_045046705.1. Classification (GTDB taxonomy): domain Bacteria; phylum Pseudomonadota; class Alphaproteobacteria; order Rhodobacterales; family Rhodobacteraceae; genus Amylibacter. The sequence goes on along the minus strand of JASFZB010000064.1, from coordinate 86,749 downwards.
GGCCCACTTTGGTCAAAACCTCACCCTTGGTTGTGGTGGAAATGAAGGCGACTGCCCAGATGCCTTTGCGCGGGTATTCCACCAGACAGGCCTTTTCAAACGAACTGCTGCTTTGGCTGACGACGGTTTCAACGATTTGCTTCAGGCCGTTATAAAGTGACCGCACCACCGGCATGCGGGCAACTAGATCTTCGGCTGTGCGCACCAAAGTGCGCCCGAACAGGCCTTTGGTCAGGGCCCCGATGATGGTGGTGAAGATCAGGAAGACCACAACCCCCATGCCGCGCACATTGATGTCGTAATAGGTTAGCGGATTATATTCGGCAGGCACAAACGGCAGCACGCTGGCGTCGACAAAACCGGCAAAGCTCCATACCGCCCAAATGGTGACGGCCACCGGCAACACCACAGCAAGGCCGGTGAGAAAGTTGTTGCGAATGGATGCAACCAGACGCCCTTTGGGGTGTGCTGCCGGTTTTCTACTGGATTTTCGTGCCATATCAGTTGTGTATCCCTGTTTGAAATGACCTGTTAAGCCAGAAATCGGGTATCTTCAATGGTTTTGCCGGTATTTACTTTAAATCCCCCTTGCCAAGGTCTGAAAACACCCCTATAGCCCGACCCATAAATCCACAGGCGGGGCTTGCGGGTTATGGGGGAGAAATCCCTGTAACTCCACCGGTTGGGCTGGTGGTTTTGAGGAACAGCTTGTTTGATCCGAAAAACCACATTGTCCTTCACCCTGCTGAGGCTAAACCGGAAAAGGAATATACCAATGGCTCTACCAGAGTTTTCATTGCGCCAACTGCTAGAAGCAGGCGTACATTTTGGACACCAAACACACCGCTGGAACCCGCGCATGGGTCAGTTCATTTATGGCAAGCGTAACGGCATCCATATCATGGACCTGACACAAACCGTGCCTTTGCTGGATGCGGCGCTGAATGCTGTGCGTGAAGTTGTCGCCAAAAACGGCCGTGTGTTGTTTGTCGGCACCAAACGCCAAGCCTCAACCGCGATTGCGGAAGCCGCCGAGCGGTCTGCACAATATTACATGAACCACCGCTGGTTGGGCGGTACATTGACAAACTGGAACACGGTTTCAAAATCAATCCAGCGTCTGAAAGAAATCGACGAAAAACTGGAAACCGGTGCCGAAGGCATGACCAAGAAAGAACGTCTGGGCATGGAACGCGAGCAAGGTAAATTGCAAGCGTCCCTGGGCGGCATCCGCGAAATGGGCGGGGTTCCTGATCTGGTGTTCATCATCGACACCAACAAGGAAAGTCTGGCCGTTGCCGAAGCCAAAAAACTGGGCATTCCAATCGTTGCGGTTCTGGACAGCAACTCGGCTCCGGACGGCATTGATTACCCGATCCCCGGCAATGACGATGCGGCACGCGCCATCGAGCTTTATTGCGATTTGGTTGCACGCTCTGCATTGGACGGCATGGCCACAGCTATGGGGGCAGCCGGTATCGACATCGGTGCTGCTGTTGAAGCCCCGGTTGAAGAACTGCCTGTTGTTGAAGAAAAAGCCGAAGCTGCCGTTGCGGTAGAAAAGAAGCCGGCCAAGAAAGTTGTCAAAAAGGTTGAAGCCCCGGCTGAAAGTGCCGGCACCAAACCTGAACTGATGACGAAAGCCCCGGAAAACAAAGACGATTTGAAAAAAATCGGCGGTGTTGGCCCGAAACTGGAAGAAACCCTGAATAAAATGGGCGTCTACACTTTTGCACAAGTCGCAGCTTGGTCACCGGATGAAATTCAGTGGGTTGACGACAATCTGTCTTTCAAAGGCCGTATCGACCGTGATGACTGGGTCGGTCAGGCAAGCGAATTGTTGAACGGTTAATTCCGTAACATCCAAATAATTCGAGGCGGTACAAGCCGCCTCGACACAGATGAATTTCCGAATTGGAGACATATCATGGCTATTACGGCTAAAATGGTAAAAGAACTGCGCGACAGCACCGGTGCAGGTATGATGGACGCAAAAAAAGCGTTGACGGAAACAAACGGCGATATGGAAGCGGCGGTTGATTGGCTGCGCACCAAAGGCTTGGCGAAAGCTGCCAGAAAAGCCGGTCGCACGGCGGCTGAAGGTCTGGTCGGCGTCAAGGTTGAAGGTGGCAAAGGTGTTGCTGTTGAAGTCAACTCGGAAACCGATTTCGTTGGCAAAAATGCCGAGTTTCAGGCAATGGTTGCCGGTATCACGGCTGCGGCTTTGGGCGCGGCTGATCTTGAGGCACTGCTTGCCACCGATATGGGCGGCAAGCCGGTGTCGGAAGTGGTTACCGATAAAATCGCCACCATCGGCGAAAACATGTCGGTGCGCCGCATGGCAACGATCAAAGGCGACGTGGTTGGCAGTTACATCCACACCGCTGCCGCCGACGGCATGGGCCGTATCGGTGTTCTGGTAGCACTTAAAGGCGGCGATGAAGGTTTTGCCAAGCAGGTTGCGATGCATGTGGCAGCAACAAACCCCGCGTCGTTATCCGAAGCCGACCTTGATCAGGCGGTTGTTGAGCGTGAAAAAGCGGTTCTGACAGAACAGGCGCGCGAAAGCGGCAAGCCGGAAAACATCATTGAAAACATGATCAAGGGCCGGATGAAGAAATTCTATTCCGAAGTCACCCTTGTCAATCAGGCGTTTGTTATCAATCCCGATGTTACTGTGGGGCAGGCGGCCAAAGATGCCGATGCCGAAATTATCGGTTTCGTGCGTTTGGAAGTCGGCGATGGCATTGAAAAAGTTACAGAGAATTTTGCGGCGGAAGTTGCAAAAACCATGGGCGGCTAAGCCCTGATAAACCTGTAGTTATGAAGAAAAGCCTCGGGATTTCCGGGGCTTTTTGTTGTTTGGAGTAAAAGAATATTGCGGCGGGTATGGGGGACGCTATAGATATTAACCATATTGAAATTGGAGACATTTCTCATCACCTTCTATCTTAACGCCGCTATTTTACTGACAGTCGTCGCCGTACTGGTTTTTCTGTGGATGCCACGTTTGCAGAAAATCCCGACATGGCGGGCGATGACAACGCCGCTGGCCTCGATTATCGGCAGCGGATTTCTGGTGCTGGGGCCGATCCTGAATGATTCTTATGGTAAATATGCCCCCCTGGTGATGGCGGCTTTATGTGTTGGCGCGTATCTGTTCGGGGCGGCGATCAGGTATAATATTACGGTCGACGAGAAAGGCCACAGGATCATAGATGGCTTGGAAACGGCTTCGTCCTGGGCCTTGGGGTTTGCCTATATTATTTCTGTTGCGTATTATCTGAACCTGTTCGGGGCGTTCGGGGTTAGTATGACGGCGGTCGACGGGCCTGCCAATGCAAAGCTGCTGACCACAGCGATATTCATCATTATTCTGACCGTGGGCTGGCGCCGCGGTTTTAAGGCTTTGGAGGGGATGGAATATGTTTCCGTCACCCTGAAGCTGGCAATCATCAGCGGCCTTTTGGTTGGGCTGGCCGCCTATTTTTACACCAAGACCACGATGGGTAGCCTGGTGGCAACCCCCGCAACACAAACCGGTTGGGCGGCTGTCACACTGGCGTTTGGGCTGATCGTGACGGTGCAGGGCTTTGAGACATCCCGCTATTTGGGGGCTGACTATGATGCCACGACGCGGGTGCGTTCGATGAAATGGGCGCAATGGGTTTCCAGTGTTATATACATGATTTATATCCTGCTTCTGGCCTATGTTTTCAAGGCGGGTGACGTGGTGTTGTCGGAAACGGCGATCATAGACATGATGCGTTTTGTTGCCCCGATTCTGCCGGTTTTACTGGTAGCGGCGGCATTGGCGGCGCAATTCAGTGCCGCGGTGGCTGATACAAGCGGGGCAGGCGGCTTGATTTCCGAGCTGACAAAAAACCGCATCAGCCCGCGTATGGCCTATGCCCTATTGGCCGGTTCGGGGGTGGCCCTGACTTGGACTGCCAATATCTTTGAAATCATCAGCTATGCGTCACGGGCTTTTGCGCTTTATTATACGCTGCAAGCCGTGATTGCCGCGCTAAAGGCATCGGGTCGGAAAGGCGATAGGCTTAAGACTATCGGCTTTGCCGCTTTGGCTTTGTTGGGTGTTTTGATCGTTATTTTCGGAAAGGCGATTGCAGCTTAGGGCGGTCTGATCTAAAGACCCGGTTTCAAGACCCAAGGATGGATTTATGGCCGATTTTACAGGTTCAAACACGCTTGCAATAGATTTTGGCACGTCTAATACCGCCGCCGGTGTTATGGTGAACGGCAGGCCGCATCTGATTGCGGTCGAGCCTGGCGAAAACACCCTGCCGACCTCGGTTTTCTTTGATTTCGAGACCCGAAAAACCCTGTTTGGCAGCCCCGCCAATGCCGCTTTGATCCACGGCGACGAGGGCCGTTTCATGCGCGCGTTGAAAAGCGTTCTGGGCACTTCCTTGATGCATGAAAAACGCCGCATAATGGGGCAGTCTTTAAGCTTTGTCGACATCATCGCATCATTTTTGAAAGAGATCAAAACCCGCGCTGAAACCGCCTGTTTTCAGGAATTTGATACGGCCCTGTCGGGGCGGCCTGTATTTTTTCATTCCAATGATGCCGCAAAAGACAAACAGGCTTTGTCAGATTTGACTGAATGCTATCTGAAAGCCGGTTTCAGGGATGTGCATTTTATGCTTGAACCGCAGGCCGCCGCCCTTGCAAATCATAGTTTGGCGGATGCGGGCAGCCTGCAACTGATTGTCGACATCGGTGGCGGAACCTCGGATTTTTGCCTGTTCAAAAGCCAGGGAACGGGCATTGATATTCTGGCCAGTAACGGTATTCGGCTGGGGGGCACCAATTTTGACAAATCGATCAGCGTCGACCATGTGATGCCGCTTTTTGGCAAAGGCACGATGATTAAAAACCAGCTTGGCGATGGCATGCTAAGCGCGCCCAATGGGTTATTTCAGGATTTGGCCACATGGGAAAAAATTCCGTTTATGTATGCCGCCGACACCCGTAAAAGCGTTGCCCATTTACGCCAGTTTGCCGTAGAGAAGCCGCTGTTCGCGCGGCTTGAAGCCGTACTTGAACACACGTTGGCGCATGAAATGGCATTTGCTGTTGAAAGCGGTAAAATACATCTAAACAATGGGATAAATGGGGATGCTAAAGTAAATCTGGGCTTTATCGAACCTGATCTTGCCGCTTTCATTAGCCCCGATGATATGCAACAATCCTTGCATGATCACGCGGCTAGGATCAAAGCCTGTGCGTTGGAAACACTGTCGCTTGCGGGGCTGAATGCGGCGCAAATCGAGACGGTTATTTTCGTCGGCGGCTCCAGCCTGATGTCGGTGGTTCAGCACGCTATCGCAGAGGCTTTCCCGACTGCCAAACGGCACAATTCCGAAGCCTTTACCGCCATTGTCAAAGGCTTGGCCCTTGCCACATCGCGGCCCGGTATGATCGCTTAGGCCGATCCTAAGCAAAGCTGCGGTATTGCGTACTTTATGACCCAAAAATTCTAACAAATACTGTTCTGTGCTAGGGTATAAGTTACCAAGAATCAGATGATTTGGATAAGGCCATGAATGCAATAGATAAATTACGCGAAGGCACCAACCTGCCGTTTGAACAAGCCCGTGCCATGCCGCCGGAAGTTTATACCTCCGAGGATTTTTTGCAGCATGAACTGTCGGATATTTTCAGCAAAGACTGGTTTTGTGTCGGGCGCAGCGACGCGTTGAAAAACATCGGGGATTATGTGTCAACGGAACTGGCAAAACAACCGGTTGTGGTATTGCGGGATCGGGACGGGGCATTGCGCGCCATGTCCAACGTCTGTTTGCACCGGATGTCGATTTTGCTGCAAGGGCGCGGCAATATCCGCGCGATCAGCTGTCCCTATCACGGCTGGACCTATAATCTGGACGGGTCTTTGCGCGGCGCGCCTGCGATGACCTTGAACGAAGGGTTTTGCAAGAACAGCTATACCTTGCCGCAGGTGCGCTGCGAAGAATGGCTGGGCTGGGTTTTTGTGACCCTGAATGCAAAAGCACCGCCTGTCGCCACACAGCTAAGCCAAGTCGCGGAGATGATCAGCGGCTATGACATGACCAATTACACCGAAACCTTCTTTGAAACCCATGTCTGGAATACCAACTGGAAGGTGCTGGCCGAGAATTTCATGGAGAGCTACCATTTGCCGGTGTGCCATGCGGGCACCATCGGGGGGCTGTCGAAACTGGATGAAATGGTCTGCCCGCCGGGCCTGCCCGCGTTTAATTATCATACCATCCTGAAGGACGATAAACTGCGCATCGCCATGGCCCACAAAAACAACACGCGGCTTTCGGGCGAGATGCGCCGCACCACGTTTTTGCTGGCGATATACCCCAGCCTGCTGATCACCCTGACACCGGGGTATTTCTGGTATCTGACGCTGCATCCCGAAGGTGTGGGGCGCGTGCGTATCGGCTTTGGCGGCGGCATGTCGGATGATTATGCCAATGACGATGATGCGCAGGATAATTTCCTTAAACTCAAAGAGTTACTGGATGAAGTAAATGTCGAAGATCGCGGTTGTACCGAAAAAGTTTACCGCGGTCTTTGTTCAACGTTCGCCAAACCCGGGCATATGTCGCATTTGGAACGGCCAAACTACGATTTTGCACGTTATATATCGGGGCGGATCGAAGCGGCGGCAAAGGCAGGTTAATGAACAATCGCGACAGCACGGATTTGCGTGCCAATTTCATAAGCGGGATGAGCCACGCGGCCTGCACCGTCAATGTGGTCACAACAGACGGGCCCGCAGGGCGCATGGGGGTGACGGTCTCGGCGATGTCCTCGGTTTCCGCCGACACGCCAAAGCCGACATTACTGGTCTGCGTGCATCACCATAGCACCACGGCGCAGGCGATCATCGACAATGGTGTGTTTTGCGTCAATATCCTGCGTGATGACCAGTCCTATATTTCGGATACATTCGCAGGGCGTTTCAAGGATCAGGTCAGCGATAAGTTCGACTGCGCCGACTGGTTTGCAATGGCAACCGGCGCACCGCGTGTTATCGACCCTCTGGTGGCGTTTGACTGCAAGGTGCAATCCAGTGAACGCATCGGTACGCATTACATTTTCATGGGCGAAGTGCAGGGGATTTTCGAGGCCGACCGTGGCTCGCCGCTGATCTATTCCAAGTGCTCTTACGGGGCGGCATGGCGCATTGACGGCTTCAACACCATCGAGGACGGCAAAACTGCCGCCGAGCAAAACCTGAATGTCGGCTGTTTCGACATAGTCGGGCCGGTTTTTCTGCCCGAGCTGATCGGGCGTATGAAGCGCAGTGGCAGCAAGTTGAATTTCAGCCTGTTTGAAGGCGACCAGCGGCGGGTGCAGGAAAGCCTGCTGTCGGGCCAAACCGAACTGGCCTTGCTTTATGACATGGGCCTGTCGGATGCGTTGGACATTCTGCCGCTGGCCAAGCACAAACCTTATGTTTTGCTACCCAAGGGCCATCCCTTGGCAGAACATGACAGTCTGACCCCGAAAGATTTGGCGACCTTCCCCATGGTGCTGCTTAATACACCACCGATTCGGGATTATTTCCTGAGTATCTTTGAACAAGCGGGTCTGGAAGCGGATGTGGCTTTTACCTCGGTGTCATTGGAAATGGTGCGCGGCATGGTCGGGCAGGGCTTGGGCTACAGTCTGGTTGCCGCCAAACCTGCTTTGGATGTCTCTTATGACGGGCATGCGATTGTGGCACGGCCGCTGATCACCGACACACCGCCGTCAAAACTGGTTTTGGCAAGCCGCAAAGGGGTTGAACTGTCAAAACCTGCGGCTGAATTTATCTGGCAGTGCAAAGATTATTTTGTGCTGGATCGTTGAAGGAAAAGAAAAATGGAACATACCCGTATTCGCCGGTTTAATACATCGGATACATATCCCGAACAACAGCTTGACAATGATCTGTGTCAGGCGGTGGTCACCCGGGGTGGCAAAACCGTTTATATGCGCGGCCAATGCCCGCAAAATCTGGATGATGCGGTGAATATCGGCAGCCATGATCCGGTCGCGCAAACCCATAAAGTGATGCAAAACATCCGCCAGCTAATCGAAGAGGCGGGCGGCACTATGGAGCATCTGGTCAAGGTCGTGGTCTACATCACCGACGTGCGCCACCGCGAGGCGGTTTACCGCACCATGGGCGAATATATCAAAGGCGTCTATCCGGTTTCCACCGGGCTTGTGGTGCAGGCATTGGCGCGGCCCGACTGGCTGGTGGAAATCGACGGCACGGCTGTCATTCCCGAAGGCTATGAGCCATGACGTTTTCACTGGTTGCAAGGTGCAAAGATACGGCCATGTTCGGGGTGGCGATTGCCTCGTCCTCGCCCGCCGTGGCGGCGCGTTGTTCCTATACCCGTGCGGGTGTCGGGGCGGTTGCCAGCCAAAACATCACCAACCCTATGCTGGGGCCGTTTGCGCTGGATTTGATGCAAGGCGGCATGAGCGCGTCTGAGGCCATAGCAGGGGTGCGCGATCAGGGGCGGTTTATTGAATATCGTCAGGTTCTGGCGGTGGACAAGGCGGGCAATACCGCGATCCATTCCGGCCCGCATTCGCTGGGGATATGGACGCAAGCCCAAGGCGACAATGTGGCCTCGGGCGGTAATCTGTTGGCAAATGACGGGGTGACAGCGGCGATTGTGGCAGGGTTTGAAGCCGCATCGGGCCATATCGGCGACCGTCTGATTGCGGCGATGCGCGCAGGGCTGGCCGCAGGCGGCGAAGCCGGCCCGATCCATTCGGCAGGCATGCAGATTTGTGACACGGTAAACTGGCCCGCAGCCGATCTGCGCTGTGACTGGACAGAAGGTTGCCCGATTGAAGCGATTGCCACCGCATGGGACATCTACAAGCCGCAAATGGACGCTTATATTCAACGTGCCCTTGATCCGCGCGAAGCCCCTTCTTACGGCGTGCCGGGGGATGAATAAGATCCTTGACCTTGCCGCCAGTCGCGGCAAAGCATAGGATTATGGCGTTAAGATTTACCATAAGACAACTGGAATATCTGGTTGCCGTGGGCGATGCGGGTAGCATTGCCGAAGCGGCGGCGCGGATCAATCTGTCTTCGCCCTCGATCTCCGCTGCGATCAGCCAGTTAGAGGCCGAATTCGGGGTGCAGCTATTCGTGCGCAAACATGCCAAAGGCCTGTCGCTGACACCGGGCGGGCAGCGGATATACAACAAGGCGCGACATATTCTGGACAGTGCCGCATCGCTGCACGATCTGGCGGGCGAAATCGCCCATAAGCCGCGCGGGCCGCTTAATGTCGGGTGCTTTGTTCCCCTTGCCCCCTTGATCAGTGCCGCTTTGCGGCGCAGTTTTACAGATCAATACCCCGATGCCAGTGTCACGCTTTGCGAAGCGCATCATTCCGATTTGCTGCGCAAACTGCGCCGCGCCGAAATAGATGTGGCGATAACCTATGATCTGGAAATCCCCAAGGATGTGGGCTTTGAGGTTATGGCCGAACTGCCGCCTTTCGTGATGGTCAGTGCCAATCACCCCTTGGCAGGGCGCGGTGCGGTGCATTTGCACGAGTTGCAGGACGACGGCTTTATCCTGCTTGATCTGCCAATGAGCCGGGATTATTTCCTGGCGATGTTTTATAACGTCGGCTTGCGCCCGAAAGTCACCGACCGGACATCGGACACCGCCGTTGTGCGCTCTTTGGTGGCGAACGGAATGGGCTATAGCCTGATCAATGCGCGCAGACGCACCGATATAGCGCCGGACGGGCAAAAGCTGGCGTATTTGCGGCTGCTGGGCGATCACGCCCCGATTAATATCGGGCTGGCGACAATGCAGGCGGATCACAAGTCGCGGATATTAAAGGCGTTCGAGGCCCACGCGCGAGCGCATATCGCAACCGGACGCGTTATTGGCATGTCTGGAGGTTAGGGTGGGCGGTCGCCCACGCGTTGCAAAATAGTGGTGGTTAGGTATAAGATTTAGGAAATAACGCGATGATTAGAAGACTGATTAAGGTTGTTGCCACTGTGGTAGGCATAGTTACTGTGATTGTAGCCTTTATTTGGGCTATATCCATAAACACACCCGATTATGAATTAGTGGGGGTACAGGGGAACCTTAAAGCCATCAGTATTCCTAAAGAGAAATCAAAAGACATTGATTACTACCACAGCATTATAGACAGGGAATGTCGAAAAGGTAAATTCTGCACTCTGGCATTTTTTGCAGATTATGACAGCGTTACATATCCTCTTGATGATGCAGCACTTGCAGCACAAACGGCGCAATACAACAGAAACCCAAGCACTGGGTTCGACCGCCTATTGCTAATCAAATAGCAATCCCCGCCACCAGCCGATCCACCAGCGTGCCCAACGCGGCATCGCATTTGCCCAACTGGTCAAGACTGACAAACTCGTCGGGCTTATGGCCTTGTGCCATCGAGCCCGGGCCGCAAACAACCGTGGGGATGTCGAGATCCGCGTCAAACAGCCCGCCTTCGGTGCCGAAGGCCACTTTGATGGTGCCGTTTGCCCCTGTCAGCGATTTGACAAATGAAACCACATTTGCGTTCGTTGGCGTGTTCAGGCCGGGATAGGTGAAGGCGGTGGAGATATTGATTGCGGCCTCTGGCGTATTGGCCGCCTTGACGATGCTGTCCGCCGCCGTTTGCATCTGCCCTAGAATGATCTCGGGGTCATCTTGGGCGATATTGCGGATCTCGAAATCCAGCGTACACAGGTTGGGCACGATATTGACCACCAACCCGCCGTTGATCTTGCCGACATGCACCGTGGTATATGGCACGTCGTAATCGGCGTCTGTTACCGATTTTTCGATAATCCCGGCCTGAATATGGCGCAGTGCGTTGATAAAATCCGCCGCCAGATGGATGGCGTTCAATCCGGTAGGGGCCAAGGCGGAATGGGCCTCTTTGCCGATGCAATCCGCGTGCAGGGCCATTTTACCCTTGTGACCTGTTGCCACCGCCATGCCTGTGGGTTCGCCGATGATGCAAAACAGGGGGCGAAAGGGCGCGTCGCGCAGCATGTCGATCAGGCTACGCACCCCGATGCAGCCGATTTCCTCATCATATGATAACGCCAGATGTAAGGGTGTTTTCAAAGGCTTGCGGGAAGCTTTTAAGGTGGTCGACAGGGCAGAGGCCAAAAAACCCTTCATATCCGCTGTGCCGCGCCCGTAAACGCGGCGATCTTTTCGGGTCAGGGCAAAGGGCGGCACCGTCCAGTTTTGACCTTCCACCGGCACCACATCGGTGTGGCCGGACAACAGCACGCCGGGGCGATCCTGCGGGCCGATGGTGGCAAACAGGTTGGCTTTGCTGCCGTCCGCGTTTTCAATACGGGTGACATTGGCACCGGCTTGTTGCAGCAAATCCTGCACATAATCCAGCAGTCCCAGATTGGTGCGGTGACTGACGGTGTCAAAAGCGATGAGTTTTTCAAGTATTTCAAGTGTTTTCATGTTTGAACTATGGAATAAGCCGCTGGAAATTACCAGTAGCCCAAACATGAATTTTTATCAGGTGGGTTTAGGGTTTCGGCCCGATTTCACCGTTCAGGGTAAAGGTGCGGTCGGTTTTCGATGCCGGATGAATGGTCAAACTGCCAACCCCTGTCATGCCTTTGAATTGACCGGTGCCGCTGACAAGTTCCCAAAAGCCGTAATCCGTCAGCCGCGGTTTTTCCGCGCCTTTGAAAAACACGGCGCGCACGGTGAACTTGATGTTGGCAATATCACCATTGGCGGCTTTGAATTGCAGATAGCCCTGCGGATTGCCGCCTTTTGGCGGGTTGATGTCGTGCCAGCCGTATTCATTGACGCTTGCCCCGGCAAGCAGGCCTGTGCCTTTGGATGTGCCTTGGCGGTGCACCATCAGGACGAAATGCTTGGTGCCGTCGGCAAAATTCATTTTCATCGATTCCTGTGGCACCATGCGGGCACTGACCGAGACGTTTTCTTCGGCAAATGCGGTGGTCGAGGCCAGTGCCATCAGGCCGCCGGTAATGAGTGATTTCAACATTTTATTTCCTATTTCGGTTTTGTGAATGTTCAGCACGCGTATCTTAAGCAATGGTTGTGTGGCTTCAATGCAAAGGATTGTAGCAATTATAACAATGCAGTGAACGGCTTGACCGAAACAGGGATGACAATTGATCGGTAAATGGTATGGAGATTTCATCATGACGCAGCACCCCGCCAAAAAAACCACCCTCATCGCCGGTTGCACGGCACATGCGATACAGGACGGATTGTCTGCGTCAATTTATGTCCTGTTGCCGATACTGGCCCAGACGTTTGGTCTTAATTACAGCCAGATCGGCATGTTCAAAGGGATCAAAAGCCTGTCGCAGGCAGTGCTTGAAATATTCTCGGGCCATGCCACCGAACGCTACGGCGGGCGGCGTATCCTGTTATTTGGCCTGACTGCGCTGGGGGCGGGATACCTGTTTTTGTCGATCGCAAGCGGGGCAGGGGTTGTTTTGCTTTGCTTCGCTTTAATCGGGGCCGGTAGTGCTTTTCACCATGCGCCCTCATCCGCACTGATCAGCACGGCTTTCACACAAAAAGCCCGCCGCCGCGCATTGGGGTTTTACAATTCTGCGGGGGATGCCGGCAAGCTGGTGTTTACAAGCGGTCTGAGCCTGGCACTGCTGGCGGCACTATCGTGGCAAAGCGTTGCATTCACCTATGGCGCGGTGGCCTTGCTTGCGGGGATTGCGGTTTTCTTTGTGTTAAAGTACCGCGCCATCGGGCAAATCACTGCGGGTAAGACGGATGACATAACCACGGATGCAGGAAAACCCCTTGGCTGGGGTATTCTTGATCGCGGCAAATTCGCAGCCCTACTGGCTACTGTGTTTTTTGACAGCATGGTGCAATCGGGCGTGCTGACTTTCTCGGCTTTTGTAATGATTGCAAAGGGTGTGCCTGCACCCATTGCAACCGTGGCGGCGGTGCTGGTTTTGATCGGGGGCATGTTTGGCAAGGCTTTATGCGGTTTTCTGGCCGACAGGTTCGGTGTACGGCCCGCCTTTGCCCTGTTGCAAGTGTTAACCGCAACGGGCCTGGTTTTGCTGGTCATAACCCCGATCACAGCCAGCTATATTCTGTTGCCGGCATTGGGGGTTGTGGTGCAGGGCACGACATCTATTACTTATGTCATTGTCAACGACCTTGTGCACCCCGACCGCACCGCGCGGGGCTATTCGATGATCTACGGCGCATCAAGCTTTGCAGCCCTTGCAGGCCCGATGGGTTTTGGTCTGATCGGAGATCAATTCGGCATAGAGTTTACCCTTGTTGCCATGGCCACAACAGCCATCATTGCTATTTTTCCCTGCTGGTTTTTGAAACCTTCGTTAAGTTAAGGCCCCGTATTGTTAACCGTATTGTTTTTAGGCATTTATTCTGCTCTACTTAGGCAAAATTCAAAATATCCATCCAAGGTGTATTATGCGAAAATATTCATATCTGTTCATATCTGTTTCGTGTGTTTCGCTGCTGGGGGCAACGACGGCGTTTTCCAGTGAGCAAACCACAAAAATTCTGCAAGATTATATCGGGTTTTATCAAACCGGCACGGATAAGTTGAATGTCGGGGAAAAAACTGACAGCGCAAAAGCGACCGAGTGGAAAAATATCACGCTGAAATCCGGTGATGGAAATTATCAGGTTGTTATTCCCTGGATGAAGGTCGCGGAAAAGCTTTTCGGCGGCTTTGATCTGACCTCGGCACCAAAAACAACCATCATTATTACACGAAAAGACATGGCCCCTGTCACGATGGTTTTGGAAAGCAGCAATTTGCTGACCGAAGTCGGTGGAAGTGACGCGGCACGCACCTTTGACACCACATTCGACGCCGTTACATTGAACACGCAAGACAACGCCGAGCTGGGTATAACCGCCAAAATCAACCGAGGCACTGGCAACCGTACCCTGTTTGACGGTGAAAACAGGCACAGCACCGGAACATTTTCTATTGCGGATGGAACCGTTGAATACAGCATGACCAAGGATGGGTTAGCCGTGACATCTGCCTATGCTTTTCAGGATTTGAACGGCACATTCGATGCCCCGTCTTTTGTGTCTTTTGCAGGTTTCGATGTGCAAAATCCGAAAACATTTCCGGATACAGCGCGCAATATAAAGTTCACTTATTCGGTTGCCAGCGGAAACAGCAGCACCAGAATGGTGTCGCCCAAGGGGGGAACCGATATAGATGCCACTTTCGGGGTTAGCACGGCGACAATGGGGCTGGTGGACGGGGTTGCGGCACTGAACGCTGAAAGTGCCGATGTCAGCTATACCGTCAAGACGTCCACCATGGGCATGGTGCCGCTGGGCTTTACCGCCGATTATGTTGTGTCCAACCTGTCGGTTCCGTTGGACAATATGGATGTGGCAAAGCCGGCCAATTTAAAGCTGGCATTAAGCGGGTTTAATCTATCCGACCCGGTTTGGGCGATGTTTGATCCAACCGGGGCCTTGCCGCGTGACGATGCCGAACTGGATATAGATATAACAGGGCAGTTGCGCTGGCTGGCAAAGCTTAAGGATCTGGGGAGGAGGGCTGACAATGAAACACCGCCTGCCCAGTTTGAAGACGTAAAAATCAACGCCCTTAATTTGAAAGTCGCCGGGGCAGAGCTGCAAACCAGCGGGGCTGTCACGCTTGATAATGCGCAATTTCCACCGATGGCAGAAGGCAGCGTCAATATATCGTTGCTGGGGGCCGATGGCTTATTGCAAAAGCTTTTGACAATGGGTCTTGTGCCGCCCCAATACGGGGTCATGGTGCAAGCGATGAAATCCATGGTGTTCAAACCGGCAGCCGGGGGCGGCGATCATCTGGTGTCGCTGATCGAGTTTACAAAAAACGGCCATATCTCGGCCAATGGCATGGCGTTGAAATAACCCCCGTTGATACGGTAACGTAATTGCGAGTTGCAAGGCAGGGAACTTCGAAATATGGTTGATTGATGATAAAAAAACTGGATATTCCGCCCCTATGGACAACGGCCTGCATCGCCCTGATGTTTGGCCTGAATTGGGCGGTGCCCTATTTTATTTTCGATTTCCCCAACCCTCGCGTGGGCTACGGCTTTATGCTTGTGGGGGTCGGGCTGATTTTGTGGTCGGCCTATTGGTTTTTTCGCAAGAAAACCACCATAGAGCCACACCACCAAGCCACGACTTTGCTTGTGCAAGGCCCCTATAAGCTAAGCCGCAATCCGATTTATCTGGGCATGGTGATTTTCGCCTTCGGCATGGTGATGTATCTCGGCAATCCGCTGACGCTGATAGCGTGGCTTGCTTTGATCGCGATTTTGCACAAACGTTTTGTTATCCCCGAAGAGCAGGGCTTGCGCGATACGTTTGGCAAGCCCGCCGATGATTATATTGCCGCCACGCGGCGTTGGTGACGCTTATATAAACAGCTTGATCGCATAGGCCACGACGCTAAGTATGGCGACACTGGCCAGCCACAAAGCGACGAACCAGCCCAGTTTTCGGATCCATGTATTTTGCATCAGTGATACCCTTCGGACGGGTTGACCTTACCGCGAAATACCCAATAGGCGTATGCTGTATAGGCCAGGATCATAGGCACCAGAACGACCGTGCCGTATAGCGCGAATGACAGGCTTTCGTCGGGGGCGGCGGCCGCGTGGATGCTGATCGAGGGGGGGACTATATCGGGGTAAAAGCTGATACCGATGCCGATAAAACACAGGATGAAAATTGACAGGCTTGCCAGAAAAGGCGAGGCATCCCGATGATCATTCAGCCCCATGAACAGACGGAATGCGGCATAGGTTACAAGCATTGGCACGATAATGCTGAAGCCCATTTGCGGCCAACTGAACCAGCGCGCAAAGAATGCCGGGTTCTGAAACGGGGTCAACAGGCTGACCAGTCCAATCAGGGCCAGGGTGACGGCAGCCAAAGGCCAACTGAAAAAACGCATCTGCACCTGAATGCCGCCATCGGTTTTCATCACCAGCCATGTTGCCCCCAACAAGGCGTAGCCAAACACAACCGCTATACCTGTCAGCAGGGAAAAACCGGTCAGCCAGTCCCACCAACCGCCTGCGTAGGCGCGGTCGGCCACTTTGATGCCTTGCACCAGTGCCCCCAAGGCGATGCCCTGACAAAAGGCGGCAATGAACGATCCTGCGAAAAATGCAAAGTCCCACACCGGTTTCCAGCGCACTGTGCGCCAGCGGTATTCAAAGGCCACCCCGCGAAAGATCAGGCCCAGCAGCATCAGGATGATCGGCATATAAAGGGCGGGCATGATAATGGCATAGGCCAGCGGGAACACCGCCAACAGCCCGCCGCCGCCCATCACCAGCCAGGTTTCATTGCCGTCCCAAACAGGGGCAATGGTGTTCATCATGGTGCTGCGATCCTGTTCCGATTGGGCAAAGGGAAACAGGATGCCCACGCCCAGATCAAAGCCATCCAGGATGACATATGTCAGGACGGAAAAGGCGATGATTGCGGCCCATATGGTGGGTAAATCGAATGTCATGATATGCGCTCCTATTCAGTCAGGTTAATTTGTTGCACGGGGGTAATGCCAGCCGATCTGATCGGCCCGTCACGCAGTCCCAAATGCGGTGTGTCGGGGGCTTTGCCCATCATCCGCAGGATGTAAAACGTGCCGGCCCCGAAGACAAAGAAATAGACGATGATAAAGGCCAGAAAGGATGCGGCCACGGCGGGGGCCGCAATCGGAGACAGCGAATCGCTGGTGCGCATCAGCCCGTAAACCGTATAGGGTTGGCGGCCCACTTCGGTGGTGATCCAGCCTGCCAGCACCGCAACAAAGCCGCTTGGCCCCAGTAAAATCGACACGCGGTGCAACCATTTATTATCGTAAAGCGTGCCTTTATATCGTGCCCACAGGCTCCAAAGCCCAAGGCCGAGCATGGAAAAGCCGATACTGATCATAATGCGGAAACTCCAGAAGATAATGCTCACGGGCGGCTCATCCTGATCGGGGATGGTATCCAGCCCAGCAAGGGGCGCATTAAGGTCGTGCTTCAGGATCAGGGACGACAGTTTCGGGATTTCAATCGCGTAATCTATGCGTTTTTCAGCGGCATTGGGGATGCCGAACAGGATCAGCGGGGCGCCGTTGGGGTGGCTGTCGTAATGGCCTTCCATTGCCATGACCTTGGCCGGTTGATATTCCAGTGTGTTCAGCCCGTGTGCATCGCCCACGAATATCTGCATCGGGGCAACCAGTGCCGCCATCCACAGGGCCATGGAAAACATCCGCCTTGTGGCCGGATTGGTGTTGTCTTTCAGCAAATGCCAGCCTGCAACACCGCCGACCACGAAGGACACGGTCAAAAAGGCGGCAATAACCATATGCGCCAGACGGTAGGGAAACGATGGCGAGAAGATGATTGCCCACCAGTCAAGCGGCACGAACTGCCCCAGCTCATTGATGCCGTACCCCTGTGGAGTTTGCATCCAGGAGTTTACCGCGATGATCCATGTGGCCGACATCAGCGTGCCAAAGGCCACCATGGTGGTGGCAAACATGTGCAACCCGTCGCCCACCCGTTCGCGGCCAAACAGCATAATGCCCAGAAACCCGGCTTCCAGAAAGAAGGCAGACAGAACCTCATAGGCCAGAAGCGGGCCGATAACCGGGCCAGCCTTATCGGAAAACACCGCCCAGTTGGTGCCGAACTGATAGGACATCACAATGCCCGAGACCACGCCCATGGCAAAGCCGACGGCGAAGATTTTTTTCCAGTAGTTGAACAGGATCAGGTAACTGTCGTCACGGGTTTTTAACCATAACGCGTTCAGAACTGCCAAATAACTGGCCAGCCCGATGGAAAAAGCCGGAAAGATGATGTGAAAGGATATAGTGAAGGCGAACTGCGCCCGCGCCAGTGTCTCTGCGGTTAGGGAGGTGATCATAGCAAAAAACCTTTAAAGATACATTTTCAGTATTGCTTTTAATTTTTACAGTCCCTAAAAGCAATATGTAAAATATAACTTAATGTCGCAGGGCAATGATTTGAAACTGACCAGCTATTCCAACTACGCATTGCGCGCGCTGCAACTGGCCGCATTGCACGCACCCGATCTGGTGCGTGTGGACGATGTTGTGAAGGTACACAAACTTGCCCGCCCGCATATCGCAAAAATCGTGCACGAACTGGGACAGGCGGGATATATCGTAACCGTGCGGGGCCGGGGCGGCGGATTTCGTCTGGCGAGGTCCGCAGATAAAATTATCGTGGGCGAGGTTTTGCGCATCACTGAAGGGCCGTTCGATGTGACCGAATGTTTTAATGAGAAAACCAACACCTGCCTGCTGATCAATGTCTGCAAACTGTCTACCGCGATCAAACGGGCGACGGCGGCATTTCTGGCCGTGCTGGACGATGTAACGATTGCCGATATTGCATCCAACCGGGATGAGCTGCTGGAACGGATTGCGCCATTGGGGCGGCGCAACCTTGAGCCGGAGATTTAAGCTATGGACTGGATTTCGCGTTTTGAAGGTCTTGCAAACCTGCCGCAGGCACAAAAAGATCACCTGATTGCAGAAACAAAACTGGTCGACGTTCCCAAGAATACGATCATCTTTGGCCCCGGCAAGGCCCCGGAAAATCTGTTGCTGCTTCTTGAAGGCTCGGTGCGGGTCAGCCAGATGTCGGAAGCAGGCCGCGAGATCGTACTTTACCGCGTTACTGCCGGTGAAAGCTGCGTTTTGACCACCGCCTGTCTGCTGGCCTATGAGGATTATTCCGCTGAAGGTGTAGCGGAAACCGATGCGCGGGCGGCAATCGTGCCACGCCGCGTGTTTGACCGGCTGATTGCCGAAAGCGAGGTGTTTCGCCGCTTTGTGTTTTCAACCTATTCGCACCGTATTACCGACCTGTTTCTGGTCATCGAAGAGGTGGCCTTTAAGCGCATAGACATTCGGCTGGCGCAAAAACTGCTGGGCCTGATGGACGGCGCGCACAGCTTGCGCGCCACGCATCAGAATCTGGCCGTGGAGTTAGGTTCGGCGCGCGAAGTGATTTCGCGCCAATTACAGGAATTTCAACGCAAAGGCTGGGTCAAAGCCACCCGGGGCGAGATCGAAATAATAGATGCGGCGAAACTTGAAATCCTTGCAGGCTCGGGCTGATGTGCCTTAACGATGCAGAAATTTACCAATTGTTGGCAAGTTTGGTGATATTGTCACCGACAAGCAAGAACGGCACGCTTAGACAGGCAGGATAACAACTTTAGGAGAGTGACATGAACGTTGGAAAATTTGACCGCGTCTTACGCATTATCATCGGGCTGGTTTTAATCATAGCCCCGTTTGCCACCAACATCAGCCTGTTTAGCAGCGCAGCCATGACATATGGCGCGGTGATTGTCGGTGTGGTGCTGCTTGCAACGGCAATCTTTCGCTTTTGCCCGCTTTACCGCATTTTGGGCATTCGCACCTGTAAAATGTAAAACAGGTTGGAAAGCTTTGACCACAAAAGGAGAATATGATGTCTGATTACCCTGTTAACATGGCCCAAAAGCCAGAGGTTGAGGCCTTTTTTGATGAGGCAACCAACACCATCTCTTATGTGGTCAAAGACCCCGACACAAACGCCTGTGCCGTCATTGACAGCGTGATGGATATTGACATGGCCGCAGGGGCAATCACCTATCAGCATGCCGACCGTATAATTGACTACATCCGCAAAAACGATCTGGATTTGCAGTGGATCATCGAAACCCATGTGCATGCCGACCACCTGTCTGCCGCGCCCTATATTCAGGAAAGACTCGGGGGCAAGATGGGGGTTGGCGAAGGGATCACGATTGTTCAGGACGTGTTCGGCAAGTTTTTCAACGAAGGCACCGAGTTTCAACGTGACGGCAGCCAGTTCGATGTGCTGTTCAAGGATGGCTCTACCTATAAAATAGGCAATCTGGATGCTTTCGTGATGCACACACCCGGCCACACACCGGCCTGCATGGTGCATGTGATAGGTGATGCGGCTTTTGTTGGCGACACGTTGTTTATGCCCGATGGCGGCTCGGCGCGTTGTGATTTTCCGGGCGGCTCGGCTGAAGAATTATACGACAGTATTCAAAAGGTTCTAAGCCTGCCGGGCGATATGCGCCTGTTCATGTGCCACGATTATGGCCCCAATGGCCGCAATATTCAGTGGGAAACCACGGTCGGCGCGGAAAAGAAACATAATATCCATGTGGGATGCGGCAAAACCAAGGCGGATTTTATCAAGTTTCGCACCGAACGCGATGCCTCTTTGGGCATGCCTAAACTTATCATCCCGTCTTTGCAGGTGAATATGCGCGCAGGCGTTCTACCCACCGACGAAGATGGAAATCCGCAGCTTAAAGTGCCGCTTAACAAACTTTAACAACCATTCGTAAAGGGGAAACTACAATGGATGCCAAAAAGATCACGGAAGACATTTCTGTCTGTACGCAACTGACTGAAAAGGATATTAAAGCCGCCAAAAAGGCGGGTTTTCGCAGTATAATTTGCAACCGACCGGACGGCGAAGGCAATGACCAGCCGACATTTGCAGAAATCGAAAAAGCTGCCAAAACCGCAGGGCTTGAAGCCCGCTATCTGCCTGTGGTTTCAGGCATGGTTCAAGATGACGATGCCGATGCTTTCCGTCAGATATTGCGTGAATTGCCGAAACCCGCTTTAGCCTATTGCCGCACCGGTACACGCTCGGCGACGCTGTGGTCTTTGTCGCAAGCCGGTAAAATACCGCTGACGGATATTTTGTCGGCGAGCAAAGCGGCCGGCTACGATATGGGCGGGGTTGCGCGGCGGATTGCCAATGACGGCAAAACCCCGACCGATCAGGCGGATGCCGCCTATGATATTGTCATTGTCGGGGCAGGGGCCGGCGGTATTGCCGTGGCATCCAGCCTGAAAGCACGCGACAGCAACCTTGAAATTGCGCTGATCGACCCTGCCGACATACATTATTATCAACCGGGCTTTACCATGGTTGGCGGCGGTATTTTCGAGCCGCAATCAACGGCAAAAACCATGGGGTCGCTTATCCCACGCGGGGTGCACTGGATCAAATCTGCCGTGGCCGCTTTTGAACCCAAGAATGACGCGATCATTCTGGATGGCTGCCGTGTGATCAAATACAAACGCCTGATTGTGACCCCCGGTTTGAAGCTTGACTGGGACAAGGTCGAGGGCCTGTCCGAAACCTTGGGGCGCAACGGTGTGACCTCGAACTACCGCTATGATCTGGCACCCTACACATGGGAACTGGTGCAGGGGATGAAATCGGGGCGTGCCCTGTTCACCCAACCGCCGATGCCGATCAAATGTGCCGGTGCGCCGCAAAAAGCCATGTACCTGTCGGCTGATCATTGGCACCGCAAAGGGGTTCTAAAAGACATCGACATCAGCTTTCGCAATGCAGGCGGTGTGCTGTTCGGGATCAAGGAATATGTGCCCGCCCTGATGCAGTATGTTGAAAAATACAATGCCAATCTGGATTTTTTCAACAATCTGGTGGCGGTTGACGGGCCCGCCAAGAAAGCGACATTCATGGTGTCAAAACCGGATACGGAAGCACAACGCGTTGAGGTCGAGTTCGATATGATGCACGTTTGCCCACCGCAATGCGCCCCCGATTTCATTCGCGTATCGCCCTTGGCCGATGCCGGTGGCTGGATTGATGTAGAGCAAGACACCTTGCGCCATAAAACCTATGACAACATCTGGTCTTTGGGCGATGTCGCCAATGCGCCAAACGCGAAAACTGCCGCCGCTGCGCGCAAACAGGCCCCGGTTGTGGCTGAAAATGTGGTTGCGGACATTCAGGGCAGGGCGCAATCCGCCGCCTATGACGGCTATGGTTCCTGCCCGTTAACGGTTGAACGCGGCAAAATCGTGTTGGCAGAATTCGGTTATGGCGGCAAACTGTTGCCAAGCTTCCCGAAATTCCTGCTTGATGGCACCAAACCCACACGGCTTGCGTGGTTGCTGAAAGAGCAACTTTTGCCACCGATTTACTGGAAAGCCATGTTACGCGGCAAGGAATGGATGGCCAAGCCCGAAAAAGTGACGGTGAAATAACCCGTATACGACCCTAAGCCCTTTTCCCGGGGGCCACACTTTATCAGCAAGGTGAAAACCCCTTGCTGATGCTATAAAAGAATGCCACGCCATGAAGAAAATATCAACATATCTGCCGATCATTGAATGGGGTAAATCCTATGGCAGAGAGACGCTTAAAAACGATTTGGTTGCCGCCGTTATCGTGACCATCATGCTGATCCCGCAATCTCTTGCCTATGCTTTGCTGGCCGGATTGCCTGCGGAATCGGGGCTTTACGCATCAATCCTGCCGATTATATTCTACTCGGTTTTCGGCACCTCGCGGGCCCTGGCTGTCGGGCCGGTTGCGGTGGTTTCGCTGATGACGGCGGCGGCAGTGGGCGATGTGGCCACATCCGGCACCGCAGGCTATGCGGTTGCCGCTTTAACTTTGGCGGGCTTGTCCGGTTTGTTTTTGCTGCTTTTAGGGTTTTTTCGGCTGGGTTTTCTGGCAAACTTTCTGTCGCATCCGGTGATTGCAGGTTTTATCACCGCTTCAGGCGTGCTGATCGCGGCGAGCCAGATGAAACATGTGCTGGGTATTAGCGCACATGGCCATACCTTGCCGTATATTCTGGGCGATTTGACTGTTAATATAACCAACACCAACTGGATCACGCTTATCATCGGCGGACTTGCAACCGGTTTTTTGTTTTGGGTGCGCAAAGGTCTAAAACCTCTTTTGTTATCAAAAGGGGTCAATCCGGCTACTGCCGACATCATTGCCAAAGCCGGGCCGGTGGCGGCGGTGGTGGTGACCACTGCAGCCGTTTGGCTGTTGCATCTTGACGGGGCAGGGGTGAAGATTGTCGGGGCCGTACCGCAAAGCCTGCCGCCTTTCACACTGCCCGATTTTAGTCCAGATCTGTTGTCCAAACTGCTTATGCCTGCGATTTTGATTTCGATCATCGGCTTTGTTGAATCCATATCCGTGGCACAAACGCTGGCGGCAAAGAAACGCCAACGTGTTGATCCCAATCAGGAACTTATCGGTTTGGGGGCGGCCAATATCGCGGCGGCCTTTACCGGCGGTTATCCTGTGACAGGGGGCTTTTCGCGTTCGGTCGTCAACTTTGATGCCGGTGCTGAAACCCCGGCGGCCGGGGCCTTTACCGCTGTCGGGCTGGCGATTGCTGCCTTGTTTTTGACCCCGTTGATCTATTATCTACCAAAAGCGACATTGGCGGCCACCATCATTGTTGCCGTGCTGTCTTTGGTGGATCTTTCGATCCTGAAAAAAACCTGGAAATATTCAAAAGCCGATTTTGTGGCGGTATTTTCCACTATTATCATGACGCTTTTATTCGGGGTTGAACTGGGGGTCTCCACCGGCGTTGCCCTGTCTATTCTTGTCCATCTTTACAAATCATCACGGCCGCATATCGCGGTTGTAGGGCGGGTTCCGGGAACCGAGCACTTTCGCAATGTCAACCGCTATGAGGTGGAAACCGATCCTGAAATTCTGTCATTGCGCATCGACGAAAGCCTGTATTTCGCCAACGCGCGTTATCTGGAAGACACGATTTACGATGCAGTGGCGGAACAGCCCATGTTGAAACATGTGATTTTGCAATGTTCTGCGGTAAACGAGATCGATTTCAGTGCGCTTGAGTCGCTTGAAACAATCAACGAGCGCCTTTTGGCAAGCGGCGTTCGGCTGCATCTAAGCGAGGTCAAAGGCCCAGTCATGGATAGCCTGTCAAAGGATCACTTCCTGAAACAGCTATCGGGACATGTGTTTTTGAACCAGTTCAAGGCGGTTAATGAATGCAAGCAGGACACCGGTTTATGACGTTACAGAAATAAGCAGGGTACTGCTTTCACATTACGCAATAATCGTATAATAGATATTATGTTATATTATTATAGTTGCAATATAACAATACATTAGGTTTCCCTCTTATCGTTAACGATATTCATCGAGGCCACACCGCTATTGCCAAGTTCCACACTTGCGAACGGCCCGCCTTGGCGCATTTGGGCTGGATCTTGCGGGTCTGGCTCAGGCGCATCAGCCAGAACTTTCGCTGCAAACTGTTCCGCATTATCTTTGGGACGGTAACCAAGATAAGATGCAAGCGCGTTGTCCACCGGAGCGCGGTCATTATTGGAAACACCGTAAACGATGCTAAATCCGGTCACCGGGGTTTCGATGGCGCGGGTTACCATCTGGATCAGATCATCGTATGATAACCATGAGCCCAAGGCGCGGGCGTTGTTCACTTGGGCGCAGGACAGAATGCGCATGTGAACGCTTTCAAGCCCCCTCTTTTCCCAGTACAGACGCCCCAAATCTTCGGCAAAGCATTTCGCCAGCCCGTAGAATGTGTCCGGGCGGTGGACCACATCGGTGCCGATAAACTGGTTTTTCGGATACATGCCCACCGCATGAATGGAACTGGCGTAGACCACGCGTTTCACGCCGTGGCGATAGGCTGCTTCCCAGACATTATAGGCCCCGATGAAATTCGGCCCCAGCAAGTCCTCAAACGGGGCCTCATCGCCGATCGCCCCGAAATGAACCACCATATCGGCACCTTTGATCACGGCTTCCATTTCCGGTAAACTGGCCAAATCCGCCTTGATAAAACGCTCGCCGTCATAAAGCTTGCCGACCTCGATGATGTCAGTCGAGACCAGCTTATCGGCCATTTTGGCCAAGGGTTCGCGTAAATATGAGCCCAAACGGCCAGCGGCCCCGGTTAGAACGATTTTTTTCATGATCTTTGCCTTTTTCGTTAGGTTTATCGCTGTCTTTTCGCCTGTGCCAGCAGATTATTCGACATGTAGGGACAAATTTCAGATCACCGCTTGTTCGGTCAGCGGTCTGTTTTCGATAATTCGCTCACAGCCAAGCGGTGTCAAATCCAGGCTGCGATATGCCCCGTAGGTTATCAATTCCGACACGCCGCGCCCCATGGCAGGTGATTGTTGTAGCCCGTGGCCCGAAAATCCGTTTACGAAAATGAAATTGTCGACATCTGGGTGCGGCCCGATAATAGCGTTTTGATCCAGTGTGTTATAGGCGTAATGCCCGACCCATTCATTGATAACTTTGACCGCGTCAAATTGGGGAATGCGGGTGGCAATGGCAGGCCAGGCCTTATCCATCCAGATTGAATGATCCATGTCAAAATCGTCATAATCCACCGCGCAATCATCATCGGGGGCGCAGCCCGCCATATAATAGGCCCCGTCCGTGCGCACATGAACGCCAATTGGGTCGATGGTCAGCGGCAGGTCGCGGTCAAGCGGTTTTTGCGCGTCAAATACAAAGGTAAAGCGTTTTCGCGGCTCGACGGGGATATGAAGTCCGGACATTTTTGCCAGCTCAAGTGCACGCGGGCCAGCGCAGTTGACCAGATGATTGCACCTCAGGCTTTGCCCCGATTGCAGTTGCACCGCGGTAATTCTGTGGGCGTTCCGCTCTAATCCGACCACCGCGTCGGCAATGAATTCCACCCCTGCACTTTTGGCCTTGCGCCGCCACCAGTCAAACACGGTTATGCCGTCAAAATAGCCTTCATTTAACGGATTATGCGCGCCTAAAACAATATCGTCCAAATGGTAGAACGGGAATTTCGCGGCGATTTGATCGCGGCTCAGAACCTGAGTCCCTGCCCCCAATGCATTTTGCAAGCGTTGATTGCACCGCAAGCGTTTGGCAAAACTA
Source organism: Rhodobacterales bacterium (assembly GCA_045046705.1). Taxonomy (GTDB): domain Bacteria; phylum Pseudomonadota; class Alphaproteobacteria; order Rhodobacterales; family Rhodobacteraceae; genus Amylibacter. Next base: position 60,892 of record JASFZB010000064.1, on the reverse strand, counting down.
TCGGTATCTGCAAGATAAAGGTAGCCAAAGTCGTGAAAGGATATGTCCGGCGCGGTCATGTCCCCAATATTTTCTTTGAAATTATCAATGAATTCATACCCATATTGGGATATTTTAATGTTCGTATCCAAGCTGAATTGCTGACGAAGGCAACTGTTGGTGTGCGATGTCGAGGCCCATTGATAGCTGGGATCACGCTCGACCACCAATATGCGCCCGTCAAAATCGGCATTCTGCGACAAAAACCACGCCACCGACGCCCCCATCATCGCGCCGCCGACGATAATGACATCATATGCGGTATGTTTTGCCGTCAAAATATTCATAGGTTTATCAGCACAATCTTGCTACCATTTGCAAGCCATATGTTTCAAACAGGCGGATATTCAGGGTAATTCACAAAGTTGACGTTACCCGACGTGACGTCAACTGTCACTTTACCCTAGGTTTTGCTTGCGTTTCCCGAATATCACGGCAAACTGATTTTTAAACGGAACAGATTTTCTGTCACAACACCTGTGATATTGGGAGACTTAAATGCCAAGCTACACCGCCCCCACCAAAGACATGGCCTTTGTTTTACATGAAATGCTGAAAGTGCAGGACTGCGATATTCCCGGTTTCAACGAACTGGAACCGGATTTCACATCCGCAGTGCTTGAAGAAGCCGGTAAAATCGCCACAAATGTTCTGCAACCTTTGAACGCGGTCGGCGATAAGGAAGGCTGCAAATTGGAAAACGGCGTGGTACGCACTCCGACCGGTTTCAAGGCGGCTTTTGATGAATATGCCGCCGGAGGCTGGAACGGTCTGGATTGCGACCCCGACTATGGTGGTCAGGGCATGCCCTACACTTTGGCCACCGCCGTAGGCGAGGTTTTCAGCGGTGCCAATATGTCCTTTATAATGTATCCAGGATTGACCCACGGTGCCTATTCAGCGATCAAGTCCCATGGCACTGATGATCTAAAAGCCAAATTTTTACCGAATATGGTGGCCCTGAAATGGTCGGGCACCATGAACCTGACCGAGCCACATTGCGGAACGGATTTGGGGTTGATGCGCACCAAAGCCGAGCCGCAAGGCGATGGCACTTACAAAATCACCGGTCAGAAAATTTTTATCTCCGCCGGCGATCAGGATCTGACCGAAAATGTTATTCACCTTGTGCTGGCTAAAATCCCCGGTGGCCCCGATGGTATTAAAGGCGTGTCGTTGTTTATTGTGCCTAAAATTATGGTTAATGAAGATGGCTCTCTGGGCAGTCCGAACGGTGTTTCTGTCGGTAATATCGAAGAGAAAATGGGCATTCACGGCAATGCCACCTGTGTGATGAATTACGACGATGCCACCGGTTATCTTCTGGGTGAAGAACACAAGGGCATGCGTGCCATGTTCACCATGATGAATGAAGCCCGCCTTGGAGTGGGGATGCAAGGCCTGTCACAGGCTGAAGTGGCCTATCAAAACGCGGTGATCTACGCCAAAGACCGTTTGCAGGGTCGCGATGTAACGGGGGTAAAAAACCCCGATGGCCCGGCTGATCCGCTGATCGTTCACCCCGATATTCGCCGCATGTTGATGAACCAGAAAAGTTTTGTTGAAGGTGCGCGCGCCTTTGTTTTATGGGGGGCCATGATGCTGGATAAATCGCACCTGAAGGATGATAAAGACGCCCTTGGCCTGATCTCGTTGCTGACCCCCGTGATCAAAGCCTTTCTGACCGATGTCGGATTTGACATGACGGTGCAGGCGCAACAGGTGTTCGGTGGTCACGGCTATATTGAGGAGCAAGGCATGTCACAATTTGTCCGTGATGCCCGTATTGCGATGATTTATGAAGGCACCAACGGCGTGCAGGCCCTTGATCTTGTGGGCCGTAAAATGGCGCAAGATGGTGGCAAGCATGTGATGGCTTTCTTTGATATGATCAAAACCTTCATTTCCGAGAACAAAGAAAATGAAGCCCTTGCCAAGGATTTTCTGGAGCCGTTGAAAAATGCCTCGAAAGACCTGCAAGCGGTGATGATGTATTTCATGCAGGAAGGCATGAAAAACCCCAACGCTGCATTGGCCGGTTCTACCGACGCGCTGCACATGTTTGGCCATGTGTGTTTCGGGCTGATGTGGTCGATGATGGCCAAATCGGCGCAGGATGCACTGGACAACGGCACAGATGATCCTAAGTTCTACACTAACAAACTGGCAACGGGCCGCTATTATATGGCCCGCATGTTACCCGCAACAAAAGCGCATCAGGCCCGCATTCTATCCGGCCCAGATACGGTAATGGCATTGGACGCAGACGCGTTTTAAGGAGAATATCAAAATGACTGAAGCTTACATATATGACGCCATCCGCACCCCGCGCGGCAAAGGCAAGAAGGACGGCAGCCTGAACGAGGTCACAGCCGTGAAACTGTCAGCCGACTTGCTGAACGGCATTGCCGAGCGCAATCATTTGGAAGACACCAGCCAAATCGAAGATGTGATCTGGGGCAACGTCACCCAAGTGGCAGAACAAGGGGCCTGTCTGGCGCGTTCCGCCGTGCTTTATTCCAACCTGGATGAACGCGTCCCCGGCGTGTCGATCAACCGGTTTTGCGCATCCGCCATGGAAGCGGTCAACATGGCAGCCAATCAGGTGAAAGCCGGCGAAGGCCACGCCTATATCGCAGGCGGTGTTGAAAGCATGAGCCGGGTGCCCATGGGCATGGATGGTGGGGCGATTGCGGTTGACCCCTATCTGGCGATGAAAGCCTATTTCGTGCCGCAAGGCATTTCCGCCGATATTATCGCCACCAAATACGGCTTTAGCCGCGATGATTGTGATGCTTACGCGGTAGAAAGCCACAAACGCGCGGCGCGGGCGCAAGCCAACGGGTATTTTTCCGGACGGGTTGCGGTGAAGGATCAAAACGGTTTGGAAATACTGAATAAAGACGAACAAATCCGCGAAGGTACCGATATGCAAACGCTGGGCGCACTGAACCCGTCGTTCAAAGCCATGGGCGAGGTCATGCCGGGCTTTGATAACATCGCGATCATGAAATACCCTGAACTGGAACGCATCAATCACGTGCATCACGCGGGCAACTCTTCGGGGATTGCTGACGGTGCCTCTGCGGTGCTGATCGGCAGTGCTGAGTTTGGCAAGATTAACGGCCTGACACCGCGTGCCAAAATCCGCAAAACCGCCAAAATCGGGACTGATCCTACAATCATGCTGACCGGCCCTGTGCCTGTCACCGAAAAAATCCTGCGTGAAGCAGGCATGAGCATCGGCGACATTGACCTGTTCGAGGTAAACGAGGCATTTGCATCCGTGGTGTTGCGCTTCATGACCTATTTCAACGTCGACCACGACAAGCTGAACGTCAACGGCGGGGCCATCGCCATGGGGCATCCTTTGGGGGCCACGGGTGCCATGCTGACCGGCACGGTTCTGGACGAACTGGAACGCTCTGACAAGGAAATCGGGCTGACCACACTTTGCATCGGTTCCGGTATGGGCGTCGCAACTATCATCGAGAGGGTATAATAAAATGGCTGAATTTAACTATGATGTAGATGCGGACGGCATTGCCACGATCACCTGGGATTTGCCCGGGAAATCCATGAATGTGCTATCGCTTGACGGGGCCGCCGAACTGGAAGCACTTGTCGATAAAGTTCTGGTGGATGATGCGGTCAAAGGTGCCGTGATCACATCCGGCAAAGCCGATTTTGCCGGTGGTATGGACTTGAATGTAATTTCACGGATGAAAGAAATGGCCGGCGACAATCCGGCGCAAGGCCTGTTTGACGGCATCATGTCGTTTCACCGGCTGACCCGCAAAATTGAACGGGCCGGCATGGACGCGAAAACCAACAAAGGCGGCAAACCGATTGTTGCCGCCCTGCCCGGCACCGCCCTTGGCATAGGATTTGAAATCCCGCTGGCGTGCCACCGCATTTTTGCCGCCGACAATCCCAAGGCTAAAATCGGCCTACCGGAAATTCTGGTCGGTATTTTTCCGGGTGCTGGCGGCACAACCCGCTTGTCGCGCAAGCTGGATCTAATGACCGTGTCGCCCTATCTGATGAACGGAAAACTGTCCAACCCGACAGCTGCCAAACGCGCAGGGCTGATCGACGAGGTTGTCCCCGCAGACCAGTTGCTATCCGCCGCGAAAGACTGGGTCAAAAATGCAACCGATGCCGATATTGTGAAACCGTGGGATCAAAAAGGTTTCAAAATGCCGGGCGGTGCCCCCTATCACCCCGCAGGTTTCATGACCTATCTGGGGGCCTCGGTGATGATTCACTCGAAAACCTACGGCGTCTACCCTGCCCCGCGCGCAATGCTTTCGGCAATCTATGAAGGTGCGCAGGTATCCTTTGATACCGCCATTCGCATCGAGGCCCGCTGGTTTACCCATGTTTTGATGAACCCGTCATCCTCGGCGATGATCAAGACATTATTTACCAACAAAACGGCCCTTGAAAAAGGCGCTGTGCGCCCCGAAGGCGTGGCCGACATGAGGGTCAAAAAACTCGGCGTTCTAGGGGCAGGCATGATGGGCGCAGGCATTGCCTTTGTTTCGGCGCGGGCCGGCATTGAGGTGGTGCTTTTGGACCGCGACCAAGAAACCTGTGATCGCGGCATTGCCAGCATAACCGGCATCTTGGATGAGGGTGTGAAACGCAAAAAAGTGACGCCAGAGAAAAAAGATGAAATCCTGTCACGCGTCACCGCTACCCCCGATTATGCCGCCCTTAAGGGGGCTGATCTGATCGTGGAAGCTGTGTTTGAAGACCCCGGCGTCAAGGCCGGTGTCACCAAAGAAGCCGAAGCGCAACTTGAGCCATCCGCGATTTTTGCCACCAACACCTCGACCTTGCCGATCACTGAACTGGCCAAAGCCAGCCGCGATGACAGCCGCTATATCGGCATTCATTTTTTCAGCCCGGTGCATAAAATGAACCTGGTCGAGATCATCAAAGGCAAGAAAACCGGGCCTGAGGCCGTGGCCAAAGCCCTTGATTTCGTACGACAAATCAGAAAAACCCCGATCGTGGTCAATGACGAGCGGTTCTTTTACGCCAACCGTTGCATCCTGCCTTATGTCAATGAGGGCATCACCATGCTCGCCGAAGGTGTGGAACCCGCGCTGATCGAAAATGCCGCCAAATTGATCGGCATGCCGCTTGGCCCCCTACAACTGGCCGATGAGGTCTCGATTGATCTGTCAGTGAAAATCGTCAAAGCCACGCAAGCGGCTTTGGGCGATGAGTACAAAGGCACGCAGGCAGAAGATATCCTGTTCAAGCTTTATGACGAGGGCCGCATGGGGCGTAAATCCAAATCCGGATTTTACGCCTATGACGAAAAAGGCAAGCGCACCGGCATCTGGCACGGTTTGCGCGATAACTGGCCTGTGGCCGCGGAACAGCCCGACCTTATCACGGTGCAACACCGACTGATTATGATGCAGGTTCTGGAAGCCGTTCGTGCATTCGAGGACGGTGTGCTGGAAGACATCCGCGAAGGCGATGTCGGGGCGATCCTTGGCTGGGGCTTTATGCCGTGGTCAGGCGGGCCGTTTAGCTGGCTGGACATCATCGGGGCCGCCAAAGCGGTGGAGATTTGTGACGGCCTGACAGCAGAATTCGGCGAGCGTTTCAGCACGCCCGACTTGTTACGCAAACTGGCAAAAGACGGCGACAGCTTTTATGGCCGCTTCGGCCCGAAAGACAAAGCTGCTGCTTGAAACCCGGTTAATTGACACTGTAGAACCCTGCCTGACGGCGGGGTTCTATGCACACGCGCAATTGGTGGTTCTGGTGCTGCCACCGCTACCACCAGCCAAAAGAAGAATAATCACCGTCAAAGCGGCTAAACCCAGCAAAATACCGGCATTGGGCCCCTGATAGCTTTCAGGTGCGCTGCCAAAGCTGCCCGCACTATTGGCACTATTGCCACTGACCGGTGCGCTTTGCGAGCTTTTTGAAAATGAGAACGCATTATCCATACTCATTGACGCTTCCCCCGCTAAAACCGGTGTGGTGGCAAATGCGAAAACAGTTACAGCAGTTAAACATATATTTTTCACGATATTTCTCCCCAAATGCACTTAAAAGTAACATTTTTGTGCTCAAACTCCAAATGATTTATTTTTCGCTGATTTGACCGGGAACAGGCACTTCTCTAAGATTGGTTTGACTTTTCATCTGTGCATTTCTACCAAGATACCATGAACGCTTTTCAAAACCCGTCTCTTCTAGATATTTACGCCGGTTTTTTCGGCTCGCAAGTTGCCATAGCCCCCGAATATCTGGTTGTTACCCTGTTCATCGCGTTTATAATATATAAATACCGTCATGTAGGCACGGGTTTCTGGGTATGGGCCTTACCGAAAAATATTTATGGCCATGCTTCGTGCAAACTGGACATCAAATTGTTTGTTGTGGGGCAGTTAATGGCCCTTTTTGGCCTGATCAACAAAGTAACCTTCTCTACCATCATTGCCAGTGCGGTTGCCGGCGTGATAAATATACATATAGACAGTAAAATACTGGAAAATCCGCTAGTAATTGCCGGTATTATCTTTTTGCTGAATGATTTTGTCGCCTACTGGCTACACCGCTTTTATCATCAAACCCCGGCGTTCTGGCCACTTCATTCGGTTCATCACAGTGCCGAGGTTCTGACCCCGATAACAACATACCGGCACCATCCGTTATCCGTGCTTATATCGTATTTCGTGAACAGTATATTTTACGGGTTACTGCAAGGGGTATTTATGGGGATCTTTGTAAAGCAGTTTCAATACACGGAAGTTGTTGGAATAAATGTATTTTATTTTACATTTCTGCTGATCGTAAACAACTTTCACCACAGCCATATATGGGTCAGTTTTGGTCGGTTTTGGGGGTGTATTTTCATCTCTCCGGCGCAACATCACATCCACCACAGCCTAGATCCGTGCCACCACAATAAAAATTACGGACAGTTTCTGGCACTCTGGGATGCGTTATTCGGCACGCTTTATAATCCGAAAACCTATGAGAAAATATCTGTCGGTATTGCCGATGCCAAGGGCCTTAAACTGCCGCAAAGGCATAGAAGCCTAATTCAGGCAGTCATAGTTCCAATCTCTGACATCTGGAAAGAAAACAGGTAAAATATCAAAGTAAACCCATTGATTAACGACTTGAAAACCCTAGTTTCCGGCTGAGCTGGCAGAACTGTTACTTGATGCTGCTGTGCCATCACCACCAGCAGAAGAGCCATTACCCATCCCGATAGAACCGCCATCTGAGCCTAAGATCACCGCCAAAAATGTTAAAATAGCAAGACCGATGACAGCATTCCTTCCGTCATTGCCTCCATTGCCTTGTGCTACAGGCGCCGTTCCGGCATAACCCGATACGGGCATTGAAATAAGTGCCGCAGCGACAATAGTTTTGAGTGTTTTGTTCATAATCCCCCCCCTAGAGATAAACAATTTATCTAATGCTAATGATAGCACACCGAATTATCAAGTAAACTATAAACCCCCGCAGAAATGCGGGGGTTCTGTTTTCAGGCCAGAGGTTCCAATTCCATACCCGAAAAAAAATCAGCCTTTTTTGGTGATCACCGGCACCAATAAATCGCCCCAATTACCGGTACCACTGTGATGGCGCGAAGAGCGGATCAATTCAACCGTGACGCCCGCTTCCACCGCGCGGCTGACCGATTGGTTCAAGCGGTGCAGGTCATTGGCCAACATACGAATAGCACTGTCTGCGGCATCTATTTGATCTTTTGAGCTTGGCATCGCTTTAATCTCGGCGGTATTTGTCATGGCATGTCTCCTTGCGCGACGTTGTAAAGTTTTGTCATTTTGACTAGATAGCGATTTCGAAAACCACCTTATCTTGTCTTTAACTGTTAACAGTATTTACAAAATATCTGCAAACAGTCATTTAACATATTCTAAATAAGCGTTTATTTCGTGTAACCCTGTCAATGCCATGTAAATTATCACTTGTAAATTTGTAAATATATGACAAAATTAACCTTGTCACAAACGGGAAGTTTTTGTAAATGGCCGATCAAAAAATATTCGCAGGCCCCCGCATCCGGCGCATTCGTAACGGGTTGGGCCTGACCCAATCGGCGATGGCCGCCGAAATCGGCGTGTCGGCCAGCTACCTGAACCTGATCGAGCGCAACCAGCGGCCCCTGACAGTGCAGTTGCTGCTGAAACTCGCCGGTACTTATGATCTTGATCTCGAGGCCCTGAAAGGCGAGGCCGCGGGCGATCAAACCGCGCTTAAGGAAGTCTTTGCCGACCCGCTTTTGGCAGGCGAGTTGCCCGGCAATGAAGAGCTTTATGAAATCGCCGAGGCCGCGCCCAATGCGGCCACCGGCATTCTGAAACTTTACCGCGCCTATAAGGAATCGCAGGGTCGTTTGTCTGATCTAAGCGCACTTTTGGCCCAGGAAGGCGTTGTCACCGGCATGCAGGCCCCGCATCTGCCCAGTGACGAGGTACGTGAATTATTCGAAGACCGCCCCTATTGCTTCCCGTGGATTGAAGATGCGGTTCAGGGGTTTATTCCCGAACGCACCTACGGCCCTGAATTGTGGGTATTTTTGCTAGACTGGCTGCGCAAGACCCACAATATCACGGTGCAAAAACTGCCCGTTCATGTCATGCCGCAACACCTGCGCCGCTTTGACAAACACACCTTGCGCCTGTTTATCTCGGATCGTCTATCACCGGTCGAGCAGCTTTACCAATTGGCCGCCGAAGTCACTTTGCAGGCCATTCCGACTGCCATCGAAGAAGAACTGAACCTGCTGACACTCTCAAGCGACGAAGCGGGGCGACTTGTGCGAAATGAGCTGACCCGCTACGCCGCCCTGGCGATGCTAATGCCCTACGGGGCGTTTTTGCGGGCCACCAAAACCCTGAAAAGCGATGTTTCCGCCCTTGCCGCGCGGTTTGGTGTCAGTTTTGAACGTGCCGCCATGCGTATGACCACTCTGAACCGCCCCAATCAGGCCGGCCTGCCGTTTTTCCTGATGGAGGTGGATCACGCGGGCAATATCCTGCGCCGTTCGGGCGTGAAAGGCTATCCAAAAGCGCGTTTTGGTGGGGCTTGCCCGAAATTGCCGGTTTATCAGGCCCTGATCCAGCCGCGCCAAATCCAGCTTGATCTGGTGGAAACCACGGATGGAAACGAGTTTTTCGTGCTCACCCGCAGTGTTGACGGCCCGCAACCGGCGTTGGGCGAACATATCCGCCGCACGGCCTTGCTTTTGGGCTGCAATGCGGAACACTTGGGGGAAACCGTCTATGCGGAACACTTGAATACGGACAAACACCCGATCCCGACCGGCACATCATGCCGCCTGTGCGAACGCCAAGGTTGCCTGTCGCGGGCCGAAGCCCCGGTAACACGGCCCTTGGGGTTGGACGAAATGACCACGGGGTTAAGTGTGTTCGACTTTAACTAAACAGATCGTGGCACAACTCCAGTGCTTCCACCAGTTTATCCACTTCTGCCCGCGTGTTATACAAACCGAACGAGGCGCGGCAGGTGGCCGTAAGCCCAAGGTGTTGCATCAAAGGTTGGGCGCAGTGATGCCCTGCCCGAACCGCAATACCCTTTTGATCGACCACTGTGGATATATCATGGGGGTGACCGGCGCCGTCCAGCGTAAAGCTGAAAATAGCCCCTTTTGTTTTCGAATTACCCTGCACATTCAACCAGTTAAGGCCCGTTAGCTGCTGTTGTGCATAATCGCGCAAGCCGCGTTCATGGGTTGCAATATTTTCCAGCCCCAAGTCCATCATGTAGCTCAAGGCAACCCCCATGCCGATGGTCTGCACAATGCCAGGCGTGCCTGCCTCGAACTTGTGAGGGGGATCATTATAGGTGATCGCCTCGCGGCTGACATCACGGATCATATCGCCGCCGCCCAAAAACGGGCGCATCTCGGCCATGCGGTCGCGCCGGATATAAAGCGCACCCGAGCCTGTCGGCCCGTATAGTTTATGGCCGGTTATGGCAAAAAAATCGCAGCCGATGTCCTGCACATCAATCGGCATATGCACGCTTGATTGTGACCCGTCCACAACCACCGGAACACCTTTTGAATGTGCCGCAGCGCAGATGGTTTTGACATCAACAACAGTCCCCAACACATTGGACATATGGGTAATTGCGATAAGTTTTGTTTTTGGGCTAATAGCCGCGATGACCGCATCTGGATCCAGATCCCCGTTCACATCCGTTTCCACCCATTTCAGCACAACGCCCAAGCGCGTCCGCAAAAAATGCCACGGCACAATATTGGCGTGATGCTCCATCACACTTAAGATAATTTCATCCCCCGCTTGTAACCGGGGGGTGCCCCAAGCATAAGAAATCATATTTAACGCTTCCGTGGTTCCGCTGGTGAAAACGATCTCGTCTTCATGTTCCGCGTGCAAAAACTTTTGCACCGTCCCGCGCACCGCTTCATATTTATCGGTCGCCAAATTGGATAGATAATGCAAACCGCGATGCACATTGGCGTATTCATGGGAATAGGCCCGCGTTATGGCGTCGATGACCACCTGCGGCTTTTGTGTCGAGGCCCCGTTATCGAGATAAACCAAAGGTACCCCGTTGACTTCGCGCGACAGGATCGGGAAATCCTTGCGAATTTCGCTAACATCATACATGTGGTGCGACCTCTGGTGTAATGCCTAATAAGACAAATATAAAAACAAGGGAAAAAACCACCCCTATAAATGTGCCAACAACACCGGCAAAGACCAGAACGGCATTATTAAACCCATGCACTTCCATTATAAAGGCGACCGTCAGGTGGACCATGGCCATGATCGAGAACAGAAAAATTATGACATTTACTTGCGGGATGGTGACCGCGAAAAAAAGCTGGATCAGACTGATCCCGAACACGATAAACTGTAACCATACCAGTGCCGTCAGGGATTCTTTAAAAGTGCCATGCCCCTGAAACATCTGCCCGATAATCGTCATCAAGCCAGCCAGGCCTAGAAACACCACATACTGTAGGGCAAACAATATCAGCACATTGGCATAAAACCACTGCACCAGCGGGATTGTCATGTCGGGCGGAACCGGCGTCAAGGCCGTCAGAAGTGTGCTGAGTGCCACCACAAATGCCGTTATCTGAAGTAATTCCGGCATTGTGATCACAAAATCAAGCACCATCCGTAATGTGCGTTTCGGGCTTTGCAGTGTTTCCACCGCAAGCCGCAAAAGGCCCGCCACCCCAAGTGATTGCATTTAAACCGCTCCGTTTACTTTCAGGTAAAATATACCTATCAGGCCAGCAAGGGAAAGCAAAGTCATGACCATGAAAACAGGGGACGAATTTTTGAATTTATGCGACTCTGAAATGCCGGCCGAGATCAACCAGACAAACGGGATCACACCCAACCAATAGGGTGGTAATGAAATCCATTCATTCTGGAAAAACGGGATATAATCTTCCAGCCCGTACATGCTGACCGTGACCAAAGCCGCGATAAACCCGAACGGGGCGGAAACAAGGGCGGCCCAGAACACACAAACGCGGGTTTCGTAATAACTTCCCCGACCTTTGAAAATCTTGGCGACACAGAATATTATAAATGAAATCAAGTACATGAAAGCCGTTCTTACCATCAATGCCGCAACCAGCCAAAGGCTAATTTCGATGGGGATCAAATGTGCGGCACTGCTCATCGGGGCAACAACTGTTTTAATTGTCCACGATAGAAAAAAGATCAGGTCGGACAGAACGACCATAAAAACAATGCGGCCCTCGCTTGGGTTTTCCGCGATCAATCTGCGACACGAGCCGCGCATATCAAGCCATGCGTCAAAAATACGCTCTAACATACGGCTTCGGTTGGTGGAAAAAGTTCCGTTATAGCCACGGAAGGCTTCTGATTGCATACTCATGGGTACGCTCCTTTACGCTACACTTACACTGGTTACTTTACAGATACTGTATAGCCGCAGAATATGGCGACAATATGGGGATTGGTTTAATAAAACTCTACTTTTTTGAAGTTTGTATAAAGTTGCCAGAAAAATATTACCGCTATAATAGCATTAAGATATTCAGATAAGACATTGTTATAAATGTTATAAATAGATCCACTTAACAAAACAAACGGAATTGTCACCACCGCCGACCAAGATAAAGCACGCCTTGCCTCGGGCCAATTTGCCTGCCCGCCGAATTTTAGAATCACCCAATGGATGAAAGCGGCAAGGCCGTAAAGCATCAATGGCATGAAAAAAATATAGCCGATGAAAAGCCCCGACATCATCCCCGTAAGGGTATCCTGGTCGGGGGCCGTTGCGGCAATGCGCGGGAAATTGGCGATCAGGTTCATGGCCCCGAACAGCATGCTGTAAAACAGCGTTTGCGGCTCGCGAATGCCGCGATCAAGCTGCATTTGCATCACCTTGCCGGGGGCGACATATGCCCGTGCAATATCGCCAACCAAGGACATCAGCCGCGCCTGCGCTTCATCCAGTCAAACAACCGATCTACCATGCGGGCGGCCAAGGCATCATTATGGATTTCCTCAATGGCCTCGTTCAAAAAGGCCAGCACCAACATATCTTCGGCCTGCGCTTTTGGAACCCCGCGCGAGATCAGGTAAAACAGGGCCTCTTCATCTATCGCCCCCACAGTCGCGCCATGCGAACAGATCACATCATCGGCATATATTTCCAACTCCGGCTTGGCAAAGAAATTACTGTTATCGTCCAGCATAAGTGCTTGTGAAATCTGGTAACCATCCGTTTTCTGCGCCCCCTGTTTTACCAGAATTTTACCTTGGAACACACCCGTTGCCCCGTTGCGCAACACATTCTTGAACACTTGGCGGCTTTCGCAATTCAGCGAGTCATGCGTTACAAAAACCGTGTCATCATGGTGAAACCCTTTGCCGTCCCCGGCAGAAGCACCGCCAACGGTGGCTTTTGCATCATCACCGGTAAATTCCAGAATGCTTTCATTACGGGTCAAAACCCCGTTTACCGTCATGGTAAACGAACGGTAGTGGCTTTCACGGCCCAAACGGCCAAACATATGGGTCGCCGAGCGCCGCTCGTGGTCTCGGCCCTGGGTGCGGATATGATGGAACGCGGCCTGATCCGCCACATCTATTTCCATCACCGAGTTGAACCGTGCCGCCCCCGGCCCGCTTTCCAGAACCGTCAGGCTTGCCCCCTCTTCTATCTTGATCAGATGATGCACCAGCGCGTCCGAGGTTTCTGACTGGTGCAGATAATGAAACGCGATGGGGCGCGCGGTTTGCGCGAAAGCACGCATCACAAAACCCTCTTGCGCCTGCGCCGTATTCAGGGCCGCCAAAGGCCGCGCCACAGGGGTTTGTCCCTTGGCTTCCAGCACACCGTATAAATCCTTGGCCCAGTGAATATCTTTTGCCGCGACTTCCGACAGGGTTTCTATTTCCACACCCGCAAGGCTAGGATCATCCGATTGAGTTGCATCAAACACCCCGTCGACAAACACCAGATTGACGCGGTCGCAGCCGTCAAACATCAGCGGCTCATGGGCATCGAACAAAGCCGCACTTGGGACTGGCTGTTCGATCAAAGATGCGGGGTTGGTGTGTTTCCAATATTCATCGCGTTTTCCAGGAAACCCCATGGCATCGAATCGGCCCGCTGCCAATTTACGCGCTGCCGTTGCCCAACCGCCGCCATCGGGAATTTTAAGTTCAAAGGTTTGGTCTTTGGGTTGAACGTGTCTTTGCATCAGGCAACCTCGGACAATAGATCGGCATAGCCGTTGTTTTCCACTTCCAAAGCCAGTTCCGGCCCGCCTGTTTTAATAATACGCCCATCGGCCATGATATGCACCACATCGGGTTTGATGTGATCCAGCAGGCGTTGGTAATGGGTGATCACCAAAAATGACCGCTTGCCGTCACGCAGCACATTCACGCCTTCGGCCACCAGTTTCATCGCATCCACATCCAGCCCGCTATCGGTTTCATCCAGAATACACATCTTCGGCTCCAGCATTGCCATTTGCAGGATTTCATTGCGTTTTTTTTCACCCCCCGAAAAGCCCACATTGACAGGGCGTTTCAGCATGTCCGCATCAATCTTCAGGGTTTTGGCCTTGGCACGCACAAGTTTCAGAAATTCGCCAGCCGACAATTCCTCTTCGCCGCGAGCCTTGCGCTGCGCATTCACCGCCGTGCGCAAAAATGTCATATTACCGACACCGGGGATTTCAACGGGGTATTGAAATGCCAGAAACAGCCCCGCTGCCGCCCGGTCTTCGGGTTCCATGGCCAGCAAATCAACGCCGTTCAAGGTGGCCGATCCGCCCGTGACTTTATAACCTCTTTTACCGGCAAGCACATAAGACATGGTTGATTTACCCGAGCCGTTCGGCCCCATGATCGCGTGCACTTCACCCTCGCCGATGTTCAGATCAACACCTTTAAGGATTTGTTTGTCTTCTTCTTCAAGGCCAACTTGAAGGTTTTTGATATTTAGCATGTCATTGTTCTTTCGGTTTCACTAATTTCTTAGCTTGTGTATTTTTTTATTGTGGCCATACCGATGGCTTTGCATTCAAACATTCCTAAGCCTCATTTGCTTTAATGGCTTTCATAATGTTATTATTTTCAGTATTTGCCACCGCAATTTTTTTGCGTATTCTCTACCCATTATCCCACAGAGCCTTCCAGCGATATTGCTACCAAAGCCTGTGCTTCCATGGCGAATTCCATCGGCAGAGCCTGCAAAACCTCTTTGGCAAAGCCGTTCACGATCAAGGCCACGGCCTCTTCCTCGTTCATGCCGCGCTGGCGGCAGTAGAACAGTTGTTCATCATCGACTTTTGATGTCGTGGCTTCATGTTCCACCCGCGCCGAATTGTTTTTCACCTCGATATAGGGCACCGTATGGGCGCCGCATTTATCGCCGATCAACAGGCTATCGCATTGGGTGTAGTTCCGTGCATTCGCCGCTTTCGGGTGCATTGAAACCAGCCCGCGATAGGTGTTTTGCGCCGTTCCCGCCGATATCCCTTTGGACACGATCCGCGACTTGGTGTTCTTGCCCAGATGGATCATCTTGGTGCCGGTGTCGGCCTGTTGCATATTATTGGCAATCGCAATGGAATAAAACTCGCCCTGACTGTCATCGCCACGCAAAATGCAAGACGGGTATTTCCATGTGACGGCCGAGCCGGTTTCCACTTGCGTCCACATCACCTTGGCACGGTCGCCGCGACAATCAGCGCGTTTGGTGACGAAATTGTAAATCCCGCCAACCCCGTTTTCATCGCCCGGATACCAGTTTTGCACCGTCGAATATTTGATCTCGGCATCTTCCTGAATAACCAGTTCCACCACCGCGGCGTGCAGTTGCGCCACGTCGCGTTTGGGCGCGGTACAGCCCTCAAGGTAGGACACATGCGCGCCTTTTTCCGCAATGATCAGCGTGCGCTCGAACTGTCCGGTATTTTCTGCGTTAATCCGAAAGTAAGTGCTTAATTCCATCGGGCATTTCACCCCTTCGGGGATATAAACGAACGAGCCATCCGAAAACACAGCCGAATTCAGCGTCGCATAAAAATTGTCCGATTGCGGAACCACCGTGCCCAGATATTTGCGTACCAGCTCGGGGTGATCTTTTACTGCCTCGGAAAACGAGCAGAAAATCACCCCCGCTTTGGCCAACTCATCCTTGAAGGTGGTGCCTACAGAGACACTGTCAAACACCGCGTCCACCGCAACACGGCGCTCGTTTTCGGGCAATTCAACGCCGGCCAGCAGGGCTTGTTCTTTCAACGGAATACCAAGTTTCGCATATGTTTCCAACAGCTTAGGATCAACATCGTCTAGTGATTTCGGCTTTTCCTCGACCATGGATTTTGGTCGCGCGTAATAGTAAATATCCTGAAAGTCGATTTTTGGATAGCTGACCATCGCCCAGTCGGGTTCTTCCATTTGTTGCCAGCGCGCAAAGGCTGCCAAACGCCAATCCAGCATCCATTCAGGCTCTTCATTGCGTTCCGATATTAGCCGCACAATGTCCTCATTCAGCCCCATTGGCGCGTATTCGATTTCAATATCGGTTTCAAAGCCGTATTTATACTTGCCGCCCAGGGCCTGTACCGCGTCCACGGTATCGTCTTCAACGCCTTCTTTGACGATTACATCATTCATTGTTTTTCCTTTACGCCGCTTTTGCGCGAAATTTACGGTAGGCTTTGCCCCATGCGGAAACGAAACCATCGATTTGGTGTTTAGTGTTTGTCGGCCCCAAAGAGACCCGAATGGCCGAGCTTGCCGTCAACGGGTCAAACCCCATGGCCTGCAAAACCCGCGATGCTTTTACTTTGCCGCTAGAACAGGCCGAGCCGGCCGAAATCGCAACCCCCGCCAGATCCATCTGCATCACTTGGGTTTCAGCCTTCCAGCCGGGAATGGCAAAATTGCTGGTGTTGGGCAGGCGTTTGGCGTTTTTGCCAAAGATCGTTACATCGGCTGCCAGCTCGACAATCCGTGCTTCCAGATAATCGCGCAGCTCCGCCACCTGATCCCAAACCCCGTTTGCCAAATCCTGCGCCGCCGCTTCTGCCGCCGCCCCGAAACCGGCGATGCCTATCACGTTTTCTGTACCTGAACGACGGCCCATTTCCTGTCCGCCGCCCTTTGTGCGTGCGGTAATATCAAGGCCCTGTTTCAGAACCAAAGCCCCGACGCCTATTGGCCCGCCTATTTTGTGGCCGGATAATAAAGCAAAATTGGCCCCTGACCAGTCAAATGCACAAGGCACTTTGCCAAAGGCCTGAACAAAATCAGATAGATACAAACCGGCAGGTAGCTGTTGCAACACACCGGTTTCACTATTGGCTGCCTGCAAGGCACTTGCGGACGGGGTCGCAACCTCTACCAATCCATTCTTATCCGTGGCCAAAGTCACCTTCGTCCATACGGCAACACAATCATGCTCCACCCCGGCACTCTCGATAGCTTTGTCAGCCAAGGCCAAAGCGGCCGCTTCCGTAGCACCGGATGTAAAGGCAATATCGGCAGAGCCTGCGCCAAAAGCGTCCCGAACTTGCCCGCGCGCCCGCTCGATAATTCCTTTGGCTGCACGCCCTTCGGCATGAACACTTGACGGATTACCGACCACATCCATAGCCGCAATCATTGCGGCACGGGCTCCCGCGCGCAAAGGCGCGGTTGCGTTCCAGTCCATGTAAACGCGGGCATTCATACGGCACCCGCCTTTACACTTTGTCCAAATACCTTCGGCGCGAAGCGCATAAAATCAATCATACCTCATCCACCACTTCAAAAAGATTAGGCACCGCAGGGCACGGGGCCAATTGGTTCTCGATCACATCCGACAGGCGGGCCTGATGCAAAAATACATATACCTGCGCCGACAGGCTTTCCCATAAGCGGTTGCTCAAGGATTGCGCCCGACTACCGCAAGACGCCCCCGAGGCCCCTGCCCCTTTGGCCAGTGCATCCATGGTTTCATCAACCGCTTCCAGCACTTCCGACACCCGAATGGCATCCGGGGTTTTGGATAATTTATAGCCCCCCCCGGGGCCGCGCAGGGATTCGACAAAGCCCGCACGGCGCAGCTTGACGAAAAGCTGCTCCAGATAATTCAGTGAAATATCCTGACGTTTGGCTATTTCTGCCAGTGAAACCGTGCCACCACCGCCCTCAAGGGCAATGTCGACCAGCGCAATCATCGCATATCTGCCTTTTGTGCTTAGTTTCACGGGGCCATCCTGTCGTTTCGGTTGACGAACGTTACCTTAGGCCTTAGTCAGTTAGCTCTGATTAGGGCGTGATTGCGCTCTGATTTAGAATGGTTCTAAAGTTTCCGAGTGTTATTGTCAACTTTCGGAAAGCACTTTGACCACGATGAAATTTTGGAGTGCAACCCACCATGCCTGAAATCATTTTTCCAGGGCCCGAAGGCCGCTTAGAAGGGCGTTACCACCCGCAAAAAAATGTCAAGGATGCGCCGATCGCGATCATCCTGCATCCGCATCCGCAATTCGGCGGCACCATGAACAATAAAGTGGTCTACAACCTGCATTACGCTTTTCATAATATGGGTTTCAACGTATTGCGGTTCAATTTCCGCGGTGTCGGGAAATCACAGGGCGAGTATGATCAGGGCATCGGCGAATTGTCCGATGCGGCCTCGGCGCTTGATCACTTGCAAGCGATGAACCCAAACGCCAAGCATTGCTGGGTTGCGGGTTTTAGCTTTGGCGCATGGATCGGCATGCAGCTTTTGATGCGCCGGCCTGAAATATCCGGCTTTATCAGTGCCTCACCGCCGGCAAATATGTATGATTTCAGTTTTCTTGCACCCTGCCCTGCATCAGGCCTGATTATCAATGGCGCAGCCGACCGCGTGGCCCCGCCTGGCGATACCGAAGAACTGGTTTCAAAATTGCACGAGCAAAAAGGCATCACCATCACCCATCAGGTTCTGGAAGGGGCGGATCACTTCTTCAAACAAGAAGAGAAAATGGCCCTGATGCTGCAAACGGTGGATGAATATGTGCGCCGCCGCCTGACCGAAACCTCGCGCTAGGAAATCACCCCGCCGCTGACAGGCTGCTTGCAGCCCGTTGTGGTCGGGGATGAGGTCGGCAGGCCGCGCAACACCCGCACCGCAAGATAGCCAAAGGCCTGCGCTTCCAACATATCACCGTCCAACCCCACGGTCTCGACGGCTTCGACCCTGTCCCCCAGCCTTTGGCGCAGGGCGTTCATCAGCGATATGTTTTTGCGTCCGCCACCACAGATCAGCCAGCGATAGGGATCGCGGGTAAAATGCATCTGTGCCGCATAAGCGCAAGACGCTGCAAGGGCCGTAAGCGTTGCGGTGGCATCTTCCACGGACAGAGGGTTAATCAAATTATCCAATTCAGTAAAACTGTTCCTATCCAGTGATTTAGGCGGCTTTCTTAAGAAATAATCATTCTGGAATACCTGTTCCAGAACATCTGTATTAACAATCCCCCTAGCGGCAATTTCTCCATCCTTGTCATAATCCCGCCCCAAGCGCGCAGACACAAGGTCATTGATCGGCGCATTGGCGGGGCCGGTGTCGAAGGCCAACAATGCTTCCGGCTCTTCGGGGGAATATTTCGCGCCGTCCACCAGCGTCACATTGCCAACCCCGCCCAAATTCAGAAAAGCAACCGGACGTTGCAGGCCCAACTGCCGCGCACAGGCGTGATGAAAGAACGGGGCCAAGGGCGCGCCCTGCCCGCCTGCCTTCATGTCTGCCGTGCGAAAATTCCAAACCACCTGTTTGCCGCAATCACGGGCCAAACGCGCCCCGTCACCGATCTGGTGGGTGCGCCCGCCATTTGGATCATGTGCCAGGGTTTGGCCATGAAAGCCCACGACTTGCGCGTCAGAAAATCGTGCGATTACATCAAGATGCGCTTCACGAACGACTTTTTCTGCGGCCTTCAAAACCGCAGGGGAATCCTTTGGCCACAGCCCAAGGGCCGCTGCAATCGCCCCGCGTTCGGCTGCACTATAGGGCCGGAAATGCCGGTCACCAAAGACGTGTATGCTTTGCCCGTCGGTCATCAACATGGCCGCATCCACCCCGTCCATCGAGGTGCCTGACATCATCCCCAAGGCCCATATGGGCTCAAATCGCGCCAATGCTCTTCCCTTTCGCGAAATTCGCGGTATACACCGCATTAACAGCATCAAAGGACGAAAATCACATGACTTACAAGCCTAAATCCGAGTTTTTGACAGTGATGATCAAGCGCGGCTTCATGCAGGACTGTACGGATATGCAAGGACTTGATGAACGCCTGCTTAAAGGGCCATTGCGCGCTTATATCGGGTTTGATGCCACCGCCCAAAGCCTGCATATTGGCTCGCTTATCCAGATCATGATGCTGCGCTGGCTGCAAAAAACCGGCAATGCGCCTGTTGTGCTGATGGGCGGCGGAACCTCCAAGGTGGGTGATCCATCGGGTAAGGACGAAAGCCGCCAGTTGATCAGCACAAAAACCATCAACGACAATATTGCGGGTATTCGCAAGGTTTTTGACAAATATATTAACTTTGGTAACGCGGCTACAGATGCCATCATGGTTAATAATGCCGACTGGCTGGATAATTTGAACTATGTTGAGTTTTTGCGTGATTACGGCAAACATTTCACCATCAACCGGATGATTGCAATGGAAAGCGTGAAGCTGCGTCTTGACCGCGAACAGCCGCTGACATTTCTTGAATTCAACTATATGCTTCTGCAAGCCTATGATTTCATGGAGTTAAACAAGACATATGATGTCGGGCTGCAAATGGGTGGCTCTGACCAGTGGGGCAATATCGTCAATGGTATAGACCTTACAAGGCGGATCAATCACGATCAGGTATTTGGTTTGACCACGCCGCTATTGACCAAAGCCGACGGCTCTAAAATGGGCAAATCCGCCTCGGGGGCTATCTGGCTGAACGAAGACAAGCTTAGCTCTTACGAATTCTGGCAGTTCTGGCGCAATACGCTGGATGCGGATGTCGCCAAATTCCTGCGGCTTTTCACCGAGCTGCCGTTGGACGAATGCAGCCGTTTGGGTGCGCTGGAAGGTTCTGATATTAACCAGGCCAAGATTGTTCTTGCCAATGAAGTGACCACACTTTGCCACGGGCCTGACGCGGCCAAAGCAGCCGAGGCCACCGCGCGTGAAGTGTTCGAAAAAGGCGGCGTCGGGGATGATCTGCCAACATTGGAACTTACTGCGGCGGACATTGGCGCGGGCATCAGTATCACCCAACTGCTTGTGCGCTCCGGTCTGGTTTCCAGCGGCAAGGACGCCAAACGCGCAATAACAGGTGGCGGGGCCAAACTGAATGATGCGCCGATCCGCGATGCAGGCTTGATGCTGACAGTTACGGATATTGCCGCCACGCCGAAAATATCCGCCAGCAAAAAACGCCATGCGTTGGTGAAACTAACGGCCTAACATCCACCTGCCTTGTGGGTTAAATGCCTGAAAAGCAAAGGCAAAAGACACGTCGTGGACGATATCCTTGCCGGTCTTTGCATCGCGCACCCGGATTGCGCCGACATCGCGGCCTTTGGATATATTGCGGCTGTCCAATGCCGAGGCCGTGCCCGCTTTCCATGTGATGCGCACGCCTGCCTCGGTGATCTCGGAGGTTTTTCTGAAACGTGTTAGCGGCCATGCGCGGTTGCCGACAACCACGACGCGGGCCAGCGGCGGGATGCCAAAGGGCGGGTTTTCGCCGCGATACAAAAACGGCCGGCCGCTATCGTACCCCGCATAGGGGTTTTGGCCATAGTTGCGTGGAAATTTCGGGGGGCGCATGACCAGAGCCGTCGGATTTCGGGCTTTGAAATCGCCCCAGCTTTCCATCCAACCGGGTAATTTTCGTAACTTTACCCCTGTCAATTCACCAACGATTCCAAGTCCCTGGAATTGCTGCCACCAGCTTTTGGTTTCATGGTCATACATAATCATATCGGAATTGCGCAGCTTGCCCGTGACCCCGAATGTCAAAACCCGCCCGTCTTTCAGGCGGCGATCAAACACAACGCCGGAATTGCACAACGGGCAAAATGTAACCGCAATTGGCATGCCGCCGACCACATCGTCGATAATTTCATGCCATATCAGATAGCGGATAGGATAGGCACGCGGCACTTGCCCGGCAAGTTCTACGGTCATAACCGGCTCTTTGTTTTTCAACGTGTGATCGGCATTTACCGGATAAAATTTCGGGGCCAATATGGCTGGAATACCGTCTTTTGCAGGGCCGCCACTAAGAACTTCGCTCAGATCAATCGAGGTTTTTGAAAAATCCGTCTTTGGCCATGCCGCGTGCCAACGCGCGCTTTGCGCAATCGCCGCTGTGGCAAAGCAAAAGCATGCACATAGAATTGAGATAAATCGAAACATTGCGGCTTCCTTGTTCCGACAAGGCTTGCATAAAATAGTTAACGAAAACACCCATGCTCACGCAGTTTTTACAAAAGAAAAGCGACCCATTGGATCGCCTTTAATTGTTAATTTTTCAATGATTTACTGGTCTGATTTAATCCAGACCTTTTTCATATAATCAGGTGATGTCACCGCGCCGCCAACAGCCTGGCTGCCTTTTTTGATCTGATCCACCACTTTTTGGCCGGAAAGCACCCGCCCGAAAACGGTGTATTGATTGTCCAGCGACGGGTATTTGGTGTACATGATGAAGAACTGCGAATTGGCGCTATCGGGGTTTTGACTGCGCGCCATGCCGACAATGCCTTGTTCAAACGGAATGTCGGAAAATTCGGCAGGTAAATTGGGGTATTTAGAGCCACCTGTGCCGGCATAACGCACATTATAGCTGTCCATTTTACCATTTTGCACGTCGCCGGTTTGCGCCATGAAATTTGCGATCACACGGTGAAACGCCACATTATTATAGGCCCCGTCGCGGGCCAGTTGCTTGATGCGGGCCACATGTTTGGGGGCGACATCGGGCAACAGTTCAATTTCAACGATCCCGGGGTGTAGTCCCCCGACCTCGATCATCAATGTGTTTTCAGGGCTTGCGGCCCATACTGAACCGGCAACTGTCAGGGCGGCAATCAGTGTTGTCAAAAAACGTTTCACAGGTCTGCGGCCACTTTTACGGAAATCATTGTGTCTGGATCAACCGGCGGTTCACCCTTTTTGATCTTGTCCACATGTTCCATCCCTTCGATCACGCGGCCATAGACCGTGTATTGGCCGTTCAGAAAGTGATTGTCGGAAAAGTTGATGAAAAACTGCGAGTTGGCACTGTCGGGCGCAGCCGAGCGTGCCGCACCGATTGTGCCGCGATCATGGGGCAGCTTGGAAAATTCGGCAGGCAGGTCACCCAAGTCAGAGCCGCCGGTGCCGGCACGTCCCAAATTGAACCCCTCGCCGGTGTTGCCGTTGGCCACATCGCCGGTTTGCGCCATAAACCCGTCGATCACCCGGTGAAACACCACATTGTCGTATTTACCGGCGCGTGCCAGTTCTTTCATCCGCGCCGTGTGTTTCGGGGCCACATCGGGCAACAGCTCAATGGTGACGTTGCCATTGACTAATTCCATGACAATCGTATTTTCGGGGTCTTTGATCTCAACCATATTGGTCTCCTGGGATTTGAATTTGGCGCACCTTAATATAGAGCACGCCCAAGGAAAAGCCGTGTTTTCAGGATTTGTGGAATTTCGCCGATAGGGCCTTCAAAACCCCGGGGGTGACAAATTTAGACACATCCCCGTCCAATCGGGCGATTTCCTTGACCAACCGCGAGGCTATCGCCTGATGCTTGGCCTCGGCCATTAAAAACACGGTTTCGATTTCGGGTTTCATAGCACGGTTCATACCGACAAGGGCATATTCATATTCAAAGTCGGATACCGCGCGAAGGCCGCGAATAATCAGCCGGGCCCCCACCTCTTCGGCTTTGTCGATCAGCAGGTTTTCAAAGGCATCAACCACAACTTCGGTGTTGCCCGTATTCATTTTGCCCAAATTGCGTTCGATCATCTCGACCCGCTCTTCCAGCGTAAACAGCGGCCCCTTGTCGCGATTGATCGCCACCCCGATGACCAAACGGTCGACCAGAACGCAGGCGCGCTGGATAATGTCGATATGGCCCAAAGTCAGCGGGTCAAATGTGCCGGGGTATAATCCGATGCGCAAAGCGGGTCTCCTTGGCTGTGCCATAGCCACTCGAACAATAACGCGGGCAAAAGGTCAAGCAGGTTTTATTGCTTCCTTGCGTTTTACCACATCGCGCATCCCCTGAATAAGCCGTTCTGCAAAGCGGCTGAAACGCCCGACACGGCGGTCGCCTTCGTGGCGCACCAGATAAAAGTGGCGTGTCAGGGAAAAATCATTCTTGAACAAAAAGGCCAGATCGGGGAAATCCGGCATGGCAAAATCATGCACAACCCCCAAGCCCGCCCCCTGATTGATCATGTTGATCTGAACCGAGACAGAGTTGGACGCAAGCCCCACCGAAGGATGCCCGCCGATTTCGTCAAGATAATCCAGTTCCTTGTCGAATATCAGGTCGGGAATATAGCCGATGACAGGATGTTCTTTAACTTGCTCAATGGTTTTCAATTCAGGATGTGCGCGGATATAGTCGCGCCTTGCCGCCAGATGCAGATGATAGTCTGTTACTTTTTGCACCAACAAACGCCCGGCTGAAGGCGGCGATACGGTGATCGCCATATCCACCTCGCGTTTAGACAGGTTCAAAACCCGGGGTACTGCCAGTATCTGGATTTCCAGATCGGGGTTTTCCGCGGATATTCCGGCGCAAACCTCGGGCAACAGGAAGTTGGCACTGCCGTCAGGGGCACCGATGCGAATGACCCCGCTTAACCGGTCGCTTGGGCCTTGTACTATCTCTTGTGCCGACAAGGATGCCTGTTCCATTTCAGCCGCATAAACCAGCAAGCGTTGCCCGGCGTCGGTCAGATCGTAACCCTGCGGCGTTTTCACAAACAACCGCGCGCCCATGCTTTCTTCCAGTCGCATAATCCTGCGTCCCAGCGTGGATGGATCCATCTTCAGTTGCTTACCCGAAGCCGTCAGACTGCTGCTGCGCCCGACATGCAGAAATACCTTAAGATCATCCCAATTCATCTAAACCTCCCGTTTTGCAAAAATGCAAAATGAACTTGCTATATTGACCCTTTCAAAGGTGAAAATGCAAGGCTATAGTCGCGTCAAATCACATCAAAACGGGAGACTATCCATGCAAGAACTTACCCATTACATCAACGGTGAACACGTCAAAGGCACATCTGGGCGGTTTTCCGATGTTTACAACCCTGCAACCGGTGAAGTCATCGCAAAATGCCCGCTTGCAAGCATCGCCGAGATCGAAAAAGCTGTCGAGATTGCCAAAGCGGCGCAACCTGCATGGGCCGCCGTCAACCCGCAACGACGCGCCCGCATTATGATGAAATACGTTGAACTTCTGAACCGCGACATGGACAAATTGGCCGAAGCCCTCTCCCGTGAGCACGGTAAAACATTACCCGATGCCAAGGGCGACGTTGTGCGCGGTCTGGAAGTGGTCGAGTTTTGCATAGCCGCGCCGCAGCTTCTGAAAGGTGAATACACCGACGGGGCCGGCCCCGGTATTGATATGTATTCCATGCGTCAGGCCTTGGGCGTTTGCGGTGGTGTCACACCCTTCAACTTCCCCGCCATGATCCCGATGTGGATGTATGCACCGGCAATTGCCTGCGGCAACGCCTTTGTCCTGAAACCCTCGGAACGTAACCCTACGGTCCCTTTGATGCTGGCCGAACTGATGGAAGAGGCAGGTCTGCCCAAAGGTATCTTGCAAGTCGTCAATGGTGACAAAGAAGCGGTAGACGCGCTGTTGGACAATGAAACCGTACAATCCATCGGCTTTGTCGGCTCTACTCCGATTGCCGAATATATCTACGGTCGCGGTTGTTCAAACGGCAAACGGGTGCAATGTTTCGGCGGGGCTAAAAACCACATGATCATCATGCCTGATGCCGACCTTGACCAAGCGGCAGACGCATTGGTCGGTGCCGGTTACGGTGCCGCAGGCGAACGCTGCATGGCCATATCCGTGGCTGTCCCTGTGGGAGAAGAAACCGCAGACCGTTTGATCGAAAAACTGATACCGCGCGTCGAAGCCCTGAAAGTTGGCCCTTACACGGCCGGCAATGATGTGGATTACGGCCCGGTTATTACCGCAGCGTCCAAAGCCAACATCGAACGTCTGGTGCAAACCGGCATCGACCAAGGTGCGAAACTTGTGGTGGACGGTCGTAATTTTAGCCTGCAAGGGTATGAAAACGGCAATTTTGTCGGGGCGCACCTGTTTGACAACGTGACCAAAGACATGGACATCTATAAAACCGAGATTTTTGGCCCGGTACTGACAACGGTGCGTGCCAAAACTTATGAAGAGGCCCTCGGCCTTGCCATGGATCACGAATACGGCAACGGCACCGCGATTTATACCCGTGACGGCGATACCGCACGCAACTTTGCCAACCGGGTCAATGTGGGCATGGTCGGTATCAACGTACCTATTCCGGTTCCCTTGGCCTATCACACCTTTGGCGGCTGGAAAAAATCGGCGTTCGGCGATCTTAACCAATGCGGGCCTGACTCGTTCAAATTCTACACCCGCACCAAAACAGTGACCGCACGCTGGCCATCCGGTATCAAAGAAGGCGGCGAATTTTCAATGCCTGTGATGGAGTAACCCCATGCGCATCGGATTTATCGGACTGGGAAATATGGGAACCCCGATGGCGGCCAATCTGGCCGCCGCAGGGCACGATGTGGCAGGGTTTGACCTTGTCACAGACTGCCCTGAAGGGGTTAACAAAGTGACATCAGCGGTTGAGGCAGCAACGGGTGCCGATATTGTCATATCAATGCTACCCAATGGGGCTATTTTGCGCAGTGTTGCGGCTGAAATCATCCCTGCCATGACAAAAGGCAAGACGTTTATCGATTGCTCTACCGTAGACGTAGAATCGGCCCGCGCAGTGGCCGATGATGCAGTTGCCGCTGGCCTGTTAGCCGTAGATGCCCCTGTATCGGGCGGTATCGGCGGGGCCTCTGCCGGGACTTTGACCTTCATGGCAGGTGGCTCGGATGAAGCATTTGCAACTGCCAAACCCTTGTTTGACATCATGGGCCAAAAAGCGGTTCATTGCGGCCCGTCAGGCAACGGTCAGGCGGCAAAAATATGCAATAACATGATCTTGGGTGCCACCATGATTGCCACATGCGAATCTTTTGCGCTGGCTGACAAACTGGGTCTTGATCGCCAAGCCATGTTCGATGTGGTCAGCACTTCGTCGGGCTATAGCTGGACCATGAACGCCTATTGCCCCGCCCCCGGTATCGGCCCGCAAAGCCCTGCCGACAACGGTTATAAACCGGGTTTTGCGTCTGAATTGATGCTGAAGGATTTGCGCCTGTCGCAACAGGCCGCCGAAAGTGTTGACGCCGACACGCCCATGGGCAAACGCGCCACCGAGCTATATACGGCATTTGTGGAACAGGAAGACGGCAAAGGCACCGACTTTTCCGCCATGCTGCCACGATTCGAGAAAAAAACCCGAAGCTGAATAATTCAGCGACTTGACACAGAGTGCCGGAACTCTTCGGCACTCTTTTATGGTTTAGGGCGCCATTTTTGCACGCGGTTGTTCAATAGATCCGTGACAAAAACCGTGCCATCATCGGCGACGGCAACAGCCATTGCATGGTTGAATTGCCCGCCCCCCGATCCTTTGCTACCAAACGCGGTCAGAAAAGTGCCATCGGGTTTGAATTTTTGTACGCGGTTATTATAGAAATCCGCCACAAACACATTTCCCTTTGGCCCGATTGCAATACTGGTAACGGTGGTAAACCAACCGTTGAACGGCCCGAAGATATTCATCGCAAACGGGCCACCCCATTTATGCGAAAAAACACCATCAGGGGAAAATACCTGCACACGGTCGGCATAGCCATCCGCCACATAAAGGCTGCCATCATCCGCAAGCGTTACATCCGTGGGATAGATGAATTGGCCTGCCGAGCTGCCGGTTTTCCCCGTGGTGCCCCATTGCCGCACAAATGTGCCGTCCGCTTTTAGCTGCTGCACCCGCTGGTTATAAAAATCGGTAACATACAGATCGCCATTCGCCGCAACAGTGACACTGCCCGGGGCATTGAACCGGCCGGGCCCGCTGCCCGCTTTTCCGATGATTCTTTTGGACGTACCCTCAAGGTTGAAAACCTGAATGCGGTCGTTGAAATATTCGGGCACATAGAGTTCACCATTAGTGATCGTCAGGTTCATCGGCCGCCCAAGATCGCCCGACATTTTACCCTTCTGGCCAAACATGCGAAT
Source organism: Rhodobacterales bacterium (assembly GCA_045046705.1). Taxonomy (GTDB): domain Bacteria; phylum Pseudomonadota; class Alphaproteobacteria; order Rhodobacterales; family Rhodobacteraceae; genus Amylibacter. The sequence goes on along the minus strand of JASFZB010000064.1, from coordinate 32,912 downwards.
AAAGTTGCCGTCAAAGTCGAACACTTGAATGCGCCCGTTGCGCGCATCGGACACGAATACCTTTTTGCCCGATATGGCAATGCCGGTGGGGTCGTTGAACATGCCTTGCGCGGTGCCTTTTTGCCCCCATGCACCGACAAACCGATACCCTGCCTCTTGCGCGCGCGAAACGAAAGCAAACCACGCGGCGGCAAGGATCACAATCAGGCCCGATATGATATATGTGATAATTTTCCGCAGCTTTTTACGCATGGCTTTGCCTCTTAGAAATTCATCCGAAATCCGCTGCGAAAGATGAAATCATCCCCCAATGCGGTTCCGTTCAGGTTTTGCAATGCGGGTAATTGCACGGTGGCTTCCAGCACCCAACGCTTTGTGACGTATTGAATACCGGGGGCGATATAGAGCGTTGTCCCGCCCGAATTGACATCCGCAATGCCGCCTATTTTGTTCTGATCCTGATAGATCAGATTGCCTTCCAGAACCCCGTATAAAAAACCCGGAACGCCGCCACCAAGATCGCGTGGCCACAAACGATATTGTAGAGAGGCATCAAGACGGGCCTGATCGCCAAATTCAAAGCCGTTGGCCGCGGTGTTGGCCTGATAACTGGCGGAAACATCAATTTCGTAACCCAGCGTCTGATAGGTTATCGCAACTCCGGCAAACGGATCCCACGATCCCGACCCAAGCTGAAGCGGTGCGGGCAAAAAACCTAAACTGTCCATTGCATTGTCCTTACCTATCGGCAATTCCATCCCTGCAAAAGGGGCGATACGAAAACTTTTGCCGGGCATGTTCTTTTTATATGCGGTATAACGCCCGAACAAACGCATATCGCCAATACCAGTAATCTCACGGGTAACGCGCCCCCCCGGTGTGGTTACATCCAGCCTTTTGTTCAGGTAGGGCACAACCCCGAAAACGGCCAAGTCAGCGGTTATGCCGTAAGCCAACACTGAAATGCCCCCCGTGACGTTCAAATCGCGGTTTTGGACCGTCGGGTCATCGCCGGCTTTCTTGAACAAAAACTGTTCACGAAAAACAAACTGGCCTTTGGCCACCGGCAGGGCCGAATTGAATGTTTGCGGGCCGGCATGGGCCGAACTTGCAATGGCCAGAGTACCTGACAAAACTTTCAGACCAAGTCTCATTTTATTCAGGTGCACGTTTAAAACCTTTCAATGTAAAACCCGCGTCTTTCACCGCTTGTTTGGCGGTCGCTTCGTCTAAATTGGAGCCATCCTGCATGGTGACCCGCACAGCACCTGCATTCAGGTCAACGACAACATCCTGCACATAGTCCACGGATGTAAGCTGTTTTTCGATACCATAGGCACAAAACGGACAAGCCAACCCGTCAACTTGCAAACTGTAAGTTTGGCCGGCAAAGGCGGCGTGGCTTAAAGTCAATAGCACCACAAAAGCCGTGGTGAATATCTTACGCATTGAATTATATTCCTTATTGCTGCACATCGTCGATAACTTTGCTATGTATAGCAGACGTACCATGGTACGGAGTCAAGCAATATGGCAGGTTTTTTCGTGCCAATGGAAAGATTTGATATGAAAACCATAACGATTGGAAATGCCGCAACTATGGCAGGTGTCGGGGTCGAAACCATCCGTTTTTATGAACGTAAAAAACTGATAACACAGCCGCAAAAACCTGCTCATGGCGGTTACAGGCACTATTCAAACGAAATCGTACACAGTGTGCGCTTTATTCGTCAAGCACAGGAATTGGGCTTTTCACTAAAGGAAATAAGTGAATTATTAAGTTTGCGTGCCGAACCGGACAGTGATTGCGGCCAAGTGCAAAAGCGGGCTAATGCGAAATTGGCAGAGGTCGAGGAAAAAATTAACCAATTAAACAAGATAGCTTCGGCACTTAGAAAAGTGATCAGTACCTGTCCTGCTCAAGGAAATCTTGAAACATGCTCGATCATCTCGGCCATGGAACAATAATAGCCCGGTAAAAACTTAAACGCCTCTGATCATATCCACCATGGCAGAATGTTCATTGGCCATTTCCTGCAAACGGGCCTTGACCACGTCGCCGATGGAAATAAGCCCTGCAAGCTTGCCATTTTCCAAAATCGGCATATGGCGAAAATGCCCTTCGGTCATTGCTTCCAATACGGATTGCGCACTGTCACTCATGGCGCAGCAGGACACGGCCCCCGTCATCATATCGCCAACCTTGTCGGTCAGGCATGTAGTGCCGCGTTTGCCCATTTCACGAATAATATCGCGTTCCGACAGGATCCCGTCGATGATTTTTCCGTCATCACTGACCACCAGCGCCCCGACACGGTGCGCGGCCAGATCGGAAACCGCATCGTCAATAGTCTGATTTTTGCCGATTGTGAAAATTTTATTATTCGGCTTTGACCCAACAATGGTTTTAACGAGCATGAAAAGATACCTCCTGATTATTATTTTAATCCAGACATATCACAAAAATTTGACAGCGTCACTTTCGCTATGAAAATAATTATACGACTAATTATACGACTAATTATTCGGCGGCCGTTTTTCGCGTCTGAAGCATGTCTTTCAGGTAGTGCCCGGTATAGCTGCCCGTGACATCTGCAACTTCTTCAGGTGTGCCGGTGGCGATAATCCGTCCGCCTCCGTCCCCGCCTTCGGGGCCGATGTCTATAATGTGATCAGCGGTTTTAATCACATCCAGATTATGTTCAATAACTATCACTGTATTACCTTGATTTACCAGTTCATGCAGAACTTCTAGCAGTTTTCGAACGTCTTCAAAATGCAGCCCCGTTGTCGGTTCGTCCAGAATATACAGCGTGCGCCCCGTTGATCGCTTGGCCAGTTCTTTTGATAATTTCACCCGCTGCGCCTCGCCACCGGACAGGGTTGTTGCCGATTGCCCGACCTTGATATAGCCAAGCCCCACACGCAGAAGGGCCGTCATTTTGTCGCGAATGCTTGGCACCGCCTTGAAGAAACTTTCCGCCTCTTCCACCGTCATATCCAGCACATCGGCAATGCTTTTCCCCTTGAACAGCACCTCCAGTGTTTCGCGGTTATACCGCTTGCCGCGACAGGTTTCGCATTCCACATAAACATCCGGCAGAAAATGCATCTCGATCTTGATCAGCCCGTCGCCCTGACAGGCCTCGCAGCGTCCGCCCTTGACGTTGAAACTGAACCGCCCGGGCTTATAGCCGCGCGCCTTGGCCTCGGGCAGACCGGCAAACCAGTCGCGTATCGGTGTGAAAGCACCGGTATACGTCGCCGGATTTGAACGCGGCGTGCGCCCGATGGCGCGTTGATCTATGTCGATAACTTTGTCCAGAACCGTCAAGCCGTTGACCGCCTCGCAAGGGGCCGGTGTCTGCTTTGCGCCGTTCAGCCGCATCGAGGCGGTTTTGAACAGGGTTTCAATCGTCAGCGTCGATTTTCCGCCCCCCGACACCCCCGTCACACAGACGAATTTGCCCAATGGAAATTCGGCAGTGATGTTTTTCAAATTATTCCCTGTGGCCCCTTCGACGGTCACGGATTTACCGTTCCCCGCACGCCTGATCGCCGGTATTTCTATTTCACGTCGCCCCGTAAGATATTGACCTGTAATGGAGTTTTTGGATTTCATAATTTGCGCAGGGGTGCCGCGTGCAATGATTTCACCCCCATGCACGCCGGCCCCGGGGCCGATGTCCAACACATAGTCCGCCGCGCGAATGGCTTCTTCGTCATGTTCCACCACGATCACCGTATTGCCCTGATCGCGCAGGTTTTTCAACGTCACCAAAAGCCGCGCATTATCGCGTTGATGCAAGCCGATGGACGGCTCATCCAGCACATATAAAACCCCCGTCAACCCCGACCCGATCTGGCTGGCCAGCCGGATCCGTTGGCTTTCACCACCCGATAATGTCCCCGAGGCCCGCGACAAAGTGAGATAATCCAGCCCGACATTGACCAAAAACCCCAACCGCGCACGAATTTCCTTCAAAATAGCCACGGCGATTGCGTTGTTCTGTTGGCTCAGGCTTCCCGGCACGCTTTCAATCCAAGTAAGGGCCTCTTTGATCGACAGTTGCACCACCTGCCCCACATGAAAATCCCCGATGCGCACCGCCAAAGCCTGTGGCCGCAAACGGTAGCCGTCACAGGTTTTGCAGGGGCGGTTGTTTTGATAGCGCTCGAACTCGCTGCGCACCCAATTGCTGTCGGTTTCGCGGTAGCGACGTTCCATATTGGGAATCACACCTTCGAAATTGCGTGTCACCTCATAGACACGGCCGGCTTCGTCATAGCGAAACTTGATCTCTTGCGCACCCGATCCATGCAACATCACCTGTTGCACTTGTTTTGGCAAATCATGCCACGGTGCGTCTTTGTTAAACCCGTAATGTTTAGCAATAGATTCAATAGTTTGCCTGAAATATGGGGATTTCCCCTTGGCCCATGGGGCAAGGGCACCTTCATACAAGGACAACCGCGTGTCAGGTACCACAAGGCGTTCGTCAAAGAACAATTCAACCCCCAGCCCGTCACACTCGGGGCAGGCCCCGAAAGGGGCGTTGAACGAAAACAGGCGTGGTTCTATTTCAGGAATGGTAAACCCCGATACCGGACACGCAAATTTTTCCGAAAACGTTAGCCGCTCGGGGTCGCCCTGTTTCGGCGCCGTTTCCAAAATCGCAATCCCGTCCGCCAGATCAAGGGCCGTGCGCAAACTGTCCGCAAGCCGCGTTTCCAGCCCGTCGCGCACCACGATCCGGTCAACCACCACATCAATATTATGGCGAAATTTTTTGTCCAGAATGGGTGCATCTTCCAATTCATAAAACGCCCCATCCACCTTGATCCTCTGAAACCCTTGTTTCTTAAGCTCTTGAAATTCCTTGCGGTACTCACCTTTGCGGTCGCGCACAATCGGGGCCAGCAAATAGGCCCGCGTGCCCCCCTGCATGTCCATGATCCGGTCAACCATCTCGGACACCTGCTGCGCCTCGATCGGCAGACCGGTAGCGGGTGAATACGGTGTCCCGACACGGGCAAACAACAGCCGTAGATAGTCGTAAATCTCCGTCACCGTGCCCACGGTCGAGCGCGGGTTTTTCGATGTGGTTTTCTGCTCAATAGAAATTGCCGGTGACAGGCCCGCAATATGATCCACATCGGGCTTTTGCATCATGTCCAGAAATTGCCGCGCATAGGCAGACAGGCTTTCCACATAGCGGCGCTGCCCTTCCGCATAAATCGTATCAAACGCCAACGAGGACTTGCCCGACCCGGACAAGCCGGTGATCACTACCAGCCGGTTGCGCGGAATATCCACATCCAGATTTTTCAGATTATGTTCACGGGCACCGCGAATTTCGATATTTTTCAATTCCGACATCAAAGACTATCCAGTTGTGATAGAAAACTATGTAGTGATTGACGCCCAACATGCCAGTGAAATAAAAAGAACACAAGTGGAACATTGGTGAATGTTCAGGCTTTATTTACCCAAGATACTGCGGACATAGTTTCGGGTCTCTTTATAGGGCGGCACGCCGTTGTATTTTGCGACCGCTTCAGGGCCGGCATTGTAGGCGGCCAAGGCATGTTTCCAGTTACCGAATTTGCGGTATTGCTTGGCAAGATAACGCGCACCTCCATCCAGATTTTGCCGTGGATCACGCGGGTTTACCCCAAGTTTTCGGGCGGTTGCAGGCATCAGTTGCGCCAAACCAATTGCCCCCGCACGGGATTTTGCACGTGGGTTCCAGCCGCTTTCCTGCTCGATCAAACGGGTAAACAAATCCACCGGCACGCCGTATTTGCGCGCGGCGGCTTCGGCCATGGGTTTGTAAATACCTTTATACTTGCCGTTGTAACGGGGAATTATGGTAAAATTTATCTGGCTCGGGTTCATCTTCTGCACAGAGTTGCTATACTGCTTGGAAAGGCGGCTATCGATCAAAATGCTGTGCAGGGCCGATATGCGCCGCGATTTCGATGATTTAGATATGCTCGAGGCCTGTGCCGCCCCGCTTAGCGCAACACAAACCGCGATAAGAATATAAATGCTACGCACCACTGAACGCCCGATTTTGTTTCACCCGCCGTAGGTTTAGCCTTTTTTATTCAAATTGAACAGTCTTTGGTAGATTTTCGGTAAATTAGCCGCGATTCATCTTTTATTCATCAAGATCAGGTGGTCTAACAGGGCTTAACCAAAATTAACGCGATAGATTCGGTGGAGGGGCCAGATGGCAGGTAGTTTGAACAAGGTGCAATTGATCGGTAATCTGGGGGCCGAGCCAGAAATACGTACATTCGGCAACGGTGGCAAAGTCTGCAATCTGCGCATTGCCACATCCGATAGCTGGCGCGATAAAAACACCGGTGAACGTCGCGAAAAGACCGAATGGCACACGGTTGCTATTTTTTCCGAAGGTCTGGTGAGGGTTTGCGAACAATACCTGCACAAAGGCTCCAAGGTTTATATCGAAGGGGCCTTGCAGACCCGCAAATGGCAGGACCAATCCGGCAATGACCGCTATTCCACCGAAGTCGTCCTGCAAGGTTTCGGCGGCTCACTGATCATGCTTGACGGCCGCTCGGGCGGTGGCGGTGGCGGCGGTGGCGCGGATTACAATCAGGGCGGCGGTTACGGCGGCCAATCCGGTGGCACCGGTGGCGGGAATGCACCTGGCACCTCGAACAATGATCTCGACGACGAAATTCCGTTTTAATCAAACCTTAATATTATCCTTTAATAACAGCCTGCTGGATGCCTATCCTCAGGCTGTTTTTGATTGCGTGACAAAGCCAAACCATCGAACACAAAACATTGCGGTCGTGCATTCATTCTGCTATAAAAAACACAATATCTAGTAGCAATAAAAAGAATGAGCCGACCGTGAGCGACCAGACCCAAACCGAAGACGAAAACAGCCCCATTCGCCCCCCCTTTGAGGGACCGCAAATCACCATAGAAGAGGAAATGAGAACCTCTTATCTGGATTATGCCATGAGCGTAATCGTCAGCCGTGCGATACCCGACTTGCGCGACGGTCTGAAACCGGTGCACCGCCGTATTCTTTATGCCATGCACGAAACCGGCAACACCCACGATAAATCCTACCGGAAATCGGCCCGTGCGGTCGGTGATGTGATGGGCAAATACCACCCCCACGGGGATGCCGCGATCTATGACGCGCTTGTGCGCATGGCACAGGAATTTTCCATGTCGCTGCCGCTTTTGGACGGCCAGGGCAATTTTGGCTCGATGGACGGTGATAATGCCGCAGCGATGCGCTACACCGAAGTGCGCATGGATAAGTCTGCCGCTTTTTTGTTGGCGGACATAGATAAAGACACGGTTAATTTTCAGGACAATTACGACGGCAAAGATCGGGAACCAACCGTTCTGCCCGCGCGTTACCCCAATATGCTTGTGAACGGTGCCGGCGGTATTGCGGTTGGCATGGCCACTAACATCCCGCCGCATAATCTGGGCGAAGTGATCACCGCAACCCTTGCCCTGATTGCCGACCCCGATCTAGACAGCCTTGCCTTGATGCAATACATTCCTGCCCCCGATTTTCCGACAGGCGGTATTATTCTGGGTCGTGCAGGTGCGCAAAAAGCCTATACCGAAGGGCGTGGCAGCGTCATCATCCGCGCCAAAACACGTATTGAAGAAATCCGTAAAGACCGCTGGGCCATCATTCTTGATGAAATCCCCTATCAGGTCAACAAAGCCACGATGATCGAAAAAATCGCCGAACTTGCCCGTGACAAACGCATAGAGGGCATTGCCCATGTGCAGGACGAAAGTGACCGTATCGGTGTGCGCGTGGTGGTCGAACTGAAACGCGATGCCACCGCTGAAGTGGTGCTGAACCAACTGTTCCGCTACAGCCCGATGCAAACCAGTTTCGGCTGCAACATGCTGGCCCTTAACAATGGCCGCCCGGAACAGCTTGATCTGCGTAAGTTTTTAACCAGCTTCATCACCTTCCGTGAAGAAGTCGTGGCACGCCGCACCGCCTATGAATTGCGCAAAGCCCGCGAGCGCAGCCACATCCTGTGCGGCCTTGCCGTGGCCGTGTCCAATGTCGACGAAATCGTCGCGACCATCCGCGCCTCGGCTGATCCTGCCACCGCGCGTGAAAAATTGATGACTCGGGCGTGGCCTGCGCATGATATTGTCGAATATATCAAGCTGATTGACGATCCAAGTCACACCATAAACGACGACGGCACCTATCACCTGTCCGAAGTTCAAGCCCGCGCTATTCTGGAACTGCGCCTTGCGCGGCTTACCGCCATGGGCGTCAAGGAAGTCACCGACGAGTTACAGGAACTGGCCGGTAAAATCACCGATTACCTTGGCATCCTGCGCTCGCGCGAGCGCATTATGGCAATCATATCCGATGAGCTGATCGAAGTGCGCGAAAAATTCGCCATTCCCCGCCGCTCGGAAATCGTCGAATATGCGGGTGATATGGACATGGAAGACCTGATTGAACGCGAAGACATGGTCGTCACTGTCACCAACTCGGGCTACATCAAACGCACGCAGTTGAATGAGTACCGTGAACAAAAACGCGGCGGTAAAGGCACCCAGGGGATGAACACCAAGGACGAGGATTTCGTCACCAACCTGTTTGTCGCCAACACCCACACCGCCCTGTTGTTTTTCACCGATGACGGCATGGTTTATACATTGAAAACATGGCGTTTGCCGCTTGGCGGACGCAATGCGCGCGGCAAGGCAATCATCAACCTTTTGCCCATTCAGCAAGGCGTATCCATCGCCGCCATCATGCCTATTGACGCCCCCGAAGAGGATTGGAAAGACCTGCACATTGTTTTCGCCAATTCCGCAGGCGGCGTGCGGCGCAATGCGCTGTCGGACTTCACCAATGTCAAATCCAACGGCAAGATCGCGATGAAACTGCCCGAAGGTGTCACTATCGTCGATGTGCGCATTGCCACCGAAGACGATGATTTTTTCCTGACCACCAGCCTGGGCAAAGCCATCCGCTTTCCGATCCGGGATGTCCGCGTCTTCAAAGGTCGCGACTCGCTTGGGGTGCGCGGCATCAAACTGGCAGAAGACGACTATGTGGTGTCCATGGCGGTGATCCGCCACGTTGATGCAACACCCGATGAACGGGCCGCCTATTTCAAACGACACCGTCTCATGACAGGCGAAGACGGCGACGAGATCGAAAATACAGACAGCAGCATCAGCCAGGAACGCTTTGATGAACTTGCTGCATTGGAACAATGGATACTGACGATCACCAAAGGCGGCTTCGGCAAACGCTCCAGCGCCCTTGAATACCGCGTCTCGGGGCGTGGCGGCCAAGGCGTGGCCGCTGCCAACCTAAGCCGCCGCGATGACCGTATCATCGCCTGCTTCACCGTCCAAGAAGATGACCAGATCATGCTTGCCACGTCCACAGGCCAATCCATCCGGTGCCCCGTCGCGGGCATCTCGCAACAAGGCCGCACCTCGTCAGGTGTGACCATATTCAGCGTTGGAAAAGGCGAAGAAGTTGTTTCTGTGGCCTACATTGCGGAAAGCTCTGATGAAACGGACGAGGCCGATCAAACCGGGGCGTAAAGCTTAACCCGACTGTTGCTGTGACCGGCCCAAAAAGGTTGCGGCAAAGGTGCGCGGAACGGAGTGGTTTTGGATGCTGAAACGCTTGAAAAAATCACGGCCCCGTCACCACCACCGCGTGCGGATATAGAGGGACTGCCGCAGATAGGTCGGGGGGGTAAGATGTTGATTAGGATCAGTGCGTCGTATTGCAATTAAAAGAGCGAAAATTGGAATACAAATCCTTGAAAAAGGAAGCGAAGAAAGACTTAAATATGACTTGTTTCAAAGCTTAAACGGAAATAGTTAGGGAGCGTTAGAAATTCCGTGTCATTTCTGTAAACTGAAGAAACCTCTCGGTGATATAAACATCACCTATCAGATGATGCTTGCCGTTGTGTCAGGCGGCAGGTGAGCGCAATTCGAACTGCGACATGTTTGAATTCTTCGAAATATGCAGATGCCAAGCCTATCTCCTTTGTGGCAGAGCATGCTCTTAAAGGGGTGGAATAAAACCTCATCAGGTCCATTCCCCCTACCCCCGCCAATGCGGATTAGACCATGCCCGCTTGCCCGCGTGATCCACCAAAGTCACCCGTACCCAATTCGCGTCTGCCAAACGGGTCAGCGGCAATCGCGCGGTGGTCATGGAATGGCCATGTAGCGTGGCGGTAGGGGTGCCCGGGCCGGATACGATGATCGCCGCAACAGAGCTGCAATCGACCTCGACGGCGTCGTCAAACCAGCGAATATCGCGGAACTCGGGGCCTTGGGACGCATAATGATGCCCCGTTTTCAGGGCCTCAAGCAACGCCTCGGGGGTGTTTTTTGCGGCCTTGACCATCACCCAGCCACCGAAATGGTCAGGCTCGTAGAAATGCGCGTCATCGGTGGCACAAAGGGTCAGTTTACGGCCCTCGTTCAGCAGCAAATCCAGCGTGTGCAGGCCAAAACCGCGATCACAGCCCGCATAGCACCCGTGGTTATAAATCTCGACCGCGTGGGCCGCTTCAATGCTGCGTGCATCGTCCAGCGTCATGCCCGACCATTCGGGATGGGCAATGGCGACAAAGGCCCCGGCTGCACGGGCACGCTGTGCGATTTCCGGCCCGGTTTCCTGATTCTCCAGCGGAAAAAAATCCGGCGCGTTCGAGGGCGCAAAATCATCTGGCAGCCCCACCGCTAAAACGTGCCATATACCGCCATTTTTCATCGCCCCCGAATGCAGCTCTGCCCCCAATATGGTGGTAAACCTGTCATCCCGAAATCCGCTGGTGTCGGCAACAGGATAACCATACCTGCCAACAAAATGATCCGTCAGGGCGATAAAATCATAGCCTTCCGCTTTATAGCGGCGGCACACTTCGGCGGGCTCCAGTACCCCGTCTGACAAAGTGGAATGCGTGTGTAGATTGCCACGGTAAAAGCGGCCCTCGGCGGAAAACATAGCATCGGTCATTATACCCTCATTGCTTGCAAAAACGGGAACGAATCCCCCCCAGATAAACCCAGTATCGGTCAACCGAACGGGAATTCTTGCTCTATTGCGACGCCCCCGTGTCGCATCACGGTTGACGATGCGAATTGCAGCAGTTAGGACAGCGCCCATGCGGGTATGGTGAAAAGGTATCACGCGAGCTTCCCAAGCTTAAGTTACGGGTTCAATTCCCGTTACCCGCTCCAGAAATCCCGAACCGCTACGTCCCCAAAGTGTAATGCACCATCGCCAGATCGGCCCCGTTCAAAACGCAGCGTATCGGGGCTGCATTTATCGGGCCGGGTTTTTCCGCCACTTTGAATGCGGCCAGCTTTTTTGCCCCCGCGATTAACAGATGCCGGTGCTTTGCCGCAGCCAGCACAGGGGCGGTCAGGGTCAGGCGGGTTTCGGGCTGCGAGGGGCTGTTGATGATCATCAAGGGCGGCGCATGCGCATCAAGGGCTGCATCCAGTACGTCCGCATCGGGAAACAGGCTGGCGGTGTGCATATCCGCCCCCATCCCCACCACCAACACATCGATCGGCAAGTGCAGCGCATAGAGTGCTGTTGCTTCACGCAATGCCTCAAGTGGCGTATGATCCACCGCCCCCATCGGCAAAAGATGCGCCTCAACGGAGGCATTCTGGTTTAAATAATGCTCAACCATGCGAAAATTAGAGCGGAACGGATCAGCGGGTTGAAGCCGCTCATCCGTCAACAACACGGAGACATGCGCCCAGTCCAGTTCCATCAGGCTAAGCCGCTCCAGAAAAGGTGCCGGTGTGGTGCCGCCCGGCACTGCCAGCGTCGCCGCGCCTTTTTTGGTTAAAACATCGCCCAATTGCTTGGCCACAATGCGGGCCAAGCCCATCATCAGCGTCTCGAAATCGGGATAATCCAGTAAAATGCTCATGCGCTCAAATCTCCCGCCAGCGACGGCCATCCTTGTGCAGCAACATCAAACTGTCATCCGGCCCGCTACCCCCCGCATCATAATGCGCGGGCTTGGTGTCATTGGCTTCCCAATCCTTGATGATCGGATCCACCCAGGCCCAGGCCGCTTCGACCTCGTCACCGCGCATGAACAGGGTTTGATCGCCCCGGATCACATCCATGATCAGCCGCTCATAGGCGTCGGGCGCGTCAATTTCCTCATCCCCCAAGGCCTCGGCAAAGGTCATATCCAGGGGCACCTGGGTCAAGCGCATGCCCCCCGGGCCCGGTTCCTTGATCGTCATGCTCAGGTTGATACCCTCGTCGGGTTGCAGGCGAATGGTTAGAACATTGCCTTTCAATTCAGGTGTATCAGCAAAAATAGAATGCGGCGGATCTTTGAAAATAATCGCTATCTCGGACAGCCGGTTGCGTAGCTTTTTGCCCGTGCGCAAATAAAACGGTGTGCCGGCCCAACGCCAGTTCGACACTTGCACCTTGAGCGCAATAAAGCTTTCCGTGGTGCTGTCGGGATTGCCGCATTCCTGTAAATAACCGGGCTCTTTGCCGTCCGCGCGGTATTGTCCACGCACAATATCATTCTCTGATAACGGGTCTAATGCCTTGATAACTTTTAATTTCTCGTTCCGAACCGCTTCAGCGTTGAACATTGTCGGCGGTTCCATCGCGGTTAGGCACAAAAGCTGCATCATATGGTTTTGCACCATGTCACGGGTGGCCCCTGCACCGTCATAATAGGCACCGCGGCCTTCAACCCCAAGGGTTTCGGCAACGGTGATTTGTACATGATCAATGTTTTGCGCATTCCACAAAGGTTCAAACAACGCATTGCCGAAACGCAAAGCCATCAGGTTTTGCACGGTTTCCTTGCCCAGATAATGATCGATCCTGAAAATCTGGTCTTCATGAAAACTACGGGCCAATTCCGCATTCAGCGCATGCGCCGATGCCAAATCGTGCCCGAACGGTTTTTCAACCACGATACGGGTTTGATCGTCGGTGATTTCATACTTCAGCAACCGCTCGGCCAAAGGCGCAAACAGCGACGGGCCAACCGAGAAATAGAACGCATGAACCACGCCCTTACGCAAGGTTTCAGCCAGTTGCTGCCACCCGTCTTCCCCCATTGCATCCAGTTTGATATAGCTTAGGCGTTCCAGAAAAATATCGATTTTTTTCGCATCATGCTTTTTTAGATGGACGAATTTCTCCAGGGCTTCGCGCACAAAGGCCTTGAAATCTTTTTGGCTATAATCGGTGCGGGCGGCGGCAATAATCCGCGCCGTTTCAGGCATTTGCCCCGCACAAAGGCGGCGATACAGGCCCGGCAGAATTTTGCGCCGCGCCAAATCACCGGTTCCCCCGATAATAACCAGATCGAAATCCTCTACCGGTATCGTTTGCGCAACCATTTGAATATCCTTAAGTCAGCGGTATTTCCCCAACTATCGCAATTGCTTGACCCGGCTGCAAGCAAAACACTGCCACATTGCAAACAATCACAAAACCGTGGCCAGCCTGTAAATCATTTTAACAAACAGAAAAATAGTGTAATCACGGCTAAGACAACAAACAGGCCACATCCATGAATGACCAATCTTTCTATACAAATACCGCTAAGCCGTTGGGAAAATTCAAACATCCCGACATCACCGCTAAAGGTGATGCGCGCGCCCATGTTGCCTTGGCAGGGGCGACTACACTTTGGTTCAACACCGGAACTTTGTGCAATATCGAATGCGTGAACTGCTATATTGACAGCTCGCCCAACAACGATGCGCTGGTCTATATTACTCTAGCCGAGGTCAAAGACTATCTTGACCAGATCAAATCCCGGGGCTGGCCCACCACCGAAATCGGCTTTACCGGCGGGGAACCCTTTATGAACCCCCAGATGATCCACATGGCGCGGGCCTGCCTTGCGCGCGGCTACAAAGTGCTGATCCTGACCAACGCCATGCGCCCGATGATGCGAAAATCAATGCAGGCAGGCTTGCGGGCCTTGCAGGCGGAATTTGGCGACTTGCTGACTTTGCGCATCTCGCTTGACCACTATAGCGCAAAAAACCACGATCAGATGCGCGGTCGCGGCACTTATAACATCACGCTTCAAGGCATGAGATGGCTGCGCGATACTCATATCAAAATGGCAGTGGCAGGCCGCACCCTATGGGGCGATACTGACGGCCAAAGCCGTGCCGGTTACAAGGCCCTGTTTGACGCGCACCACTTTGACATCGACGCAAATGATCCCGCCATGACCGTACTGTTCCCCGAGATGGATGAAACCGTAAACGTGCCCGAAATCACCACCGCATGTTGGGACATCCTGAACAAATCCCCGTCAGATGTGATGTGCTCGCATTCGCGCATGGTGGTGAAACGCAAAGGGGCTGAAAGACCGACGGTTCTGGCCTGCACACTTTTGGCTTACAGCCCCGAGTTTGAATTGGGCGAAACCCTGCAAGACGCCGAACGCGATGTCAAATTGAACCACCCCCATTGCGCCAAATTCTGTGTCTTGGGCGGGGCCAGTTGCTCGGGGTAATAAACCCGACCGCACTTCTTCCAAAGGGTCTAAATATCCAAAATCCACCATCACAACAGGTGGCACACGCCAATCACACCGTTATATGATGCAAAGATTACCGCTGATCCAGCGCATCACGCAACACAGATTTGACCACTTCCAGATCAACATCGCGATCGACAAAACTATCACCAATCGCGCGTGCCATAATAAATGCCAGCTTGCCGCCCTGCACTTTTTTGTCTTGCGCCATCAGGGCCAACAGCCCGTCCGCATCCGGCAAATCACCGTCAATATCGGCCAGATCAACCTTGGTTCCCATGGCTTTAAGATGGGCGCGAACACGGCTTGGCACCTCTTGGCTGCAAAGCCCTAAACGCATCGAGGTTTCAAACGCCAAGGCGCAGCCAATGGCCACCCCTTCACCGTGCAACAACCGGTCGGAATATCCCGTAGCGGCCTCTAAGGCATGGCAAAATGTGTGGCCCAAATTCAGCAACGCCCGCTCGCCATGTTCCTTTTCATCGCGCGCAACAATCCCCGCTTTCATCTCGACAGACCGCTTCACCGCCCTGATGCGCTTGTCCATATCGCCCCGCGCCATAGCCGGGCCATTTTCCTCTAGCCAGTCGAAAAAAGCCGCGTCTCCCAAAAGTCCGTATTTCACCACTTCACCGTAGCCTGCCAGAAAATCACGCGGCTTCAGCGTGCCCAGAACCGCGACATCCGCCAGCACCATCCGGGGCTGATAAAACGCTCCCACCAGATTTTTACCATGCGGCGAATTGATCCCTGTCTTGCCGCCCACCGAGCTGTCCACCTGCGCCAGCAGGGAGGTTGGAATTTGCACAAACCTGACCCCGCGACGTAAAACCGCGGCAGAAAACCCCGCCAGATCGCCGATAACACCACCGCCGAATGCAATCACAATATCATCGCGCTCGATCTTTTCAGACAGCAGCCATTCAACGGATTTTTGCAGGTTTTCCCATGACTTGGTGGATTCTCCGGGCGGTAGCTTCAACACAACCGAGCTAATCCCCTCGGCCTTTAGCCCCGCTTGAAGCGTTCCCAGATGCAAGCCTGCCACGGTTTCATCGGTAATGATCGCCACATGGGGGCGCTTCAGGTACGGTTTGATATAGCGTCCCGCCTCGATCAAAAGCTTTGGCCCGATATGGATGTCGTAAGACCGCTCGCTTAAATCTACATGTACAATTTCAGTCATCATCACACATCCTTTGTGACCCCGCTCAGGGGGCTGTCCAGTAACATCTTTACGGTTTTTTCCGTCATCTGCTCCAGCGAGATATCCGCGCCCGCGTCCACCACCAGTTCGGCACGCTGATAATACGGCGTACGCGCCTTCAGCAAGCTGGCCAGTTTGGCTTTCGGGTCAGCCACCCGCAACAGGGGTCGGGTATCTTTATGCCTGACCCGCTCCCACAGCAGATCAAGATCGGCACGCAACCACAGGGCCACCCCCTTGTCGCTAATCAGGCGGCGGTTTTGGGCCGCCATATAGGCCCCGCCGCCGGTAGACAAAACGCACGCGGGCCCTTCCAGCAAACGTTCCAGTATCTGGGTTTCCTTGCGGCGAAAGAATGCCTCGCCGTCGCGCTCGAAAATCTCGGCAATGGGCATGTTGGCCGCTTTGATGATTTCGTCATCCGAATCAACAAACGCCACCCCAAGTTCTTGCGCCAGCAAACGCCCGACTGCGGTTTTACCGGCCCCCATAAGCCCCACAAGAACAATGGTTTTGGTTAATTGATAGCGCACCTTATCCCCTTGCATCCTGTTTAATCGCAAAATGGGCAAAGTTTTGCTTGAACCTTGTCCCAAGTTGATGACTTTTAATCTAATCGTGATAACATCCCCCCCAAACAAGACAAGGCGGAACCGCCCCCAAATCGGCAGTTAAAGGTAAATTCATGGGTCGTTTGTTAAAACTCTTACTCTATTTAATCGTTCTGGGGGCCCTTGGGCTGATTGCCTATTCGTACTTGGGGGATATGTCATCGCCCAATGTCGATATCGTGCAACCTGTGGTGCCGGATGCGTCTTAGCCCGCTGATTTTCACCTGTTTTACCGCAGCCATAGCAATTCCGGCCTTGGCGGAACCCCTTTCGGCGGTGGACTGGCTTTCCAAATCACTGGAAACGCCGCAGGATGTAGCCCCCGAAAAGCCCCTAAGCGGGGTCACAATCGAGCCGATTGAGACCACCAGACTATCGGATACGCAAAAAGACACGGTTGGTCTGCTGCCCGCGCAAGTATCCGGTATTCCACTGAATTTCTGGGGAAATAGCGATACGGACAGAGTCGCATCGCTGATCCGCAACGCCCCTTTGGGCCAGCTACCACAGATCACCGATTTGTGGCGGCGGATCATTCTGGCCGAAATCGACCCGCCTATGGGCGCAAATCAGGATAACCCGTTGTTATTGGCGCGGCTGGACAATTTATTGACCGCAGGGGCTCTTGATCCCGCCGAGGCGCTTTTGAAAGCCGCCGATCCCAACAACCCCGAACTGTTTCGCCGCTGGTTTGATGTCAGCATCCTGACCCAACGCGCCGATGAAGCCTGTGCGCGCATGGTCAAAACCCCGAATTTCGCCCCTACGTTGCAGGCCCGCATATTTTGTCTGGCCCGCGCAGGCGACTGGAGTGCCGCCTCTGTCACCCTGTTCACAGGTCGGGCCTTGGGGGTGTTTTCAGAAGATCAGGCCCTGCTTCTGGGCATGTTTCTGGACCCCCAGATGTTTGCGGGGGCCAAAGAACCGGCCATTCCAGCCGTCCTGACGCCGCTGACTTTCGTGATGCGCGAAGCGCTGGGCCTGCCGCGCCCGGCGCACAGCCTGCCATTGGCATTTCTGCATATGGATTTGCAGAACAAGGCCGGCTGGAAACAACGCATCACATCTGCCGAACGGCTGGTGCGCGAACATGCCATTCCAAATGCCATTTTGCTGGATCTTTACCTAGAGGGCGCAGCTTCGGCCTCGGGCGGGGTTTGGGATCGTGTTTCAGCCGTGCAAAAGCTGAACAATACACTGGACGCAGGCAACGACAAAGCCCTGTCCGAGGCCCTGATAAAAGCCTATAAAGCCCTTAGCCCCTTGGGCCTGCAACCTGTTCTAGCCGATTGGTTTGCCCCGGCTTTGGCAGATCACACTCTGACCCCTGCGGCCAAACATATCGGATTTGAACTGGCCGCCTTGGACAGTGACAGTCGCAAACTGGCCCTTGATTTGGCTTCGAGCGATCAAAAGGAACACTTTATCGCCGCGATCCTGTCAAATCGCTATGACGCACCGCCCAAGGGCGATATGCAACAGGCGATTTCCAATGCTTTGACCGGCCTGTCGCCCAAAACCGTGTTGCATCAAAGCGTAGACAACGGGCAGCGCGGCGCGGCGGTGCTAAAAGCCCTGACATTGCTGCATTCAGGGCCAAACAGCGATGTCGGCGATGTCGAGACCGCGTTATCTGTTCTGGCCTATAGCGGCTTTAAGGATGAAGCCAGAAATATAGCTATCCAGTTGCTTTTACTGGGTAAAAAATAATGACAGGGCAATGGATCGGAACTTTTCTGGAAGCCATACAGGCGGAACGGGATGCATCCGACAACACGATTCTGGCTTATGCCCGGGATTTGCGTGAATTCGAATCCCATCTGGCCAAAACCGGGCATGATTTCAAAACAGCCGCGCGCATCCATGTTGAAAACTTCATCGTTGCGCTTGAAACACGCGGCATGGCGGCGGCGACACGCGCACGCCACCTGTCTGCGGTGCGTCAACTGTTCCGTTTCGCCTTTGAAGAGGGCTGGCGACCCGATGACCCCTCGGCACAGATCAAAGGCCCGCGCAAAAAGCGGCATTTGCCCAAAACCCTAAGCGAAGCAGACGTGGAGCGCATGCTGGAAGCCGCAACAACAACCGGCCGCAACGCGGCTGACCGCCTGCGCAACACCTGTTTGATGCAGCTTTTATATGCCACAGGTATGCGGGTCACGGAACTTGTCTCGCTGCCCGTCGCGGCGGTGCGCGGCAACCCGGACATGCTGTTTGTCAAGGGCAAGGGCGGCAAAGAACGTATGGTGCCGCTGTCGCCACCGGCAAAAATGGCAACGGCGGCCTATCTGGTAAATCTGGATAAACAGGCGGATCTGGCGAAAACCAAGGGCATCGCGCCTGCCAAATATCTGTTCCCGTCAAATGGAAAACTGGGCCACCTGACCCGCATCAGGTTTTACACGCTGATCAAGGAAATCGCCCTGAACGCGGGACTTGACCCCGCTGAGGTGACACCGCACACCCTGCGGCACGCCTTTGCCACCCATCTTTTGGCAAACGGGGCCGATCTGCGGGTGATCCAGATGTTGTTGGGTCACGCGGATATTGCAACCACCGAGATTTACACCCATGTGCTGGACGAAAATCTGAAATCCCTTGTGCTGGAACATCATCCTATGGCAGAGGATTAGGCGATTTTTTGGTGCATTTCAGGCGGTAGCGTATCTTCGCTGGGCCAATAGCCCGACAGAAGTGTTTTATCATAGCCTTGGGTCAATCCGGCCCTTTGCATGGCAAGATATGTTGCATCAACATCATACTGTAATTCTTTGATTTTAATTGATTTATCCGATAAATATCCATAACGCGTTTGCTGCTTTCCGTTATGCCCCGGCATGCCGATGGCGCCAGTGTTGGTCCAGGAAATGCCCTTGATTGCACGGTTCATCGCGATCCCTGAATGGCCCGAAATCACATGGTCAAATGCACCAACTTGTACGTCCAACACCTTGATTTCATGTAAAATAACAGAATTGTCCGTCACCGGCCAGATAAAACGTGAAATCTCCGTGGCCCCGCCGTGCAGGACAACATAGCGCTGGCCGTTTCGGGTGAATAAAATGCGCTCGGGCAACCGGCCCATCCAGCGCTTGTTTGTATCACTGATCTGGCGCCGCGCGTGTGTGTACCAGCCAACAGCCAAAACCGAACAGGCCGAGCCTGCGTCAAAGCCACAGCCGCAATCTTGCGCATCCCGGGCCAATTGCAGCTCGCAATTGCCGGCCACAACCGGGCAGCCGAAAGAACGGATGGCGTTCACGCTGGCTTCGGCATCCGCGCAATAGGCCACCAGATCGCCGGTACAAATGCAGTTTTGCGCGGCAATGCCGTTGTCTTTGGCGACCTCAATCAAGGCATTCAGGGCCGCGAGGTTGGAATAAACCCCGCCAAACAACAGCATATCGCCGCTAATCTCGCCCAAATCACAAACTCTCATTACATTCCATCCCTTGATGTAGCCCGCGGCAAGCCCCATAATAGGCATAGCTTCTGGTTTAAGGAAATCCCCCCGAATGGAAACCATATTATCATTTTCAACCTATCTGGACACCGCGTCATGGATAACAATCCTGAGTATTGTTGCCCTTCTCGTCCTGTCGGCCTTTTTCTCGGGCTCGGAAACCGCCCTGACGGCGGCAAGCCGTGGTAAATTGCACTCGTTGGCCAAAAACGGATCACGCGGCGCCAAACGTGCGCTAAACTTGACGGATGACAATGAACGCCTGATCGGCTCGGTTTTGCTAGGCAATAATCTGGTGAACATCCTGGCCACCGCACTTGCCACCACCCTGTTTACCCGGCTATTTGGCGATAACGGCGTGGCCTATGCCACCCTTGTGATGACCTTGCTGGTTCTGGTCTTTGCCGAAGTGCTGCCCAAAACATACGCCATCACAAATGCAGAAACCACCGCCACGTCGGTTTCTGCCATAATACGCATTCTGGTCATTTTTCTGTCTCCTATTGTGGTAGCGGTGCAATGGTTCGTGCGCCTGTTACTGCGCCTGCTGGGCGTCGGAATGAAACAGTCGGACATCAAGGCTGCTGCCCAAGAGGAAATCGCAGGCGCAATTTCACTGGGCCATGTGGAAGGCAGTTTCCAAAAAGACGACCGCGACCGTTTATTGGGGGCACTGGATTTGAAAGACCGCGAGGTCGAAGAGATCATGCTGCACCGTTCCAATATCGAAATGATCAATGCCGATGATGACCCGCGTGAGATTGTGCGCAAATGTCTGGACTCGGCCTATACCCGGATCCCGATTTTCAAAGGCGATCCCGAAAATATCGTCGGTGTGGTTCACGCCAAAGACCTGTCACGGGCGGTTGAAAAGCTGCTGCGTGACACAAACAACCGGCAAAAGGCCCTGTCCAAACTGAATATCATGGATGTGGCGATGAAGCCCTATTTCGTGCCTGAAACCACAACGCTTGACGATCAAATGCGCCAGTTTTTGCATCGCCGAACCCATTTCGCGCTAGTGGTCGATGAATACGGTGCCTTGCAAGGGTTAATCACTTTGGAGGATATTCTGGAAGAAATCGTCGGTGAAATCACTGACGAGCATGATCAGGATGAAACCCTGGAGCAAAACAAGGATGAAAAAGGCAATTATGAAATTGACGGCGCGGCAACCATCCGCGATGTGAACCGGTCTTACGACTGGAACCTGCCCGACAACGAAGCCAATACCGTTGCCGGTCTGGTGATCCACGAAGCCCAGATGATTCCGAATGAAGGGCAGGTTTTCAGCTTTTACGGCTACCGGTTCCAGATCGTGAAACGGGAACAAAACCGCATCACCAAATTAAAGGTGCGCCTGCTTTAACGCCCCTTGAACAAGCTGCCCAAAACCCCGCGGATCAACGACTGGCCCGCCTTTGAACCCAGTTGGCGGGCAAATGATTTGGCAAAGACCGTGCCGATGCTGTCACTGCGTGATGATCTTTTGCGGGTTTTGCCGCCGTCATAACGTCTTGCGCGTTTCAGGGTTTTTTCTTCTGCTTGCAGCGCAGCTTCCTGTTCTTCCGCAGCGTTGGCCGCATCGGCGGCCTGTTTCGCCCGTTTACCAAGGGTTTCAAAGGCTGAAACCCGGTCAAGCGCAGCTTCATAGATACCGGCCACATGGGAGTTGTCGATCACCGCTTGACGCTCGGCTTTCGTTACCGGCCCCAGTTGCGATGAAGGCGGGCGGATCAGGGTTTGCTCAACCACCGAAGGCATGCCCCTTTTTTCCAACGTCGAAACCAGGGCTTCACCGGTTCCCAACTCAATGATTGTGTCGGCGGTATCAAAGCGCGGATTGGTGCGAAACGTATCGGCGGCCATCAACAGGGCTTTGCGGTCACGCGGCGTAAAGGCGCGCAAAGCGTGCTGCACCCTGTTGCCCAACTGACCCAGGATGTCATCGGGCACATCCGTCGGGCTTTGGGTGACAAAATAAATCCCCACCCCCTTTGAGCGGATCAGGCGCGCCACCTGTTCCACCTTGTCGGTCAGGGCTTTGGAGGCCCCGTCGAACAGCAAATGTGCTTCATCGAAAAAGAACACGAATTTCGGCTTGTCGGGGTCGCCGACTTCGGGCAGGTCTTCGAAAAGTTCCGACAGCATCCACAACAAAAAGGTTGCATATAGTTGCGGCGACTGCATCAGTTTGTCGGCGGCCAGTATATTGATCCGCCCCTGCCCGCTTTGGGTCGTGGAAATCATGTCCGACAGGTTTAGCGCAGGCTCGCCAAAGAAATGTGCCGCACCCTGGTTTTCCAGCACCAGAAGGCTGCGCTGGATCGCCCCGATCGAGGATCTTGACACATTACCGTATTGCAACGAAACTTCAGCCGCGTTTTGCCCCAGCCAAACCAGCATGGCGCGCAGGTCTTTAAGGTCAAGCAGACTTAGCCCCTGTTCATCGGAAACCCGAAACGCAATGTTCAAAACGCCTTCCTGCACATCCGACAATTCCAGCAAACGCGACAACAATAACGGGCCCATTTCGGTAATGGTGGTGCGCACGGGATGGCCCTGCTCGCCAAACAGATCCCAAAACACAACCGGAAAGGCCTGATAGCCAAAATCATCGAATTTAATCTGTTCAGCCCGTTTTATGAAAGCGTCATGGTATTTGAAATCGGGACTGCCGGCTTTTGCCATGCCCGACAAATCGCCTTTGACGTCCGACATGAAAACCGGCACGCCTGCTTTGGAAAAGCCTTCGGCCAGAATTTGCAACGACACGGTTTTACCGGTTCCCGTGGCCCCCGCAATCAACCCGTGCCTGTTGGCATATTTCAAGATCAGATGCTGCGGCTCTGCATAATCCACACCGCCACCACCAACAAATAAACGATCACCTTTTGGCATACCCCAATTCCCCTGTCCTTAAAATATATTGATAACTTTATGAAGTTTAACAGGCCATAATACAATGCTTTATAGGTCTGTATTTAAAGCCGATACTATCGCCCATAAATACCCTTATAAGCTTAAAACAGGCGCATTGGTTATTGACGTATCATGTGACAAGTCATAGATTGTGAACACATTTCGGCCAGTCCGATGGGGAGAAATGCCGAAAAGGCACAAAAAGGCGCATCATGGATGTGCCTTTTTTTCAGGCAGACACTTGCCGATTTATTCCCGAATATATAATTTTTACCTGACAAACCCGCAATGGATGCGTATTAAGCAGTAATATGAATCGAATGGATGATACCAAACAATGAAAAACAAATTTCTAATCCCGCTGGTTGTCCTGGGCCTAAGCATCAGCTCTGTCGGCTTTTCGCAAGAAACGACGGCAACACAGACGCAGGCGACAACAGGTGCCCAACCAAAGGCTGAAACCCCCGAGGATCAAACCTTTCCTGTTGCTAAACAGCAAAAAAATAAAATCGGAACCGAGTATATCCGGGATACCCACGGGGACTGGAAAACCGTTTGTGTCAACCTGGGAAAAGACAAAGCACCAAATTGCCGTATCTTTCAAATACTCAAGGATGATACAGGGAACAATGTTGCCGAAATCAGTATTCTGGCCCTCAAGGATGCAAGACAAGCCGCAGCCGGGGTGAATTTCGTTACGCCTCTGGGAACCTTGCTAACCGCGCAGGCCAGCATGCGGATTGATGCGGGCAGCGTTAAACGCTATCCTTATAGCTGGTGCGAAAAACAAGGTTGCATTACCCGTTTTGGCCTGACCAAAGAAGAGTTGAGCAACCTTAAAAAAGGCAACAAGGCGGTTATGACAATCGTCGCCGTGGCCGCCCCCAAAAAACCGCTTGCACTGAACGTTTCACTAAAAGGCTTCACTGCGGCGTGGACGGCACTATCGGCAGACCAGGCCAAAAAAGCCAACTGATAAAACGATATTTATAACGATTGAAACCCCGCCTGCGTGCGGGGTTTTATATGGCTTTAAGGGCAATGACCGCGTTCATCCCGCCAAAGGCAAACGCGTTGCTGATCGCCACTTTCACCGGCTCATGGCGCGCGGTATTTGGCACCACATCCAGATCACAAGCGGGATCTTTTCGGGCATAATTGATTGTGGGCGCAATCATCCCGTCTTTAAGCGCTGCAATCACCGCCAACAGTTCAACCGCACCGGTGCCGCCGATAAGATGCCCGTGCATGGCTTTGGTCGACGACACCATCACCCGCTTGGCGGCCGGCCCGAAAGCCGCATGGATGGCGGCGCATTCGGTTTTATCATTCACCGTCGTCGCGGTGCCGTGGGCATTGATATAGCCAACATCCTCGGGCGCAACATCGGCATATTTCAGGGCCTGACAAATGGCGGCTGTGGCCCCTTCAAGGCTGGGATTTACAATATCGCAGGCGTCCGAGTTCATCGAAAACCCGATCACCTCGGCCAGAATATCGGCCCCGCGAGCCTTTGCATGGGCGTAATCCTCGAACACGAATACCGCCGCCCCTTCTCCCTGCACCATGCCGTTGCGTGTCGCACAAAACGGTCGACAGCCATCGTGCGACATGACCCGCAAGCCTTCCCATGCCTTGATGCCGCCAAAGCACAGCATGCTTTCACTGCCCCCCGTCACCATCGCTTGCACCATCCCCGAACCGATCAAATGATAGGCCTGCCCCATTGCGTGATTGGAAGATGCGCAGGCACTTGATACCGTAAAGCCGGGGCCGCGCAGCCCGTGGATCATCGAGATATGGCTGGCGGCGGCGTTGTTCATCAGACGCGGTACCACAAAGGGGTGTACCCGTTTTTTGCCGTCCTGATAGACCGAGCGAAAGTTTTGATCCTGGGTTTGCAACCCGCCCGCAGCCGTGCCCAGAACAACCCCGGTTTGCGCGGCCAGCTTATCGTTAAATTCCAGCCCGCTCTGGGCTATCGCTTCAGCCGCCGCAATCACGGCAAACTGGGTGAAGGGATCATAAAGGCTTAGCTCTGAGCCGCTAAAGCGATGATCTGCCAGATAGCCCTTGATCTGGCCACCGATTTGAATGCCCAGCCGATCAACATCATCAAACTCAAGCGCGCCAATGCCGCATAGACCTTTCGACATCGCGTCCAGTGTTTGGGGTACATCGCAGCCCAAAGAATTGATAGTTCCCTGCCCTGTGATGACAACGCGGTTCATCGGTCTGTCATACCTTTTCCTTTGCAATCAAGCCTTTGACTGCGGTTGCGATGGATTGAACCGACGATATATCGAACCATGAGCTCTCGGGCACATTGGCATTAAACGGGACTTCAACGTCGAATTCTTCTTCGATGGCGAAAATACATTCTACCACCCCCATAGAGTCTATGCCCAATGCGTCCAATGTCGATGAAAGCGTGACCTGGCTTGGCTCCAGAAAGGCCTGTTTGGCGATAATCTCTATGATCTTGTTCTCAACAGACATGGCAGTCCCCCCCCAAGATAAGCCCCTATAATTTAGCGATTACCTTCGTCATTGAAAATAGCTTTTTCCAAAACCGAATTCAAAGCCGCTTCCAAAGCCGCTACCTTTTTCACCAGACGCGGCAGGCGGCGAATGGCTTTGTAGGACTCGATATTGGTTTCCATCTTCACCGCAGGATTGCCCATGATCACCCGCTTGGGGGGCACATTGGACGAAATCCCCGCCTTGCCGGCCGCAATCACATCCGAGCCGATGGTGACATGATCAGCCACGCCGCATTTACCGCCCAGAATAACCCGATCACCGACAATGCTACTGCCGCCAACACCGGCCTGACCACACATCAGGCAGTTTTCCCCCACAATCACGTTGTGACCGATCAGCACATGGCTGTCCAACTTGCTGCCGTTGCCGATTACCGTGTTGGCAATGGTGCCGCGATCAACCACACAGGCGGCCCCCAATTCAACCCTGTCCCCGATAATCACGGTGCCAAGCGAATTGATCCGGGCAAAGCCGGGGGTTTGACTGCTGCTTGAAATAGTGCCCGATTTGCGCGCCTCTTCAATCGCGCCCGGTTGCGGCGTGACATAGGAAAATCCGTCACCACCCACCACCGCATTTGGCTGGGCGATAAAATCGTCGCCAATATCAACCCGCGCCCCGATGCGCACGCCTGAATGCAGCAGCGCATTGTCGCCAATTATCGCCCCTTCGGCCACCGATACATGCGAAGCAATGCGGACGTTGTCACCCAATTGTGCGCCAGCCCCGATAACCACAAACGGGCCAATGGCGGGGTTCGCGCCGATTTTGGCACTTGGGTCGACCACAGAAGTGGGGTGAATGCCCGCCGCTATTTCGGTCTTTTTCTCAAAAACTTGGGTGACACCCGATAAAACATACCGCGAGCGCGGGGCGAATATTGCCGCCTTCAATCCCAAGGCCTGCCAGTCAGCACCGGCCCACAGAATAGCCGCACGCGCAGCACTGTTTTTAACCGCCTCGGTATAGGTTTCGTCCATCGCCAACGCCAATTCATCGGCACCCGCAATTTTAGGTTCGTTCACGGATGTGACTTCTAGGGTCAAGTCGCCTGCGGCCTCGGCCCCCAAAGCCCGTGCAATTTCATTGATTGTGTAGCGTGTCATCTTTTGCCTTACATGAAAACGGATGCCCGATTTAACAGACATCCGCAAAATTTGATCTGTTAAGGCGTTTTAGCTTTGAACCGCGCCTAAGGAAACCCCGGCTTTCGACAATGCTTTGAAAACCTCTTTGTCACGGCCATAAATATCGGGATAATACGACGGTTCGGAGGCCACGCCGAAATAGGCGGTGCGATAGGTCAGATAAATCGGTACCGGCTGGGCCAGATTGACATATTGCTCTTTGCCGGTTTTCAACCAGGCTGCAAACGCCCCTTCGGGATCCGGGGTTTGTTTTTCCAACAGCTTATAGGCAAAGCCGTAAGGGTTCTGGATCCGCACACACCCGTGACTAAAGGCACGGCGATCACGCCCGAACAGGTTTTTAGTGGGGGTATCGTGCAAGTAAACGTTGAACTTGTTCGGGAACATGAATTTCACCCGCCCCAAAGCATTCCCTGCTGATGGTCTTTGGCTTAGATCAAACGGAAAGTTGTCTTTGGTATATTGTGACAAATCCAGATTGGCAGGATTGATCCGCTTACCCGTCGCCGAGATCATCACCATGTTTTGGCGCGCAAGTATAGTTGGATCTTTACGAAGCTTTGGCAAATATTCCTTGCCCGCAATAGAGCGCGGAACGTACCATGTGGGGTTGACCACCATATGGGTTATCTCGTCATAAAATTCCGGGGTGCGGCGGTCTCTTGCCTTCGTGCCAATAATTGCGCGTGTCTGATAGGAAACCCTGCCATTATCGAACATATAAACCGTATATGAAGCTTGATTGACAAAAACATTGCGTTTACCGCGCGGAAAATTCATCCAGCGTTCGCGCTCCAAATTCACAAGAACCTTGATCAGTTTTTGTTTCGGCCCCTGATTAAGCCGCGCGATTGTGCTTCGGCCGGCAACACCGTCCGCACTTAAACCATTGTTTTTTTGGAACTTGATTACAGCGGCCTTCAGGTCATTGTCATATTTAGGTGCCGTGCCCAGATCGCCATAGCCCATAGCAGTCAAACGCTGACGCAACAACACAACAGACTTGCCGGACGAGCCTTTTTTCAGCAAACGCCTTGGAATGTCGACGGCACCACCTGACGCATTCAAATCACGTTCCAGGATTTTCTTTTCAGCCAAAAGCAACCGGTATTCTTTTGAACTTGGCGCCAAGGCTTGCAAAAACAGCGCAGGTGAACTTTTAACAAAGGCTTCCAACAGGTTTTGGTCACTGCGCAGGGGGCGGTTTATGTCAAGGTCTTTGTCGATTTTCCTTGGGTTCACCGCACCGGAACTTAAATCATGGGCATATTGCAGATAAATCCTGGTTGCCATCAATTCAGTCGCGCCCGCATTTGCGGTATCGAGGGCTGAAAGTGCATTATCAAGCTGCGCAATCTTATAGCGTGAAACCGGCAAACCCTGATCGCCGGATGACCGGAGCGCTGCCAATAAAGCAGTTCTTCGATTATTGTTGTTTTTCCCGATCCATACGGGTTCATAATTTGTCGAAGCATAAAACGCCTGAATGGTTTTAGCCCGGTGGCCCGCGCGGGTCACTGCGTCATAAACAGATTTGTTGACAACAGTTGTTTGTGCCGATGCCATTGTTGCCACAAGCGGTGTGGCAACAAGCGGTAGAAACAGGGATACAATAAATATTATGAACCCGTTTTTGATTGTGTTACTTAAAAAATACATAGTGTCTCCCAAAAACATACCCGCTGGTAATGCATTATCGTATCAGTTTGCCCCTTTTAAATGAACAGTCCAATCAAAATTTCGGCAACTATTCGCTTAATGCGGGGTATATATGCACCATTTCTTAAGAACAAAGAGGGATCATATGGAGGAATATCATATTTTTACCTAAGCTACGGTGATTGTTACATATTTTTGCTTGCGACAAACTTAACACTTGGAAAACGAATCGCTTTATGGCATAAAACTCAAACCTGATTTGGAGGGATATCTCGGGTTAAGCCCTGAATGGGCACGAAACTATGACGATGGACAGGCACATTTCTATGACTAGCTTAACTGACAACGCATTTACGCGCCGAAAGCTTCTTGGTGTATTTGCGGGTATTACAATGGTTTCCGCCGCTCCGGCCTTTGCAAACACAACCGCTTATCTAAAAGGTGCAGGCAATATTCGCCGGATCGCGATGCGGTCTGGTCGCACGGGTGAAAGTGTTGATACGATTTACTGGATTGAAGGCCATTACATCGAACCCGCTTTGGAAGAAATCAATTATTTCATGCGCGATTGGCGTGAAAATGAAATCGTCAATATTGATCGCCGCCAAATAGATATACTGGCAGCCGCCCATCACCAACTGGACACCAATGAACCCTTCTTGATGCTGTCGGGCTACCGCACACCGCGCACCAATGCGATGCTGCGCCGCAAAAGTCGCAAAGTTGCAAAGAAAAGCTATCACATCAAAGGCATGGCCACGGATGTACGCCTAAAATCACGCACAATGCATCAAATATCCCGTGCGGCGCTTGCGTTTCGTGCCGGTGGTGTCGGGCGTTATTCCCGTAGCAATTTTGTCCACATGGATTGCGGCCCGGTTCGCACATGGGGCGCATAAAACCCCTTTTATAAGTCACACCAACAAGTCACACCAACACAACCCGCCCTGTTTTCTAGGCGGGTTTTGTTTAGGCGCGAACCGTGCCATCGCCCTCGACTATATACTTGAAGCTGGTCAATTGCTCGGCTCCGACAGGCCCGCGCGCATGCAATTTACCCGTGGCAATACCGATTTCGGCCCCCATGCCAAACTCGCCACCATCGGCAAATTGCGTCGACGCATTGCGCATCACAATCGCACTATCGACCCGTTGCATGAACCGCTCTGCAACCGCATCATCCTCGGCCATAATACAATCGGTATGGTTCGAGCCAAACTCGGCGATATGCGCAATCGCCCCGTCAACCCCGTCAACAAGTTTTGCGGCAAGGATCATATCAAGATATTCACGCCCCCAATCACTTGAGGTTGCAGCCGTAACGCCTTGTATTTCTGAAAGAATACTATCGCCGCGCACATCAACACCCACCTCCAGTAGATCCTGAACAAACGGCGCGCCGTGTTCGTCATAAAATGCGCGATCAATCAGCAGGCATTCCGCCGCCCCGCAAATCCCCGTGCGCCGGGTCTTTGCGTTCATCACCACGGCACGGGTTTTTTTGACATCCGCACTTGCATCCACATAAATATGACAAATGCCTTCAAGATGGGCAAACATCGGCACCCGGGCATCCGATTGCACCCGCGCCACCAGCCCCTTGCCGCCGCGTGGTACAATCACGTCAATGTACGCGGTCATCGTCAGCATCTCGCCCACCGCCGCGCGGTCGCGCGTTGGCACAAGTTGGATCGCCTCTTCAGGCAGGCCCGCCCCGCGCAACCCTTCAACCAGACAGCCGTGCAGGGCTGTCGAGGAATGAAAACTCTCCGAGCCGCCGCGCAAAATCACCGCATTACCGGCTTTCAGGCACAAGGCCCCTGCATCCGCCGTCACATTGGGGCGGCTTTCATAAATCACGCCGATCACCCCCAAAGGCGTGCGCACCCGTTTGATATGCAACCCCGAAGGCTGATCCCATTCCGCCAGAACCGCCCCGATGGGGTCATTTTGTGCCGCTATTGCACGCAAGCCATCGACAATGCCCCTGATGCGGGTCTGATCCAGCATCAGGCGATCCAGCATCGCATCGCTCAGCCCTTTGTCACGCCCAAACCCCATATCTTGCGCGTTTGCCGCGATAATCTCATCGCGCCGCGCCCAGACCGTATCGGCGGCCAGCATCAAGGCTTGCTGTTTTGCCGTCGCATCGGCAAAGGCCAACGCGCGGCTTGCTGTTTTGGCTTTTTGGCCCATTTCGGCCATCACGGCATGAACGTCCATCACATCACCATATTGTCGCGGTGTATCAGGCTTGTACGGCCCGAATAACCCAAAATCCGTTTAACTTCAGAGCTTTGATGCCCCAAAATTGCATTGGCTTCAACCGCAGCGAAATTCACCAGCCCTTTGGCCAGCTCGTTTCCGTCCTTATCACAAATTGACACCATATCCCCGCGCAAAAATGCGCCACGACAGCCGATAACGCCAGCAGGCAGCAATGATTTACCGCGCTCAAGCGCGCGCGCTGCCCCCGCATCCACAACCAGAACCCCTTTCGGTTTCATCGTCGCAATCCACTGTTTACGCGCGGTTTGCGGATCGCCCATGGCCCGAAACCAGCTACACTTTGCGCCGTTTTCCAGTGCCGCCAGGGGTTGATCCATATCGCCCAGCATAATCGCCATGGCACAGCCCGATTGCATCGCGGCTTTGGCAGCCATCACTTTGGTTTTCATGCCGCCGCGTGCAGCACTTGACCCCGCCCCCCCCGCCATCGCTTCCAGTTCAGGCGTGATTTTTTCAATTAGATCAATATGTTTGGCAGCATTGTTAATCTTCGGATTTGCAGTATAAAACCCGTCCACATCCGACAATAACACCAGCACATCCGCCCCCGCCATTGAGGCCACCTGTGCGGCCAACCGGTCATTGTCGCCAAAACGGATTTCATCGGTGGCCACGGTATCGTTTTCATTCACAATCGGCACAACGCCGTAGCCCAATAATGTTGTCAACGTGGCGCGTGAATTCAGATACCGCCGCCTGTCCGTGCTATCTTCCAGCGTCAACAAAACTTGTGCCGTTTTTATGCCCTTAGGGGCCAAAACCTGTTCATAAGCCCGCGCCAAACGGATTTGCCCCACCGCCGCCGCCGCCTGACTTTGCTCTAATGTCAAAGGGCCATCTTGCAGGGCCAACACCTTGCGCCCCAAAGCGATCGAGCCGGACGAGACCAGCAAAACATCCCTGCCCGCCTGTTTTTGCGCCGCGACATCGCGGGCCAGACCCTGCAACCAGTGCAAGCGCAACTCACCGGTTTGGGCGTCCACCAAAAGGGCCGAGCCGATTTTTACAACGATGCGTTTTGCCGACGTCAGGGATGCCATGCCGTATCTTCCTTGGCAGGCGTGTTTTCAACCTTGTTGCGCTGATCTATCCTGGTACGAATTTCGCGCAAAACATCTGTAAGCCCCTGATGTGTAGCCCCCGAGATTTGGAACACCTTGCCCCCCACGATCTGTTCCAGCTCGTTATGAAGTTGCGCCTGATCCACATCATCCATCGCATCGCATTTATTCAGGGCCGTGATCCTTGGTCGCCCCGCCAGATCACCGCCATACATTTCCAACTCGTTGATAATAGTGTGATAATCTTCCACAGCCGTTTCTGAAGCACCATCCACCAGGTGCAGCAAAACCGCGCAACGTTCCACATGGCCCAAAAAGCGCACACCAATGCCTTTGCCTTCATGTGCGCCTGCAATCAGCCCGGGAATATCGGCCATCACAAATTCTGTGCCGTCCACACCGACTACGCCCAGATTAGGGGTTAAAGTGGTAAACGGGTAATCCGCGATCTTTGGCCGGGCATTCGATGTGGCCGACAGAAATGTCGACTTGCCTGCATTGGGCAGGCCCAACAGGCCCGCATCCGCGATCAGTTTCAAACGCAGCCAGATGGTGCGCTCGACCTCGGGTTGGCCGGGGTTGGCGCGGCGCGGCGCCTGATTGCGCGATGATTTGAAATGCAGGTTGCCAAAGCCGCCATTGCCGCCCTCTGCCAGCAAAAACCGTTGCCCGACTTCGGTTAAATCAACGATCACGGTTTCTTCATCCTCTTCCAGAATTTCCGTACCCACCGGCACTTTCAGGATAATATCATCGCCATGCCGACCAGAGCGTTGTTTACCCATGCCGGGCCGGCCGTTTTGCGCAAAGAAATGTTGCTGGTAGCGAAAATCAATCAGCGTATTCAAGCCATCCACGGCCTCGGCCCAAACGGCACCACCGCCACCGCCATTGCCGCCATCGGGCCCGCCAAATTCCACATAAGCCTCGCGGCGGAAAGATACACAACCGTTGCCGCCTGCACCGGAACGCACATGGACTTTTGCCAGATCAAGGAATTTCATATCATTACCACCAGTTTGTTAATTGTTCGATACCCAATGCCTGCAAGCTTCACAAGCGTTTCACCACAAAGAAAAAGGGTCGGCGTTGCAGCCGACCCTTCGAAAATTCATATTTCGCTTAAATCAGCTTATTCCGCGGCCTCGGCCACCGGCAATACTGAAACGAATGTACGGCCCTTGAAACCCTTATGGAATTTCACGTTGCCTTCAACGGTTGCAAACAATGTGTGGTCTTTACCTTGACCCACATTTTCGCCCGGCCACCATTTGTTGCCGCGTTGACGCGCAATGATGTTGCCCGGAATGACCAGTTCACCACCGTATTTTTTCACGCCCAATCGGCGTCCTGCGCTATCGCGACCGTTGCGGGATGATCCGCCTGCTTTTTTATGTGCCATATCGCTTGTCCTTACTT
>JASFZB010000063.1:0-39239 GCA_045046705.1 Rhodobacterales bacterium | reverse complement strand
AACGAATATAAAACCACGCTGATCAATGCCGCTGTCACCGGCAAGATCAAGGTGGTGTAAGGGAGGGGTACGCATGGTTAGTAAAACCAACGAAGAGGCGCTGGAGGCGTTGATTGAACGCCATCTGGCCGGGGCAAACGGCTTTGCCATTGGCAGCCCCTCGGATTATGACGCGCAGTTCGCCATCGACACGCGGTATTTCTGGCAGTTTCTGGAGGATACCCAGTCAGAGCAGCTCGACAAGCTGCGCAAATATCCTGACTGGCAACGCAAGATCCTTGAGCGCTTTGACAGGTTGATCAAAAAGCACGGCATCCTGCATATGCTGAAAAAGGGGCTGGCGGTGGATGATGCGTTCTTTAACCTGATGTATCCCGCGCCGCTTGCCAGCTCGTCAAAATCCGTGGTCGATAATTTTGCCGCCAATATTTTCAGCGTCACCCGCCAGGTGCGCTATTCGCTGGCCAACCCGCTGCAGGAAATCGACATGGTGCTGTTCATCAACGGTATCGCGCTGGTATCGCTGGAGCTGAAAAACCCGTGGACCGGCCAGAACGCCCGTTATCATGGCACCAAGCAATACCGCGAAGACCGCGACACCGCGCAGCCTCTGCTGCAATTTGGTCGTTGCCTTGTGCATATGGCAGTGGACACCGACGAAGTGTACATGACCACCAAACTGGCGGGCAAGGCGACGTTTTTCCTGCCGTTCAACAAGGGCCACAATCACGGTGCCGGCAACCCGCCCAACCCGCAGGGACACAAGACGGCGTATTTGTGGGAAGAGGTGTTCACAAAGGAAAGCCTCGCCAACATAATCCAGCATTTCGTGCGCCTGGACGGTGCGCCCAAAGATGCGCTTGCCAAACGCACGCTGTTTTTCCCGCGCTACCATCAACTCGACGTGGTGCGCCGGTTGATAGATCACGCGGCGAGACATGGCGCGGGGCAAACCTATTTGATCCAGCATTCGGCAGGCTCGGGCAAATCCAACTCGATCACTTGGGCGGCGTTCCAGTTGATCGAAACCTATATGGCGGGGCAGGAAACGCCGCTGTTTGATAGTGTGATTGTGGTGACAGACCGCCGCTTGCTGGACAAGCAGTTGCGCGAAAACATCAAGGAGTTTTCCGAGGTCAAGAACATCATCGCGCCTGTGCAAAGCTCACGCGAATTGAAGACGGCGCTTGAGGATGGCAAGAAGATCATCATCACCACCATCCAGAAATTCCCGTTCATCATCGAGGGCATTTCCGACCTGAGCGACAAGAAGTTTGCAGTGATCATCGACGAGGCGCACAGTTCGCAAAGTGGCACGGCGCATGACAACATGAACCGCGCTATGGGCAAGGAAGACAGCGACGCGGTGGATGCGCAAGACAAGATCGTCGAGGCCATGCAAAGCCGCAAGATGCGCGGCAATGCGTCCTATCTGGCGTTTACAGCCACGCCCAAGAATACAACATTGGAAAAGTTCGGGCAAAAGCAAGCGGACGGCAGTTTTGAGCCGTTCCATCTATATAGTATGAAGCAGGCGATTGAAGAGGGTTTCATTCTGGACGTGCTGGCCAATTACACGACCTACAAAAGCTATTACGAGATCGAAAAATCGATCACCGAAAACCCCGAGTTTGACACCAAGAAAGCGCAGAAGAAATTGCGCGCCTATGTGGAAAGCAGTCAGCAAACGATCAACACCAAAGCCGAAATCATGCTGGAGCATTTTATTCCAAGCGTAGTGAATGCCAAGAAGCTGCGCGGCAAGGCCAAGGGGATGGTGATTACGCAGAATATCGAAACCGCCATCCGGTATTACAAGGCGGTTACGCGGTTGCTTGAGGCGCAGGGCAATCCGTTCAAGGCAGTGATTGCGTTTTCCGGTGAGAAAACGGTGGATGGAACCGAGTATTCCGAGGCGGGGATGAACGGATTTCCCGAGGGGAAAACGCGGGACAAGTTCGATACGGACGAATATCGCCTGTTGATCGTGGCCAACAAGTATCTGACAGGTTTTGACCAGCCCAAGCTGGCAGCGATGTATGTGGACAAGAAATTGCAAGGGGTTATGGCGGTGCAGGCGTTGTCACGGCTTAACCGGTCCGCACCGAAACTGGGTAAGAAAACTGAAGATCTGTTCATTCTGGATTTCTTTAACAGCGTTGACGACATCAAGAGCGCCTTTGATCCCTTCTACACCGCGACCAGCTTGTCAGAAGCCACCGATGTAAATGTCCTGCATGAGCTGAAAGACGTTCTGGACGATGTTGGCGTTTATGACTGGCATGAAGTCGAGGATTTCGTGGCGCGGTATTTCAGCAATGAAGACGCTGACAGTCTTAGCCCGATCATTGATGTTGCCGCAAACCGGTTCAATGACGAATTGGAACTGGAGAACGACGACAAGATCGACTTCAAGATCAAGGCAAAGCAATTCGTGAAGATTTACGGGCAAATGGCGTCAATCATGCCGTTTGAAGTGGTCGATTGGGAAAAGCTTTTCTGGTTCCTGAAATTCCTTATCCCGAAGCTCAAGGTCAAAGACCCCAACCAGGCTTTGTTGGACGAACTTTTGGATTCCGTGGATTTGTCGTCCTATGGGTTGGAGCGCGTGAAACTCAACCATTCTATTGGGCTGGATGACTCAGAAACAGAAGTTGATCCGCAGAATCCAAACCCCCGAAGTGCGTATACAGAAGAAGAAAAAGACCCGCTTGATGAGATTATTCGCACTTTCAACGAAAGGTGGTTTCAGGGCTGGAGCGCAACCCCGGAAGAGCAGCGTGTGAAATTTGTCAACATCGCGGACAGCATCAAGGCGCATCCGGATTTTGAAAGCAAATACAAAAACAATCCTGATCCACATAACCGCGGACTGGCATTCGAGAAAATGCTTAAAGACATTATGCTGAACCGTCGTAAAGATGAGCTTGAACTCTACAAACTTTTTGCAAACGATCCCGCATTTAAGGCTTCATGGCAGCAAAGCATGGAGCGGTTGGTGGGCTAGCGGTTGAAACAGACAAAGAAACTGGTGTGATGAAGATTTCGCTCCCAGACCCAACCAGCCAGCATGCGGAAATTCGAACTGGGAAAAACATGTGTTCTTAATTTACGTTGTTTTACAACAGCTTACAAAACTGAACCAAACCCCCTTTAGGCAACAGCTTTGGAGAATAATGGGGGTTGGAGAACCATTTCCGCTCAAACCGCCAGAAGGGCACTCAACAGCCCGTCGGCTATAACCTTTGAAAACAACAAGAAATTTCGGGGTCAGCCACAAGCGGAGAACGGGTTCTCGGGGGATAGTGGCGGAGACGAAGGGATTCGAACCCTCGAGGCAGCTACAAACCGCCTACTCCCTTAGCAGGGGAGCGCCTTCGACCACTCGGCCACGTCTCCGAGGTCGCTTTTATGGACAAGTTCAGATTATCGCAAGCGCGAAATGCGCAAAAAGACAGGTATAATTCGCACACACAACCCGTGTGGTCTGCGCCTCAGGCCAGCATAACACTGGCAGGAATTTAGTTAAATTGAATTCGGAAACCCTTTGCGATAGAAGTGATTACACAACCACAAACAAAAGGATTGAAGCGTCGTGAAAAATAACACTGAAAATGACTCGGTTACAATTGGCTTTGACGAAGCGTTCGTCAAACGTTTTAAAAAAACCAGCCTCGTCATCGGCCTTGCTCTGGTTCTAGTTGGAATTGCCGGGCTGGCCATGCCGCAGATCACTTCATTGGTATCCGCTATTTTCTTTGGCTGGCTGCTGATTTTGGCGGGTGTGCTTGCGGGCTACATCGTCTTTCTTTCCAAAGGACAATCGATGATCGCCTGGCTCAAACCAGTGCTGCTGGCCATAACCGGCGTTTTGTTCATGTTCAATCCGCCAGCAGGTATCGCCACCATGGCCCTTCTTTTAACATTCTATTTGTTGCTAGATGCTTTTTCGAGTTTTGGTCTGGCCTATGACTATCACCCGCTGCAAGGCTGGCTATGGATGGTTTCCAACGGGGTTCTGTCTCTTTTACTGGCGTTTTTCGTACTGATCGGGTGGCCGGAAACCTCGGCGTTATGGATCGGTATCTTTATCGGTATATCGCTTTTGTTAGACGGTCTGGTACTGATTTTCATAAGCCTTGCTGTCGGGAATACTTTACAATAGTGAGTGAGGCACTCTCAAAACCAGACCCCACAGCAGAAAAACCCGGCCCCTTTACTAAGTGGATAAGGCGGGAGCACAGATTTATCGAGGAACTCGTCCTTGCCGGGGTGTTGGCGTTGGTTCTGATCGGGATCGCCATCACCAATATTTCACCAACCCGCAGTTACCACTTCTGGTTCGCCATGGTTGTGTTGTTTGCCACAGCCGGGCTTGCCCTCGGTGCCGTGCGTGCGCATCGCAAGCATATTTCTATCCCCAAGGTCGCCCTTGATCAGGTTGTGCACTGGGCTGCGACGTTACTCGCGGTTATGGCTGTCTACTGGATGCTCAATACCGGCAGGCTGACCTATGAGGCCGCCGGGCTGGTTATTTTACGACTGCTGGGTTTTGCCATGTTTCTTGATGGCTATACCGGGTTGGCTGGCGCTTCAGCCTGCTGGGGCTGGTATTGGGGCTGATCTCTGTTGGTGCAGCCTATCTGTCGGCCTATATATGGCCAATTCTCATTCTTGGCGCAGTAATCTGGCCGCTGTCCATTGGTGTCGAGATTTATCTCACACATCTCGGGGACAAGCACCAGGGGGCGAAATAGGGTTTTATTACAAACTTTCGAGGGCTACCAGAATATCCGCCGGTGCGGCGCCAAGCCAATGCTTTATTGGCCCAAATGGAAACGGCCAGCTAGATGCTGGCCATTTCGTCAATCATATGTCCGTTTTAGTAACGGTAATGTTCCGGTTTATAAGGCCCGTCAACACTAACATCGATGTAATCCGCCTGCTCCTGAGTCAGCTCGGTTAAGTGTACGCCAACTTTCGCAAGGTGCAAACGGGCTACTTTTTCGTCAAGGTGTTTCGGCAGAATATAAACTTCGTTTTTATAGTCATCACCCTTTGTCCACAATTCAATCTGCGCAAGCACCTGGTTTGTGAACGAGGCCGACATCACGAATGACGGGTGGCCTGTGGCGTTGCCAAGGTTCAACAGGCGGCCCTGGGACAGCAGGATTATGCGGTTGCCAGATGGCATCTCGATCATATCGACCTGATCCTTGATGTTTGTCCATTTCAGGTTTTGCAAGGCTGCTACCTGAATTTCGTTATCGAAGTGGCCGATGTTACCGACGATCGCCATATCCTTCATTTCACGCATATGCTCGATACGGATCACATCTTTGTTGCCGGTCGTGGTGACAAAAATGTCGGCGGATGCGACGACCTCTTCCAAGGTTACAACCTCAAAGCCGTCCATGGCGGCCTGCAAGGCACAAATCGGGTCAACTTCGGTGACTTTTACCCGCGCACCTGCACCGCGAAGCGACGCGGACGAGCCTTTGCCAACATCGCCATAACCCAGAACGACGGCGGTTTTGCCAGCCATCATAGTGTCTGTGGCGCGGCGAATACCGTCTACAAGCGATTCTTTACAGCCGTATTTGTTGTCGAATTTCGACTTGGTAACGCTGTCGTTCACGTTGATTGCGGGAAAAGGCAATTGGTCTTGATCAAACAATTGGTAAAGACGGTGTACGCCGGTTGTGGTTTCTTCCGAGACACCTTTGATTGCGTCACGTTGTGCGGTGAACCAGCCCGGCTTCGCGGCCATACGTTTTTTGATTTGCGCATAAATTGCGGTTTCTTCTTCGGATGTCGGATTTTCCAACAAATCTGTTTCACCGGCTTCAGCACGCGCGCCCAACAGGATGTAAAGGGTGGCGTCGCCACCATCATCCAGGATCAAGTTGCAGGTGCCTTCTTCAAACAAGAAAATGCGATCCTGATAATCCCAATGCTGCTCCAGCGACTGGCCTTTGATGGCAAAAACCGGCGTGCCGCCGGCAGCGATGGCAGCAGCTGCGTGGTCTTGTGTGGAAAAGATGTTGCACGATGCCCAGCGCACATCCGCACCCAGTGCGATAAGTGTTTCGATCAGAACCGCCGTTTGGATGGTCATGTGAAGCGAGCCCGCGATGCGTGCGCCTTTCAGGGGTTTTGTCTTGCCGAATTCTTCACGCAGGGCCATCAGCCCCGGCATTTCGGTTTCGGCAATATCCAGTTCCTTGCGGCCAAAATCAGCCAAAGAGATGTCTTTTACAATATAGTCGTCGGCCATGCGAGGCTCCTTCATTAAAAAATCCGATCTTGGGGTGGCATGTATCACCCGAATTAGGTATCGACAAGTGTTGAGACACTTGGAGACTTTATGCCCCGCCTATCCACACTACCGCGCGCCTGGCAACGGATGCTGTCCGGGCGCAGGCTTGATTTGTTGGACCCGTCCCCGCTGGACATTGAAATCGAAGATATTGCGCATGGATTGTCGTTTGTGGCGCGTTGGAACGGGCAGACCATTGGCGATTATCCCTATTCTGTGGCAGAACATTCGGTGTTCGTGGAAGAGCTGTTTACCCGTCTTAACCCGCGTATAGACCTGAAATGGCGGTTAGCGGCTTTGCTGCATGATGCGCCTGAATATGTCATTGGCGATATGATCTCGCCGGTGAAATCTGCTGTGGGGCCTGATTACGCCCTATTGGATGACCGGTTGACCGCCGCCATTCATCTACGTTTCGGCTTGCCTGCGAAAATTCCCGATGTCGTAAAAAAACAGATTAAACGCGCGGATACACTATCGGCTTGGCTGGAAGCCGTGCAAATCGCAGGGTTTTCAACCAGGGAAGCCGACAAGCTGTTTGGCAAACCGGTTTTATCGGACTTGCCAAAGCGCACCCTTCGACCCCATGCTCCCAAAGAAGTAAGAGGGCGATTCTTGGAACTTTTTTCGGATTTGACAGATGGATAAACCTGACCCTGCAAAATTATATTACATCGACGGCTCGCCGTTTGCGCGGCTTTGCCGGATATTGATAGATGAGTGGCAGCTACCGGTGCAACTGGTCGAAGTGCCGTTTCCGCTGCCTGACGATTTTTTTGAAATCAATCCCATGGGGCAGGTACCCGTGCTGGAAACCATCGGTGAAACGATTTTTCCAACCGCCCAAATCGTCGAACAATTATGGGCAATGACTGTCGAGGCAACGCCGCCTTATCTGGACCCGCTTGCTGATCGCCAGTTGCTGACGATTATTCTGGGAATGGGCAATTTTCTGGTGGCCACGGTCCAGCAAGCCCGCGCCGGGTTGGAACAAACCGGCGAAAACAAGCTTGGGTTTAATCCGGCCGAACGGCACGGGGTGCGGGTTCAAAGATGTCTTGACTGGATTGATGCCCGCGCTGAAAACTGGCTGACGGGCGATGAACCGAATGTTTGCGACTACGCCCTTGCCTGCTTACTGCTTTGGTCCGATGCCCGCCGCCCTATCGAGTGGCGCAATCGTGCCAAATTGGCAACTATCATAGACAGATTACAGGAGCGGCCAAGCTTCAAAGCAACCACCCCTGCCCCCTTGAAAACCTGACCCCGACTCGGGCCGGGCTTCGGGTTACAAATCATAGGACAATGCGTGCCGTTTTCAGTTACATCCCATTCCCCCGACGACACTTGCAAGTTGGCAAACACGCTTGCGCCCTTACTTCAGGGCGGGGATGTTTTGTTACTACACGGGGTGGTCGGGGCCGGCAAAACCGATCTGGCCCGAAAGATCATCCAGAACCGGATGGCAGCGCACGGCGGGCTGGAAGATGTGCCGTCACCGACATTCACTTTGGTGCAAGCCTATGATCTGGGCGGGCTGGAATATGTCCACGCCGATCTTTACCGCCTGTCCCACCCCGACGAAGTTTATGAACTGGGTCTCGAGCATGCCTTTGAACACGCAGTTTGCCTGATTGAATGGCCCGACAGGCTGGCCTCGTTTACACCGCAAAATGCACTGGATATTCATATTTCAATACAGGGTGAGTGGGCCCGCAATTTCAAATTTTCTTGGACGCAACCCGCTTGGTCGGATAGGTTGGCGGAATTGAAGCCATTGAATTCAAGCGACGGACAATGATGAACCACCGAGCCAAACTGCGCGCAAAGTTTCTTCGGCTTATCGGCTGGGAAAACTCCGGTTCTGTTGTTGTGGCGGGGGATGCCTCGAACCGCAGTTATGAACGCCTAACCCGACCTGACGGGCAAACCGCGATTTTGATGAATGCTCCGCCTGAAAAAGGCGAAGATGTCGGGCCATTCGTGAAAATCCTGACCTATTTGCGCCATTGCGGGCTTGAAGCCCCGATGTTGTTGGGGGCGGATATGGAACACGGGTTCTTGTTGTTAGAGGACTTGGGCGACGCCCTGTTCGCGCGTGTTTGCAAAACTCGGCCTGAACTGGAAACAACACTTTACCGCGCCGCAATAGATGTGTTGTTGCATCTTCACAAACGCCCCGCGCCGAAAAATGTCCCACCTTATGATCTGGCTGCATATTTGCGCGAAACCGATCTTGTGTGTGACTGGTATTTACCCGCCACAACCAAAACCGCTGTTTTACCGGATGTGGTGAAAACCTATCGCAGGGAAATCTCGGCAGCTTGCGAAGCTATGCAAAACCCCGCACCGGTTTTGGTGTTACGCGATTATCACGCTGAAAACCTGTTATGGCTACCCGACCGCGGTGCCGTTAAACGCGTTGGGTTGCTGGATTTTCAGGACGCTTTAATCGGACATCCCGCCTATGATTTACTGTCGCTTCTGGAAGATGCACGACGCGATACCCCGCTTAGCCTTCAGGCCGATATGAAACGTTATTTCATCGAACAATCAGGGCTGCACGAGACCACCTTCAACGCTGATTTCGCCACGCTCGGGGCGCAGCGAAACCTGAAGATCATCGGCATTTTCGCGCGGCTTTGCGTGCGCGATGCCAAGCCGCATTATATAGATATGATCCCGCGTGTCTGGGCGCATTTACAGCATGATTTAAGCCACCCTAAACTGGCTGGATTAAAGGCTTGGGTCAAACACAACATGCCCATTCCAAGCCCTGAAATTCTGGCCCGCATCAAAGAGGCCGCGCATGCAACCTGATAAGGCGATGGTTTTTGCCGCAGGCTTTGGCACCCGAATGGGCGACTTGACCAAAACCATGCCCAAACCGATGGTGCCGGTTTTAGGTCGCCCGATGATCGACCATGCTTTGGCTGTTTTGCCAGATGCAGGGGTTAAGGATATTTTCGTCAACACACACCATTTTGCCAATCAACTGGAAGATCACTTGAAAGCATTCCCATTTGTAACAGCCATTCGGGAGTGGCCCACCCTTCTGGAAACCGGAGGCGGCTTGAAAAACGCGCTGCCCCTGATCGGGAATGCGCCGGTTTTCACGCTGAATTGCGATGCTCTGTGGCTGGGTGAAAACCCGGTAACACATCTGGCAAAAGCTTGGAACCCTGATGAAATGGACGGGCTATTACTGATACTAAAACGCGAAAATGCCTTAGGCTATATCGGGGCAGGTGATTTCTTTTTAACAGACGCAAACCGGCTGGAACGCAAAGGCACGCGCGATCTTGCCCCCTATCTTTACACCGGGGTTCAAATCATAAAAACTGGGCTTTTGAAAACAATCAAACAGGAAACGTTTTCCCTTAACCTGCTATGGCAGGAAATGCTTGCAAAACAGCGCTTGTTCGGTGCGGTTTATGATGGCCCCTGGATTGATACAGGCCACCCTGAAGGCATTCGCATTGCAACCGAAACCGCTGCGGATGTTTAAGCCCTGCGACAGCCCTCGTGTTTTTGCGTTGCCCATCGGCACCGATTTTTCGCGTGCTTTTGTGGCCGGTTTGTTCGAGCGGGGCAAAACAATGGCGCCGCATGATTTTGCCCGCATGGAAATTTACCTGAACACACGGCGCACCGCGCGGCGTGTCGAAGATTTGTTCAAAGAACAGGGTGCAACGCTTTTGCCAAAGCTGAAAGTAATCTCCGATCTGGCATATGATACCGCCGCCCCCCTTGATCTGCCACTTCCTGCAAGCCCGCTGAAACGCAGCTTGATATTGGCTGATCTTGTGGCGGCATTGATTGAGCAACAACCCGATCTCGCCCCGAAATCATCGGTTTTTTCCATGAGCGGTACGCTTGCCCAACTCTTGGATGAAATGCATGGTGAGGCGGTTTCTTTTGAACGGTTGAAAGATATTGAGCTGGGCAATTCATCTGAACACTGGCTGCGCAGTCTGAAATTTTTAAATATCTTGTCGGACTATTGGGCGGCGCAAGGTTTGGTTGACACGGAAGCCCGCCAACGTGCGGTAATCGAGGCTTTTGCCCAAAGGTGGCAAACCACCCCGCCCGATCATCCGGTCATCGTTGCAGGCTCGACCGGGTCACGCGGAGCGACAGCCCTGTTCATGCAGGCAG
The DNA here is from genome assembly GCA_045046705.1 of Rhodobacterales bacterium. Taxonomy (GTDB): domain Bacteria; phylum Pseudomonadota; class Alphaproteobacteria; order Rhodobacterales; family Rhodobacteraceae; genus Amylibacter. The sequence continues at coordinate 28,762 of JASFZB010000063.1, read as the reverse complement.
TTGCAAACCTGCCCCACGGGGCCGTGGTTTTGCCGGGGGTTGATATTGAGACCCCGAAGTCGGTTTGGGATATATTAACCAAACCCCAATCGAACGATGACCATCCGCAATCCATGCTGGCGCGGTTGACGGCTAAATTGGATGTTGATGCCACTGCTTTGACGCTTTGGACGGATGCCCCGGTTTTTGCGGAGGCACGCAACAAACTTGTATCTTTGGCCCTGCGTCCTGCGCCCGTCACCGATCAGTGGCTGGAAGAAGGGCCACATTTGATGGCTGAAATCCCGTCGGCGACGCAAAACATCAGCATGATCTCGACCGCCTCTCCCAAAGAAGAAGCGGATGCCATCGCGTTATGTTTGCGCGATGCGGCTTCGCGCAGTGAAACCGCCGTGCTGATCTCGCCTGACCGCCATTTGACGCGCCGCGTGGCGGCAAACCTGAAACGCTGGAAAATCATCCCCGATGACAGTGCGGGCGAACCTTTGCACCTGTCGCCCGTCGGGATTTTTCTACGCCTGAGCGCAGAGTTGATCGGCAAAGATCTGACCCCTGCGGCATTGATCGCTTTGTTGAAACATCCGCTGACCCATAAATCAAACGACAGGAATAACCATCTGCGCTGGACGCGTGATCTGGAACGGGCGCAGCTTGGCCGCGATACGCCGCTTATTCGTGGCGGCCCCCCAAGCGTTGATTTTGATCTTTTGGCGAAATGGGCGGCACTCAAACCGCCCGAAGTTGCTGCATGGATCAGATGGATCAATCGGGCTTTTAAGCCGCTCTCGGGTCTGACTTCCAGATCAATGTCCAAGTGGATTGCACTGCACCAAGGATTGATAGAAACCCTGTCCAAAGGGACAACCAGTGAAATCGTTTCACTATGGGACGGCAACGACGGCGCAGAGGCGCAAAAGGTTTTTGCATCACTGATTGCGGATGCGGCAAGTGAAACCCTATGGTCGGCAGCGGATTACGCGGCTTTACTGCATTCCCTGTTGCAAGCCGAAACTGTGCGTGATGCGGTCACACCGCACCCGAATATCGCTATTTGGGGAACCCTGGAAGCACGTGTGCAAGGGGCTGATCTGGTTGTTCTGGGCGGTCTAAATGAAGGCATATGGCCACAAAAGCCAAGCCCCGACCCGTGGCTGAACCGAAACATGCGAAAGCAGTTGGGGTTACTTTTGCCGGAACGCAATATCGGTCTGTCGGCGCATGATTTTCAACAGGCCATCGCACAAAAGCGGGTTGTAATATCACGCGCCGTGCGTGATGGCGAAGCCCCGACCGTGGCCTCGCGCTGGGTGACGCGGCTGGAAAACCTGCTGGGGGGATTAGGCGATGTTGGAAAGCAGACCATAACGGACATGACCGCACGCGGCAATCATTGGGTCACACTTTCACGAAAGCTGGACAGACCAACCGGCAAGTTGGCAAAAGCCACACGACCCGCGCCTATCCCCCCACAAGGCGCACATCCCAAAAAATTGTCGGTGACACGCATCAAGACGCTGGTGCGCAACCCATATGAGATTTATGCGCAATCCATATTGGGGTTGCGCCCGTTGAAACCTTACGGGCAAGAAGCGGATGCACTAGAACGCGGCATTGTTTTACACGCGATCATCGAGGCTTATAATACCTCTGATCCAGTGAAAGCGGGGGATTACGCACCTAAGCATTTTTTAAAACTGGCAGCGGATATTCTGCAACGCGATGTGCCATGGCCCTCGGCCCGCAGATTATGGTTTGGCCGCCTGAAACGCATTGCTCCTTGGTTTGTAGAGGCCGAGAAAAGCCGCGCCGCGCTGGGCACGCTTGTGGCGCAGGAAGTGAAGGGTGTTCGCAAAGCAACCGAGTTTGATTTCACGTTAAGTGCAAAAGCCGACCGTATTGATCGCGATGCCGATGGGCGGCTGATTATTTATGACTATAAATCCGGTGATCCACCCGGCAAAGGCGAGATACAGTTTTTTGACAAACAGCTTCAGCTAGAGGCGGCAATAGCCGAGGTTGGCGGCTTTGACGGCATTGATCCAATGGCTGTTTCAACCTTGCAATATATCGGCTTGAAGGGGCCCGATAAAATTTGCACTGCACCGATATCCGAAGATACATGGCCTGAATTGATCCGGTTGCTTGCCAGCTATTTTGAAAACAGTTTCGGGTACGGCGCACGGTTGAAAATGCAAAAAGACCGGTATGGCTCGGATTATGATCAACTGTCGCGGCTTGGTGAGTGGGAAGAAACCGACCCGATTGATGCAAAGGACGTGCCATGACGCCGGTTGACGACGCCACCCTAGCCCAGATTAGGGCCGCCGATCCCAAAACCTCTACATGGGTGTCGGCCAATGCGGGCTCAGGCAAAACCCGGGTTTTGACCGACCGCGTGGCACGGTTATTACTGCAGGGAACCGACCCGCAAAAAATCTTGTGCCTGACCTACACAAATGCCGCCGCTGCCGAAATGCAGAACCGTTTATTCAAACGGTTGGGCGCATGGGCGATGATGCATGATGATGATCTGCGCACCGCTTTGCTTGAACTGGGTGAAGATAAGATCCTGCTGACCGCGCCTAAATTACGCCAGGCCAGAACCCTGTTTGCCACTGCGCTGGAAACTCCGGGCGGGTTGAAAATCCAGACCATTCACGCCTTTTGCGACGCGCTATTGCGTCAGTTTCCGCTGGAAGCGCATGTTTCGCCACAATTTGAAATCTTTGATGACCGGCAGGCGGCGCAAGTGCGCGCGGATATTCTGGAACATCTGGCAGAGGGGAATGCACGCGCCGCTTTCGAACGATTGGCAGAGCTTTACACCGGGTTTGATCCTGACAGCCTGCTGCAAGCCATCGCAAAAAACCATCGCGGGTTTATGGTGCGACCTACCCATGAAGATTTCGGGTTAATGCCCGATATGACGGTTGCCAGCATTGCGCAACACGCGGTAACCGCAGATGATTTGGGTGTGCTGCGGGATATGATCCCGATATTGTTGGCCAGTAGCAGCAATGACCAGAAGCTTGGGCGCGCTTTTGATGCGGCGATAGCAGCACCAGACACACAATCCAGATTGCAGGTTTTGGCTGGCTGCATGTTGGATAAATCCCGGTATGAAGCCAAGGTTTCCAACACGCCCACCAAAGCAGTCCGCGAGGCAAATGTTGATCTGGCTGCCAGGTTGCACCATTTTATGAAGCGAATCGAAGTCGCCCGCGAAGCCCTTATTTCTGCAAAAGCATATGACCGCGCAATCGCACTTTATGATTTCGCCAAACCGTTTTTGGCGGCTTATGAACAGTACAAACTGTTGCATGGGCTTCTGGATTATCAGGATTTGATCGAAAAAGCGCAGGGGTTGTTGCAAAACAGTTCAATGGCCGATTGGGTTTTGTTTCGACTGGACGGCGGCATTGATCACATTCTGGTCGACGAGGCCCAAGATACCAGTCCGGACCAATGGCGTTTGATCGAGCGTTTGACCAACGAGTTTACATCCGGTCTTGGGGCCAGCGATGTGGAACGCACCGTTTTTGTCGTGGGCGATGAAAAACAATCTATTTATTCTTTCCAAGGGGCCGACCCGAAATATTTCGGCAAAATACGGGACTGGTTTGATACGCGCTTAGCCGCGATAGAAAGCCGGCTGGAACAACGCGAATTGTTGCACTCATTTCGCTCGGCGGATCCCATTCTGCGCCTTGTGGATAACACTTTCGTAGGCGACGCCCGAAAGGGGATCATCGGCAGCGTTACGCATCGCGCATTCAAGGCTGAAAAACCTGGCAGGGTAGAGCTTTGGCCTTTGATTGAAACCCCGCCGAAATCCGATGACACGCCGTGGTTTGAACCATTGGATCGGCCAAGCGAAAATGATCCGCGTCAAATTCTGGCAAGGCAAATTGCGACATGGATAGATGAAACCATCCGCGCGGGCAGGATGATTGAAGCGGGTGGTATTGTGCGGCCTGTACAGGCGGGGGATTTTTTGATCTTGGTGCAAAGTAGAGCCCCCCTATTTCGCGCCATCATAAAGGAATTGAAGGCCCACAAGCTGAACGTAGCCGGAGCGGACCGGTTGAAGGTGGGTGACGAGTTGGCAGTAAAAGACATTCTGTCATTGCTGAAATTTGCCGCAACACCCGAGGATGATCTATCACTTGCCGAAACCTTGCGTTCGCCCTTGCTGAATATCGGCGAGGGTGAATTGTTCACGTTGGCGCACCGACGCACAGCAACCTTATGGCAAAGTTTTCGTGCGCAAAAAACGCAGTTCGCACCAGCCGCTGCAATTCTTGATGATGTTTTGGTCAAAGCCGACTGGATGCGCCCCTATGAGCTGATTGAACGGATTTTGACCCGCCACAAGGGGCGCGAAAATCTGCTGGACCGTTTGGGCGAAGAGGCCGAAGATGGCATCAATGAGTTACTGTCACAAGCGTTGCATTATGAACAGGTTGAAGCCCCGACATTGACGGGATTTTTGAACTGGTTTGCCTCCGGCACGGTCGAGCTGAAACGTGAAATGGACGCAGCATCGGGGCAAATCAGGGTGATGACAGTGCACGGTGCCAAAGGTCTGGAAGCCCCGATTGTGATCCTGCCCGATACCGTTGGCACTTCGCATAGAGACCGCGCCGAAGTGGTGCCGCTGCGCAAAGACCTGATGGCGTGGAAAACCTCTGCCTCTGAACAGAACATGGAGGAAAAAAGTGTTATTGCTGAAAAACGCAATCTGGCTTTGCAAGAAAAGTTACGGCTACTTTATGTGGCAATGACCCGCGCAGAAACATGGTTGGTGGTTTGCGGGGCGGGAAAACCGGGAAACGAGCCTGCGTTGAACTGGTATAGCCTGGTTGAAAAGGGCATGGAAAATACCGGTGCAGTGCTTGAGAGTGGCGTCTTGGCGTTGCAAAATGAATATTGGGCGGATCAAATGGCAAAGCCCGAAACCATTGCGGCAACCGTAGATGTCGCATTGCCGCACTGGGTAACGTCCCCCGCACCGACACCCAAAGCCAAAGAAAAAACCCTTTCGCCATCGGATTTGGGCGGCGCCAAGGCCTTGCCGTCGGAGCTGGACGGTTTTGATGAAGTGGCCGCCATGCGCCGCGGCAGTCTGATCCATCTGTTGCTAGAGCATATGCCCGGCACCCCGAAAACCGATTGGGAAAAACTGGCGGAAAATCTTATTCAAAGCCCCAACCCTGCCGAGGTCAGCGCGCTTTTGGATATTGCCGCCCGCGTTTTGAACACGGATGCGTTAACGCCGGTGTTCAAGGCGAGCGCGCTAACCGAAGTCAAGATCACAGCACCGCTACCGGAACTGGGGGGTAGGCGGATTTTAGGTACAATTGATCGCCTGATTGTCCGGGACACATCCATTCTGGCGGTTGATTTCAAAAGCAACAGACGCGTGCCCGAAACACAAACCGACGTGCCCATCGGTCTGCTGCGGCAAATGGGGGCTTATTTGTCCGCACTTCAAATAATTTACCCGACCCACAATATCGAAGTGGCCCTGCTTTGGACGCAAAACCAACAATTGATGCCGCTTCCCCATGATCTGGTGTTAGATGCGCTGAAAACCTCCACTATCCCTTGACCCCACCCCAAGGCGTTCTTAGATTAAAGGCAACAGAAAACGGTATTGGAGACTAGACATGGCAACCGTTAAAGTAACAGACGACACATTCGCAGCCGAAGTAACAGGGTCTGACATTCCTGTGGTTGTGGATTTTTGGGCAGAATGGTGTGGCCCGTGCAAACAAATCGGCCCTGCTTTGGAAGAATTATCCGAAGAATATGCAGGTAAAGTGAAAATCGCCAAGGTAAATGTGGATGAAAATCCAAACTTGCCCGCCCAACTGGGTGTGCGCGGAATTCCCGCTTTATTCATCATCAAAGGCGGCCAGATCATTGCCAATAAAACCGGGGCTGCACCCAAAGCCGCGCTTGCGGACTGGATCAACAGTTCTATCTAGGGCGTAGACCTAGGGATTATAGTAAAACTTACAAAGACCTACAGCTAAACTGTAGGTCTTTCGCCTTCAAAGCCTGTATAAAACAACCGCTTACCCCATTCAAACAACCTGTGTTTGAAGATCAATCCCCTGCACATCCGCCGAAGATACCAGGTGTTGCGCAAAGCGTTGCGCCGACTTTGCCCAAGCGGCTTTTTCCAGTGCTTCGGCTATGCGCGGACGCACCGCTTCAAAAGGCAGGACTTTGCCTTCAGCCTTGGCGTCAAGCCGGATTACATGATAGCCGAAACGGGTTCTGACCGGTGTTGTGGTTATTTCACCGACAGATAACTTTTCCAAAACCGCTTCAAATTCCGGCACTGTATCACCCGGGCCAAGCTGCCCCAAAGCACCAAAGTTGTCCTTTGACGAACATTCACTTTCACTTGCCGCAAGACGGCCAAATCCTTTGGGGTTGTCCAAGGCCATTTTTGTGAGTGCTTCAGCACGTTTAAAGGCCACCTTTGATGCGTCTTCATCCGAGGGATTCGCCATACATAAGATATGCGACGCTTCCCAAAGCGGCGGAGACCGGTATTTTGTCGGATCTCTTTCCCAAATCGCGGCAATCGCTTCATCGTTGGGCGGTTCCACATTTACCTCCATTTCAAGAAGGCCCCTGATCAGGGCCTCCTCGGCTGTTTCAAAACGTTTGTTGCCCAAATCCGCTGGCTTTACTGTCAACTTGCGCTCATGCGCCTTTTGCAAAAGCAGCGTGCGGATCACCAAGGCTTGCGCTGCCTTGCGCCAGGCCAAACCCGGCTTGCCCTTCGGGGCGGCATGGTTTTGGGCTTCGGTTGCAATCACGCCCGCATCAATGATTTCACCGTTGACGATAATTTCGGGAAAAAGGGCGCGTTTCATGATGATTTCCTTTGGGTGGTTTGTCTGCGCGAACGCACAATCTGATAGCCTGGCCGCACCAGGTAGCGCACAGGAACGGAAAGCATGTGCACAAGTCGGGTGAACGGGAACAGAAGCACAATCGTCAGGCCAAGGGTCAGATGGATTTTGAAGATCAGCGATATATCGACAATATGATCAGCCGCATTGGGTTCAAAGGTAGCAATACCATGGGCCCAGGCCATCAGTTTGGTCATTTCCACACCGTCAAGATTTTGAAGCGACACAAAGATCGTGCCTAACCCCAACAAAAGCTGGATCATCAACAAAACCAGAATGGCAATATCGGCAAAACTAGAGGTTTTTCGGATACGCGGATCGGTCAAACGGCGATGCAACAACATAGAGCCGCCGATCAACATCAAAATCCCCGCACCGCCGCCGGCAATGATTGCCAGCAGTTGTTTGGCACCGTGACTGACACCCAAAGCCTCAAACACCCATAACGGGGTCAACAGACCGACGAAGTGACCGGCAAAAATGGTCAGAATGCCCACATGAAACAACACCGATCCCATGATCAGTTGTTTGCGCCGCAATAGCTGGCTTGAGCTGGATTTCCAGGTGAAAGGGTCCCGTTCATAACGGGCGATAGAACCGACAAGCAACACCACGGTTGCAATGTAGGGGTATATTCCGAAAAGAAAATGATGCATATTTGGCTCCACTATTGGGCCGCAACCGGCTTGGCCGGTGCAGGGTTTTTGGGTGTGTCCATTTGCGCAAGCATGTCACGCACTTGCGGGCATCCCGCATTGGGATCAGGGCCAAAGATGACCTCGCTTTCTTCCCAGATTTTATCCAGTGCTTCCAGATCATCGGGGTCATCGTCGGGACGTTCCAACAAGGTTGCCACAACCGATTTATCCGTCTTTTGACAAGACAACTGCAACAAAGCCCCGAATACGGCACCGTAGCTGTTGCCGCGCCGCGCCAGCCGTGTGCTAAGCACCTCAAAGATATGTGCCGCATCGGCCAAGGTTTCTTTTGCTTCGGGCAAGGGCCGCATGGCAAGATATTCCAGCAACACCGGCAAGTGATCCGGCAGTTCCGTTGTCATAGGCTCGAACCCTGCCGCGCGGTAGGTTTCCATTAAGCTGACCATGGCACCACCACGATCACGGCTTTCACCGTGAACATGCTCGAACAGGTTCAACGACAAGGACTTTGACCGATCAAACAGGCCGACATAGGTCTCTTGCAAGGTATAAATGTCCGCGTTTCCCAATTCCGTCACAATGGCGCGCAATTCCCGTCGCGCCGCTGCCGTCAGGCGCGTATCAGAGGCCAGAACGCCGCCGATTTCTGGCATGGCCCCTTGCAGTTCCCTTGTCGGGTAACTCAGGATCAATGAAAGGGCTTTCAAAGTACGATCAGTCATAACTTACGCCTCCTTCGGCATGGTAAACGCCGCTTTTTTGTGGCCCCCAAACAACGAGCCTTTGCTGATACCCGTTGAACAGCCGTTGGTGTCGGTAAAGCCGCAACCACTGCGCAGATCATAGGCATCTTCAACGTTTTCACGGTGCGTGGTCGGAATAACAAAACGGTCTTCGTAATCCGCGATTGCCATGATTTTATACATGTCCTCGATAATACGCCCTGTCAGCCCGACACGCTCGGCGATGCCTTGGTCAATCACACCGTCCACCGTTTTTGACCGCATATAGGCACGCATCGCCAACATCCGTTCCAACGCACTGACCACGGGTTCTTCATCGCCTGCTGTCAGCATATTGGCCAGATATTTCACCGGAATACGCAAAGAGCGCACATCGGGCATGTCGCCATCAACCCCGATACTGCCTGCTTCAGCCGCATTTTGAATGGGGGACAATGGCGGAATATACCAGACCATCGGTAGCGTGCGATATTCGGGATGCAAGGGGAACGCGATTTTCCAATCCATCGCCATTTTCCAGATCGGGCTGACTTGTGCCGATTTGATCCAGTCTTCCGGCACGCCGTCACGCCGCGCCGCTGCAATCACTTCCGGATCGCTTGGGTCTAGAAACACATCAAGCTGCGCATCATAAAGATCGGTTTTCTGTTCAGCGTTTGCCGCTTCCTCGATCTTGTCCGCATCATAAAGCATCACGCCCAAATAACGGATACGGCCAACACAGGTTTCTGAACAAACCGTTGGATTGCCGCTTTCGATGCGGGGATAACAGAACGTACATTTTTCCGATTTGCCGCTTTCCCAGTTATAGTAAATCTTTTTGTAAGGACAGCCAGACACACACATGCGCCAGCCTCGGCATTTTTCCTGATCAATCAGAACAATACCGTCTTCTTCGCGTTTGTAGATCGCGCCTGACGGGCAGGATGCAACACAAGTGGGGTTCAGACAGTGTTCACAAAGACGCGGCAGATACATCATAAATGTATTTTCATATTCGCCGTAGATCTCTTTCTGGATACCTTCAAAGTTGTAGTCTTGTGACCGTTTTGAAAACTCGCCGCCAAGAATTTCTTCCCAGTTCGGGCCTTTGACGATTTTTTCCATCCGCTCGCCCGTGATTTTAGAACGCGGGCGCGCCGTCGGGAACGTCTCCATTTCAGGGGCGGATTGCAGGTGGTCGTAGTCGAAATCATAAGGCTCGTAATAATCGTCGATCTCGGGCAAATCTGGATTGCCGAAAATGTTCGACAATATCCGCCACTTCGCCCCCTGTTTGGGCTGCAACTTACCGCGTTTGGTGCGTTCCCAGCCACCGTTCCAACGCGACTGGTTTTCCCAGTCGGTTGGATAGCCGGTGCCGGGCTTGGTTTCCACGTTATTGAACCAAGCGTATTCAACACCGTCACGGCTGGTCCATACATTTTTACACGTTACCGAACATGTGTGGCACCCGATACATTTATCAAGGTTCAACACCATGCCTATTTGTGCGCGAACTCTCATTGTGCCGCCTCCTTGTTTGTCGCAGGCTGGTCAAGCCAGTCGACCTTGTGCATTTTTCTGACGATTACGAACTCGTCACGGTTGGATCCAACAGTGCCGTAATAATTGAACCCGTAGCTTTGTTGGGCATAACCCCCGATCATATGGGTTGGCTTCACGGTTGTACGTGTGACCGAGTTGTGGATACCGCCACGTTTACCGGTCTTTTCAGAACCCGGCACATTCACAATCTTTTCTTGTGCGTGATACATGAACAGCGTGCCGTTTTTGATCCGCTGCGAAACCACCGCGCGCGCCGTCAGGGCACCGTTGGCATTGTAAACCTCGACCCAGTCGTTATCGACCAGCCCCGCTACTTTCGCATCATCTTCACTAATCCAGACCACCGGTCCGCCCCGGTTAAGGGTCAACATCAGCAGGTTGTCGGAATAGGTCGAATGGATGCCCCATTTCTGGTGCGGCGTGATAAAGTTCAGCACCACATGCGGTTGGCCTTCATCGGTGTTAATCCCGTTAATGGTGGTTTTCATATCCACCGGAGGGCGATATGAACAGAACCCTTCACCAAAGGCACGCATCCACAGATGATCTTGATAAAGCTGTTGTCGCCCCGTCAGGGTACGCCACGGGATTAGCTCGTGCACGTTGGTGTAGCCTGCGTTGTAGCAGACATGTTCACTTTCAATACCCGACCATGTGGGCGAGCTGATGATTTTACGCGGTTGTGCGGCAATATCGCGGAAGCGGATTTTTTCATCTGCTTTCGGCAATGCCAGATGCGCATGTTCGCGTCCTGTGGCCTTGGACAATTCATTCCAGGCTTTCACCGCCACTTCACCATTGGTTTCAGGGGCCAGCATCAGGATCATTTCGCAGGCATCAATTGCGCTATCCAGCTTTGGCATGCCTTTGGACACGCCTTCATCCAGCACCACACCGTTCAGGTCGCGCAAGTGCTGCACTTCCACTTCGGTATTCCAGTTGATACCCTTGCCGCCATTACCCAGTTTATCCAGAAGCGGGCCGATAGAGGTGAACTTTTTGTAAAGATTCGGGTAATCCCGTTCAACCACAACATAGTTCGGTGCGGTTTTGCCGGGGATCAAATCACATTCGCCTTTTTTCCAGTCCAGCACTTGATCCTGCGCTATTTCCGCAGGAGTATCATGCAAGATTGGCAGTTGCACAATGTCGGTCTCGGTGCCCAGAATTTCAGGGGACACTTCGGAAAACTTCTTGGCTATCGCTTTGAAAATTTCCCAATCAGATTTGCTTTCATAGGCCGGATCAACCGCCGCTTGCAGCGGATGGATAAACGGGTGCATGTCGGATGTGTTCATGTCATCCTTTTCATACCAACTTGCTGTTGGCAGCACGATGTCGGAATAAACACATGTGGTGGACATCCGAAAATCAATCGTCACCAGCAGGTCAAGTTTGCCTTGGGGGGCATCTTTGTACCATTTGGCTTCTTTGGGCATTTGACCGCCCTCTTCGCCCAAATCTTTGCCCTGAATACCGTGGTCGGTTCCCAACAGGTGTTTCAGAAAATATTCATGCCCCTTGCCGGATGACCCCAAAATGTTGGATCGCCAAACAAACATGTTACGCGGCCAGTTTTCCGGTGCATCCGGGTCTTCGCAAGACATTTTCAGTTTGCCGGATTTCAACTGTTCCACAACATACTCGGGAACCGCCTTGCCGGCTTTTTTCGCCGCTTTTGCAATCTTCAACGGATTGGTTTTCAACTGCGGAGCAGACGGCAGCCAACCCATACGCTCGGCACGGATGTTGTAGTCGATCAGGCTTGCATCCCAATCACCATCCGGTGCTGTCGGCGACAGAATTTCGCTTGGGCTCAACTGTTCATAACGCCATTGATCTGTATGCGCATAAAATGCCGAGGTGCCGTTCATATGGCGTGGTGGCCGCATCCAGTCCAGCGCAAAGGCCAGTGGTTGCCAACCGGTTTGCGGGCGCAGCTTTTCCTGACCCACATAGTGACTCCAGCCGCCACCCGACTTACCGACACAGCCGCACATCACCAGCATGTTGATAATGCCGCGATAGCTCATATCCATGTGGTACCAGTGGTTCAGGCCGGCCCCCAGAATAACCATGGATTTACCTTCGGTTTTTTCCGCATTGCGGGCAAATTCACGGGCAACGGTAATGATTTTATCGGCTGAAACCCCGGTAATTTTTTCCGCCCAAGCAGGGGTGTTCGGTACATCCGTGGCATAATCGGTCGCAACCCAGTCACCGCCCAAACCGCGATCAAGACCGTAGTTTGCACAAAACAAATCAAACACGGTGGCCACAAGAATATCTTTTTTACCAACCTTAATACGTTTAACTGGTACATTTTTAGTCAGTACATCAGGATGGTCGCATTTGGTGAAATGCGCGCTTGCATCACCGCCGAAATTGGGGAAATCAACGCCCACAACATCATCGTGATCATCTTCTAGAATATTGGACAGTTTCAGGTCGGTATCGGTGCCTTTGGCGCGTTCTTCCAAATTCCATTCACCATCCTCACCCCAACGATAGCCAACCGACCCGTTAGGCGAGCAAAGTGAATTGGATTTACTGTCCCAGGCCACGGTTTTCCATTCGGGATTGTTTTTCTCGCCCAGTTTTCCGCGCAAATCATCGGCCCGCAAGAAACGGCCAGGAATAAGTTTGCCGTCTTTTTCTTCAAGACAGACAAGCATCGGGAAATCACTGTATTTGCGGGTGTAATCTTCAAAATATTCGGCTTGGCGATCCAGATGGAACTCGCGCAAAATAACGTGGCCCATAGCCATAGCCAACGCACTGTCTGTGCCCTGTTTCGGGGCCAACCAGATGTCGCTGAATTTGGCGGCTTCGGAATAGTCGGGGCAGATCACAGCGGATTTTGTTCCACGATAACGCGCTTCCGTATAGAAATGCGCATCAGGCGTGCGGGTTTGCGGCACGTTGCTGCCCCAAAGCAGCAGGAAGCCCGCGTTGTACCAGTCGGCACTTTCAGGCACGTCGGTTTGTTCACCCCATGTCATCGGGCTGGCAGGTGGCAGGTCGCAATACCAGTCATAAAATGACAGGCATACACCACCCAGAAGGCTAAGATACCGTGCGCCCGCTGCATAGGACACCATCGACATTGCCGGAATTGGCGAAAAGCCGAACACGCGGTCAGGCCCGTAGGTTTTCACCGTATAGGCGTTGGCGGCCGCTATGATTTCTGTGGCCTCGTCCCAATTGGCCCGCACAAATCCACCCTTGCCACGCGTGGTCACATAGGATGCCCGCAAAATCGGGTCTTCCTGCAACGCTTTCCACGCCGCAGTCGGGGTCATGGTTTCGCGCATTTTGCGCCAGGCCCGCATCAGTTTACCGCGAATAAGTGGGTTTTTCACCCGATTGGCAGAATACAGATACCAGCTATAGCTGGCACCACGCGCACAACCGCGGGGCTCGTGGTTGGGTAAATCGGGCCGTGTGCGCGGGTAATCGGTTTGTTGGGTCTCCCACGTCACAATGCCGGATTTCACATAAATCTTCCAGGAACATGAGCCGGTACAGTTCACCCCGTGGGTGGAACGTACGATCTTGTCATGCCGCCAGCGGTTTCGGTAAGTATCTTCCCAATCACGGTTTTCACGCGTTGTCTGGCCGTGGCCGTTGGAAAACTGATCCAGCTCTTTCGACTGGAAGAAGTTAAGACGATCTAATAAATGGCTCATTCATATTCTCCTGATGACGTGTTCCACCCGCCGGTTATGGGCGGGTGGAATGATTATTTAGCAAGGGACAGGGGCGGATTTACGCGTGTAAAACACCCATGTGATAAACGCACAGATCGCGTAAAAGATAGCAAAGGCCCAAAGTGCTGCGTTAGGCGCACCGGTCAAAGCGATGGCACTGCCATATGCTTTGGGAATAAAGAACGCACCGTAAGCAGCAATCGCAGATGTGAAGGCAATTATTGCCGCACTTTCAAGACTGGCTTGTTTCGTAAGCGCACCCTCATCCAGTTCCGGCATCAAGCGTGGTATTTCCTGTTGCATGATGGCCGGGATCATCTGGAATGTCGACGCATTGCCAACACCGGTCAGGAAGAACAGTGCCATGAAGCTGGCAAAGAAGCCCCAGAAATAACCAGCATCCCCATCGCTTGGCAGGAAGTAAACCACACCGTAAACCGCAACAATCATGCCGATGAATGTCCAGAAGGTCACGCGACCTCCGCCAAACCGGTCTGAAATCCAGCCCGTTCCAGCGCGGCTAAGTGCCCCTACAAGTGGCCCCAAAAAGGCATAGCTTAAGACATTAACATCCGGAAACTGAAGTTTCATCAGCAATGGAAAGCCCGCAGCATAGCCAATGAAGCTACCGAATGTACCGGTATAAAGGATACACATCACCCAGTTATGGGTTCTTGAGAAGATGATGGCTTGTTCTTTGAAGGACGCTTTACTGTCGGCAATATCATCCATCCCGACCCAGGCGGCAATTGTTGACAGAACCAGGAACGGTACCCAGATAAAGCCGGCATTTTGCAGCCACATCAGTGACCCGTCGGACAACACTTGCGGCTCGCCTCCAAGTGCACCAAAGACGCTCATTGTTATCACAAGGGGTACGGTAAACTGCATGACCGACACGCCCATGTTTCCAAGGCCTGCATTCAATGCAAGTGCATTGCCCTTTTCGGCTTTAGGAAAGAAAAAGCTGATATTTGCCATTGAAGACGCAAAGTTACCACCACCAAAGCCGCAAAGAAGGGCCAGAACGATAAAGACCAGATAAGGCGTTGTCGGATCCTGAACCGCATATCCCATACCAAGGGCAGGAATAATCAGCGATGCAGTTGACAGCGTTGTCCACAGCCTGCCACCAAAGATCGGAACCATGAAGCTATAGAAGATACGCAACGTTGCACCCGATAGGCCCGGTAGCGCCGCCAACCAGAACAATTGGCTTGTCGTATAATTGAACCCGATTGCAGGTAGCTTGGCCACAACAACGGACCACACCAACCAGACCGAGAATGCCAGTAACAATGCAGGGATCGAAATCCACAGGTTGCGTCTTGCAGCCTTACGGCCTTTTTCAGCCCAGAAATCGGGGTCATCCGGTTTCCATTCTTCAAAGACATGGCTTGGCTTTACATCGATGGTTTCATGAATTTCCTGCAATTCAGGGAAAGCCGGCAATTCATCCAGTTCTTTGCCCATAACCGCATGTTCCATGCTTCTGATCGACAGATGCATCCAGATCATGGATATGGCAACAACGGCAAAAAGGAACACGAAAGAACTTGTATAAACGTTGGTTACATCCAGAAGAACCCCGAAGATAATGGGCAACACAAAACCGCCAAGACCCCCGATCATACCCACCAGACCGCCGACTGCGCCAACATTTTGCGGATAGTAAACGGGAATGTGTTTATACACGGCCGCTTTACCCATGGACATAAAAAAGCCCAGTGCAAAAATTGACAGAACAAACGGCACGATGCCCATTTCAATCTTGAACTGAATTGGCCCGTTAACACCTTGCACGATATATTCTGTGCTGGGGTAAGACAGCATGAACAAGACAAATAGTGAAAACCCGAATGTCCAGTACATGATTTTCCGGGCCCCGAAACGATCCGACAAATGCCCGCCGTAAGCGCGGAAAATACTTGCCGGAACAGAGAACGCCGCGGCCAGCATACCGGCAGTTTTCAGATCTACATGATAGACATCGATCAAGTAGTGCGGCAACCAAAGAGCAAGGGCCACAAAACCACCAAATACAAAGAAGTAGTAAAGCGAAAACCGCCAAACCTGGGTGTTTTTAAGCGGTGCCATTTGCTCCATAAATGTTGGTGCTTTATGACCGCTTGCCTGACGCGCCGCTTTGGCCGGGTCGGTTTTTGCAAACACATAAAAGATAACCGCCATAGCGACCAAAACGATTGCATAAACATGTGCGGTTTGCTGCCAGCCAAGGCTAACAACCAAAAACGGTGCGGCAAAGTTTGTAACAGCGGCCCCAACGTTTCCTGCCCCGAAAATGCCCAGCGCAGTGCCTTGCTTTTCCGCATTAAACCAACGCGACACATAAGCGATACCGATAATAAACGACCCGCCGGCAAGACCCAAACCAAGGGCCGCTATAAGAAACATCGCATAGGTATGCGCCGATGCTAAAAGCCAGACGGAAACCGCAGTAATCAGCATTTGCAAGGGCAAAAGAAGCCGCCCCCCCAGTTGTTCGGTCCAAACCCCTAGAAAAATCCGGCTAACAGAGCCGGTTAAAATCGGCGTTGCAACCAGCAGGCCAAACTGACTTTCAGACAGGCCCAAATCCTGTTTGATTTTCACACCGATGATGGAAAAAATCGTCCAAACCGCGAAACAGACCGTAAAGGCCAATGTACTAAGCCCAAGCGCACGGTTCTGGTCGCTTCGTGTGACCCCGTCAATGTTATGCATCTTTCATCACTCCTAGTAGATGTGGCCTCTTGGCCGTGTTGCCCCAGTCCTGTTGTGAATTGCCCTCACAGTTATGGTCCAGAATCTAAAGCCGCGTATGGCTTTGGGAAATAACTGGCCTATTTGGGGGGATCATAACTTGATCTAAATCAATAAATGGCAGCTCAACCGCTTAAATAAACGGGGGCATAAATTATTTATGGCAGCCATGAATGATTTGTCTTGTGGTTACTTCATAAACCCTCTGGCTCTTCTTGATATTTACCACTACAATGTTTGACTAATATCAAATTAGCTGTTTGCAGGTGGGCCGCCATGAAAGAGTCTGAAGTAGAGGAAATCAAGAACCTGCCCCTGTTCTCCAATATGGAAGCTGGCAATTTTGATACGCTCATGCGCGCGTCCTATATCCAGAATTTTCCGGCACAAGTGGAGCTAATCACCGAGGGTGAGGCCAGTGATTTTCTGCATATTGTTGCTTCGGGCTGTGTCGAGCTATTTGCATCATGGAATAACCGTGAAACCTCTATGGCGACAGTCCGGCCTTTGTCTACCTTCATTCTGGCGGCCACGATCAAAGATGCGCCCTATCTGATGTCGGCCCGTACCATGGAAAAATCACGCGTGGTTATGCTGCCCTCACAAGATGTGCGGAAAATCTTCGATATTGACAATACGTTTGCCCGATCTGTGGTTACGGAATTGGCACAATGCTACCGCGCTGTTGTCAAAAATTCCAAAAACCTGAAACTGCGCACGTCCATTGAACGCTTGGCAAATTACTTAATACGGCAAAATAACAACGCCGGAAAGGTCGGCGCGTTTGATCTTAAAACGGAAAAACGTCTGTTGGCGTCCTATCTGGGCATGACCCCCGAAAACCTGTCACGCGCCATCAAAGCCCTGCAACCATACGGGGTTCAAATCAATGGGGCGCATGTGACAATTTCGGATGCGGACGATTTAGCAAGCATAGCCAAGCCGACCCCAAGCATTGATGATCCAGCCCACTAAGTGGATTGTCATGCGTTTTCGCGCAAAATACTTCCGGCCAAATAGAGCGAGCCGCAGATCAGTATTCTGGCAGAGCTGTTTTTGCCCACGATGGTTTTCACCGCCGACAACACATCATCCGCCTCGGACGCCACAAATCCCAAATCACGGGCGGCTTTTGCTGTTTGGGCCGCTGATAACGTAGCCGCTTCGCCCGGGATTGAAACCGCTTGCAGGCTGATCGTCCCTTTCAGAAAATGCGCAAGATAGCCCGATACATCTTTGGTGTTCAGCATGCCGACCACCATATGGGTGGGCCTTTGCGGCAATTCGGCAAGCAGCTTGGAAATAGCACGCCCCGCCGCTTCATTATGCCCACCGTCCAACCACAGCTCTGCACCCGGGGCGGCATCGGTAAGCGGGCCTTTGCGCAAACGTTGCATGCGGGCCGGCCATTCGGCGTTTGTCATGGCTCCGGCACAAGCCTCTTCTGATTTACCCAGCAACCGCAGGGCCGCTATGCACATGCCCGCATTCTGTATTTGATGCGCACCCAAAAGCACCGGCACTGGCAAATCCAGCAATCCGTATTCATCCTGAAAAACCAGCCGCCCGTTTTCTTCCCAGACATGCCAGTGTTGCCCATAGATTTTCAGCGTTGCACCAATACGCGCAGCTTTGGCCTCAATCACCTCAAGGGCAGCATCTTCCTGAGGACCGACAACACAAAATGTGTTGCGCTTTAGAATACCGGCTTTTTCGGCAGCAATCTCGGCCAGCGTTTCACCCAGATATTGTTGGTGGTCGACAGAAACCGGGGTGATGACGGTTAATTCGGGCTGCTCGAATATATTCGTCGCATCCAGTCGCCCGCCCAAGCCAACCTCGAGAATCGTGTGGTCGGCCTGAACCCGCGAAAACGCCAGAAACGCGGCGCAGGTCGTGATCTCGAAATAGGTGATTGGCACGCCGCCGTTCACATGCTGGCATTCCTCCAGCGTTTCGGCCAGCAGCGTTTCATCAATCAACTTCCCTGCCAGACGGATACGTTCATGGAATCGCGCCAGATGCGGCGACGTATAGGCATGCACTTTTTCACCAACCGCTTCCAGTCCGGCACGAACCATCGCGGAGGTCGAGCCTTTACCGTTAGTGCCTGCGATATGAATAACCGGGGGAATGGCGGCTTCGGGTGAGCCCAGTTGCGCCAACAGCCGTGTCATGCGATCAAGTGTCAGGTCAATGATCTTGGGATGAAGCGACATCAACCTTTCAAGGATGACGTCACTGGATTTAGCTGCCACGTCTATGCGTCCTTGGAGCTGTCTTTACTGTCGGGCGCGGGCAAATCGCCCACAACTTGCGGGGTTTGGTTCATCAACATTCTGGTGATTTTGATAAGCTCATCACGCAAATCCTTGCGCTTGGTGACGCGGTCCAACATGCCGTGTTCCAACAGATATTCGGAACGCTGAAAGCCTTCTGGCAACCTTTCGCGGATGGTCTGTTCAATCACGCGCGGGCCGGCAAAGCAGATCAGCGCCTTGGGTTCGGCGATTTGAATGTCACCCAGCATCGCATAACTTGCCGTAACACCCCCCGTTGTCGGATGGGTCAGCACCACAATAAACGGCAGCCCCGCCTCTTTCAGCATTTGCAGGGCAACGGTTGTGCGCGGCATTTGCATCAGGGATAAAATCCCTTCCTGCATCCGCGCGCCGCCTGCCGCAGAAAACAGGATCAGCGGGCATTTACGCTGTACCGCGCGTTCACACGCACCAATGATCGCATTGCCCACAGACATGCCCATAGAGCCACCCATAAAGGAAAAATCCTGTGCCGCAGCAACAATAGGTGTGCGGCCAATTTCACCTTCGGCAACCAGCATGGCATCCGGCTCGCCGGTTTTCTTGATCGCGGCCTTCATCCGGTCAGGGTATTTTTTCTGATCTTTGAAATGCAGCGGGTCGGCAACGGGGGGTTGGGTTTCAAGCTCGATGAACAGCCCCCCATCAAAAAGCGTCTTAAACCGGTCACGCGGCGTGATCGCCATGTGATGGCCGCAGTTGGTACACACGTTCAATGCATCTTTTAGTTCGCGGTGAAACAGCATGGTTCCGCATTCATTACATTTTGTCCAAAGATTATCGGGGGTTTCGCGGCGCGAAAATAACGAGTTAATCCGGGGGCGGACGTAGTTTGAAATCCAGTTCATGGGCGCAAGCTGCCTTTGTTATCGTTCAGGAACCACAAATACTTTGAAGGGCCGCGAATTGCAATCACAACTCTGGATGCTTTTTGCACCACAGCAAATACAGGCCGTAAAGCAGTGCCGTCAGGATAAGATCGGATAACATCATGGGTCGAATAGCCACCTCGTCTGACACGCTGATCGCCGTTTTATACAGGCCAAGTCCCGACAGGGGGCCGTCCATGGTCACCACGCCAAGGGCCAAAAGATTATTGGCAAAATGCAGCCCCATGGCCGTGCCCAGATTTCCGGTACGCGCTGTTACCTCGGCTGCAATAAGGCCGAAAAGCGTAGTGTGAAGCACAAGTATCCAGGCGTTGGAGCCCATCGTCCCAGGGTCATAATGCAACATACCAAAAGCCAGCGAGGGTAAAAAATACCACGCCCAGCGGCTGTTAAAACGTGCCGCAAGCTGTTGTTGCAAATAGCCCCTAAATATCAGCTCTTCCGATGTGGTTTGTAAAAATATCAAGGGAATCGCCAGCCAAACCCACTTGATCCATGTTGAAAATTCCAGATTTTTAACCGGTGTGTTGATGATCGAAAACAACCCGATACTGACAAATGAAACCGCGATTATAAACAGAAATCCACCTTTAAAGCCGCGAAAGACATCCCCTATGTCAGGGCCAAACAGGCTTGATAGCCCACGTTTGTATACCCATTTTACCGTTGCAAGAACGCTTAAAAACATGGCCGTAAAACTAAGCAGAACCAGGACCACGCTTTCAGGGCTGTTTCCTAAAAATACCGTGCCGAATTTCATCCTGATTGCCACAAGATCAAAGCCGTTTAACGCCCCCGTAAAGCCAAAATAAATCCCGATGATAGCAAAAAATATAATGTAAAAAACAATATAAAGTATCGACAAGACCACCACACCCATCAAAAGCCGTCCGATAGATCGGGTGGCAATCGCCGGTTTATAAAATTGTTGAAATTTTTGGCCGGTTTTTGGAAACACGTTATTAAACCTATGTTTATTGTGTAGATTGCAATATTTGTTAATAATTACGCGCATTCACAACGGTTGCTTGCGATACCATACCGAACTAGGTAACCAGTAACAACGTGTTTTGGAGGGAATGGTTTGAGCAGGCAATTATTGGCAAAAATGCCAAGACGATTCTTGCTTTTGTCGACACTGTTGTTGTTTGGATGCAGCAACGGACGCGTATTTTATGGGCCACCTAGACAACATATAGTGTCAAAAACCGAAGTTATAAATGTCAAAAACGGTTATTTTAACGTCACCCCACCACCCGGGTTCTGTAAAGATGTCAAGGGAAGCAAGAACACCAAGACTTTGGCTTTTTTGATGTTTGCAGACTGTGGCTACCTAAATTCAGGCGGCAGGCGTGCATCCCGAAACGCCACATTTTCCGGATTGGTGACAACAAGCATCACCAAAGATACCGCTTTTCAAGAGGGGCACGGCATTGACGCTCTGTCATGGTTTTTAAGCACAAAACAAGGACTCAAATCTTTAAGCACATCCGGCAACGCCGATACAGTCGCCATTGTTGACAGGCGTAAAACCTCTGACGGGGTTTTTCTTCAACTGCATGACAGCGATGCTGTTTTGTCAAAAAATGTTTGGAAAAGCTTCCTGAACCGTTCTGATCATCTTGTCACCGTTACATTGTTGCAAAACAAAACGGCACCTCAATTCCCCGAACAGGCGATGCAATTTTTACAAGGTTATTCTGAAACTATAAAATTTAGTGCCGGCAAAAGCGCCGCATTGCCCACCCCGAAATCCGCAGCAAAGACTCGGCCTGTGACTCCGCCAAACAGAAACGGACTTAAAAATGTTGGGATTTTACGTTGGCTATTCCTTTAAAAAGGATTTTCCGATACCATTTAAGACCTTAATTACATAAGGTTATAACTACACAAAAAGGCAGATTTTTGGGCAAGATTCGAGATTTACTTAATGGCTGGCACTATCGGCGCAGCCTGAAATGGTGGGAGCGTCAAGGCCGCGCGGCAAAAACCATGGGGCTGGCCGAATTACGCAACCTTCGAACCAAGGCACGGCGATTAAACAATCGTACAAACCAGGTTAACCACATCGCAACATCGCGTCTGACGCTGCCTGTCATAGGATCAAATGCAATCCGGAAGCGTCAGGGGGCGGAATGGGCATATCGACCGGAAGTATGGTCAGGCCCGGTTAGTCCAAGCGGCATATCATCGGTTGAATCGACCTCAAGAATTGGCCAGGAGCTTGCCCTTTTTCACGATTGTAAAACCCACGAGATAACATTGCGGCAAATACGAAATAACCGCGAAAGTGATTTGGCCCCGTTCGGTATTCAACTTGACGTTTTCAACTTTGAAGGCTCGTTTCTATCGCTTGCAGTAGAAATGCCGAACCAGGCCGTTAAAGGCCTAAGAAAAGAACACATCATTTGCCTGACATTGATCATCGACAGCGAACGGCCACAGGAAATGTTCGCGCGGTTGAATTTACGTCATGGCCCGAATATCGAAAAAATCGTGCGCGAGCTGGATTTATCCAGCCGCGAAATATATGTAGAATTTGATCTGTTCTACACAAAATTTAATCAGGTGCGCGCCCATAGCATGTGGTTTGATCTGATTTTTGAAAGCCCGTCGATGAACCAGATAACAATTCGCGATGTATCCATTATTCGCCGCCTACGCGCCAACACCTGAAGGGGGCCAAATGTTCAAAACGTCCAAGCTTACAAAAAAACGCATTGCCAATGGCGTCTATGAAGGTGTTTATGAGGGCAAAACAGAACCCGCACTGGAACTGTATTATTTAGGCAAAGCTGTTGGTGAAGCCAAAGTAACACCGATAAACGAACAGGAAAATAGCTGGCTTATCCAGTGCACAATTCCTGTCGATACCCTATCGGACGGCATACAAACCTTTCTGGTTTGCCATGCCGACAAAACCGTCCCGCTGGACAGTTTTTCAATCATCACAGGTGAACCCCTTGATGACGACTTGCGCAACGAGATCAGCTTGCTTCGCGAAGAACTGGACATGCTGAAACGCGCCTTTCGCCGCCACTGCGTAGAAACAATGGGGTGACGCGGCGTTATGCGTGACAATTATCCGTAATATTTTAGGGCTTACACCTAACTGACAGAATTGAGACCGCTATGACCCATCCGACCTACCCACATTTATTCCAGCCTTTGGATCTTGGGTTTACCATCCTGAAAAACCGTGTGTTGATGGGATCTATGCACACCGGCCTGGAAGAGCTTGGCGACTGGAACCGTGTAGCGACCTATTATGCGGAACGCGTGCGCGGCGGGGTGGCTTTAGCGGTTACAGGCGGGGTCGCTCCGAACGTTGAAGGTGCCGTGCTGCCGGGGGCTTGCGGGCTTTTTGGCGATAAAGACATTCAGAACCACCGCATCGTGACGACCCGCGTTCACCAAGAGGGCGGTAAAATCGCTATGCAAATCCTGCACGCGGGGCGGTATGCCTATTCACCCAAAGCGGTGGCACCCAGTGCAATAAAATCACCGATTTCACCGTTTCCACCGGCAGAGCTGGATGCAAAAGGTATCGAAAAGCAAATCCGCGATATAACGACGGCAGCCACGCGGGCGCAGGAAGCCGGTTATGACGGTGTCGAAATTATGGGCTCGGAAGGCTATTTCCTGAACCAGTTTCTGGTCACCCACACCAACAAACGCACCGACGAATGGGGCGGGTCTTATGAAAACCGCATGCGTCTGCCTCTTGAGGTTGTGCGCCGCGTGCGCGAAGCGGTTGGCACCAATTTCATCATCATTTACCGCCTGTCGATGATTGACCTTGTGCCTGACGGCTCTACTTGGGAAGAGGTCGTACAGCTTGCCAAAGCGGTTGAATTGGCGGGGGCTACGATCATCAACACCGGCATCGGTTGGCACGAAGCGCGTATTCCGACCATCGCCACATCGGTTCCACGCCGCGCCTTTGCGTGGGTTACGCAAAAGCTGATGGGTGAAGTGAACATCCCGATTATTGCGTCAAACCGCATCAACACGCCTGCAGTGGCCGAAAGCGTTCTGGCAGACGGGTGTTCGGATATGGTTTCCATGGCGCGACCCTTTTTGGCTGACCCCAATTTCGTGATAAAAGCCAAGCAAGGGCGCGCGGATGAAATCGCACCTTGCATTGCTTGCAATCAGGCTTGTCTGGACCATACATTCGCCATGAAGCTGACTTCATGCCTGGTCAATCCGCGTGCGTGCAGTGAAACCGAACTGAACTATACCGCTACCGATGCGCCAAAATCCATTGCTGTCGTGGGCGCAGGCCCTGCCGGCCTGTCTGCTGCCACCATTGCCGTTGGACGCGGCCATAAAGTTACCTTGTTCGATAAAGTCGACCAGCTTGGCGGACAGCTAAATCTGGCCAAACAAATCCCCGGCAAAGAAGAATTTTGGGGTTTGGTGGATTATTTCAAACGCCAGGTAGAGCTGTCAGGTATTACCCTGCGCCTGAATACAGAGGCAACCGTTGAAAACCTGAAGGGGTTTGACGCGGTGATTATCGCCACCGGCGTTTTGCCGCGCAATCCCGATATAAAGGGGCAAGATGCGCCGAACGTTCATTCCTATATAGATGTGCTAAATCGCACTGTTAGTATCGGGCCCCGTGTTGCCGTGGTCGGCGCAGGCGGAATCGGGTTTGATGTCGCCGAATTTCTGGTAAGCGGCGATGATAGCCCGACCGAGCATCTGAATGCTTGGAAACGCGAATGGGGTGTTGGCAGCCCTGATAAAACGCGCGGCGGACTGGCCGCCGACGGCCCGCAGGTCGAAGCCCCAAAACGGAAGGTTTATCTGCTGCAACGCAAAGCCCAGAAACTAGGCAAAGGCTTGGGCAAAACCACGGGCTGGATCCACCGCGCAATGCTGAAAATGAAGCATGTCGACATGATCGGCGGGGTAAACTATGAAGAAATATCCGCCAAGGGCCTGCATATCTCAGATGGCGAAACTCGCGATAATCCACGCATTCTAGAGGTAGACGATATAGTGCTTTGTGCAGGCCAAGTGCCGCTTCGCGCCTTATATGACCAACTGTCAGCGCAAGGTATAAACGCCCATATTATCGGCGGGGCTGATGTGGCGACTGAACTGGACGCAAAACGCGCAATAGATCAAGGCAGCCGCTTGGCGGCTAGCTTGTAAATTATTCAGTCCAGCCAACTTTGGCATGTGTGCCATCACAAAAAGGCTTGTTTGAGGATTGCCCGCAACGGCACAAAGCCATCATCGGTTTTGCCTCGGCCTTGGATCCATCCGACAGGATCAATTCAGGGACGTTTTCAACGATCAGCGGACCGTTTTCTTTCAGGGTTATTTTCGGTGTTTCATCGCTCATGGGGTTATTCCCTTGGGTTATGTCTAAATCTTAGCGGTTTTGTAAGAAGTCACAAATAAATAACCCGGAACACGCTGTTCCAATTGTCAGGCCAGCTCATCCATCACCCCGACCAAAGCAGAAGTGATTTGCGGCTCTGACAGGGCATGTCCTGATTTTGACGCTATAATCAGGCGCGACATCGGCCAAGCCTGATGCAAACGGTAAGCGGTTTCGGGGGGGCAGACCATATCATACCGGCCCTGAACAATGGTGCCCGGAATATCCTTAAGCCGCCCAACATCGCGCATGATCTGGCCGTCCACATCTAAAAACCCTTTATTGGAAAAGTAATGGTTTTCAATCCGCGCAAAGGCGCAGGCATATGCGGCAGGGGTTGCGTTCGGGGTGCAGCGGCTTTCCAGTGACGCAAGCGCGCTTTCCCAACCTGTCCATGCGCGGGCAAAATCGATCTTTGTGCTTTCATCTGCGCCAAACAGCCGTTTGGCATAGCCCGCGATCATATCTTCGCGCTCATCACTTGGTAAAAGGCTTGCAAAGTTTTCCCATTCTTCGGGAAAAAACCACCCCGCTTTACCGCCATAAAACCAATCGAGTTCCGCTTGTGTCATCAAAAATACACCGCGCAACACCAGATGGCGTACACACGCAGGATGGGTTTGTGCATAAATCAGCGAAAGCGTCGCCCCCCACGAGCCTCCGAAAACAATCCAGCTTTCAACGCCCAGATGGGTGCGAATGCGTTCAATGTCCTCCACCAGATGCCAAGTGGTGTTGTTTTCAACACTTGCATGTGGTGTGGAACGCCCGCAACCGCGTTGATCGAACAGGATGATGCGGTAAACGTCGGGGTGAAAAAAACGTCGCATTCCGGGGCTGCACCCACCACCCGGCCCGCCATGCAACACAACCACGGGAATGCCTTCTGGATTGCCACATTCCTCGACATAAAGCGTGTGGCCGTCGCTAACTTCCAGCATTTGATAAAAATACGGCTGCGTAACGGGATATAACTGCCGCCCTGCGCCAATTTGACTATCGGAGTTTCGCATTTCCACCCTATATGCTATGTAAAGTCTTCCGAAATACTTTGCAGGTTAAAGGCGCAAGATCAATGGTCACAACGAAAACAGTTGATGAAAACGAAGTTGCCAAGTTTGAGGCAATGGCGGCGGAATGGTGGGATGTGGAAGGAAAGTTCAAACCCTTGCACATGCTCAACCCCTGCCGGCTGGATTATATAACTGATCAAATCGCGGTGGAGTTCGGACGCGATTTGACCACAAAACTGCCCTTCAAGGGCCTGCGCATATTAGACATCGGCTGTGGCGGCGGTCTTTTGTCGGAGCCCATGGCGCGGCTAGGGGCAACCGTGATGGGGGCCGATGCAGCCCCCGGCAACATCCCCGTAGCGCAAATTCACGCCGAACAATCTGGGCTGGATATTGATTATCGTCACATCACGGCTGAAGCACTAGCGGCAAACGGTGAGCAGTTCGATGTGATCCTGAATATGGAAGTGATCGAGCATGTGTCCGATCCTGCGGCTTTTCTGGAAGCGTGCAGGGATTTGCTGAAACCGAACGGGCTGATCCTGTGTTCCACCATCAACCGCAATCCCAAAAGCTACATGGTGGCGATTATCGGGGCGGAACGTATCATGCGCTGGCTGCCCATCGGCACCCATGAATGGGACAAGTTCATCACCCCTGATGAGTTGTTTGCATTGCTGAAAGATGCAGGCCTTACACCGGTTGACCGCAAAGGTTTCGTGTTCAACCCGTTGAAATGGACTTGGTCATTATCGGATAGTGATTTAAGCGTGAATTACGTCACCGCCAGCACAAAACCCAGGGTCAGGACCTGTTAATCCTACGCCTCTGGCGCTGTTTTCCAGAAATATCAGGGGTATGGCGCGTGCCGCCAATAGTGGTCCTATTGGCAAACGTGCCAAGCCACTGAGATGAAGGGAAAACAACGTCCTTCGGATTTGGCGGACTTCCCCTCTGGTGGCGTTACATATGCTTGAAATAGAACGACTATTCCTGCACAGATGTGCCTGATCAGAGAGAAAATCTGCCAAACCAGTGGTGCAGGATTAACAGGTCCTGACCCTAGCTAAGGGCCATTCTCAGTTCGCGCAGGATCGGCAGGGTTGCCTTGATCTTGTCCACCCCCAGACGCACTATGATTTCATTAAACACAGGCTCTACCGCACGCACGGCTAAATCGCGTGCGGTGCGACCCGCAGGGCTAAGGGCTACCATTTTCTTGCGTGCATCATCCCAGTCGGGGCGGATATGAACGTAGCCGGCCAGTTCCAGTTTGCTAAGCGTATTGGTCATTGCCCCTTTGGTCACCGAAAACAGTCTGGCCAATTGCGCAGGCGTGCGTTCGCCGCCCAGATGTGCCAGATGGTTCAGAACGGAAAAGTGCGACAACTCCATTCCTTTGGGCAAGGCTTTCGACAATTGTGTGCGGATCAACTGATCCGATGTCATGATCTCGCTGAATAGGGCAATAGCTAAAGTATCTTCTGTCTTTATGTCGGGCATTTCGGGGCTTGATACTTTCGATCATGTTGCAAGGATGGAATGCTTTTGCGGGCAGTCTCTACCTGATCGAGATCAATTTCAACTATCGTTATGGCAACATCGGTTAAGGCGTCCGCAATAATCTTCCCCCAAGGGTCAACAACCAGACTGTGCCCGTAAGTTTGCCGCGCAGTTCCAACACTTGTGCTATGCGTACCGGTTTGCGCCGGTGCCACAATATAGCATCCCGTTTCAATGGCCCGCGCGCGCAACAAAACATGCCAATGCGCGTCACCCGATACTGGCGAAAAAGCCGCGGGAACCGTGATAATTTGCGCCCCCGCCTGTGCCAAATCCCGGAATAGTTGCGCAAAACGCAAGTCATAGCAAATTGTCATGCCGACAGCGGCAAAATCACATTCAGCCAGAACCGCTTTGTCTCCAGGACGGTAACCTTGTGATTCGCGAAAGGTTTCTGTGCTTGATAAATCCACATCAAACATGTGTATTTTATCATATTGCGCCAAAATCACACCATTTGGGGTAATCATGAAACTGCGGTTGGCAAAACGGCCATCGGGGTCGTTGGTCTTTAGGCCAAGCGACCCGATCAGCAACCAAATACCCAACTCGGCGGCAATCCCCTGATAGGCCTGAAGCCCGGGATCATCTGCTTGAGTATGAAAAACCGATTTCTGATGCGCCCGATCCATCGAGATACAATTGGTGACTTCGGGGGTTGCAGTGAAGAACTACCGGCAGATGCCGGTAGCATCATTTAGAGGAATGTAATTCCAGGTACTGTGTGATGATGTCGTCGGTTACATTTCCAGAGGTTGTCGAAAAATATCCTCGGGCCCAAAACCGTCTGCCCCAGTAGCGCTTGCGCAACTCAGGAAATTCCATCTGGATGCGGCGCGACGAGCGGCCCTTAATACGTTGCATGACGTCCGACAGCGACAGCTTTGGCGGGATCGACAGAAACATATGCACATGGTCCCGCGCCAACACCCCCTTCACGATGTGCACGCCCATTTCGGCACAAGTTTGTGCGATAATTTCGCGTATCCGCATGCGCATCGGACCCTGCAAAACCTTGTATCGATATTTTGTGACCCACACGACATGAAATCTGTGGTAGAATCGCGTGTGCGCAGCTGATGAATAACGCATGATCTTCTCTCCTGAATTTTGAAACCATACCGCCAAAGCGGGTTTCAAAATTCAGGAGAGAAGATCATTGACAGATTCGCTGAAGCTAACCGGCTGGAAGCCGGTGGTTTAAATCCATTAGGTGGAAAAT
>JASFZB010000062.1:0-33729 GCA_045046705.1 Rhodobacterales bacterium | reverse complement strand
ACGAGGCCCACAATCCGGTTACAAATCGCCTCAAATTATCCGTACTTAAAATGCACAATTTCGTCAATGCCCGTTATCATATTTACGGATTTGAAATACTCCTGCACTAAACCCATGTCAGAGCAGTAAAAAGAGTGATAAATGACAGTATTTCGTGTGCAATCGCACAATGGGGAAATTTACAATCCATCTTACCCCAGACGTGACGTGATGGGCCTGTTGGCAAAACATATCGGGCAGTTTTCTTCCCCTCCAAGGATATCGATACAATTACCGGCCCATCACCGACACACCCCTTTTGCCCTTAAACCACATGACAAAAATACCCTTGTTGTCGATTTTCGCTGGTTGGGCTACACCACCGGACTACAGGCTCTGCCCGACATGCAAGCCCCTTATGACAAGGCCGGATTAGAGTCAGCAGGATTGGCCTATCTGATCAATCAGTTGCGCCAAATATCCCCCGACAGCCCTGTTGACGTGGTGGCACACCGTTTGGGCGCACGCGTGGCTTTGATGGCAGTGCGCAAAGCCCGCTCAAAAATGTGGCGGCGCTTGCTATTGTCCAACGCGTTCGAGTTCTCCGCCCCGACACTTTTGTCACTTGATTGCCCGATGGGGGCGCATCTAAGCTGCTATAATATCGTGGCAAAAAACCACAGCCTGACACCGTTCTTATTCGACCGCTTCGGGCCAAAACCCGGACCGGCCGACCGTGCCATATGTTATGGGTACAAGTTCGCCCATTCCAATTGGTCGGAAAGCCCCGAATTCAGCGTTGTTGCAGACAAGATGATGCTTGAAATGGGGGCCAATGCCATCGCCTTTGCCACCCGCAGTAAACGAATTTTATTGCACACAAAGCTGCAGGCTTTTCGCCAATCATTCACCTTTCAATGAGTTGACCATAGTATATTTTCTGCCATTCTGGCACCAACAGGAGAACAGAAATGACAGATCCGATAGATCTTTATTATTGGCCCACCCCGAATGGTTGGAAAATCAGCATTGCACTGGAAGAAATGGAACTGCCCTACGCCCTTCATCTGATAGATATCGGTGCAGGCGACCAGTTCAAGGCGGATTTTTTGAAAATCTCGCCAAACAACCGCATGCCCGCCATTGTTGACCCGAACGGGCCGGACGGCGCGCCAATTTCTATTTTCGAGTCAGGTGCAATCTTGCAATATCTGGCCCGCAAAACCGGTAAGTTTTATGGTGCATCAGAGCGTGAACGCATTGAAATAGACCAATGGTTGATGTGGCAAATGGGTGGTCTTGGCCCGATGGCGGGACAGGCACACCACTTTCTGGCCTATGCGCCAAAAATGGATCCCCCACAGGTTCTACCCTATGCGCAAGGTCGCTACCGCGCCGAAGTGGCCCGTCTTTACGGCGTTCTGGATCGCCGCTTGAAAACCCGTGATTACGTTTGCAATGATTTTTCCATAGCCGATATTGCCATTTGGGGCTGGGCGTCCTTGTGGGAACGTCAGGAACAAAACATTGCAGAGTTTCCCAACATGGAAAAATGGCTGAACCACTGCGCCAAACGCCCCGGAGTTATCAAAGGCCGGGCCTTGGCCGCAGAAAAACGTGGCGACAACTCCGGCAAAGAAGCCCAGAAAAACCTGTTTAAAACCCGAAGTTAGGATTTATCCTGCTCAATCCCGTATTTTGCCAGCAAGCTGCCTTGGGTCATGAAAAACACAAAAACCGCCGCCGTCAGGCCAAAGGTTTTAAACGTGACCCAAGCCTCGGTCGACATGCTACGCCACACCACTTCGTTGACCACGGCCAGTGACAAAAAGAAAAAACATATCCGCCTGGTCAAAACCATCCAGCCGGCATCATTAAGCGGCATGGCCTCTTCCATCATTGATTTGAGATAGGATTTACCTTGCAACAACCCAATGCCCAAAGAGCCACCGAAAAACAGATAAATCATCGTCGGCTTCATCTTGAAGAACCGCTCGTCGTTGAACCAGACCGATAACCCGCCGAAAACCACTACCAATATGGCGGTCATCACCTGCATTTTCGATAGCTTGCCTGTCAAGGCCCACAAAATGCCCGTAGAAATCAGCAACACCGGTATAAAAATCGCGGTAACCACGATAAAGCCGTTATAATCGCGCTCGAAAATCGTGTAAATATTGTCCTTCAGCTTTGTGTAAGCGATGAAAAACAAAATAATAGGCCCCAGTTCAAGGACCAGTTTCACCATTGGGTTTATCTTTTTATGTGTCATAATCGCCTTCTATATTGTCTAACTGCCAAATTCCACCAAAACCGCCCCTGCCGCGATCAATGCCATCAATGCCGCCCGCGCCGGACCAACCGCCTCTTTCAAAAACAGCCAGCCGATCAGGGCTGCAAACACCGTCGAGGTTTCGCGCAACACCGCCGCTTCACCAACTTTATCAAGCCGTGTAGCCATCAGAATCGAGCCAAAACTCAAGTAGGCAATAATCGCACCGATAAAACCGCGTGCCATCAACGGGCGCACCGAAGGCGGGCGCTCCATAGCGCGCCATTTCAGGAAGCCAATCACCGGAAAAACCATACCGTCGATAAAGAAAAACCATGCCAGAAAGGTAAACGGGTTGGGCGTTTTACGAATGCCATATGCGTCATATGTGGTGTAAATCGCCACCATGAAACCGGTTGCAACCGCCCAAGCAAGGGCCAGCTTCAAAGCATCAAGATCAACTTTTTCGCGGCGCAGATTCAGCGCTGCAAGCATAAGGATCGACAGGCTTAAAACGCCCAACCCGCCCCATTGCACCCCGCCAAATTTTTCACCGAAAACAAACCCCGCAATGGTCACGGTAACCACCGGCCCCAGCCCGCGCACCACCGGGTAGACCACCGTGTAAGCCCCATGCGAATAGGCCTTGGCTTGGGTAAATTTATACCCCACATGGATCACGAACACGCCGACAAAAAACAGCCACATACCGGGTTCAGGCCAAGGCACGACAAACAAGGCAACCGGCATCGCCATAATCGCATAACAAAAATCTATCGCCCCGCGCGTCAGCCACGGATCATGGCGTCCCTTTTGCAAAGCCCCGAAAATGGCATGCATCACTGCGGCAAACAACGCCAGAAACATCGCTAGTTGGCGGCCTTCAGCCGTGCCTTCAATCGCTGACAACCAATCTATCAAAGCGCATGACCCGTCAAAGCTTCGGCAAATTCTTCGGGATCAAACGGGGCCAGATCATCTATTTGTTCCCCCAGCCCGATGGCGTGAATGGGCAGGCCGAATTTATCGGCCAAAGCCACCAGCACCCCGCCTTTGGCAGTACCGTCAAGCTTGGTCATGATCAAACCGCTAACGTCGGATATTTTTTGGAAAACCTCTACCTGTGCCAAAACGTTTTGGCCCGTTGTCGCATCCAGAACCAACAAGGTGTTATGCGGCGCGCTAGGGTCTTTTTTGCGGATCACACGCACGATTTTTGCCAGTTCTTCCATCAAATCCTGTCGGTTCTGCAAACGCCCCGCGGTATCGATCAACAACAAATCCATGCCATCGCGCTCGGCCTTTTCCATCGCCTCATAGGCCAATGATGCGGGGTCTGATCCTTCAGGTGCTGTCAGCACCGGCACGCCGGCACGCTCGCCCCAGACCTGTAGTTGCTCGACAGCAGCGGCGCGAAACGTATCGCCTGCCGCAATAACCACGGATTTTCCCGCCGCGCGAAACTGGCTGGCCAGCTTGCCGATGGTTGTGGTTTTACCCGAGCCATTCACCCCGACCACCAAAACCACCTGTGGTTTTTTGGGGTATAACGGCATCGGTTTGGCAACCGGTTCCATGATGCGGGTCACTTCAGCGGCCAAAAGCCCCTTGATTTCGTCCACCCCCAGCTTTTTACCAAACCGGCCTTCCGCCATCGCCGCAGACACCCGCAAAGAAGTTTCCACCCCCATGTCGGAACTGATCAGCAGCTCTTCCAGGCTTTCCAGCATGGCATCGTCCAGCACCCGCTTGGCAGCTTTTTTCCTGGGCTCTTTATTTGCCACACCCTTAGGCCCACGTCCCAACATGCGCCCGACAATGCCGGACTTTTGCGGTGTTTCAGGCGCAGGCGGATGTTCAACTTCAGTTACTGCCGAAAGAATTTCTTCCTCGACGCCACCCTCTTGAACAAGCGCATCCAGCCCCTCTTCGATCTTGGAAGAGGATTTGAACAAGCGGTCTTTAAGTTTCTTGAAAAATGCCATGCGCCAAGTGCTCCAGAAGTCTAGTCTCTCACCTAATACGCATTTTCACGAGAGGGAAGCCCTAAGTCATCACTTCGCGCAACACCAGACCGGCGGTAATCAACACTTGCGCCAGCCAGTAAAGCGCCCAGACCGCAAAAGGTGCCGCCGCCCGTGTCCAACCGGTTTTGGGCAAGACAAACAATTCCAGCGATAAAATCAAATCGGACAGCACGAAAAACAGCGCGCCCAACAGCACATTGTTGTAGTAAGCCTGCCAAGGCAGCGTAACCGAGGCCACGGCCATCACGGTAATGATCACAAGATAACCCGCCACCGCCCGGCGCAATTTTCCGGCACTATACCACAACAGGCCCAGCATCAGCAGGGACACCACCGCCAACAGATAAAGGGCCGCTGTGCGCGACGGGGTGCCAAGACGGGCCATATCCGAAAGCGGGTCGCTTAGGAACAGGATGATATAAAACACATGCCCAAGCGAAAAAGCCCCGACCCCTTTTAGAAACTCGGGCGCACCGTCTTGCGACAGATAATAATCCCCCAAGGCACAGGCAGACAATGCCAGCGGCAACCACAGTGGCGTGCCCGCAAGCAAGGCCGCCACCACCAAAGACGCAATGCTCAGGGTCTTGAAAACCGTTTTAAACCTTGAGGCCGCGCGGTAGCAAAACCCCAACAGATATATCACCGCACACAGGGCGGAAAACTCGAAAAAACGCGGCAGATATTCCTCCATGGGTCTACCTAAATCTCGTCCGGGAAGTGTTTTATCACCATGCGGATCGGATTGGGGGCCGCTTGCCCCAGCCCGCAGATAGAGGCATCGACCATGGCTGATGACAGCTCTTCCAACAAGCCTTGATCCCATGTGTCGGCCTGCATCAGCTTGACCGCTTTTTCACAGCCCACCCGACAAGGCGTACATTGGCCGCAGCTTTCATCTTCAAAGAAGCGCAACATATTCAGGGCCGCCTGTTTCGCACTGTCCTTGTCAGATAAAACCACCACGGCGGCCGAACCGATGAATGTCCCATAGGGCTGCAATGTGTCGAAATCCAGCGGAATATCATCCATGCTTGCAGGCAACAATCCCGATGACGGCCCGCCCGGCTGATACGCCTTGAAGCTATGCCCCTCCGCCATGCCACCGCAATAATCCTCGATCAGTTGCTTGATCGTTAAGCCCGCAGGGGCAATTTTCACCCCGGGATTTTTCACACGGCCCGACACCGAATAACTGCGCATGCCTTTGCGCCCGTTGGCCCCGTGCGCCCCGAAAACATCACCGCCTTCGCGGGCAACTTTGCAAATCCAGTAAAGCGTTTCCACGTTATGCACCAAGGTCGGTTGGTTGAAAATACCGACCGCAGCCACAAACGGGGGCCGGTGGCGCGGCATGCCGCGCTTGCCTTCGATGCTTTCGATCATGGCACTTTCTTCACCGCAAATATAGGCCCCCGCCCCGCGGCGCAGGTCAATATAGCCCGCATCCACAATGCCGGCTGTTTCCAGTTTCGCGATCTCGCGGCGCAAAATCTCCAGCACCGCCGGGTACTCGTCGCGCATATAAATAAAACATTTTTCCGCCTCGACGCCCCAGGCGGCAATCAACATGCCTTCCAGAAATACATGCGGGTCGCGTTCCAGAAAATAACGGTCTTTGAACGTGCCCGGCTCGCCTTCATCGCCGTTCACCGCCAGATACCGCGGGCCTTCGTTCATCCGCACAAACGACCATTTTTTACCCGAGGGAAAACCTGCCCCCCCCATCCCGCGCAAACCGCTTTGCAGCACTTCATCCTGCAAAGCATCGCGCGTCTTGGACCCTGCACGCAGGGCTTCCAGCTCAGCATAACCGCCTGCATCCCTATAAGCCCCAAATGGTTGATAATCGGGAATATACGCGTGGGTGTCATCCGACGCTATCGCATCGGCAACCTTGCCTAAATCCGCATGGTCAATGTGGTTGTGTCCGATTTCCAAAGCAGGTGCCGTATCGCACCGCCCCATGCAAGGGGCCCGCAGCACGCGCACAGCCCCCTTGCCGTTATATTTTGCGGCCAAATCCCGCAACAAATCCTCTGACCCCGCCAATTCGCAAGACAGGCTGTCACAAACCCGAATGGTCAGCGCCGGCGGCGTGTCCTCGCCTTCTTTCACCACATCGAAATGCGCGTAGAAACTGGCAACCTCATAAACTTCCGCCTGGCTTAGGCGCATTTCTTCGGCCAAAGCAGCAAGATGACCCGCTGCCAAATGGCCATAAGTATCCTGGATCAAATGCAGATGCTCGATCAGCAAATCGCGGCGGCGTGGACGGTCGCCCAAAAGGGCTTGTATCTGGTTCAGAGTGTCCTCGGCAACCTGCCGCCCTTTGGGGGTGTGGCGTCCCTTGCCCTTGCCCGACTTCCAAACACCCTTGCGTTCATCCAATGCCATTTTATCCGTTCCTTCATGCGTTTGGCCAAACTATAGGCAGGCCAACCGCATGAGACCAGAATAAATACGACATCTTGCACCTTATAAACGCGCAAGCTTGTTGAAACATATCCGCTTTGTTTCTAAAGTTGCCCCATGAACGCCAAATCCATCCTGTTCTTTGCAATCACACTGGCCCCCGCGCCACTTTTGTTTATGGCCGCAACGCAGGGAGGCTGGTGGATACCCTCGGCCCTGATTTACATGACCCTGTTCGCACTCTTTTGCGATGAAACCTTCGTGCCGGATTTCACCAAGCCGGGCAAGGATACTGCGGCCCGCCAAACCCTGCCGATCCTTCTGGGTTTTACCCATTTCGCGCTTTTGGCTTTGGCAATTTACGCTCTTGGCAGCCCAACGCCTGGGTTTGTCAGCAAGCTGGTTCTGTTCTTCGCCTTCGGGCTGTTTTTCGGCATGATCAGCCACGCCAACGCCCACGAGATGATCCACCGCACCGACCGCTTGCACTTCCGTCTGGGAAAATGGGTGTTCATCTCGATGCTGTTCGGCCACCATACCAGTGCGCATCTGTTGGTGCATCACCCCTATGTCGCCACGCCCAAAGACCCGAATTCCGCACGGGTCAATGAAAGCTTCTACCACTTCTTGCGGCGGGCCTGTATCGCCGAGTTTCGCGCCGGCCTTCATGCGGAAAACACCCGCCTGTCCAAACGCGGCCTGTCGCCTGCAAGCCTGCGCAATCCCTATTGGCAATACGGCCTTGGTGCGCTCGCAGGCATCGTAATCGTCTATCTTTTCGCAGGCCTAAAAGGCGTTTTCATCTACCTTGCCCTATCCGCCTACGCCCAGTCGCAAATGCTGATCATTGACTATATCCAGCATTACGGCTTGCAACGTAAACGGCTTGCGAGCGGCAAATATGAGCCGGTCAAGCCGCGCCATTCATGGAACGCACCGCATTGGTTTAGCGCGTTCATGACCCTCAATGCGCCGCGCCATTCTGACCATCACACAAACCCCGCCAAACCCTATACCGACCTTGACGGCTACCGCAACACCGCCCCGCAACTGCCCCATTCTATTCCCTGCATGGCAATAATCGCGCTTTGGCCGCGCAAATGGCGGGCAATGATGAACCCGTGCCTAAAACAGTGGCACGCTGACTGATTTTTATCCAAACCACGAAGGATACCCGATGAAATATATTCTGATCACAACACTACTGGCAGCCTTCCCCGCCTGGGCCGAAACACCCCTGACAGCACAAGAGTTCGAAACACTCTCGACCGGCAAAACCCTCTATTTCAGCAAAGACGGCAAAGCTTACGGGATCGAGCATTATTACAAAGGCCGCCTTAGCAAATGGCGTTATTCGGATGGTGAATGCGCAAACGGCGAATGGTTCATGCGCAATGAACTGTTCTGTTTCAACTATGAAGACGTTGCCGATACCCAATGCTGGTCTTTCGTCAAAACCGACAACGGCGGCTATGCCGCCCGCGCGGAAGGGGCGGCACCCGATGACAAACTGGATCTGGATTTCATTGATCGCAAACCGCTTTTGTGCAAAGGCGATGGCTTGGCGGTTTAAAACAACCGCCCCTGATCATCGGGGGGGGGGTTGGGCTTCGATTTAAGCTTTGCTTCCACATGCGGCGCATCCATCTTGAAATGCCCGTCCTTGAACTCTATATCCAGCCCGCCAGACGCCTTTGCCGCTTTCACGGTCGATAAAACCGCACCATCAAATCCGCGCACCACCGCAAAGCCTCTTTCAAGCGTCGCCGTGTAGCCAAGTGTTTCCAGCAAACGCTTCAAACCGGCCAGCCGGTCTTGCCAGCGTTCCATCTGGCGCGCAGGTGCATTTGCCAAATCACTTGCCACCCGTTGCAAGTCTTGCTGTTTTTGCGCAATCAACTGGCGCAATGCTAACGGGCGCAACGCCGCCGAGCGTTCCGCCAGCAGCACCCGCTTGACTTGCGTCATGCCTTGCAAGGCGCGCGGCAGGCGGGCCGCAATCATATCCAGTTTCTGGCCCTGCATTGCCACCACATCCACCGGGTTCGGCATGGCGCGGGACAAATCGCGCAGCCGTTGGCCGCGTCGGGCAATTCCGTCGGCCAGTGCCCGCACCCTGCGTTCCTCCATGCCAGCCAGCCACGCGGCCAGCTCGGCACGCACCGGCACTGCAATTTCCGCCGCCGCTGTCGGTGTCGGCGCACGTTTGTCGGATGCGTAATCAATCAGCGTTGTATCGGTTTCATGCCCCACCGCCGAGATCAGCGGGATGTCACTGGCAGCCGCCGCACGGGCCACATTTTCCTCGTTAAACCCCCACAGGTCTTCAATCGACCCACCGCCGCGCGCCACAATAATCAGATCCGGGCGCGGCATCGCGCCGCCCGTCGTCATCGCATTAAACCCCTCAATGGCGCGTGTAACTTCATCCGCACAGCGCGTCCCTTGCACCGCCACCGGCCAGATCAGCACCTTGCGCGGAAAGCGTTCGCGTAAACGGTGCAGAATATCGCGGATCACCGCCCCCGAAGGCGAGGTCACAACCCCGATCACCTCCGGTAGATAGGGGATAGGCCGTTTGCGATCCAGGTCAAACAGACCTTCCGCCGCCAGTGCCTTTTTGCGCTTCTCCAGCATCGCCATAAGCGCCCCCACGCCAGCAACCCGTAATTCCATCACGTTCATCTGGTATTTCGATTGCTTCGGGAACGATGTCAGCTTACCCACCGCGATCACTTCCATGCCCTCTTCTGGCTGCACCGACAGCTTTGCGGCTTGCCCTTTCCAGGTCACCGCATTCAAAACCGCATTTTCATCTTTCAGGTCAAAGTAAATATGCCCCGAAGCATAACGCTTCACCCGGCCAATTTCGCCGCGCACCCGCACATGACCGAACTCCCCTTCGATCATGCGTTTCACCTTGCCGGATATTTCCGATACGCTGAACTCTGGCGTATTTTGCCCACGCTGCGGGGCGTCGATCAGATCTGACACTGATGTCTCCTTGCACTTCGTTAAAACCGACCTTAGAACGAGCCGCAACAAAGGCCAAGTCAGGAGTGCCCCAAATCATGAATATCCTTATATTGGGCTCTGGTGGCCGCGAACACGCATTGGCTTGGGCGGTAAAGCAAAACCCCAAATGCGACCGCCTGATCTGTGCCCCCGGCAATGCGGGCATGGGGCAGATTGCAACCTGTATTCCTGTTGATGTGATGGACAATGCCGCCGTTGTCGCCCTGTGCAAAGCGGAAGCCATAGATTTTGCCATCATCGGCGCCGAAAACCCGCTGGCAAATGGCGTAGCAGACACTTTACGCGCGGCAGGCATCCTGACTTTCGGCCCTTCGAAAGCCGCCTCTGAACTGGAAAGCTCCAAAGCTTTCACCAAAGAAATTTGCAATGCCTGCAATGCGCCCACAGCCGCCTATGCACGGTTCACCGAACTTGCCGCGGCCAAAGCCTATGCCACCAAACAAGGTGCCCCCATCGTGATCAAAGCCGACGGTCTGGCCGCAGGCAAAGGCGTGATTGTCGCTATGGAATTACAAGAAGCCCTGGACGGTCTTGATGACATTTTCAATGGGGCCTTTGGCGATGCCGGGGCAGAAGTCGTCATCGAAGAATTCATGGATGGCGAAGAGGCCAGCTTCTTTGTGCTGTCGGACGGCAAAAATATCCTGCCCATCGGCACCGCCCAAGACCACAAACGCGCCTATGACGGCGACAATGGCCCCAACACCGGCGGCATGGGGGCCTATTCACCGGCCCCTGTGATGACCGATAAAGTGACTAAAACAGCCCTCACGCAAATCATCCAGCCCGGCATTGATGAAATGGCACGGCGCGGCACCCCCTTTCAAGGCGTGCTTTTTGCTGGCCTTATGATCAAGAACGGCCAACCGCGTCTTGTGGAATATAACGTACGCTTCGGCGATCCCGAATGTCAGGTTTTGATGATGCGCCTTGGGGCACAAGTTCTGGACGTATTACTTGCTTGTTCTGAAGCACGCCTGGACAAGATCCAAATCACTTGGGCAAATGACCACGCCCTGTCGGTCGTTCTGGCCACCCAAGGCTACCCCGGTTCTTATCCAAAAGGCACCGAAATCAGGGGGCTGGCCGCCCTGTCCTCAGACAGCAAAAACATGGTGTTCCATGCTGGCACCAAGATGGATGGCGACAAGATATTGGCGATGGGGGGCCGCGTCCTTAACGTCACCGCCCGCGGCGACAATCTTAAACAAGCCCGCAAACGCGCCTATGAAATGGTAGATAAAATCGACTGGCCCGAAGGTTTCCACCGCACCGACATCGGTTGGCGGGCACTTTAGCTTCCAATTGGCCTAAATATCCTCGGGCCGAAGGCCTTATATCTGTTTTTCCGGCATATGCACGACCAATCCGTCCAGCGCATCCGTGACTTTCACCTGACAGGTTAGGCGCGATCTGACCATATCTGGCTCCCACGCGAAATCCAGCATGTCTTCTTCCATCGCATCTTTGGCCGGCAGCTTTTCTGTCCAGGCCTCGTCAACATAAACATGACAGGTTGAACAGGCGCAGGCCCCGCCGCAATCCGCCTCGATGCCCGGGATATTATTGTCGCGTGCGCCCTCCATAACGGTCAACCCGTTTGCCACATCCACCACATGCTCTTTGCCATTGTGTTCGATATATGTAATTTTGGCCATTGCCGTCTGCCTTTTCAGATTACAGTCATTAACGCCATGTAACCTCTGTTTACGATTCCTGCCAGTCCCTTTTTACCGATTGCCGGTTAGTTTTTGCTTTTTATCAAATCATTTTGCAAGTAACCTGACCCAAACAACGAGGTCCAAATGACCGCTTTTCGAGCAGCGATTTTCATAAGCCTTATGGGCGCAACCGGTTTTTACGCGGTTCCGGCAAATGCCCAAAATATTGATCTGCCGCCATCGGCACGTCCGGGGGCTTGCTATATTCGCAATATCAGACCCGCAGTGATCGAGACCGTAACCGAACAAATACTGACAAGACCGGAAAAACGCCGGCGCGATCCCGAAACAGGGCAAGAGGTCATTATATCTTCGGCAACTTACCGCACCAGAACAGTCCAGAAGATTATCCGCCCGAGACGGGAAACATGGGCCGAAACCATCTGCCCTCGCGCCCAAAACCCCGATATGATAGCAAGCTTGCAACGCGCATTGGCTGCCCGAGGCCATTACCGTGGGTCGATCAGCGGCATTATGGATGATCGAACAAGACGGGCCCTGCGTCGGGCCCAGAAAAAAATCGGCATAAATTCAAACCGGCTTACGGTGGATTTGGCCGAAAGCTATGGCCTGATCATCCACCGTATATTCGCCCAATAAAAAACCCCGCTCATAAAGGCGGGGTTTTTCGATGTCAGGTATCAGATATCAGCTAGCCCAGGGACAAAGCCACGAAACGCGGGTTATCGCCACGGAGCACCAGAAGCAAAATAGAATTGCGCCCGGCATCTTTTGCAGCCTTTACCGCTTTGGCAACATCATCGGGGGTTTCCACCGGAACCTGACCGACCTCAGAGATCAAATCGCCCTTGCGCAAACCTTTGTCAAATGCATCCGTATTTTCATCGACACTGACAATCGCCACACCTTTTACGCCTTCCGGCAGCTGCAACTGAGTGCGGATTTCATTCGTCAACGCGATCATCTTCATGCCCAGGTTTTTCCCTTCGACGGGTTCCGGCTTCTTGGAAATGGCAGGAATAACAAGCGATTTTTCCGCATCTTCACGTCGCGCAAGAACAACTTTCAGGGTTTGGGTCTTGCCATCGCGCTGCACAATGACACGCACCGTCTTGCCCACTTCAGAATTCCCGACCTGTTTGATCAAATCACGGCTGTCTTTCACCTTTTTACCATCGAAGTTCAGGATCACGTCACCCGCTTTGATACCGGCTTTTTTACCAGGCCCATCAAGCACATCACTGATCAAGGCACCGGAAACAGTATCAAGTCCCAACGCATTTGCCATATCTGCATCCATGTCCTGAATACTGACACCCAACCAACCACGGCGGGTTTCGCCAAATTTTTCAAGCTGGCTAATCACAGGCGCAACCACATTTGACGCCATCGAAAAGCCCAGCCCGATCGAGCCACCGGTTGGCGAAATTATCGCCGTGTTCACACCGATAACATCACCATCCATATTAAACAGCGGCCCCCCCGAGTTGCCCCGGTTGATCGCAGCATCGGTTTGGATGAAATCGTCATACGGGCCGGCACGCAACGTCCGGTTGTTGGCTGAAATGATCCCGGCGGAAACCGAAAACCCCTGCCCCAATGGATTGCCGATGGCCAGAACCCAATCGCCTACGCGCGACACATGACTGTCACCGAATTTAACAAAAGGCAGCGGTTGATCTGCATTTACCTTCAATAGGGCAATGTCGGTTTTAAGATCACGACCAACCAGTTTGGCATCCAGTTTTTTGCCACTGAACAGTTCAATAACAATCGTGTCCGCTTTGTCGATCACATGGTTGTTGGTCACAATGTAACCATCCGCAGAAACGATGAAACCAGACCCAAGGGCCACTGCCTTACGTGGTTTCTGGCCTTGGCCATTTGGCCCCTGGTCCATAAAATTCTTGAAGAAATCCTCAAAAGGCGAGCCTTTGGGAATTTGTGGCATCACAGGTCGGTTGGGTTGCGCAATCATCTGCGTTGTCGTGATATTGACAACAGCAGGGCTTAGGCGCGCGGCCAGATCTGCAAAGCCTTCAGGGGCGCCACGCGCCGCTGCACTTAATGTTTGGGCCAACATCAGGGCAAGTGCCAAAAAGACACCCACAAAATACTGCTTGGCCATGTTTATTTGGGGTTTATCCCACACGTCGGTGCGGGTAACTGCAATCGAACTCACTTTATCCTCCAATACACTGCTAATTGGCAAGCCTTCGCAGAGCTTGTCTTCTGTCGTTACAAATCGTGTTCTTCACGCCACATTTCAAGGTCAGTTCACATCAACCTTTTCACATCAACGTTAACAAAAACAATTCATATCCTAATTAGGCACAAATCATTATGGACTTCAAATGGCCTAAGCCAAATGTTGCCTAGTTCAGTCCACTCTTGGAAATCCAAACCAGCACAACCCCCAATGCTACGATAAACACCCCTAAAACACGGCGTTTATCTCGGCTAATTTCCGCCAGTGCTTTTAGGGCATCTTCAAAGCGCAGAGGGGCCAGTGCAAGCACCAGCCCCTCTATCACCGCCGCCAGACCAAGGCCCAGAAGCAAATCACGCATCACTTTTTAGTATCCGACTTCAAATATTCAAAAAAGCTGCTATCAGGGGATAAAACCATCGTCGTGTTTTCCCCGTTCAAAGATTTTTCATATGCGGCCAAAGACCGGTAAAAAGCAAAGAACTCCGGATCGCGGCCATAGGCCTCGGCAAAAATCGCGTTGCGTTTGGCGTCGGCCTCGCCACGGATAATATCTGCATCCTTTTGTGCTTTTGACACAGTTTCAACCACGGTTCGATCGGCAATGGCACGTTTGCGTTGTGCCGCCTCGTTCCCGCGCGCAATTTCATCTGCGGCATCGCGTTCACGTTCGGCACGCATCCGTTCAAAGGTTTTCTCCAGGTTTTGCTCCGGCAAATCCGCCCGTTTGATGCGCACATCAATGATGTTCACCCCAAGACCCGCAGCCTTGTCTCTGGCGGCATCCCGAATTTTGTTCATCAGATCGACACGGTCGGCTGACAACAAGGAACGCGAATCGACATCGCCCAAAACTTTACGCAACTGGGCGTTCAGAATGGGTTCAAGCCGTCTTACGGCAGAGCC
This sequence comes from Rhodobacterales bacterium, assembly GCA_045046705.1. Lineage (GTDB taxonomy): Bacteria > Pseudomonadota > Alphaproteobacteria > Rhodobacterales > Rhodobacteraceae > Amylibacter. Next base: position 19,203 of record JASFZB010000062.1, on the reverse strand, counting down.
TTCACCGCCCGCACCAATGGCTTTTCTGAACTGGACAGAGTCGGAAATACGCCAGCGCGCAAATGCGTCCACTTCAAAGCGGCGATTGTCCTTCATCGTCACTTCCAAGGACTGGGTGTCCAAAGGCAATATCCGGTCATCGTATTTCACTATCTCGTTCAGAAACGGGATTTTGAAATAAAGCCCGGGATCTGTGTTCACCCCGACAATTTCCCCGAAACGTAATTTAATTGCTTGCTGACGTTCGTCGACAATATAGAAGGATGACAGGCCAAGAAAGACGAAAATCGCCAGTATCGGCACTCCAAATGCTGAAAGTTTCATCAGTTCGATCCTCCTTTAGGTTTGTTCAACGCGTCCAGTGGCAGATAGGGAACAACCCCCTGCCCGCCTGCTTTTTGATCAATAATGACCTTTTTAACACCGCCCAGAACCCGTTCCATGGTTTCCAGATATAAGCGTTTTCGTGTCACTTCCGGGGCTTTTATATATTCCGAATAAACCGCATTGAAACGCGACGCTTCGCCTTCCGCCTGATTGACACTTTGCGCCCTATAGCCCTTGGCCTTTGACACCAGTTGCGCGGCTTTCCCGCGCGCACCGGCCAGCACTTTGTTTGAATAGGCATCTGCCTTTTTTATCAACGTATCGCGGGATTGCTCGGCGGCCTGCACATCACGGAAACTGTTGGCAACTTCCTTGGGCGGATCAGCGCGATCAAAGTTCACCCGGACAATGGTAATGCCAGCATCATAACTGTCCAGAGTTTCCTGGATCAAGCTTTGCAACTGGTCTGCAATTTTACCTTTGCCTGTGGTCAAAATCGGGGTCAGATCGGTACGGGCCACAATTTCACGCATCACGGATTCGGAAACCGCAATGATGGTTTCCCGAGGTGATTTCAGATTGAACAAAAACGCCTTCGCATCCTTGATATTCCAGATCACCTGAAAATCGACATCGACAATATTTTCGTCCCGGGTCAGCATCAGGCCCTGATCCGCGCGAATACTCTGCCCAATACCGATTTTTTCGATATTTTCACGGGTCACGGATAGAATGTCCTTGGTCACAAAAGGCCAGGGCGCAAAGTTCAAACCCTCGGTTCCCGTCTTGTGATATTTGCCGAAAAGCAATTCCACCGACTGTTGCGATGTATCGACACGGTAAAACGATGCGTAAAGCCATAGACCGAATGCGGCAATAAGCACCATACCGATACCACCCGCACTCATGCCGGGGCCGCCGATCCCATTGGGCGCCCCGCCACCGGAACCGCCCTTTTTGCCCCCCATCAACACGCGGAGCTGTTCTTGGCCTTTGCGGACAATTTCATCGATTTCGGGCATTTCCGGGCGATTGCCACCACCCGGGCCGCGTCCGCCGCCATTATTGTCACCGCCGTTGTTGCCGCGGTTTCCACCGCCGCCCCACGGGCCTCCGGAATCGTTTTCAGCCATTCTATTAGAATCCTTTTTATTTGAACATGCACATTAAGGGGTACTTGGCCCTGATTGTCAAAATATCAACCACCAACCGGCGTTTTCATCGTCACCAATTCTTCGGCGGCAGTCGGGTGGAGTGCCATGGTGCGGTCGAAATCCTCTTTTGTTGCCCCCATCTTGATGGCAACTCCAGCCATCTGGATCATCTCGGCGGCAGCATGCCCGACGATATGACAGCCCAGAACCTTGCGGCTGGCCTTACTGACAATCAGTTTCATCAACATTCGTTCGGATTTACCCGCAAGAATATGTTGCATCGGGCGAAACGCGGCGCGGTAGACTTCGATGTCTTCTTGCTTGCGTGCCGCATCTTCCCCCAAACCGACAGAACCGATCTCGGGCTGTGTGAATACCGCCGTTGCAATCAATTCGTGATCGGGCTTGGTCGGCACGCCCTTGAACACCGTATCGACAAAAGCTGCCGCTTCAACAATGGCCACAGGCGTCAGGTTGACCCGGTCGGTCACATCGCCCACCGCATAGATCGACGGAATGTTGCTTTGCGAATAGGCGTCCACCAAAATCTCGCCCTTGCGGCCCAAAGCAACCCCCGCAGCCTCCAGCCCCAGCCCGCGCGTATTGGGCACCCGCCCGGTGGCATAAAGCACCTGATCCACCACCAGCTTTTTGCCGTGGGTGTTGGTCACAACCAGACCCTCTTCGGTTTTGACAATAGATTGCACATCAGTGCCAACATGCAAATCCACCCCCTTTTCGCGCATTTCCTCTGCCACAAAACCCTGCACTTCATGGTCAAAGCCGCGCAAAATCTGCTCGCCGCGATAGAATTGCGTCACATGGGAGCCAAGCCCGTTCATGATACAGGCAAATTCACAGGCGATATAACCGCCCCCCACCACCAAAAACCGCTTTGGCTGCTGTTCCAGATGGAAAATCTCGTTCGAGGTAATTACATGCTCGTAGCCCGTGATATTCGGCACGAACGGCACCCCGCCGGTGGCCACCAGAATATGCTTGGCGGTAAAGACCTCGCCACTGGACAATTCAACACTATGGGCATCTTTCAGCACCGCACGCGCGGCAAAATGATCGGCCCCCGCAGCACCTAGGTTTTTAGAGTAAATCGCTTCAAGCCGGGCAATTTCCGCGTCCTTGGCGGCAATTAGCTTTGACCACTCGAAACGGGGTTTCCCCACCGACCAGCCATAGCCCTTGGCATCCTCAAACGCTTCCGCATAGCTTGACGCATAAACCATCAGCTTTTTCGGCACACAGCCACGGATCACGCAGGTGCCACCCATGCGGTATTCTTCCGCCAGCCCCACCTTGGCCCCGGTACCTGCCGCCAGACGTCCGGCACGCACCCCGCCGGAACCGCCACCGATGATAAATAGATCGTAGTCAAAAGACATAATGCCTCCAGATTTTTAAAATTCAGAGATCCAGAAACATATTGCCATTCTCGACAATCTCGATCTGTTCAATTTCCACAGTGCCGGTATTGATGTCGCGCATCTCGACGCGCCCGTCCAGATGTCCGATCACAACCGCATCGGCAATATCCAGAAACAGCCCGGTTTCAACCACCCCGGGGATCTGGTTCAGGATCAGGGATATTTCACGCAAATTACCGATCCGCCCCAGATGCAAGTCCAGAATAAAATGGCCTTCGTCCGTCACAAACGTGTTTTCACCGTCCATGCGCAGGGTAACATTCTGACCCATCACATCCATGTTCGAGATGGCTTCCTCGATCAGGCCCTTGGTGGTTTGCCAGCCGAAACACACGACCTCGACCGGCAACGGAAAACGGCCCAGAACATCGACGTCTTTACTGGCGTCCGCAATTATCACCACCTGATCCGATGCGGTCGCAACGATTTTTTCCTGCAACAACGCCCCGCCGCCGCCCTTGATCAGGTTCAGCTTCGGGTCAAACTCGTCGGCCCCGTCAATGGTCAGGTCCAGCCACTTCACATCATCCAGAGAGCGCACCGTAATACCACATTCATCGGCCAGCCGGGCCGTTTGATCCGAGGTCGCAACGGCCACGATCTGCAACCCGTTATTGCGCACCTCCTCGCCCAGAAGGCGCACCAGCCACGCGGCGGTCGAGCCGGTTCCAAGCCCCAGACGCATGCCCGGCCTGACAAAGTCCATAGCGCGTTTTGCACAAATAAATTTAGCCTTTTCGGCCAGAGACAGCTCTTCAGACATGGAATCCCTTAAATCCTGATCACATTTGTATAAATAGTATTCCGCCTTTCGACGATAGTAAACCGATCGTATGCGCAACTATTCCACGATTAAATTTCACTCTTGGTCAAACCCGATTTAAAATCGTCGCTTTTGCGGTTCCGGTTTCACAAAAATCTGTCAGATTGCATTTCAGAATCAAGGGAGTCGCGTGATGTTTCTAAGCATCTTTGAAATCTTTAAAATCGGCATCGGCCCGTCCAGCTCGCACACCATGGGGCCGATGGTGGCCGCCGAACGGTTTTTAGAAACCCTTCAGGACAAAAAACTTGCGGCAACCCACCTGCGCTGTTCGCTGCACGGGTCATTGGCCTTTACCGGCAAAGGCCACCACACCGATCGTGCAGTTGTTTTGGGGCTCGACGGGTTCACCCCCGCCGAATTCGATGCAATCCGCGCCAAACAGGCCGAAAGCCGCATTGCCGAGCAAAAAACCCTGCGCCCTGCGGGCCATCCGGTTTACCGGTTTGACCCCGCCACCGATGTGGTGTTCGATTATGACCGCGTTCTGGAAGGCCACGCCAACGCCATGATCCTTTATGCCCTGAAGGACGGCGCCGTGGTGTTTGAACAAACCTATTATTCCGTCGGCGGCGGCTTTGTTCAAACCCCCGAAGAAATGGCCGCCGATAACGACCCCACAGCACGACCGCAAAAAGTGCTTTACCCGTTTCGCACCGCTAAAGAAATGCTGGCCATGGCCAAAGCCTGCAACATGACCATTGCAGAATTGAAATGGGCCAATGAAACCATCCACATGAGCCGCGATGAGTTAAACAACGGCATTGCAAAAATCTGGACCGTAATGAACGATTGCATCAATGCAGGCTTTGAGCAGGACGGTATCTTGCCGGGCGGGCTGAACACCCGCAGACGCGCTAAAGCCATCCACGAGGAGCTGCAAGAAGAGCATGGCAATAATATGGTGGCACCCCACATCATCAACGACTGGATTGCGTCCTACGCCATGGCGGTGAATGAACAAAACGCGGCAGGGGCCCGCGTTGTCACCGCCCCCACCAATGGCGCGGCAGGGGTCATTCCCGCGACATTGCGCTACTATCTCGATCACGTCCCCGATGCGGATGCGGGCAAAATCACCGAATTTTTGCTAACCGCCTCGGCCATCGGGGCCCTGATCAAATCGAACGCCTCGATTTCAGGTGCTGAAGTCGGCTGTCAGGGCGAGGTCGGCTCGGCGGCGGCAATGGCAGCCGCCGGGCTTTGTGCGGTTTTGGGGGGCAGTAACGAGCAAATCGAAAATGCCGCCGAGATTGCACTGGAACATCACCTGGGCATGACCTGCGACCCTGTAAAAGGTCTGGTTCAAGCCCCCTGTATCGAGCGCAACGGGCTTGGGGCGATCAAAGCCGTGTCGGCGGCTTCGCTTTCCTTGCGCGGGGATGGCACCCACCTGATCTCGCTTGATAACTGCATCGAAACCATGCGCCAAACCGGTTTGGATATGAACCACAAGTATAAGGAAACGTCCCTGGGCGGTCTGGCGGTGAACCTACCTGCCTGTTAGGGCGCGCTTCACCTGATCCAGATATTTGACCGGCAGGATTATAATAGCGTCCCCCTGTTCAAGGGTCAGCGATAGTTTTTTGCCGCTTGCCTTATTGGACGTCGCCGTGCGTATGGACGGCGACAGCTCGATCCCGTCGAGCGGCCATTTCAAACCGGTAGACTGCATTTTAGTCGGACTCATCGGGAATATCGACACCCGTGTGCCCTTGGGCAGATCAATGTCCAACTGCTTCGGGCAACAAAAACAAATATCGACATCGCCAAGCAAAATCACCCGCCTGTCGGGATACCGCACCAAGACCGAAAGCGCGGTCAATTCATGATCGACCCGCCCGCCTAAAAATCCATAGCCTATATATAAGGGGGCTTTTATCGAATACAGGCATTTTTCAAAATCTGTGGTGTCCTGTTCCGACAGATGTATCACATGACCGTCAAAGGCACCGTTAAAGCTATCCATATCCCCGACGATAATATCGGGCTTCAGGCGGAACTCTTGGGCGGTATTTGCCCCGCCATCGGCACAGATCAATGGCGCAACCGAATCAACCAGCGCGTTCAAATGGCGCGACGCCACATCGGCCTGCCCCAAAAGCGTAACCGCTTGATCAAATTCTACAGTGCAATGCGGTTTTGAATGATTGTTTCCCATCTGTGTCCAATAGCAAAAAAGTTTAGGTAAATTAACACTAAATTCGACGTTTTGGCTATATAAAGCGTATTTTTTAGCTTATAAAAAGAATTCGTCGTGGGGGCGTGTAACGAGTAGAATGAGTATATTATGGATTCGCACCCTAAAGTTATGACAGTCTCTTACGGTACATTTACTTGTACTTTGGATGGATTCAACGATCCATTCACCACAATGCAACTGGTTGCGGAATATTTCCGCAAACTATCCGCTGATGATCGCTACTTCGGTAGCGAACCATTACAGCCGGATGCATCGAAGCTGCACCAAATAGCTCGGGATGCGAATCCTAATCGCATTGACGCCGAAGTTTCAGACAACAGTATCATTTTGCGCCAAGCCGATATTGTCGACGTTCCCTCCAAGGTAAACACCGTCGACAAAATTGTGCCTGCGCAACCCGCCGAAGAAACCGTAGCCAATAAGCCGGTTGCCAAAGATACGGCAAAAACACCTGCCCAAGAAGCTGAAACCGAATTTTCAACTTGCCGCAGGGTAAAAGCCACAGAAAAGCCTGTTAAAACCAAAGCTGAAACCACTTCCGACACGCTGATCACCGCTTTGGAAGACAATGTTAACGACATCGAAACAGCGGATGAACTGGCACCAACCCTGGACCAGGAAATCCCCTCTGAAACCGTATCCGCAGCCCTTCAGGCCCTGAAAGGCGGCGAAGCCATTGACCGTTGGCTGGAAACCACCAACGAAAAAATGACAACGCCGGAACATGTATCCAAAGCCAACGCATTGGAACGCCTCAAAGCTGCGGTCGCTGCAACCGAAGCGGAACGCAGCACACGGATGAAAAGCATTGCACCGGACGTGACCATCGAAACCGGTGAGGAACGCCGCGACAATACCATCTCGTTTCGCCGCGAGCTTGCCAAAGTGCGCAAAGCCTATGATAGCGAAGCAAGCGTATTTTTCCGCCCCAAAGCCCGCCGCGCAGCACGCAAGCAAACCAACGGCAACACCAGACCGCTTGTTCTGGACATGGGACAGCGCATCAGCCAAAACCTGCAAACTTCAGACGATAGTGATTTTAACAGGCTCAAAAAAAAAGTACGTTAAAGCTGGTTAGCGATCAAGATACACAAAAATCGCCAACACATGCCGAAAAAACCGGATCAAAACTGCCAACCTTCGATGAGTTCTCTAAAATCATGGGTGCCAGCACCTTGATCGAGATCCTCGAAGCTTCGGCCGCTTACTTGACTTTGGTTCTGGGCAAAGAGCATTATTCCGAGGCACAAATTTCGGCGAACCTACCCGACCATTTCAAAGACATCGTCACCAAAGAAGATCGCGTAACAACAGTCAACCGCCTGATTAAACGCGAATATCTGTACGAAACAGGGGATGGTCTATACACCATTTCAATCGCCCGCAAAGCGGCATACCAAAAAAAATATCTGGCGGGTTAACCAAGTTTACCAGCGTTAGTAAGCCGGTCTTTCCGGCGCAATGCCCAACCGCTGCGCTGGAGTTTAAGCACTCCGAAGATCATCCCCCAATATAGCGCCCAAACAGCCAGAATTATCTGGTCCGGGGCAGAACGATAGCCGGTCATCGCACTGACAACACCGCCAAAACGCGTTCCATCGTCCAGCAGCCAGCCAGTATCCCAAATAGTTTGCGTATAGGGTAGGATGCCAAGCGAAATCAGCTTATCTGCAGAGGTCACCGCCAAGGCGCACGCCAAAGACAGCAACATGATTTCGGTAACTTTGAAAAATAACCGCCACGATAGATAACGCCCGCCCAGTTGCAACACCCCGTAAGTTGCAACAGCGATCATGATCCCCACGGCGACCGCGCTGGTTAATTCAAACATATCGCCCACACGGCTTGAAGATAATAGCCCATAGACAAAAACCACGGTTTCACTGCCTTCGCGGGCAACGGCAATCAAGGCTAAAACAAAGATCCCCCACCACCGTTTTTGTTCGACCGCCAGACCTAAACCTTGTTCCAGATGATGCTTTATCTGGCGTCCGTGGCTTCGCATCCATAAAACCATTTGCACAATCAACACCATTGCAACAAACATCATCGCAACCATGAAATAATCCAGACTATCCGGCGGCAATATTTCACTTAAGGTAAAAAGTGCGTAAGCGATGCCAAGTGCCAAGCCCATTCCGGCAACAACGCCGCCCCATAAATAGCGTGCAGCACCACTGCCCGGCGCATTCTGATGCAGCCACGCATTTAGAATACCAACCACCAAAAGGGCTTCAACACTTTCACGCCAAACGATAAAAATGATCTGTCCCGACATTTATTTTATCCTTTTTGGGGTAAAGCGGTCTGCCGCTACAAAGCAGGCTTATTTTGCAATGATAAATCCATGTGCGGTATCCAGGTCTTCCGTATATTCATCTACAAATTCGTATGAACCGGTGCGCAGGCCGTGTAAAGTCAGTATTGTTTTGGCCCCTGCTGCCAACATCTTTTCGATATGCAGCGTCTTGCTTTCGAATTCCGCCGTTGCATCGCCTGCATTTGTCACAACAATTTTAACCTGTCCGCCGACGGGTATTTCAGTCATTTTCGGCGAAACAACACCATTTTGAAGGGTAATATTAAAAACCAGCGGGTCCAGCCCCGGATCTGTGGCGGATGTTGCAGAAGTGGCCACTGAAAATCCGCAAACCACGATCAAAGAAAAATAAGAAAATCGTTTCATTGTGTCCTCTAAGAATAAGTCTCATTTGCAAGAGCATTACCTATAGAAACAGTCAAGTAAATACCTAATTAAAAAAGTCAGGTATTTACCCGTACTCAAGCGTCAGGATCTTCCTTGCCGACACCTTTGAAAATAAATTTGAAAGGCAGCGCCCAGCCTAGACCCAAAACCGTATAAACCAGCATTTCCGCCAAAAAAGGCAGGCGTGGAATAGCGTTCAAGATGCTGACCGCAACCACAATATAGGCAGGCAGCCAGACCAGCAGGAGAACCAGCGACCAACGACGGCGGGATTTATATGATAACGCCATCAGTCGGCAAACGGGTCAGTGACAAGAATGGTATCGTCGCGCTCGGGGCTGGTTGACAACAATGCCACCGGGCATTCGATCAGTTCTTCCACGCGGCGCACATATTTGATCGCCGCCGCCGGTAGATCATTCCACGACCGCGCCCCTTCGGTACTTTCGGGCCAGCCGGGCATTTCCTCATAAATCGGCACGCAGCGCGCCTGCGCATCCGCCGCCGTCGGCAGGTAATCCAGCCGTTTACCGTCCAGATCATAGGCCACACATATTTTCAAGGTCTCGAACCCGTCCAGAACATCCAGCTTGGTAAACGCGATACCCGAGACCCCCGAGGTCGCACAGGTTTGGCGCACCAGAACCGCATCGAACCAGCCGCAGCGGCGTTGCCGCCCGGTTACGGTGCCAAACTCATGGCCGCGCTCGCCCAGACGTTGGCCATCGGCGTCGTGCAGTTCAACCGGAAACGGCCCTTCACCCACGCGGGTAGTATAGGCTTTGACAATACCCAGCACAAAATCAATAGCCCCCGGCCCCATACCCGAGCCGGTTGCCGCCTGACCCGCAATCACATTCGACGAGGTCACAAACGGGTAGGTGCCAAAATCAATGTCCAGCAACGCCCCTTGTGCCCCTTCAAACAAAATCCGTTTGCCGTTTTTGCGTTTTTCTGCCAGCACTTTCCAGACCGGCGCGGCATATTTCAAAACACTCGGGGCTATTTCGTTCAGGGCAGCCAATAAAGCTGCGCGATCAACCTCGGGCAATCCCATGCCGCGGTGCAGCGTATTATGATGCTGCAACAAGCGGTCCACACGGGTCTCCAAAGTTTCGCGGTCCGCCAGATCTGCCACCCGAATGGCACGCCGACCGACCTTATCCTCATAAGCCGGCCCGATACCGCGCCCGGTGGTGCCGATCTTGGCAACTGTATTATGCCCTTCACGGGCGCGATCCAGCTCGCCGTGTATCGGCAGAATTAGCGGTGTGTTTTCCGCAATCATAAAATTATCTGGAGTAATTTCAACACCTTGACCGCGTAGCTTGGTAATCTCTTCTTTCAGGTGCCACGGATCAAGCACCACACCATTACCGATTACCGACAATTTATTGCCGCGCACAATCCCCGAAGGCAGCAGCGACAGTTTGTAAACCTCGCCATCAATAACCAACGTGTGCCCCGCATTATGACCGCCTTGGAACCGTACAATAACATCTGCACGTTCCGACAGCCAATCCACGATTTTACCCTTACCTTCGTCACCCCACTGGGCACCTACGACCACAACGTTTGCCATACTTGAAAGACTCGCCTTTTGATTAGAACCGCTGCGGGTATAGCCGCGTCAGCGGATTACGGAAACCCAAAAGTGACACAGGGCTGGGATATTGGTATTCAGGTCATAGAAATGTGGTACGGGTGAAGGGACTTGAACCCCCACGCCTCTCGGCGCCAGAACCTAAATCTGGTGCGTCTACCAATTCCGCCACACCCGCACATGAATTTGAACAGCTTCAAATAAAACCTTCAAATTCTGGGGCGTTCTAGCCTAACTGTAACCGCTTGGCGAGTGGAAAATGTACCGTTAAAGCCCCAATTTGCGAAAAACTTGCGGCAGGCATTCCGGCAGGTCTTCGGCAATCAGCCCGGGGCCGAATTCCAGCGCACATGCCACATGTAGCCAAGCCGCCATTTCTGCCGCTTGCATCGGGTCAAAGCCCCGCGCCAACAACCCGGTGATAAACCCCGCCAACACATCCCCCGAGCCTGCAGTGGCCAGCCAAGGGGCGGCGCGTTCATAATGCGCCGAATTGATCACACAGCGCCCTTGCGCATCCGCAATCACCGTATCGCCCCCCTTGAACAGCACCACACAACCCGCCCGCTTGGCGGCTTCGCGGGTGGCATCCACTTTGGAATAGGCCGGGCCTTTGGTGGGTGTCGCCGCCAGTTTTTCGGCAATGTCAGGAAACAACCGTTGAAATTCTCCCCCATGCGGGGTGAGGATGCATTTATCATGAAGAAGATCAAATAACGCCTTGTCTTGGCTGATTAAAGTCAACCCATCCGCATCCACCACCGTGGCACGTTTTACCTGCAATACCGCAGCCAGAATATCCGCGTTGTCTTGCGTTAATCCCAAAGCAGGCCCGACACAAATCGCATTGATCCGCGTGTCTTCCAGAACCGCGCTCAACGCCTGCGCATCCGCCACCGCTGTCAGCATAATCGCCGTCAACTGTGCGGCATGTTCTGCCACCGCATCGGGCGGGCAAGCCACCGTCACCACCCCCGCCCCGATGCGCAAAGCCCCCCGCGCCGCAAGACGGGCGGCACCGGTTTTGGGCGATGCACCAGACAAGACATAAGCGTGACCGTGGCTGTATTTATGCGCCAAGTCTGCCTTGCCAAGGTGTTTTGGCCTTTGATCCAGAAGCCGTGCAACCTCGCCACCGGATTTTGACGATCCTAACCCGATGTCAACAACAACCACCTTGCCGCATTTGAACGCGCCCCCCTTCAGGTGATGCCCCGGTTTTTCCCTATGAAAGGAAACCGTCAAAGCCGCCAACATGGTTTCGCTGTTTTTGGCCAATTCACGGCCACTATCACTGCAAAGACCTGACGGCATATCAATCGCAACTGTCTTTAACGCGGCAGCGGGGTCTGCCGCGCGGTCAGTAACCCAATCATACAAGCCCCCCGTCAAGGGCCGCTTCAGGCCCGTTCCAAACAATCCATCAACAAAAAGGTCGGCCCCATCCGAAAGCTTTGGGGCTTGATGAAACGGCTGAACCGCCCCCATCTGCCGCCACCTTATACAATTCACCTTGGCGTCCGGCGGCAACCTTGCTTCATCGCCATACAGAAACACCTCAACCTGCCAGCCCCATTCGTGCAACAGCCGCGCCACCACAAACCCGTCGCCGCCATTATTGCCCGGCCCGCACAGCACCACCGCGCGGTGATCGGTTTTGGTCAACGCCGGCCATTCCTTAAAAACCGCCGCGACCACACCTGCCCCTGCGCGTTCCATCAGCTCCAGCCCAGTGACCTGCCCACGATCAATCGCGGCTTGTTCAATGGCGCGCATTTGGGCGGCAGTTAGAAGTTCGGTCATGGCTAAGAATCCATTTATGTCTAAAATTTACGCAATCTGCCTATTTTTCAATCAAATGCGTTCAATTCAGCATCACATTCAATCCGCAAATCACACTTCATTTGCACAACACCCTAAACCCCGCCAACACTACAGCCAAGCATTAGTCAGGAGTCTCTCACATGAAAAAGATCGAAGCCATCATCAAACCGTTCAAACTGGATGAGGTAAAAGAGGCCCTGCAAGACATCGGCATCCAGGGTTTGACCGTGACCGAGACCAAAGGCTTCGGTCGCCAAAAGGGCCACACCGAACTTTATCGCGGCGCCGAATATGTCGTCGACTTCCTGCCCAAGGTGAAAATCGAAGTTGTGCTGGAAGATGAACAGTTGGACGCCGCCATTGAAGCCATCGTAGACGCCGCGCGCACCGAAAAAATCGGTGACGGCAAAATATTCGTGTCCTCGATCGAACAAGCCATCCGTATTCGCACGGGTGAAGAAGGCGTTGAAGCGCTTTAAGAAAAAACCGTAACCTGCTCTTATAAGGAATGACAAAATGAGTGCAAAAGATCTGGTCAAACGCATTGCGGATGAAGACATCCAATATGTAGACATCCGTTTCACCGACCCGCGCGGCAAGCTGCAACATGTGACCGTTATCAACGATGAAGTTGACGAAGACTTCCTTGAAGACGGCTTTATGTTTGATGGCTCATCCATCGCAGGCTGGAAATCCATTGATCAATCGGACATGAAACTGATCCCCGATTGTGACAGTGCCTATGTTGATCCGTTTTACGCCGAAAAAACTCTTTGCGTGCATTGCCATGTGGTAGAGCCTGATACGGGTGAAACCTATGAACGCTGCCCGCGCTCTACCGCCATGCGTGCCGAAGCCTATCTGATCTCGTCAGGGATAGGTGATACATCCTACTTCGGGCCGGAAGCCGAGTTTTTTCTGTTTGATGATGTAAAATACTCCAATTCAATCAACAAGGTATCGTATGAGGTTGATGCAGCAGACGCATCATGGAACACCGACACCGACTATGAAATGGGCAATTCCGGCCACCGCGCCGGCGTCAAGGGCGGTTATTTCCCCGTCAACCCTACGGACGCGGCCCAAGACATCCGTTCCGAAATGCTGTCCACCATGAAGCGTATCGGCATGAAAGTCGACAAGCACCACCACGAAGTGGCGTCTTGCCAACATGAACTTGGCCTTGTGTTCGGCTCGCTCACCAAACAGGCGGACGAGTTGCAAAAATACAAATACATCATCCATAACGTCGCCCATGCTTACGGCAAGTCAGCAACCTTCATGCCAAAACCTGTTGCAGGCGACAACGGCACCGGGATGCATGTGAACATGTCGATCTGGAAAGAGGGCAAGCCTTTGTTTGCAGGCGATAAATATGCTGACCTGTCACAAGATGCCTTATATTTCATTGGCGGAATTCTGAAACACGCCAAAGCCCTGAACGCGATCACCAATCCGGCCACAAACAGCTATAAACGCCTGATTCCGGGCTTTGAGGCCCCCGTGCTACGCGCCTATTCCGCATCCAACCGTTCCGGCTGTGTGCGCATCCCATGGGCCGAATCCCCCAAGGCAAAACGCGTAGAGGCCCGCTTCCCCGATCCCGCCGCCAACCCATACTTGTGCTTTGCAGCCCTGTTGATGGCCGGTCTTGACGGCATCAAAAACAAAATCGACCCGGGCGAAGCGCAAGACAAAGATCTTTATGATTTGCCACCCGAAGAACTGGCCGACATTCCAACCGTCTGCGGCTCGTTGCGCGAAGCCTTGGACGAACTGGAAAAAGACATGGACTTCCTGCTGGCAGGCGACGTGTTTACCCGTTCGCAAATCGAAGGCTATATGGAACTGAAATGGGAAGAAGTGTTTACCTACGAGCACACCCCGCACCCGGTCGAATTCCAGATGTATTATAGCTGCTGATTTAGCGCGTAACAAACAGTTTGAAATAAATCGGGCCGGATGGATATGATGATCCATCCGGCCCGTTCTTTTTGGCTTGGCCCTTGCCCTGAAAAATAAAATCACTGGCTGTCATGTCCGCCAGAGCGGTGCTGCACAGTAGCAGAAATCGTCGAAGTCCAGCCCGTTGCCGGCCATGAACACATCGTCGCCCGCATCGCCTGCGCAGGGCATTATTGCGAATATACATTTCCAGTATAAAATATAAAATTCATATTTCCCCGAACTTGGTTTAGAATCGCCGCAACGAACATAAAAGAATCACCCTTAACGGGATCAGGCCTACAATATGTTGATATTCCTCAAGGAAAATCTGGTGTTTTTTGCAACACCCAAAACCGCATCAACTTCGGTTGAAATCGTTTTGGGTGATTTATGCGACATCAAGCTGTCCAGAAACCCGCAGGCCAAGCACACCCCCTACCGCAAATACAAACGTCTTTTGGAACCCTACGTCCTAACGCTTACCAAGGACAAACCTGAATGCCTTTCGGTTTACCGCGAGCCGGTTGACTGGTTGGGTAGCTGGTACCGATACCGTCGCCGGCCCGAATTGGTCGGCAAAGCCAACAGCACCCATGACATCAGTTTCGATCAATTCGTCGAAGCCTATTTGCAAGAAAGCCAACCGGCTTTTGCCAACGTTGGCTCTCAGGCCCGTTTTGTATCGGATAAGGACGGAACATTGGGCATGACCCGTTTGTTTCGTTATGATCAATTGGACGGCCTGGTCGGTTTTCTGGAAAAACGGCTCAAAAAACAAATCAAGCTCCCGCGAACCAATGTGTCGCCCAAAGAGCCGCTATCGCTTAGCCCCGGCCTGCTAAAAGAGCTGCAATGCGCCCATGCCCGCGATTTCGAGATTTACGACAGCATCGAAACTTGATCTTCGTCCGCCCTTTCGATCACAAATCCTTGCACAGCCGCAACGCATCATAAATCGCGGCGTGAATGTTGCGCGAAGACACCGCGTCACCAATGGCAAATAGCTGAAATCCGCTGCCCGCTTCGGGTTGTGCGCGGTTTGCCGTAAGACACGCAACATCACTCACCCCCTTGTTGGAAGCGGCCCCGCGCAAGCCTTCGTAAACCTCGTTCAAAGGCAGTGTGCCGTGCTCGACAACCAAGTGGTCCACCAGCCGTTCAATGTCAGGCCCCTGAAATTCGTTACTAAGGGTGACCCGCAAGCGGTTGCCGTCTTTTGTGACGGATTTCAGGCGGTGGTCGGGTGTGACTGTGACGCCGTTTTTATAGAAATGTTCCATGAAAATAGGGAAATTCATGGTGCCCATTTCCATTGCCGCCGCGCGATCCGGCGTGATCACTTCCACAGCCGTATCCGGTTTGTGGCTTAGAAAATCGGCGCAACTGACGCCCTGAAACTGGCCGTTATCATCGTAAACCAGAACCGAGCCGCTAATATCCTGCCCCGCCAGCACGTCCCATGTGCTGATCGCGTGCCCGCCGCCCGTCACATAATCCGTGTCCGGCAATCCGCCTGTCGCAATGAACACCACGTCCGGATTTTCGGCCAGAACCATGTCCTCATCGGCCATAGAGTTCCAGCGAATATCCACCCCCAGCCGATCAACTTCTGCCACCAACCAGTCAACGATACCGATTATATCTTTGCGCCAAACCGCGCGCGCCGCCAGATTGATCTGCCCGCCCAATTCGCCCGTTGCTTCAAACATAACCACATCATGGCCGCGCTCGCCGCAGACCCTTGCCGCTTCCAGCCCCGCAGGCCCGCCGCCGACGATCACCACTTTTTTACGTCGGCCCTTTGTCGGTTCGATCACCTGCGGCATCGTCGCTTCACGGCCCGTCGCCGCATTATGTACACATAAAGTGCCAGCACCGCCGTATATCCTGTCCAGACAATATCCCGCCCCGACACAAGGGCGAATGCGTTCTTCCTGACCCGCCGCAAGCTTGTTCACGATATTGGGGTCGGCAATATGGGCGCGCACCATCCCCACCATATCCAGCGCACCGCTTTCAATCGCATGGCGCGCCGAAGACAGATCAGCGATTTTGCAGGCATGAAACACTGGCACCTCGATCTGATCACGCACTTGCGCGATTTGTGCCACCCACGGGGCCAGCGGGAACCGCATGCCGGGGATATGATAGCTTAGCGCGTGTTCGGTATCGATTTTACCGAAATTAACCGTCATATAATCAATCAAGCCCGACTGCGAGATCATCCGCGCCGCTTCAGTCCCCTCCTCCAACCCGATCCCTTTCGGGTCGACCTCGTTCAAGCCTTGCCGGATACCGATGATAAAATCCGGCCCGACCGCTGTGCGCATCGCTTCGAGTATCTCCAGCGTGAAACGCAAACGGTTTTGCAACGAGCCACCATATTCATCGGTGCGAAAATTGGTCAAAGGCGACAGGAACTGTTCCGGCATATGGCCGTGTTGCAACACCTCGCAACCATCCAAGCCACCCTCTTTGCAGCGTAGTGCCGCTGCCGCATAGGCACCGCGCACCCGCGCAATATCAAAGTGGTCCATTTCTTTGGGGAACGCCCGATGTGCCGGCTCGCGCACCCGGCTAGGCGCAATCACCGGCAACCAGTCGGCCATATCCCAAACCGTGCGCCGCCCCAGATGCGACACCTGACAGATAAGGCCGCAGTCAAGTTTGTGGATACGCTTTGAGAAGTCGCGAAAATACGGAATAATCTCGTCCGTCGCCAAATTCAACTGCCCGAACACCGACGGGCTGTCGGGGGCAATGCTGGCAGAGCCGCCGAACATGGTCATCGCCAAACCGCCCTTGGCCTTGGCCTCGTGGTATAGCTGGTAGCGTTCCTTGGGCATGCCGCCCTCGGAATAGGCCGGTTCGTGCGGGGTGGACAGGATACGGTTTTTTAGCGTCAGATGTTTCAACTGAAAAGGGTGCAGTAATATATCCCGTTTCTGCGCCATTTGATTCTCCCTATTGATGGCAACATTGTTGAGGAAAACCGTAAAACTTTTGTGTAAAATTGATAGGGGGAAAATGATGCTTTGGGGAATTTTGGTTGAGTAGGTATTTTGCAAAATGCCGAGTGGAACATTGTTCAGTGCGCCCTAGCCGCGAAACCCCAAAGCCACCACGAACTTTTCGGAACTGTCCGACCGGCTGCTTGGCGGTTTTACATTGGCGACCTTGGTGAATTTAGCTTTCAGCAACCGCTGCAAATCGCCCTCGGCACCGCCTGCCAGCACTTTTGCCACAAAGGTGCCACCCTCTTCCAGCACATCAAAGGCAAAATAGGCGGCGGCTTCACACAGGTTTATAATGCGCAAATGGTCGGTCTGTTTATGGCCGGAACTTGATGCCGCCATGTCGGACATCACCACATCGGCCTTGCCGCCCAGCCAATCCTTGACCTTGTCGTCAGCCCCTTCATCCAGAAAATCCAGCAGATGGATGCTTGACCCCGGGATCGGATCGACCTCTTGCAGATCAATGCCCAAAATCGTACCGATCTCTTTGCTTTTGCGCGTCCCCAATGCGTTTACGCGCGGCACCGCCACCTGTATCCAGCCGCCCGGCGCACAGCCCAGATCAACCACCCGCGCACCGGGCACCAGAAAGCGGAATTTATCGTCCAGCTCCATGATCTTATAGGCAGCCCGCCCACGGTACCCGTCTTTTTTGGCACGCACCACATAGGGATCGTTCAATTGCCGATCCAGCCACAAGGTCGACGATAACCGCCGCCCCTTGGCCGATTTCACCCGCGTGCGCAAATCGCGCAACCCGCGCCCTGACGAACCTTTTTCTTTTGCCATAAACTTAACTCAACCGTTTCTCGGCCATTTGCGAATACAGCAAGCCTTCGCGCAAGCCGCGATCCGCCACCGTCAGTTTATCTGTCGGCCAAACCCTGAGTACACCTTGTAAAATGGCAGCGCCAGACATAATCAACTCGCAGCGGTCATTGCCGATACACGCCGCCTTGCGCCGCCCCGACATGCCAAGGCGCAGGTATTCCCGCGTGACGCCATCGACCTCGGCCGCCGACATCGACACCCCGTCGATCAAATTGCGCTCATAGCGTTTCAACCCTTTGAAAGACGCCGCCACCGTTGTAACCGTCCCCGAAGTCCCGACGATCTGAAACGCACCGCGCGCCACAACGTCCGAGAAATCAATCGTGCGGCCAAATTCGGCCACCGCATCTTCAAATGCGCAGGACATCAATGCAAACCTTGCCCCGTCGCTATCAACATCGCTAAACTGGTCGTTCAACGTCGCCACACCGTAAGGCACCGAAATCCAGTCAACCATCTGCACCCCGCCCGGCGAACAGCGGTTGGTTTTCGTGCAAGCCACTTTCAGATTGCGCAACGCCATTGCCCGCTCTTGCGGGGCAACATCCGTCAGATCAATCCAGGCCAACTCGGTCGAGCCGCCGCCAATGTCGATGACCAGCAATTGTTCGGTTTCAGGGGCCACATGCGGCGCACAGCTAACCGCCGCCAGACGCACCTCTTCGGCCGGCGCGATGATCTCTAGCTGCAAGCCGGTTCTGGCTTTGACCTGACGCACAAACATTTTACCGTTTCTGGCCCGTCGGCAAGCCTCGGTTGCCACCAGTCGCGAATGCACAACGCCGTGGAATTTCAGCTTTTTCTGGCAAATATAAAGTGCCTGAAGGGTACGATTGATCGCAGAACGCGATAGTGTTCCAAATTCTTCCAGCCCGCGCCCCAGATGCACCGGCTTTGAAAACGCATCCACCACAACAAATTCAGCCCCCTCGGGGCGCGCGATCAGCATTCTGCAAGAATTGGTTCCCAGATCCAAAGCCGCATATAATTCGCCGGATTTTGCGCAACTTTCCACGCCTTGACGCCCATGTGCAAAAAAATTTGCTTTTTTCGCACTTTCCGCTGGCATCATTCACTCCTGGATCACATTTATGTAATGTTACGCCCGCCATAGCTTTATTACAAGGCAGATTGCGCGGGTCAAATCGGGTTCTGTCGTTTCTCCCTGCATTGAAGTCGAAAAACGACGCTGGAATCAAACCGGCACGCGTTAGGCGTGTCACTACATAAAGGGCACCTCTATTAATACCCCCATTTTTTCACAGATATGCTATGATCCTTACATCGTAATTTTCTAAGTCCGGGATTTGAATATGAGCCAAATGGGG
>JASFZB010000061.1:0-16455 GCA_045046705.1 Rhodobacterales bacterium | reverse complement strand
TTGTAGCTATCCTCCAAATTACCGATCTCGGTAAATCAGATCAGCATCTTGCGAGGGGGAAAAGGTTGGAAATGGACGGGGCTCCCGTACCGTTTACGTCAAAACCGAGTTTGACGTATCAGAACTGTCGGCTCTGACACAAGCGTTGATGGATCAGGGGTTAAGCAACGACCAGATCCGTAAAGTGATGGGGGGCAATATGATGCGGGTTTTGCGTGCGCGCCTGCCGGGGTAGGGATCAACCGGGCCTTGACCCTAAGCCTTCCTTGACCCTAAGCCTTCATCATCCCGCGTTCCACAGCCAGTTCCCGCATTTTTTTCTGCAGTTTTTCAAATGCACGCACTTCAATTTGGCGGATACGTTCGCGGCTTACACTGTATTCGACCGATAATTCTTCCAGCGTCATCGGCTTGTCCAGTAATTTGCGCTTGGTCAGGATGTCTTTTTCACGGTCATTTAGCACGTCCATGGCCTTGGACATCAGCGCACGGCGCACTTCCAATTCATCGCGTTCGGCGTAATCGGTGGCCTGATCGGCATCTTCGTCTTGAAGCCAATCCTGGAACTCGGTTGCCCCGTCGCCGTCATCGCCGCCCACGCGCACGTTCAATGATGCGTCCCCCCCCGACATACGCCGGTTCATCGAGGTTACTTCTTTTTCGGTCACATTCAATTGCGATGCGATTTGCGTCACATGCTCAGGGCGCATATCGCCGTCTTCCATCACGCCGATTTTCTTTTTCGCCTTGCGCAGATTGAAAAACAGTTTCTTTTGCGCCGATGTCGTGCCCATTTTAACCAAAGACCAACTGCGCAGGACAAATTCCTGAATGCTGGCGCGGATCCACCACATCGCGTAGGTCGACAGACGAAAACCTTTTTCTGGATCAAAGCGTTTTACCGCCTGCATCAGGCCGACATTGGCCTCGGACACCACTTCGGCAATCGGCAAGCCGTAACCGCGGTAGCCCATGGCCATTTTAGCCGCCAAGCGCAAATGCGAGGTCACAAGCTTATGGGCGGCTTGTGCGTCTTCACGTTCCACCCATGCTTTGGCCAGCATATATTCCTCTTCCGGTTCCAGCATCGGAAATTTGCGAATTTCGCGCATATAGCTTGACAGGCCTTGTTCCGGCGACGGCGCAGGCAGGTTTGTGTAGCTCATGGATCAACACCCCCAGGGTTATTTAGATATGCTTCAAGTGGGGCCCTCCGGTATATTTACAAGATATATTGATACCGGACAAATAAATACAGAGCTTTTGTTAATAAATTATAAACATCGGCCGTAATCGTATTTATTGTCAATAATCAATATATTACCCTGAAAGAACCCGCTCCAGGTGTTGTAAATCCTTGGGCAATTCCGAAGCGAATCGCAACAGTTTTTTTGAAACCGGATGAATGAAGCCAAGTTCCGCCGCATGCAGGGCCTGGCGGTTAAACCCTTCCAGAAAGGCCCTGTCGTCCCCCTCATAGTCATTCATCGGCAGGCTTTTGCGCCGCCCGTAGATCGGGTCGCCGATCAGTGCATGGCCGATGTGGCTGGCGTGAACCCTGATTTGATGGGTGCGCCCGGTTTCCAGCCAGCATTCTATTTTACCCGCATAGGGGCGTGCCTCTGGCCCGTAACTTTGGGTCAGGGTCATGCGGGTAATGGCGTGACGGCCCGCGTCATTGACCACCGCCATGCGCTTGCGGTCGGTTTTATGACGCGCGATATTTGTCGCCACGCGGATCACGCCGCCATCTTCGAACGCCACGCCCTGCAACCCCGCGATGCGCGGATCGGAACGGCTGGGGGCCCCATAAGTGAACGCAATATAACGCCGCTCGATGCTGTGATTGGCGAATTGCGCCGCCAGTCCCTGATGCGCCGCGTCCGATTTTGCCACTACCAGCAGGCCGGAGGTATCTTTATCAATACGGTGCACAATGCCCGGCCGCTTGATGCCGCCGACACCTGACAGGCTATCGCCGCAATGATGCAGCAACGCATTCACCAGCGTGCCGGTTTCCGAGCCGGGGGCAGGGTGTACCACCATGCCGGCGGGCTTGTTCACCACAATCAGATCACCGTCTTCATAGATGATTTCTACCGGTATATCTTCAGGTTCGGCTTTCAATGTGGTGGGGGCGGGCAAGATCACCTGCCATGCTTCACCGGCTTTACCTTTTGTTTTCAGTTTGGTGACTATATCACCGCCAAGGCGTGCCACGGAACCGTTTTCGATCAGTTTCGTCAGCATAGAGCGGCTTAGCGTTATCCCCTCTGGCACAACCTGCGCCAAAGCTTTATCAAGACGGGGCGGTGGCGCGTCATTAAGCGTCAAAACAAGTGATTTATCAATGGGGTCTGACATGAACGAACTTTCCGGCGAAACTCCAGAGCCAAGCAATCTGGCGTTATTACGCCGACTGGTCACAGCCCTGATAGTGGTGATGATTTTGGGCTTTGTAACGCTCATTGTCCTGCTTGTCATGCGATTAGCACCGGGCACGGCAGAAATACCGCTGCCAGCCAGCATAACCTTGCCCGATGGATCGAAAGCCGAGACCTTTACCCAAGGCCCCGACTGGTTTGCGGTTGTAACAAGCGACAACCGTATTTTGATCTATGACCGGGCCACGGGGGATTTGCGGCAAGTGATGGAAATCCAGAAATAGGCGGCTAATAATGATACCGGCACTGGATAACGGTTAAATGATGGTTTCCGACTTTATAAACCAAACGATGCTCTCGGGTTATTCTGCGCGACCAATAGCCTGATAGATCACCCTTCAACGGTTCGGGTTTGCCGGTGCCTTCAAAAGGATGACGCTGGCATTTTTTGATTAGGGCGTTGATTCTGCGAAGGATAGTTTTGTCGTGGGTTTGCCAGTAAATATAGGTATCCCAAGCGACGGGATCAAAGCTGACGATCATTCGCCCGCTATGGTCTCTAGTTCTTCCATGGTTTTATGCACAGCTTCGCCTTGATCAACCCGTGCAATGGCATCAAGCAGTGCCTTTTTGTTGGCGGGGCTTGCCATCAGATAAGCGGTTTCATCCATTGCAGTGTAATCCTCTAGCGAGATCATAACCGCAGGGCGTCCCGTGGCGCGGGTAATGATAAGCGGCTCGTGATCATCATTGACCTGATCCATCATCTTGGACAGGTTTTGACGCAAATGGGTTGTGGATGTGTGTTTCATTGGATATTTGTACGTAATTGCGTACGTTTTGTCAAGATTTTGGTTTTGCGTAGAGTGTGCTGCTTTGCACGCACCGGTTGGTGTGAGGTGGAAATGGTGCGTGGAGACCATGCACCTTACGGGTTACACATTAAGTAGCCTCTGATTAACGCGGTAATCAGAGCTTCCCTAGCGAATAAACTCTACTTTGAAATGGAATTTCAGGTTCCAATTTTCCGCTTTCACGTTGCCGCTACCAAATAAGCCAATCAAGTATCTGTTGCGCATCAGATGGGTTGGTAATTAGGGCCTTAACGTCCTTTACTTTTGTAATTTCGGCATCAGGAAATTTACTTATTCTTTGTGCGTGATCCAGTAACCCATCACGAAAAATCAGCCAGCGAAAATACCATTGTCTGCCTTTCTCGAAACGAAGCTCTTTGGAAATATATCCACGCCGAGAAGGCCGAATAACAAGGTCTGACGGTCCTGGTAGCGTGAAAACGTGCGATAGGTATCACCCACTTTGCTATCGATGACAGTCGCGAGTTGCTGTTCGAATCGAGGGAGATCAATCAATGGCATAGTATTTCTATTACTGATCGAGGAAACTCCGCAGCTTCCGCGACCGTGACGGATGCTTCAACTTGCGCAAAGCCTTCGCCTCGATCTGCCGAATACGTTCCCGCGTCACGCTGAACTGTTGGCCGACCTCTTCCAAAGTATGATCGGTGTTCATGCCGATGCCAAAACGCATGCGCAGTACACGTTCTTCGCGGGGCGTGAGCGATGCCAGCACCCGTGTTGTGGTTTCTTTCAGGTTGCCCTGAATCGCACTGTCCAAGGGCAGGATGGCATTTTTGTCTTCGATGAAATCGCCTAGTTGGCTGTCTTCCTCGTCGCCGATGGGGGTTTCCAGACTGATCGGTTCTTTGGCGATTTTCATCACCTTGCGGACTTTTTCCAGCGGCATTTGCAGCTTGGCGGCCAGTTCTTCTGGGGTCGGCTCGCGGCCTATTTCATGCAGCATTTGCCGGCCTGTGCGTACCAGTTTGTTGATGGTCTCGATCATATGCACAGGGATCCGGATGGTGCGGGCCTGGTCGGCAATGGAACGCGTAATGGCTTGGCGGATCCACCACGTTGCATAAGTGCTGAATTTATAGCCGCGACGGTATTCGAATTTATCCACCGCCTTCATCAAGCCGATGTTACCTTCTTGAATAAGATCAAGGAATTGCAAACCACGGTTGGTGTATTTTTTGGCAATGGAAATCACCAGACGCAGGTTGGCTTCAACCATTTCCTTTTTCGCAGCGCGGGCTTCTTTTTCGCCCTTTTGCACCTGGTTCACAACGCGGCGGTATTCGGAAATATCCACGCCCACATACTGACCGACCTGTGCCATTTCCTCGCGGATTGCTTCGGCTTTTTCTCGGTACTTTTCAATAAATGTCGTCCAGCCACGACCGGACATTTGCGCGATATTGTCCAGCCACATGGGGTCCAGTTCGCGGCCCTTGTAGGCATCAATAAATTCGCGCCGGTTGATGCGCGACTGATCCGCCAGTTTAACCATAGCGCTGTCTAGCGACATGATCTTGCGGTTGATGCCGTAAAGCTGGTCGATCAGGGCTTCGATACGGTTGTTGTGAAAATGCAGGGCATTCACCTGCTCTACCAGTTTGTTCCGCAGCTTTTGGTAGGCTTTTTCTTCCTTGGTGGAATACGAGGCATCCTCGTTCAAGGTCGCGGAAATCCGTGCATCCTGCATGTTGGCAAGCTTGGTGTAGTCTTTGGCAATCTTTGCCAAAGTTTCCAGAACCTGTGGTTTCAACGACTCTTCCATTGCGGCCAGTGACAGATTGGCGGCTTCATCCTCGTCTTCGTCGTCCTCGTCTTCGTTCACAATGGGATTGCCGTCGGCATCGACCTCGACCACGGGCTCCGGCTCTTTTTTAACCGGTGCGGGCTTCATGTTGGCGGGGGTCGAGCCCAATGTGCTGGCCACCGGCACCACATCGCCGTCTTCCATTGAGTTACCAAAGGTGGTTTCCAGATCTATCACATCGCGCAAAAGGATTTCTTCGTCCAACAGCTCTTCGCGCCAAATGGTGATCGCCTGAAACGTCAAAGGGCTTTCGCAAAGCCCGGCGATCATCGTGTTGCGCCCGGCCTCGATGCGTTTGGCAATGGCGATTTCGCCTTCGCGCGACAACAATTCGACAGAACCCATTTCGCGCAGATACATGCGCACCGGATCATCAGTGCGATCAAGTTTGGCTTCCCCCGTCGAGGCGAGAGCCAGTTCTTTCTTGTTGGCCTCAACCACGGTCAGGTCGCGCGGGCCGTCGTCTTCCACATCGTCGCCTTCGATAATGTTGATGCCCATCTCGGAAAGCATCGACATCACGTCCTCGATTTGTTCCGAGGATACCTGATCGGGGGGCAGAACCTTATTCAACTCGTCATAGGTGATATAGCCGCGTGCGCGTGCAACTGAAATCATCTTTTTGATGTTGGCCTGACCGTTGTCTGAACTTGAGGCGGCACCTTCGGCCTGTTCGTTTTTGCCCTGTGCGGTATCTTTAGCTGCCATTTCTTACTCCCGTAAGGTTAAAACGAATCATCATAGCTGGGGCGAATCAACACTGCGAGCCAGTGATTCGCAATGGGTTTATGTGTTTTTCTTTACCCAAATCCGGTCATCGAGCATTTTTTGCAGGCCGCGAGACAGGTTTTCATTGTTATCGTCGCTGGCATCGGTGTTTCCATAATCGGTTTTGGTTGCTTTGTTGCGCGCGTCTGTCGCCTGTTGAATACGCCAAGTGGTTGATTCGTCTGCCATTCCGCCAAGTTCTTCTTCCGCTTCACGCATCTCATTAACCGCTCCCCATATGGCGGCATGTTTGGTTAATTCTTCGTTTAATGTGCGCTTGATCTGTGTTTTTTCTGCACCAATATGCAAATAGGGGTGGCTGCGAATCGCTTTTAATCTGGTTAGGTGGTCAATCGGATCGTAGCCCAGAGCCTCGGACATCCTTTTAGTCAAATTGAAAACCGCGTTATCGTCAGATAGGTCTTCATGCAGATTTGCCAAGAGCCGGTTTTGAATTTCTTTGTAATCGCCAGTGTTTATCTGGCATTTTTCCAGCGCGGTTTCTTTTTCCAGTGCCGCTTCGGGGTGCAGGATTGCGGCCAGCAAAATCACCGCCTCGCGCAGCCGCATATCCGCCTGCGATCCTTGCGCCAAAGGTGACGCTTTCAAATCTGTGGTGGCCTTCGCTGGGGCATTGTCGCGCCATTTTTTCCCGTCCCATCTCTGATTTGTGGCCTTTTGGGGTCGCGCCTTGGTAAACAGCTCATAGCGGTACTCTTTAAGTATCTGCCCGTAATGCGCCTTGATCGAGCGATCCTCGATGGTGTTCAAAATCCGACGCAAATCCGCGTCCAGTGCGGCGCGGCGTTCAGGGCTGTCAAAAACCTTGTCCATGGTTTCGCGCTGCCACAACAGCTTTACCATCGGTTGAGCGGCCCCCAACAAATCCTGCATCGCTTTTGCGCCGGACATCTTGATCAAATCATCCGGGTCCTGGCCCTCGGGCAGCAGGCAAAACCGCAGGGATTTGCCCGGCTCCAGCAGCGGCAGGGCAATGTCGATCAACCGCATCGCGGCCCGCAGGCCTGCCTTGTCGCCATCAAGTGCTATAATAGGCTCGTTTGTAATCCGCCACATCAACTGTAACTGGTCTGCGGTAATGGCAGTCCCCAAAGGGGCCACCGCATGTTTGAAACCGGCTTGCGAAAGGGCAATCACATCCATATAGCCCTCGGCCACGATCAGGCTTTGCACCTTGCCCGCCGCTTCGCGTGCAGGGCCATAATTATAAAGCGTGCGGCCTTTGTTAAAAAGCGGCGTCTCGGGGGAGTTCAGATATTTTGCTGGCTGGTTGGTGTCCATCGCGCGCCCACCAAAGGCAATCGCCCGCCCCCTGGCGTCGCGGATCGGGAACATGATGCGGCCGCGAAACCGGTCAAACGGCTTGCCGCCGTCATCGGGTTTGATCGCCAGACCCGCCAAGATAATATCGTCGGTCTTTACCCCTTTGCCGGTCAGATGCTGAAACAGACCGTTCCGGTTATTATCGGCATAACCGATCTGAAAGGCCTCTAGCGTGGGTTCCGGCAGCCTGCGTTTTTCCAGGTAATCGCGGGCATTGCTAGCACCTGCCGTGCGCAGTTGCAGGCGGTAATATTGCACCGCCTGTTCCATCACATCGACCAGACCCAAACGCTGGTCGGCCTTTTTCTGTGCCTGCGGATCACGTTCGGGTAGCGGCATGCCGGCTTCACGCGCCAGAATTTCCACCGCTTCGATGAAATTCACGTTCTCGGTTTCCTGAATGAAGCTATAAACATTGCCCTTGGCGTGGCAGCCAAAGCAGTAATAAAAGCCTTTTTGGTCATCGACATGAAAAGACGCGGTTTTTTCCGCGTGAAACGGGCAGGGTGCCCAGTAATCGCCTTTGCCGGGATTGGATTTGCGCGCATCCCAAGTGACTTTGCGCGCCGCGACCTGAGCGATCGAGGAGCGGTCACGCAATTCATCAATAAAACCGGGTGGCAGACTCATAGGCGTGAATATCGGTGGTATGGGACAGGGATGCAAGGGTAAGTTCCCGAGGGCTGGCTCAACCCTGCAAAATTGCGGCCAGTGCCACGGATGCCATACGCGCCACCGCAGGGTCGGCGCGGCTGGTCAGCAATATCGGCACTTTTGCCCCCATTACCACCCCTGCCGCACAGCCCCCCGACAGGTAAACCAGTGACTTGAACAGGGTGTTGCCGCTGACAATGTCGGGGACAATAACCGCATCCGCATTGCCTGCAACAGGATCGTCGCCCATGCCTTTTATCGCGGCACTTTCGGGTGACAGGATCAGATCAAGTGCCAGGGGGCCGGAAAAATAGGCGTTTGCAATCGCGCCCCGCGCCCAGTCACGCAATTCCCGCGCTTCCCCCGATGACGGCACCGCCGACAGCACGCTTTCGGTGGCTGAAAGCATCGCCAGTTTTGGCTTATCGGTTCCCAATTTACGCAATATATCAACGCAATAGGTGATCGCGGCTTTGCGGGTGTCGATGTCAGGGGTCACGTTCACCGCCGCATCCGACACCAGCATCGGCTTGCCGCCTTGGGCGTGCGAGATGTGAAACACATGCACCAATCGCGCGCCTGTGCGCAGGCCGTTTGTGCGCGACAGGGCCGCTTTCATAAACACATCCGTGTGCAGATGTCCCTTCATCAGCACATCCGCGCGGCCCGTCCCGCAGGCCAGTGCCGCCGCCTGTCCGGCGGCTTCTTCGCCCGCCGCCGCGATGATTTCGTAATTGGAAATATCCCAGCCCAGCTTGTCCGCCTCAGCCTGAATGGTCTGCATTTCTCCGGTAAAAACCGGCTTCATAATGCCCTGAAGGGTCGCCTCATAAGCTGCCTGCATCGGCAGCGCTGCACCGGCCTGTGCAATCGCCACACGCGGGGTTTTGGCGGATTGCGCCAGACGCATCAGACTGTCAGGTAAAACCGGTTTTTTGCGGGTGGGAAAGTAAGAGCTCATAACCCTGAGCTTAAGGGCTACTCAGGTGCTGTTCCAGCTTTTTTTCACCAAACCCGTGCATCCGCTTGGCCCATTGCAAAGCGATCAAGGCCCCTTTGATGCGCGGTAACAGGTATAGGGCCACGGTGACAAAAATCAGAATAAAAATCAGGCTTAGAACCATCGGGTCAGGGCGGAATATTTCAAAGGTTATCAGCATCAACGGGGCCACGATATGTCCGGTAATCAGGATGTTAAGATAGGCCGGGCCATCGTCCGCGCGGTGGTGGAAAAACTCTTCCGCACAAACCGGGCAACTGTCGCGCACGGCTAAATAGCCTTCAAACATCGGGCCGGAGCCGCAGTTGGGGCAAACCCGGCGCCAACCACGCAACAGCGCGGGCTTTATCGGGCGTTCTTCATCAAGGGGTGTGGTTTTTTCTGTCATTAGCAGGTCATAGCCTATTGAACGGCAAAATAAACCGGGACAAGCTGTCTTGCGGCGTGATGTCGCAAAGCATTCGGAAAATCTGCGACGGAAAGCCGGTTCCCCTGCGTATCTATCTATAAGTAAGCAAAACCTGCTTGCTGGATAACAGGTATAGGAATGAAGATATGAATGGTTTTGTAAAAACAACGGTTATCAGTGCGATTGTCATAGGGTCTCTTGGCGCGGCTTTCGCGGCAACGGCCCATAAAGGCCCGGGTATGCTGGCGCAGCGTTTCGACGAGATTGACACAAATTCGGACGGTTTTATCACCAAGGATGAAATGGCGGCTCATCACAACACGGAGTTTTCCCAAAAAGACACAGATGGTGACGGGGCCTTGTCCAAGGCCGAGGTTAAAGCCGCAATGATGAAACGTATGCAAATGCGTCTCGACCGCATGTTTGCCCGTATGGATAAAGATAAAGACGGCAAAATTGCCCAATCCGAAATGAAAAAGGGCGGGGCGCATATGTTCAAACGGCTGGATGCCGACAAGGACGGCAAAATCTCGAAAGCCGAAGTTGAAAACATGCATGGGTCTAAAATGATGCAACCGGCGGACTAGCCCGCCTGTTTTACCACATTGTCCTTTGGCGTAGGGCCGGTTAAATCAGAGGTATGATGGCATTTGATGCAATAAACAATGTCAGCGATGACGCTTTGATGGTGCTCTACGCCAACGGGGACAGGGCGGCGGCTGAAGCCTTGACTTTCCGCCAAACGCCCCGCGTGTTTGCCTTGGCCCGACGGTTGCTGAACAATGTGGCCGAGGCCGAGGACGTGACCCAGGAAGCCCTGTTGCGCCTGTGGAAAATCGCCCCCCACTGGCGACAGGGCGAAGCGCAGGTGTCAACCTGGCTTTACCGGGTCACAAGCAACCTGTGTGTTGACCGTCTGCGCAAAAAACGTGGTGTCAATATAGATGACATCGCTGAGCCTGCGGATGATGCGCCGTCGGTAGAGACCAACATGCAATCACGCGATCGGGCGCGGGCCTTGCAAAACGCCCTTGCCCAACTGCCCGAGCGGCAAAGGCTGGCGGTGACATTGCGCCATATCGAAGAGCTTTCCAATCCGGAAATATCCCGGATCATGGACATCAGCGTCGAGGCGGTCGAAAGCCTGACTTCACGGGCTAAGCGCAAACTGGCAGCGCTTTTGTCGGACCAGAAACAAGCATTGGGATTGAAATGATGACAGATAAACCCGGCACCATAACGGATCAGGAACTGGCAGCATTTTTTAACGCTGCAAAACAGCAAACCCCGATGCCGAGTGCGACTTTGATGGAGGCGGTTGCAAGGGATGCGCAGGCTGAAATCCCCTTCCAAAGCGTACAGCCCCTGCGGCCGCGAAACGCATATGGCCGGGCGGTCTTGTGCGCCATTGGCGGCTGGCGTCCGGTTTTTGCGCTTGCCAGCTTTGCTGCAGTGGGGGTCATCATCGGCTATAGCACCTCCGCCCAGTTACCGTTTCCACGGGGCAGCAATGTGCAAACCGTGGATACATTCACCGAAGACAGCTTTGCGGTTGCATCCGACATTGAAATTTTGTTCCAGGAGGGCTGACATGACAGATAAAACCAAACCGGCTAAAAAGCCATGGATGAAAATCCTGCTGATCGCCTCGTTGGGTCTTAACCTTGCCATTGCAGGTATGGTCGTCGGGGCCATGATCCGGCACCACGGGCGGGGGCATGAGGCGGGTTTTTCCGGTAATTTCGCCATGCGTGGCTTCATGCATGCACTGCCGGATGACAAGCGCATGGAAGTGCGCCGGTATTTCCAGCAAAATCGCGGTAGCATGCGTGCCAACCGCGAATCCATCAATGAAGCCATGCTTGAAATCCATAAGGTGATTCTGGCCAAACCGTTTGATCAGGCGGCCCTGAGTGCTGCGTTTGATGCCCAGCGTGCGCGGGTCTCCGAGGTGACTAAAGATGCCCAAACCGCTTTTGTTGCCATTGTTGCGGGGATGAGCGATAAAGAACGCCAGAGCTTTGTCAAAACGCTGGAAGCACAACACCGCAAATGGCAGAAAAAACATCTCAGAAAGCCAAACCCCGAATGAATTACACGCAGGATCAGGCCGAAGTCATCGCCATGCAGGCACTCGCATGGCTGTCCGGCCAGGAAGATCTGATTCTGACTTTTCTGGGCGCGACGGGGGCGGATTTGGACGATTTGCGCCGCCGCGCTTCCGACCCCGAATTTTTGGCCTCGGTGATGGATTTCATCCTGATGGACGACGATTGGGTGAAGATGTTTTGTGATCAAGACAACTTGCCCTACGACGCGCTGCAACACATCCGCATGGCCCTGCCGGGCGGCAGCCTGCCGAACTGGACTTGAAGGTCAGGGCGTTTAGAAGCGGGATAAAACCAGTCCCGAAGACACCAGCACAATCGCCGCAATGCGCGCTGCCGACAGCTCCCTTACCGGCAGGCCCAAAGGCCCGAACGTGTCAAGCAACAGGGCCGCAACCATCTGCCCCAAAATCAGCGCAGCCACCGTGGTCAAAACCCCCAGCGTCGGCACCCCCCAAAGCGTGGCCCAGACATAATATGCTCCGATCATCCCGCCGATAAGCTGCCACCATGCCACCCCCGCCAGTGGTGAAAATACCGCGGCCCCTCCGGTGATGAAGGCCAGCAGCAGCAATACTGCAAAGCCCACCCCGAACGAGATCGCCGCCGCCGCAATGGTGCTGTCCAGGCTACGCCCCAATGATGCGTTGATCGGTGCCTGCAACGCCACCGCCGCCCCGGCGATGACAACAACCGGAAAGGCATACCAGAAAGAATAAGACATCCCTAAAACTCCTGTGGATTATCGTACGGGTACTATACATATCGCTGCCGTCTTTGCATCCCCCGAATAGCCCCGCCCCTTGATTTTACCTCTTGCCCTTTTCCCGCCGCTTGGGTCATATGCCCGGTAACTGACGGGGGCAGGCCATGACGGCACAGATCAAAGGCATTCTATTCGATAAGGACGGCACGCTGTTCGGCTTTAACGATACATGGGCTACATGGTCGGTCTCGTTCCTGACCTCGCTTGCCCCCGATGATCCCGAGCTGTGCCTTGAAATGGCGAAATTGGTCGGCTTCAACTGGGATACGATGGATTTCGAAACCGGCTCGGTGGCCGTAAACGCCTCGGTGGATGTGCAATGCGTTCTGCTGGCCTCGATACATCCCGACCTTGACGCCAAAGCCATTGAAAAGCTGGCATTTACCGCCCTCAAAGACACCGCCGCGATCCCCGTATGTGACCTTGACCCCTTGCTGGCAGACTTCAACACACGCGGTTTCCGGCTGGGCATTGCCACCAATGACTTTGAACAAAGTGCGGTCAACCAGATGCAGGGCCATAATATCTATCACCACTTCGATTTCATCTGCGGTTTCGACAGCGGCTACACGCCCAAGCCGCAGGCGGATATGATTTTGGGGTTTTGCGAAAAAATGCGCCTGACCCCCGACCAGATCGCCATGGTCGGTGACAGCACCCACGACCTGGAAGCGGGACGCAAGGCAGGTGTCGGCCTGAATGTGGGCGTGCTGACGGGGCCTGCGAAACGCGATGACATCAAACACCTTGCCGATGTCATCCTGCCCGACATTTCAACCCTGCCGGAGTTGTTCAAGGGATAGGGCGCGCCCGAAATTGATCTGACTTTCAGCCAACCGAACGATGTATAATCGCATGTGCTTTACACGCATCCTACAAGGCTTGGTTAACCGTTGGCCTGATTTAAGGCCTGTTCAAGATCGGCGATCAGGTCGTCGGCATCTTCTATCCCGATAGAAAGCCGCAACAGGTTGGCGGCGGTGCCGAAATCGGGGCCTTCAATGGTGTAACGGTGCTCGATCAGACTTTCGACGCCGCCCAATGAGGTGGCGGGCAGAAACACTTTGGTTTTGCGGGCAACATTTTTAGCCATCACTTCGCCGCCTTTGACGCGGATCGACATCATGCCGCCAAAGCCGCGTGTCATTTGTTTTCGGGCCACCGCATGGCCGGGATCATCCGGCAGGCCGGGGTACTGCACCGCTTCTATCAGCGGATGACCCGCAAAATGCTGCGCGATTTTCAGCGCGTTGGCGCAGGCCTTGTCCCAGCGGACATAAAGCGTGCGCATGCCGCGCATCAACAGGTAGGCCGGAAAGCCCGGCAGCACGGTGCCTTGTAGCGTGCGAATTTTAAGGATGTCCTGCCAGAGATCATTATCCTTGTTGGTGCAAAGCGCACCGGCCACCACATCCGAATGGCCGTTAAGATATTTTGTCGCCGAGTGAAACACCAAGTCGGCCCCCAGTTTCAAGGCTTTGGTGGTGCACGGCGGGGCGGTGGTGCTGTCGACCATCAAAAGCGCCCCATTGGCATGGGCAATCTCGGCCACAGCGGCAATATCGGTGACGGCCCAAGTGGGGTTGGTGGGGGTTTCGACCCAGACAAGGGCGGTGTCAGGGGTGATCACCGCACGAAGGCTATCAGCATCGGCCGGGCGATAGGTGCTAAGCTTCAAGATGCCTTTGGCCGATTGACGTTGCAGCCACAATAGGGCGGCATAGTACATTTTTTCGGGCGCGATGACATGCGCCCCCAAGGGCAGGCTTTCAAGAACCGCCAAGGGGGCGGAAATGCCTGCGTTGAACAGCAGGGCGGCTTTGGCCTCTTCCAGCTCGGCCAGAACGGTTTCGGCCTGATGGCAGGTCGGGGTGCCGTCGCGGGCATATATGTTGCCTCCGCGCAATTCATACTCCGCGTCGCGGGCGTAGGTTGATGACAGATGAACGGGGGCTATCACAGCACCTGTGGCTTCATCTATGATGCCGGCTGCGTGGGAGGCGATGGTTTCCGGCGAAAGTTTCGCGTTTTTGTGGGTCATCTACACGCCGCGGTAAGGTTCAACATATTGCAGAGCCATGTCCCACGGGAAAAATATCCAGGTGTCCTGGCTGACCTCGGTGATGAAGGTTTCGACCATGTTGCGGCCTTCGGGCTTGGCGTAGACGGTGGCATAATGGGCGTTGGGGTACAGGTCGCGTACCAGTTTCAGGGTGCGGCCCGTATCGACCAGATCGTCGATGATCAGAATGCCGGTGCCGTCACCTGTGATGTCCGCGTCGGGGGCTTTTAGCACCACTGCTTCCGATTGATCCTGGTGGCTGTAGGATTTTACGCTGATGGTATCAACTGTGCGGATGTCAAGTTCACGTGCGATAATCATTGCCGGGGCCATGCCGCCGCGTGTGATGGCGACAACGGCTTTCCAGTTCCCATTATCAGGGCCTTTTCCGTCAAGCCGCCACGCCAACGCGCGGCTGTCGCGGTGGATTTGATCCCAGGATATGTGGAAGCCTTTTTCGTGGGGTAGGCGGTCCGTCATTATTTGCGCCCCGTGACAACGTCGATGTCGGGCGCATCTTCGGCCTTCATCCCGACCACATGATAGCCCGCATCCACATGCAGGTTTTCGCCAGTGACCCCGGATGCCAGATCCGACAGCAGGTACATGGCGGATTTGCCGATGTCTGTCGTGTCCACATTCCGGCGTAGAGGGGTGTTCAACTCGTTCCATTTCAGGATGTATCGAAAATCGCCAATGCCAGAGGCCGCCAGTGTTTTGACCGGCCCTGCGGACAGGGCGTTGACCCGAATACCTTTTGGCCCCAGATCCATCGCCATGTATTTGACGGACGCTTCCAGACCGGCTTTTGCGATCCCCATCACATTATAGTGAGGCATCACCATTTCGGCCCCGTAATAGGTCAAAGTCAGTAAAGCACCGCCGTCCGGCATCATTTTTTCGGCGCGCTGGGCGATGGCGGTGAAGGAGTAAACCGATATGTCCATGGTCATTTTGAAGTTTGCGGCACTGGTGTCCACATAGCGGCCACGCAATTCGTTCTTGTCTGAAAAACCGATGGCGTGCACCACAAAATCGACCTTGCCCCATTTTTCCTTCAGTGTGTCAAACAAGGTATCAATAGAGGCGTCATTGGTGACGTCGCATTCCAGTACAATGTCGCTGTTGATGCTTTCTGCCAAGGGCCGCACGCGTTTACCCAAGGCCTCGCCTTGATAGGAAAAAGCCAATTCCGCACCATGTTCAGAACAGGCGCGCGCAATGCCCCATGCGATGGATTTGTCATTGGCAACACCCATGATCAATCCACGTTTTCCGGCCATAATTCCCTGCGACATATATGAAGTCCCCATCTGGTTGTATAATTCTGTGTCTTTAACGGTTTATGCTAACGGGGCGCAGGCTTCAAGGCTAGGAAAATAGTTCTTTTATTTATTGTAAATATGCTTGCAGTGTGAAATTTACCGGATAAATTGGTCCTGTAATTAGTATAAGGTTGCCCAGATGTCAGATCACAGCGGAATTTTTGCAGGTGATGATCCGTTTGAGATCGCCCGCCGCTGGTTGGCCGAGGCCGAGGCGGCCGAGATCAACGACCCTAATGCCATGGCCCTTGCCACTGTGGATGCGCAAGGCATGCCGAATGTACGGATGGTGTTGCTGAAAGACATCGAGGATGATGCTTTCGTTTTTTATACCAACTACGGCAGCGCCAAGGCGCAAGAACTGGATTTTGCCGGCAAGGCTGCATTTGTGCTACACTGGAAATCGTTGCGGCGGCAAATCCGGGTGCGCGGAACCGTAACCCGCGAGGATGGTGCCAAGGCGGATGCTTATTACAACTCGCGCGATATTCGCAGTCGTATCGGGGCCTATGCCAGCAAACAATCCCAAGTGTTGGAACATAAATCAGATCTGGTCAAACGGGTGGTGAAATATACTGCCAAACTGGGGTTGCACCCAAAACGTCCTGCATTTTGGGGCGGTTTCCGGATTAAGCCCGTTGAAATGGAATTCTGGGCCGATGGGGCGTTTCGCCTGCATGACAGGTTTAGGTGGACTTTTGAGACAGAAGCCAATACCTATACTAAAGCTAGGTTGAACCCGTGATAAGGGATAACGTTTAGGAAACATTATCTATGCTTGAAAAGTGAGTGAAATCTGTCACTAATATTCTGAAATTACTCAGAATTACTCACTACGACTTCCATTCTTTTTTAAGGGCACCTCTATTAATACCCCCATTTTTTCACAGATATGCTATGATCCTTACATCGTAATTTTCTAAGTCCGGGATTTGAATATGAGCCAAATGGGG
>JASFZB010000060.1:0-6267 GCA_045046705.1 Rhodobacterales bacterium | reverse complement strand
CCATTCCAAAAGAATGGCGGAATTTCCGCGATCAAGTAACCGACAATTTCCGCGTCATATCACATCAAAACTTTCGGGTTTTGGTGTAGGTTGGGTATAACAAAGAATTGTGCACGCCATCCATTTCAGAAATTATATTTGCAGCATCAACCTTTTTCCATCTGATAAATGCTGCCTTTTCATTTGGTGAAAATTGGACAGGGTCTGGGTGCCCTGCTAGCGGGCGAACGAATAGTCCAGGATTATTATGCGATTTAGGATCACAAGTATTAAACTCATCTTCTATATGCTCCCTAAAATGGTAAAAGTTGTTTACAATTTTCTGCATTTTTACAAATGTAGTAAGTGCTAAAGCAATGTCTTTATCTTTCCTTTCATCTTCATTTTGTTCTTTGGCTGCGAGTAATGTTAGTAAAGTCCCAACAAGTGCAATTGCAGCACCAAAAACCGCGGCAACAAATTCTGATGGGATTGTAATATTTTGACCAAAGAAGTCCGTTATAAATTCAAAAAGTAAAACTAGCAAAATTCCCAAAAGCACTCCAATAGCTAAAATACCGTTAGTTAAATACCTCATACTTAAATCTCCATCCACTTCAGCCCAATGATTTAGCGTTGGGCCGCGCCCGACCCTTCCCACGGGAGGGCGCATTCGCACCCACCCAGGGCCGGGCACTACGATTTAAATGTTTCACATTACTCGATCCTAGAAAACCTATCCTACCATATCAAATTCAGCAAGTCACCGCATGGGCAATCCCCCACCCTACCCTTCGCTTGACGGAAACCACACAAAGAATTCGGTGCCGACACCCGGCGTGCTTTTCGCCCAGATCATCCCGCCATAACGCGTCACAATTGTCTGGCTGATCGACAGGCCCAACCCGGTGCCTTCGCGTTGTTTGGTGGTGAAAAACGGGTCAAAAATCTTGTCCAGAACTTCTGGGGGCATGCCTTTGCCGGTGTCTTCGATCTTCATCATGATACCGTTTACGCCCTCGACACGCTGGTTTTTCGTAGCCAGACACAATTCCCCGCCATCGGGCATGGCGTGAATGGCGTTGACGATCAGGTTGATCAGCACCTGTTGCAGCTCGGTGCGGTTCATCGCCACCGCCCCTGTCGCTTTCTGGCTACGTTTCACCTTGATGTGCACCTTGTTCATCAGATGTTGCACCAGCACCAGACAGTCGGACAGGGCTAGATCAGGGTCTTGCAGTTCGATCGCGTCGGAATATTCATCCGGACGGGCGAATTGCAGCAGTTTACTGACCAGAATAGTGACGCTGTGGATTTGCGCATCAATCAGGCAGAGTTCGGTTTTCACCTCATCGGCGACAGGGCCGAGTTCTTGGCGCACTACGTCGATATTGCCCTGTATCACCGCCATCGGGTTGTTGATCTCGTGGGCGATACCGGCGGTAATTTCACCGATAGCGGCCAGTTTTTCGGACACCACCAGTTGTTTTGTGGTGGCTTCCAGACGTTTATTGGCATCACTTAGCTCTTGCGTGCGTTCCCTGACCCGGTCGTTCAATTCCTCGGCCTGTTTGCGCAAGCGGGCATCACGTTCCTGAATTTGGCCCAGAAGAGTATCCAAATGAGACGCCACCTGACCGATTTCATCATCGCTGTGCGTCCAGCCTGTGCGCGCCCCCAATTCGCCGGCCTCGACCCTGCCAATGGTTTTAAGCATGCCTTCCAGGGGGCGAAAAATACCCCCCGCCCAGCGTAAAAAGATCGGCACCGACAGGATAACGGCAGCCAGCAGGGCGGCTACGGTGATCCATAATGTCCGGGCTTTGGCGGCACGGTAAGGCGTGTCCAGAAACCCCACATAAAGCATCCCGATACGGGTGCCGTAGCTGTCAACAATCGGTTCATAAGCCGAGATGTACCAGTCATTGACCACAAAGGCGCGGGCCAGCCAGACCTTGCCCTGATCCAGCACGGTCGAGCGCACGATGGCGGACACCCGGGTGCCCAAAGCGCGGACATTTTCAAACAGGCGGACATTGGTGCTGACGCGCACATCTTCCAAAAACAGGGTGGCGGTGCCGTGACTGCCATCCGTCAGGCTTGCAGCCGGGTAGACCAGATCGTTGATCGTGTCGATGAAATCAAGGTTGCGGTTCAGTAAAATCCCGCCAACCAGGGCACCGCGCTGCCCGCCCACATTATAGGGTGCGCCCGTATGCACAACCATGCCGCGGCTTTCCACCGTGCGGTTGGTCGGCACCGCCGCTTTCGTGGGCACGAGATCAATGCGGGCGCGTTTTGCCAGATCCTCCGAAAAAACCGATAAATCAACATTCGAGAACAAATCTATTTCAGTGCGCGCCTGTCCTTGCATCGCCGATTTCACCACTGGCCAGTTGGCAAAATGTGTCAGATAGGCCGCATCCGCCGGGCTGGACAAAGTTCCCGAAGGGTCAGCCAGATATAGAAAATCCAGACCCATTTTTTTGCGCTGCTGTTCCAGAAATATTGCAATTTGCGTTTCGTCACCGCCCTGGACAAGCCGCGCGAAAACCGCCGAGTTGCCAAGGGCATTAACCTCGTCCCGGCTTTTTCCCAATATGCTGGCCATATATTGATGGGCAATGGTCAATTCCCCATTTACCTTTGCAATCAAAAGGTTATCAAATTTTTCCGACCATTGTGTGAACGTTCCACCCAGTAATAGCGGCATCACCACAAGCATCGGCAGAATGGCAATAACCAACAATCGGAACCGGACGGAATGCAGCCATGCCAAGCGTGATGGGGTGCCCTTAGCCATGCCACATAGCACATTTGCGGTCGATGGTTTTGCGCGATACGCCCAATCTGCGGGCGGCTTTTGCGCGGTTGCCGTCACACTCTTCAAGCACGCGCAAAATATGTTGGCGTTCTACCGATTGCAATGTGTCATCGATAACAAAAGAACTGTCTTCATCTGCCCCTTCAAAGTCTGGCGGGAATTCGCTTAAGATCAGGGATCGCTCGATCAGGTTACGCAATTCGCGCACGTTTCCAGGCCAGTCATAACGCAAAAAACCGCGCCGGATGGCGTTGGATATTTTCAGCGGGGCGACGCCCAGTTCAAACGATATTTCCTGCATGAATTTGTCTGCCAATTCCTGTACATCTTCAATGCGGTCACGCAGCGGGGGCATTTCTATTTGCAACACGTTGATGCGGTAAAGCAAATCCGCCCGAAAGCGGCCCTCTTCCACGGCCTGATGCAAATCTCGATTGGCCGCAAACACAAAACGCACATCAATCGGCATTTCGCGCATTGACCCTACGGGGCGGATTTTTTTGTCGTCGATTGCACGCAATAACGCACCTTGAATATCCAGAGGCAAATCCGCGACCTCGTCCAGAAACAAGGTCCCGCCACTGGCATGCAAAAACAACCCTTCGCGAAAATCATCGCGATCGATATTCGCGCCTTTGACATGGCCGAAAAGTTCGGTTTCCAAAAGATCGGCAGGGATTGTGGCACAATTCACCGACACGAAAGCCTTGTCGGAACGATCCGACAAAGCATGAAGCGTGCGTGCAGCCACCCCTTTGCCTGAACCGCTTTCGCCGGTAATCAGCACTGTGCTGGGCAAAGGTGCAACGCGGCGCAGGGTTTCACGAATGGTTTTTATCGGCTTTGACTTGCCCAACAAACGATTGCCTCGCTTGCTTTCTTTCGCATCGGTTTCCAATTCATGGCGCAATAAAAAATTTTCACGCCGCAGGCGCGTGCGGTCAATACAGCGCGCCACCGCGTTAAGGATTTGATTGGAGCGAAACGGTTTCAATACGAAATCCACCGCCCCGGCCTGAAGCGCACGAATGGCGGTTTCCAGATCAGCAAAGGCGGTGATCAGGATGGCGTCGGCAAAAAAGCCTACTTTGCGTTGTTCGCGCAACCAGTCAACGCCGTTTTGCCCTGGCATGATATTGTCCAGAATGACAACGTCGAAATGACCTGAGTCCAGCATTTCGGCGGCCTCTTTGGTGTTTGCCGCCTCGGCCACATTGCGGCAGCGCGGTTTCAGGATCTTGACCAGAAAGTTGCGCATACCCGGCTCATCGTCGATCACCAGAATAGAGGCGTGCGACAGCCACGGGCCAAACGCCGGTTCTTTTGTCAGGTCACGTTTCGCAAAACCGGTCTGGGCCATTTAAATCCCCCTAAAAAGCAGATATTTACACGTCTAGGCGCAGCATATTGAGAAACCCATTGAAATACAAATATTGAAACCTTTAGAAACACCAATGTTACAAAACCGATGCGTAAAATCACGAAAACCCATGCTTATGAACATAGGGATTGACGTTTTTTCACAATATGCTTTTGGTGCAATCAAAGGCCGCAAAAGCAAGGCCGCCCACAGTAGTTTGAAGGATCATTGCCATGACCCAAGCCCGCAAAGTTCTGTTTGTTATCATCGATCAGTTTCGCGCTGATTGTATTGAAGGGGCCTTGGCCGCGCACATCAAATTACCCAACATTCAGGCCTTTCGCAATGAGGCCGTGACATTCACCCAGCATTTTTCCGCAACCAATCCATGCGGGCCATCGCGGGCCAGTATTCTGACCGGGCGCTATGCGATGAACCACCGCTCTATTCGCAACGGCACGCCGCTTGCCGACGACATACCCAACATCGCCCTTGAATCGCGCAAAGCCGGGTATGACCCGATGCTGTTCGGCTATACCGACACCAGCCTTGACCCGCGCACCCGCCACCCGAATGATCCTGACCTGACCACCGAAGAAAGCCTGATGCCGGGGTTCAGGCAGATGCTGGAAATGCGACTACAGGAAAGCTATCCGTGGCGGGCTTATCTGAAGTCCAAAGGTTATGATCTGCCCGATTATAGCCGGTTTTACGATGCCATATCACCTGACCCAAGCCGCGCGCCCCGCCCCGATGACCCACCGTTTTATAAGGCCGAGCATAGTGACACCGCATTTTTGACCGATGCGTTGTTGCATGATCTGTCGGTACGCACAGATCAGCACTGGTTCGCATTGGCCACATATATTCGTCCGCACCCGCCTCTGGTGGCCCCCGAACCCTATAATAAAATGTATGATCCGCGCAACCTGCCCGACCCTGCCCGCTTGGCCAGCGAGGCGATGCAAACGGCGGTTCATCCGTTTATGGCAGGGGCAGTTCAGGCAGTGACGCTAAACAGTATTGTGCGCGGAAACGGGGCCGCCCTGGACAATGAAAATGCGGCGGATGTGCAGCAGCTTCGCGCCCTCTATCTAGGGCTGGCAAGCGAAGTTGATCACCATTTCGGGCGCATCATCAGCTTTTTGAAAGAAACCGGTCAATATGATGACACCCTGCTTGTTTTAGCCGCTGATCACGGCGAAATGCTGGGCGAACATCATTTGTGGGGCAAACACACCCCGTATGATGCGGCATACCGTATTCCACTGATTATTCGCGACCCGAAAAACCCCGCCCAATTCGGCACCTCGGTTGATGCCTTTACCGAATCCGTTGATCTGACCCCGACGATTCTGGACATGATCGGCCAACGGGTTCCTGCGGGCATGGACGGGGTATCGTTGCGGCCTTATCTGGAAGGCAAAACACCGGAAAACTGGCGCGACTGTGTGCATATGGAACTGGATTTCGGCGAGCCTGACGAAACAACCAAATGGCAGGAAGCCACGGGGGTTTCCACCAACGAAGCGAATCTGGCGATTTTACGCGAAACCCGTTTCAAGCTGGTGCATTTCAACGGCGACTTGCCGCCGCTGTTGTTTGATCTGGAAAATGACCCTGATGAGCTACAAGATCTGGCAGGCGACCCCGCCCATGCGGCAACGCTGCTGCGTCTGACGCGAAAGTTGCTGAGCCACCGGATGAAACATGCGGACAGGACGTTGTCGAATGTCCGGATTACACCCGACGGGGCTACCGGGCTTAACGGTTAGGGCGAACGCCCCAACCCCGACCTCGGCAAAACATAGTCATTTTTTCAAAATGACGGGTTATGCGCGTTTCGCCGAGATGTTTTAATTAAACTCCGTCATCATTAAAATACGCATCATCCAACTTTTTTATATGTAAAACTTCTTCATCACGGCAACCTATATTGTATTTAATCATCAACTTAGAAAGCTGTGGTCCGTCAATAAGTACAATACGAGACCCCAAATTTTTAGCAGTTTCAATCGCAGAGGGGCTAAATTTAGATGTTGTTACAAAAATCCCTTTGCTCGCTCGCTTCAAACTCAATGCACCAAAAAAATCACGTATGGCA
>JASFZB010000059.1:0-53928 GCA_045046705.1 Rhodobacterales bacterium | reverse complement strand
AAATCTGATACCTTGGAGGGTACACAAATGAAAAAGTTTTTAAATGACGAATCCGGCGCTGTAACAGTTGACTTCGTAGTTCTGACAGCAGGTGCTGTTTTGATCGCCGCAACTGTAGGTTCCGCCCTGGCAACCAAAGTGAACTCGGCCGTTTCAGCTATCTCGCTTTAATAAATCGGTGGGACATCCCATCACCTAAAAAAAGGGATAGCTGCACGGGTGGCTGTCCTTTTTCTTTTCCACATAATTTCGATTGCAGTAAATTTTGCGGAGCAGAACGAATATAATCTAAGGGGTAAAATCATGCGTATCGTTTTTGCACTGGTCTTGATACTTGGCGTCGCCCTTGCAGGGGGTGCTGTTTACTTTGCATCACAACAATTTGATGCCAATCAGTCTAAAATTGCCGAACTTAACAAACGTGTTTCTAAAAATGTTGAACTTTCGAATGTCTATGTTGCAGCAAAAGAGCTGAAATATGGCCAGGTTCTGACAAAAGATGATGTCAAAACAGTTGAATGGCCCACCAATAGTATTCCTGAAACTGCCTTCACAAAATTTGAAGATTTATTTGGTGTAGAAGGCGAAACCAAATCTCGTACGGTTATCCGCGTCGTTGATCCTGGCGAAATCCTGTTGTCGACAAAAGTTACAAAATTAGGCGAAGATGCCGGTGTTGCATCGCGCCTGAAAAAAGGCATGCGCGCTTTCACGATCCGCGTTGATGTGGCTTCTGGCGTTTCCGGTTTTTTGCGCCCCGGCGATAAAGTAGATATTTACTGGACCGGCGAAGTTGATCGTGGCAGCAAAGTCACAAAATTAATCATGGACGGGATTTCACTGATCGCAATTGACCAGTCTGCAAGTTCCTCATCGCAGTCTGATGCGACAGTCGCTAAAACCGTAACTGTAGCCGTTTCCCCAAGAACAGTTGCCAGTCTGGCACAGGCACAATCCACCGGAAAACTGTTGTTATCCCTGCGCGGCGTTAACGACAACACAACCTCTGATCCTATTGAGGTCACACAAAATGATCTGTTGGGTCGCCAAAATACCCAGATAGCGGCCCCTAAAGTAGAAAAGATCTGCACGATCAAAACCCGTAAAGGTTCAGAGGTTGTTGAAGTTCCAATTCCTTGCTCGAACTGAACGGTATCCAACAAACCGATGAAAAAGGCGCATTTCGCGCCTTTTTTTGTCCATATGCAA
This sequence comes from Rhodobacterales bacterium, assembly GCA_045046705.1. Lineage (GTDB taxonomy): Bacteria > Pseudomonadota > Alphaproteobacteria > Rhodobacterales > Rhodobacteraceae > Amylibacter. The sequence continues at coordinate 52,719 of JASFZB010000059.1, read as the reverse complement.
CAATTTAAGGCGTCCCTTTCCTGTGCAATTTGCAACTGTTGCGCGTTATCCACACTAAAGTAGCTGAATAACGCATTGATTCTTGCAAATAAAATATAAATGCCGCATTGTGTGCAAAACAATAAAAAAATGAAATAGTGATCAGAGAGGCAGATCACATGAAGCTTATAAAAGTACTGAGCACGCTTTTAACAGGTGTGATGTGTAGTGTGGTCTTACCTGCGCATATATCGTTTGCGCAAAACACACTGAAAATCATGCGGGGCTCAACAACAAATGCGATCTCTGTAAAGCTGAACAGGGCGATTGTAATGGAGTCGGAACAAAAGTTCGCGGAGCTGTCTGTCGCCAATCCAAGCATAGCGGATATAGCCACCCTTTCGGACACAACCATTTATGTTTTGGGGAAAGCCCCGGGGCGTACCGTATTGACACTTCTGGGGGCAGACGGAAAGCTTATCACAAACGTAGACGTCAAAGTCACCCCTGATCTGGCAGAGCTGAAAGAATTGCTGAAGGAAACGTTGCCGCGCGATCATATCCAAGTGCGATCTGCAAATGATGGCATTGTTCTAAGCGGCACCGTATCTAGCGGCGGTAAAGTTGCGCTGGCCCTGGATTTGGCACAACGCTTTGCCGTTTTTGATAAGAACAAGGGCGACTATAAACTTACCAACATGCTAACCGTTGGTGGCTCACAACAGGTTATGCTGAAAGTACGTTTTGCAGAAATGAAACGCACTGTCGCAAAAAGCCTGAGTTCCACAATCGGCATCAGTAAAACAACCGGTAGATTTGCGGGCTCTGCGATCAACACGGGCACCGCGATCACTGGCACCAGAAATGGTGCCTTGAAAGTTGGCTTCACTTCGGGCGGGTTAGCCATTTCGGTATTGCTGGAAGCGTTGGAAAAAAAGGGCTTGGTTCGCACCTTGGCGGAACCTAATCTAGTCGCCATTTCAGGAGCCGAAGCAAACTTTCTTGCAGGCGGCGAATTCCCTATTCCGGTCTCGCAAGGCAATACCGCTGGAACCATATCGGTTGAATATAAGCCTTTCGGCATTGCCATGAAATTCATTCCAACCGTTCTAGACAATGGTCTTATAAATCTGGTCATTGACACGTCTGTCAGTACTATTGACACATCGAATTCCATTACCGCAAACGGCATATCCGTACCGGCATTCAGTAAACGCCAGGCGTCTACGGTCGTTGAAATCAAAGACGGTCAAAGCTTGGCAATTGCCGGTCTGTTACAAGATGATTTCCGGGATCTCTCCGGACAGGTTCCCTGGTTGGGGGATGTGCCTATTTTAGGGGCCTTATTTAGAAGTGCCGATTATTCACGTCAACAAACCGAGCTTGTGGTAATTGTTACCCCGCATTTGGTAAGTGCCGTGGATGGGGACACATTGGCCCTGCCCACCGACCGGGTGAAACTTCCCAGCGAAAACGATCTGTTCTTGCGCGGGAAAGTGGAAGGCGGCAAAAAAAACGTGAAGCGCAAACGCGGCTCTGTTGCAGCGCAAGATTTCAGCGGTTCCTACGGCTATGTGATGGAGTAATTTGATGAAGCTTTCAACCCTGGCTCTATGCTTATGCGCCTTAACTTTGACAGCGTGTAATGACTCGCGGATTAGCTGGCTTTCGGATCACGAAGTGGCGCCGGAAGTGCGCAATGGCCCGTTCGGGGCCGCAACTGCAAACAATGTTGCCGTGCAATCGGGCCTGCAAACAAGCACAATGCTGGCAAACTTGACGCGTAAATTTGCCAGCGAAGTACCCGCAACGATCAACTTTGAATTTAATTCGTCGCGACTTGATGGTCAGGCCCGCGCCGCCCTTCAACGCCAGGCAGCGTGGATCAAAGCGCGGCCACAAATTACATTCACGGTTTATGGTCATACAGATAAAGTTGGCGGGCCTGCATACAATAAAGCTTTGGGCCTGCGACGGGCGCGAATTGCGGTTAACTATATGATGTCATTAGGTGTCAGCCGATCGAAACTACGCGCCGTCGCTTCATTCGGCGAAACCCGGCCAGTAGTTCTGACCGAAGGCCCGAACCGCCAAAATCGGCGTACCGTCACCGAGGTTTCCGGCTTTGGCCGTTCCAAAATAGGCGGAACACTGGATGGAAATTATGCACTCGAGGTCTATGGCCGTTACATCACCATGAAAAACCAGGAAGCTGTAACCAATAAAAGTCAGGGTTTATCCGGCAATAGCACAACACAATAGTAGCAAGTAGCGTGAAAACAACTGTTTCACATGACCTGTTTTCCAAATTAAAGCGGGGTCATTTATATTTGTAACTATTTCACATAAAAACTTGGGCGTTTTTTTATTCCTCCCCAAAAAAATGCCACATTTCAGGAATACATCAGAATGGAGGGAATTTGTATCTTACGTCGAAAACGTCGGAGACACAAAAGGTGGGCAAAATGAGTGATGAACAAGAAGTAGAAAATGTAAAAGCCGAAACAATCCAGGCATGCGCTATCGCGCGTGATCTTGAAAAATTCGACATGCTGATTGAAGAGCTTGAAAACAGGCTTGGTGCAGCTTGGGGTGGTTTGGACTTTTCCAACGCAGAGGATATTCTGCGCAGCTCACATGCGGATGGACTAAAATTCATCACGATTGTATTGGATAAAACCGACGAAAATGACTTGAGTTTTGTCGAACATATTATTGCAATAGCAAAAAATCGCTCGATTAAAGTGATTTTGATCACACATGATTTGTCACCTGTTTCATTACACCATTTAATGCGACTGGGGGCCGATGACTTCGTCCCCTACCCGCTTCCCGAAAATGCTTTGGGCGATTCAATAGACCGGGTTCTAAAAGAGCCCGAAGAAAAAGTGATCATCAAAGAAGTTTTCGTTCCAGTTGAAGGCGGGCAAGCGGGTGCGAAAATAAAAGCTAAACCTGTCAAACGGGGCATAGTTCTTCCCGTTTACAGTTTATCCGGCGGCGTTGGCGGCACGACATTTGCCACCAACCTTGCATGGGAAATGCAAACAATATTGGCAGCAAAAAACAAATCTGTCTGCATCATGGATTTTGATTTTCAGTTTGGCTCCGTCGCCACTTATCTTGATGTAGCCAAAAGTGAAGCCGCATTTGAAATGATGTCTGACCCGGAAAATGCGGATGCGGATACCTTTAAGCAAGTGGTTTCGCTTTATAAAGGCAAATTGGCAATTTTACCGTCGCCACAAGATGCGGTGCCTTTGGAATTCATCGGGCCGGACGAGGTGAAAAAACTTCTGGATCTTGCCAGATCTTGTTACGATATCGTTGTCATCGACATGCCGCGCACTTTAGTAAGCTGGACAGAGGTCGTGCTGAGTGAATGTGAGTTGTTTTTGGCACTCATGGGCTTGGATATGCGCTCGGCCCAAAATGCCCAACGTTTTTTACGCGCGTTAAAAGGCGAAGACCTGCCTTTTGAAAAAGTTCAATTTATCTTGAACCATGCACCTAAAATGACCGATTTAAGTGGAAAATCACGCCTTAAAAGCATGAAGGAATCCTTGGATATAAAGCTGCGCTGGCAACTGTCGGACGGCGGCAAACACGTCCCTGCTGCAGGGGACCAAGGGGCCCCTCTGGCAGAAATAGCTGCCAAAAATCCGCTTCGTAAAGACATTATGAAAATTGCCCAAACCTTCGCTGATCTTAGCGAAAATGAGCAATTTGCAGCAGCAGCAGAGTAAAATATTATGTTCAAACGATACCGCAAAGCAAACGAAAAAAGTACCCAAGTTCCAATGGAGCAGGGCGCGGTTGAAGCGCAAAATATCACAAGCATTTCAAGCGAAAAACCCAAAATAGTTCCACCCAAAGCTGTAGACGCGCCTATGCCTGACGGTCCGGCAGAGTCGGCAAAAGACCTAAAGCGAAAAGAACGTTTAATCGATGTGCGCATGCAAATGCACACACGTCTGTTGGAAACCTTGAACCTGGCAGCTATTGATAAAGCCTCGGAAAGCGATTTACGCCGTGAAATCACCGCTGTAACTCAGGACGGATTGCAAGAAATCGGCATCGTTTTAAACAAAGCCGAGCGGGATACGCTGGTGCAGGATCTGCTGGACGAAGTCACAGGCCTTGGCCCATTAGAGGTGTTACTGCGCGATGATGATATAGCGGATATTCTGATCAACGGGCACAAACAGATCTTTGTGGAAAAATCCGGCAAATTAACCCTGTCTGATGTCCGTTTCGCCGACGAAAAACATCTACTGCGCGTCATTGATAAAATTGTCTCTGCCGTTGGCCGCCGTGTGGATGAAAGCAACCCTTATGTGGATGCGCGTCTAAAAGACGGGTCGCGCTTCAACGCAATCGTCCCCCCGATTGCCGTAGACGGGGCATTGGTATCCATCCGGAAGTTCAAAAAAGAAAAATTAAGCATTGATAAATTGGTCGCATTTGGGGCTTTCACCGAGGAAATGGCAGCCTATCTACAAGCAGCGGTTTCAACCCGGTTAAACATCATCGTGTCAGGCGGAACCGGGTCCGGCAAAACAACCACCCTGAACGCACTATCAAGCTTCATTGACAACTCTGAACGGATTGCAACAATCGAAGACACCGCCGAGTTGCAATTGCAACAAACCCATCTGGCCAGAATGGAAAGTCGGCCGGCCAGCGTGGAAGGTACCGGTGCTGTCACCCAAGAGGACTGTCTGCGCAACGCTTTGCGGATGCGCCCGGACCGGATTATCGTGGGCGAAACCCGCGGCAATGAAGTTATCGATATGCTTCAGGCGATGAACACGGGCCATGATGGTTCCATGACAACCATCCACGCCAACAACCCCCGCGATGCGATTTCCCGGCTTGAAAATATGATTGCAATGACCGGTATCGAGTTGCCGCTTTCCGCATCCCGCGCACAAATTGCATCTGCGGTTAACCTGATTGTTCAGGTAAAACGCTTACAGGATGGGTCACGTCGCATGACTTCAATTACTGAAATCGTTGGCATGGAAGGTGAAATCATCTCGATGCAAGAAATATTCAAATATGAAATCTTCGGAACCGATGCAAACGGAAAAATTGACGGTGAATTCACCCCCACAGGAATGCGTTCCTTTTATGCGGACCGGTTCAAGCAATGGGGTTACGACTTACCCACCAGTATTTATTCCAAAACTGCTGCGCAGTAGGAGGTAAACCATGTCAACCGCGATACTTCTTGTACTTCTTTTCTTTGGCGTGATCTTCGTTGTCGAGGGTCTGTATCTTGTGGTTTTTGGCAAAAGCATCAAACTGAATTCCCGCGTGAACCGCCGTCTTGCCCTGTTAGAGCAAGGCAAAGGTCACGAAGAAGTTCTCAACACACTGCGCAAAGAGCGCGAACAGCATATAAAATCAAAAAAAATTCCTCTGTTTTCAATTTTGGGAACCAAAGCCGCTCAAGCCAATATTGCGTTTTCACCGAAGGCATTGGTGCTGATAATGTTTTTTGTTACAGCGGCTGCCTTTGTTGTTTTATTTATTGCAACCGGCATCTCCCCGCTTGTTGATCTTGTCATTGCGACATTGATGGGCGTGGGCGGCGTATTTGTTTGGCTAAATAGCAAAGCAAAATCCCGCTTGGCCCTGTTTGAAGAGCAACTCCCCGATGCTGTCGAGCTGATTGTACGGTCTTTGCGTGTGGGACATCCATTTTCCAGTGCCATCAATGTTGTTGCCCAAGAAATGCCGGATCCGATTGGAACAGAATTCGGTATCCTTGCGGATGAGGCAACATATGGCCGCGACCTGGTTACGGCCTTGGAAGATTTGGCAGATCGCATAGATGTGCAGGATCTTCGTTTCTTAACGGTTGCAGTCGGCATTCAGGCACAATCGGGTGGTAATCTGGCTGAAGTATTATCAGGGTTAAGCCAAGTTATCAGATCACGTTTCAGACTGTTTAGACGCGTAGGGGCGATCACATCCGAAGCTAAATTTTCCGGGTATTTCCTGTCTGCATTTCCCGTTCTGGCCCTAATGGCCATCCTGGCAATTCGCCCACATTACTATGATGATGTTATGGAAACCGCGGCGTTCATGCCAGCGGCTATCATTATTGGCCTCATGATGGTTCTCAATGTTTTCATCATGACAAAAATGGTGGATATTAAGGTTTAACTATGATTTCTGCTTTTATGGATACGGTGACTTCGCTACTTGGCCCATCTGGGCCTGTACTGGTTTTTGGTGCCTTTGGTATTCTGATGATCACGCTCACCCTGCCATTTCTTCTTGTCAAAAAGAAAAATCCTTTCGATCGGATACAGCATCCAACCGTTATACAAAACGTTGCAAAGCCCAAAAACGTTCAAGAGATTCGCCTGCGCCATGCAAAAAAAGGCCCGAACCTGGATAAATTCGCATCATTTCTGGAACCGCAGGATGTAGCGGCATTTTCAAAGCGCCGGTTGAACCTTCTAAGGGCGGGATACCGTTCCAAGGAAGCCGTTCGCGCCTTTCAGGTCATTCAGCTAGCACTGGGTGTTGCCGGACTGATTATGGGCGCCATCTATGTTTTGATTTTGTCCGATGGCGGCGACATAACCATGCAATTGGTCAAAGCTGCGGCTCCTGCCGGCATCGGATACTATATCCCTATTTATTGGGTTAACAGCCGCGCAGCCAAGCGTATCGAAGAAATGGAAAGTGGTTTTCCCGACAGCTTAGACCTGATGCTTGTCTGTATCGAGGCAGGCCAATCTCTGGATCAAAGCATTGCCCGCGTTGGAAAGGAATTGGTGCATTCCTACCCCAATCTTTCTGATGAATACATTATTGTTGCAAACGAAATGCGCGCAGGCAAAGATAAACCCACCGTTTTAAAGGACTTTTCAGAACGCGCCGGTGTAAATGACATCAAATCATTTGTAACCGTGCTGGTCCAATCAGCCGCTTTCGGGACATCCATTGGCGATAGTTTACGGGTTTATGCGGCTGAAATGCGTGATAAACGGCTTATGCGTGCCGAGGAAAAAGCCAACAAACTGCCGACAAAAATGACCCTTTGCACAATGGGATTTACGGTGCCACCGCTTTTGGTTTTACTGGTCGGCCCATCGGTGTATCAGATCATGCAGGTACTTGGATAACGATCGGTTGGCACTTGTGGCATATGCTAAATGCAAAAATCTACTTATCATGGTACTGGTTGGTAACTTTATTTCTGGCTGTGCCCAACCCCAAAACACAATCCTGGCCAACCCCGGCAAGGGTCTTTACGCACCTCCCGTAGATACCGCCCATATTTCCAAAGCCGTTGATGGGTTAATCGTTGGCCATAGATTAATGGCAGCAGGTGAATATGAGCTGGCTTTACAATCGTATACCCGCGCCGCCGTCGAACACGGGCTGACCGCAGACGTCCTAAGTGCCCTTGGCTCCGCCAATCTAAAGCTTGGCCGTCTTGGAGAAGCTGAAAAGTTGTTAAGGCGTGCGGTTGAAAAAGACGATAAATTTGTCCCCGCCTGGAATAATCTAGGCGTTGTTTTATCCAGCATGGGTAAATTGCGCGAGGCAAAACGTGTCTTTCAGCTAGCGTATGCGCTGGATAATGGTAATTCTGAAGAAATTCGAACAAATATCACTAAAATTATCGCAAAGATCAAAAAATCAGGTTATACAGTGAAGCATAATAATAATGGTTACGAATTGGTCAGGCGCGGAAATGGTAAATACTTACTATTGAAGACATCCCGTTCGAACTAGAGCAAAAACAGGATATAAATCATGCTAACCCCACTTAGAAATGTGGTTTGTATAGTGGGCATAATTGGTCTGACAGCGTGCGGCCAGGCCGGTGGGCCATTTGCGAAGAAAAACCCCGAAAAGAATGCCGTCAACGTTGTCGATGCAACCGATTTAAGCGACATCATGCTAACGGTTGCTGACCCGAATGAAGCGGTAAAATATTTCAGGGACTCGTTGGTAAAAGATCCAGACAGGTTAGAATTCCAGCGCGGTCTTGCCGCCTCATTGGTGCGTGCAAAACGCGCAACAGAGGCCATACCGGTTTATAAAAAACTGCTCAAACAAGATGGCGCAACCAATGATGACCGCATCGACTATGCCGGGGCTTTAATTCGCACCAACAATTGGAAAGAGGCCCGAAAACAGTTAAATCTGGTGCCGCCAACCGTGGAAACGTTCAAACGTTACCGTTTGGAAGCCATGGTTGCGGATTCGCAACAACAGTGGAAAAAGGCTGACAGCTTTTACGAAACGGCCGCAGCTATGACAACGCAGCCTTCGAATGTTTTGAATAACTGGGGCTATTCCAAGCTTACGCGCGGAGATTACAAAGGGGCCGAGGATTTGTTTCTGGAAGCGATTTCCTACAATCCGGACTCATTCACACCGAAAAACAATCTTGTTTTAGCGCGGGGCGCACAAAAGAATTACAAACTGCCCCTGATTAAAATGACACAAGTAGAACGCGCACAGCTTTTGTACACTTTGGGTCTGACTGCCGTCAAAAAGGGTGACAAAGACACGGGGCGAGGTCTTTTCGAAGCGGCCATCGAGGCGCATCCGAGTTATTTTGAAACCGCTGTTCGCAGCTTGGAAGCCTTGGGCTAAGGATACCCGTTTTGCTACACCTACCTCTACCTGAATATATTTTACTTATACCCGCCATTCCGATTTGCATTTGGGTCGCCTATAGCGATATGAAGTTTATGCGCATACCGAATGTAGCATGCTATGCCCTGTTTATCGGTTTTTTGCTAATCGGCCCCCTTATCCTTGATTTACACGAATATGGCATTCGTATCGCACAGGCGTTTGTGGTGCTGTTTATCGGATTCTTTGTAACAAGCATGGGGTTTGCCGGTGGCGGAGACAGTAAATTTGCCGCTGCAATGGCACCCTATATTGCGCTTGGGAAAATCATACCTTTTATCTTCATTATTGGAATAATGTCCCTTTTCCTCATAGGATTACATAAATTGATTGGCGTAACACCCGGCCTGAAAAACCTTATAAAAGATTGGGATTCATGGAATGCATATGGCATGTTCCCATATGGCGTAACCTTAACGGCAAGTCTGATCACTTATTTATTGATAAATACCTGGTATTCCTAAAAATGCCTGAATTATGCCTTAGTTCTGCTTGTAAAATTTACTTTTAGTCATCTGGTCGGACTAAATACGCAGTAAAGGGCGAATATCATGAATATGCACTCCAGAATTGCGCTTGCGCCAACCGAGCCGGGCACACTTGAACAAACCGGCTTGTCGGCAATATTTGCCCGTGAAATTTTCCTGAAAACAGTATTTCGAAAGAATCTGGAACTGGCCAGCGATATGGCCCGTGAATTATGCGTAACCGTCCCCATCGTTATGGAACTGGTGGAGATGTGCCGCGAACAAAAACTGATCGAAACCTTAGGGAATAGAACTGGTAGTCTAACATCCCAGATGCGCTACCAGATGACTGAAACCGGCAGGGAACGTGCCTTACAGGCCCTGAAGCAATCCGAATACTTTGGCCCCCTACCCGTGCCAATGGCCGGTTTTAGCGCACAGGTGGAACGCCAGACCATCCGTAATGTTGGCATCACCAAGGACAAGCTGGAAGCTGCTATGAGCCATTTGATTATTCCGGACGGCTTGCTTGACAAGATTGGCCCAGCGGTAAACTCTGGCAAGTCTATCCTTATGTATGGCCCTCCCGGCAACGGTAAATCATCCATTTCAAACGGTATTCGCGCCGCTATGGGGGATCAGATTTTTATGCCGCGTGTTCTGGAATATGCGGGGCAAGTGATTTCGGTTTATGATCCGGTCATTCATACATCCGCACAAGATGTAGACGATGATACAAACAGTTTACGTCGCATCGGCGGCAATTATGACAAACGTTATGTTCAATGTGACCGCCCATCGGTTATCACAGGCGGCGAGCTTAGCCTTGATATGCTGGAACTGAAATATAATTCAACATCAAAAACCTATCAGGCCCCTTTGCAATTGAAAGCGGCAGGCGGTGTGTTCATCGTAGACGATTTGGGGCGGCAAGCTGAATCGCCGCAAGCCTTGATCAACCGCTGGATTGTCCCGATGGAAGGGGGCGAAGATATTCTAAGCCTGCAATCAGGCGAAAAATTTACCGTACCTTTTGACACTTTGGTGATTTTTTCAACCAACTTCCACCCAAACAAAATTTTTGACGGCGCCGCATTGCGCCGGATATTCTTCAAAATTCTGATTGATGCCCCCAACCGTGAAGAAATGCTTCAAATCTTCCTGCTGGTTGCCAAAGTTAAAAGATTCGCTTTGGATAAAGAGGCACTGACCTATCTATTTGAAACCAAATATGGTGAGGTCGACCACAAATATGCCGCTTATCAAGCCCCTTTCGTAATAGATCAAATGAATGCGATTTGTGAATATCAGGGGCTTCCGCGCACCATGTCTGTCGATTTGATAGACCAGGCTTGGGGCAATATGTTTGTTGAAGACCGGGACATCGACGGCTAAATCACAAAGTCCAGCAAGCCGGGAAATTTTGAAATTTCCAAACAAGTAAAATTACCCATGCAAAAAATATTGCATCACAGGGGCTTGAACGTGTCCTTTGCAAACCCCAAGTAATTCGCAACACGAACCTTAACCGGAACCTGTTACCCCTTGGGCTGATAGTTGGCAGCTTTAGTGAGTAAATGTTTATGTATCGCCGATTATCAGCTTCACAATTCGTACCTTGAATTCGAAATTAAGCTGTCAACCCTTCCGGTTCAGGTAAACCGTTCGCACGGCAACAGGCCGTCAGTGCGTTGGCCAATAGACATGCAATGGTCATCGGCCCGACACCGCCCGGAACAGGCGTAATGGCAGCGGCTTTTTTCACAGCACTTGCGAAATGCACATCACCGACCAGCCGGTTCTTGCCTTCACCTTTTTCAGGTGCCGGAATGCGGTTGATACCGACATCAATAACCGTGGCACCTTCCCTGATCCAGTCGCCTGTAATCATCTCTGGGCGGCCAATGGCAGCGACCAGAATATCTGCGCCCCGACAGACCGTTTCGATGTCTTTGGTGCGGCTGTGCGCGATTGTGACGGTACAACTGTCTTTTAACAGCAAAGCCGCCATCGGTTTACCCACAATGTTCGAGCGGCCAACAACAACGGCATTCAGGCCCGACAGATTGCCCAAATGATCCCGTAACATCATCATACAACCCAAGGGCGTGCAAGGCACCATGGATTTTTGCCCCGTGGCCAAAAGCCCGACGTTGGAGATGTGAAACCCGTCCACATCCTTTTCCGGCACGATGGAATTGATCACCAGTGCTTCATTTAAATGGCCAGGTAAAGGCAACTGACACAAGATGCCATGTACCGCCGGATCATTGTTCAACTGGTCTATTAAAGCCAGCAAATCTGCCTCGGATGTATCTGCCGGCAATTTATGCTCGTAACTGTTCATGCCGACCTCGATGGTCGATTTATTTTTACTACGCACATAAACTTCGCTGGCAGGATCAGCCCCCACCAACACAACTGCCAATCCCGGTGTAATGCCGTGTTCATCTTTCAAGCGGGTCACATGTTCTGTGACTTTTGCCCGAACGCCTGCGGCAAATTCTTTTCCGTCGATGATTGTAGCGGTCATTTCATATCCTTCTTCGTATATATCGGCTGAAAGGCCGCCTTATATCACGGCAGCCCTTCGCTTGATTTGCAATGCAGTTTTAGAACAAGCCGTCTATTTGGCCTTCGTCATTGATATAAATGCTTTCAGCACTTGGCACCCTTGGCAGGCCCGGCATGGTCATGATCTCGCCGCATATTGCCACGATAAATCCGGCCCCGGCACTCAGGCGCACTTCACGCACCGGCACCGAGTGACCGACAGGGGCACCGCGCAGGTTTGGATCTGTGCTGAAACTGTATTGGGTTTTCGCCATGCAAACCGGCAAATTGCCATAGCCCTGCTCTTCCCATTGGCGCAACTGATCGCGAATCTTTTTATCGGCCAGAACTTCATCGGCATGATAAATCCGTTTGGCAATGGTTTCGATTTTCTCCATCAGCGGCATTTCATCAGGATACAGCGGTGCAAATTGGCTGATACCGCTGTCTGCAATTTCTGCCACCCGTGTCGCCAAGTCTACAGCACCTTTGGAACCGAATTCCCAATGTTGCGCAAGAATGGCTTCCGAACCTTGGGTTTCGGAATAGTCCTTTATCGCCTGAACTTCAGCATCCGTATCGGTAACAAAGTGATTGATCGCGACCACCACAGGGACACCAAACGATTTCAGGTTACCGATATGGCGGCCAAGGTTGGCACAGCCGTCTTCGACTGCGGCAACATTCTCGGCACCCAAATCGGCCCGGGCTACGCCGCCATTCATTTTCATCGCACGCACAGTTGCAACCAGAACAACACAGTCAGGTGCAAGACCGGCTTTACGGCATTTGATGTTCATGAATTTCTCGGCGCCCAAGTCAGCCCCGAAACCGGCTTCCGTGACCACATAATCGGCCAGTTTCAACGCTGTTTTCGTCGCCACAACCGAGTTACAACCATGCGCGATATTGGCAAACGGGCCGCCATGCACAAAGGCCGGATTGTTTTCCAGAGTTTGCACCAGATTGGGCTGCATCGCCTGTTGCAACAGAACCGTCATCGCCCCGTCAGCTTTGATGTCGCGACAATAAATTGGCGTGCGATCACGGCGGTAGGCGACAATAATACTACCAAGGCGTTCTTGCAGGTCGGCCAGATCATTTGACAGGCACAAAATCGCCATCACTTCGGATGCCACGGTAATATCAAAACCGGCTTGACGCGGGAAGCCGTTGGAAACACCACCCAACGAAGTCACAATATCGCGCAAAGCCCGGTCATTCATATCCACCACGCGGCGCCAAACCACGCGACGTTGGTCGATTTCCAAAGCATTGCCCCAATAGATATGGTTGTCGATCATGGCCGACAACAGGTTGTGGGCCGACGTAATGGCGTGAAAATCGCCGGTGAAATGCAAGTTCATGTCTTCCATTGGGACGACTTGCGCATAACCGCCACCGGCAGCCCCGCCCTTCATGCCGAAACATGGGCCCAATGATGCTTCCCGGATACAAATCGCGGCGTTCTTGCCAATTGCGTTCAGACCGTCCGCGAGACCAACGGTTGTTGTTGTTTTACCTTCACCTGCTGGCGTTGGATTGATCGCAGTGACCAAAATCAGTTTACCGTCTTTCTTGCCAGCCTGTGCCTTGATGAATTCAGCGGATACTTTCGCTTTATCATGACCAAACGGCAGCAGGTCATCGGATGGAATACCAAGCTTCGCACCAATTTCCTGAATAGGGCGTTTCTTGGCTTCGCGGGCAATTTGGATATCGGTTTTGTATGACATTTATATAAACTTTCATTCTGGCTAGGGCGGAGATGCTTCTTCACTGTCTTTATGAAACATAAACCATAGCCTGTATGGTTAGAAAACCGACATTATCAAAGTCTTATTCGCCGTCCAGTGAAATATATCGGCTAAATTTATGTTATGTCATTAAAAAGGCCCGCGAAAACGCAGGCCCTGTTAGAATCAAAGACGTTAAACCCCTAGGTCGGTTTTGGTTTCATTTCCACCGAAGGCTTTGGTTTCTTCTTTTTGGTCTTGGGAACAGCCGTTACACTTTGGGCCGAACCGCTGCCTTCCTCATCATCATCCTGCCCCCTATTAAGCGGTTTGCCGGCAATAACTTTAGCTATTTCGTCACCGGTCAAGGTTTCATATTCCAACAAGCCTTCGGCCAGCCGTTTATGATCGCGCTTCTTCTTGGTCAGAATGGAAACTGCAGTTGCATAGCCTTCATCAACCAACTTGCGCACTTCATCATCAATTTTGGCCTGCATTTCAGGGGATGCGTTTGTACCATTGCCTTGCGGCCCCAAATAGATTTGCTGCTCACTGGAATAATTGATGTTGCCCAGCGTGTCGGACATGCCGAATTGTGTGACCATGGCCCGCGCGATATTCGTCACTTGCTGAATATCCGAAGACGCACCAGAGGTGACGTTATCGGCCCCGAAGGTCAGTTCTTCGGCCACCTTGCCCCCCATCGCCATCGCGATTTTGGATTTGTATTTGGTTTTACTCACCGACAAAACATCGCGTTCAGGCAGGGACAGAACCAAGCCCAAGGCACGGCCACGCGGAATAATCGTGGCTTTGTGAATGGGGTCGTGTTGCGGTACGTTCAGACCCACAATCGCGTGGCCCGCTTCGTGATATGCCGTCAGTTTTTTCTCGTCCTCGGTCATCACCATGGAACGCCGTTCGGCCCCCATCATCACCTTGTCTTTGGAATACTCAAAATCTTCCATGGTCAGGAACCGCTTGCCTGTGCGGGCCGCCATCAAGGCTGCCTCATTCACAAGGTTCGCAAGATCCGCACCGGAAAAGCCCGGGGTGCCACGCGCAATGATGCGCAGGTCAACATCCGGCCCAAGCGGGGTTTTGCGCGAATGAACAAACAGGATTTTTTCGCGCCCCTTGATGTCAGGCAGTGGCACCTGCACTTGGCGGTCAAACCGGCCCGGACGCAGCAATGCGGGATCCAGAACATCGGGACGGTTGGTTGCCGCCAGAAGGATCACGCCTTCATTGGCTTCAAAACCGTCCATTTCAACCAGCAACTGGTTCAAGGTCTGTTCGCGCTCGTCATTGCCACCGCCATAACCGGCACCACGATGGCGGCCAACCGCATCAATTTCGTCGATGAAAACGATACATGGCGCATTCTTTTTTGCCTGCTCGAACATATCACGCACCCGGCTGGCACCGACGCCGACAAACATTTCCACAAAATCGGACCCCGAGATGGTGAAAAACGGCACGCCGGCCTCACCGGCAATCGCACGCGCCAAAAGGGTTTTACCGGTGCCCGGAGACCCGACAAGCAAAGCCCCTTTAGGAATCATACCGCCAAGACGGGAAAATTTCTGCGGGTTGCGCAGGAATTCAACGATTTCTTCCAGCTCTTCCTTGGCCTCGTCAATGCCCGCAACATCGTCAAAGGTTTTGCGAACATCACTTTGATTAAGCAATTTCGCTTTGGATTTGCCAAAGCCCATGGCCCCGCCACGACCGCCGCCCTGCATACGGTTCATAAAGAAAACCCACACACCGATCAGCAAAAGGAACGGCAGTAGAAATGAAACCGTACTCATGAACGGCGTCTTTTCCTGAGGCACGGCCACAACGCCGACATTTGCCTTCAACAAGTCGGGTGTTATATCAACGGTCGCGGGCTGCACGGTTTTGTACTTTGCCCCGTCGGTTCCGGTGATATAAACGGTTTCCCCATCCAGTGTTACTTTACTTATGGTGCCCGCATCAACTTTCTTCATGAATTCCGAGAAACTGATCGACGCCCCCGTTTGGTTTTGTCCAGTGCCGCTGAAAAGGTTGAATAACCCCATCATCAGTAGGAAGAGTACAATCAAGACTATGAAATTTCTGGTATTACCCAAGGGTTTTCTCCTGTTCAGTTCGACACGTGTCGAATCCGCTTTTTGCGTTACTGCACTAACATAATCTTCTTTCAGGGTTATTCAATGTGAAACGATACCTAGAAAGAATTGCACTGCATCTATTTTCAAATCAAACCGAACCGGCCCGTCAAATCCTGCCAAAGGGGCCGAAATAACCACATTGTCCTGCCATGCGGCGGGAGCTTGCAGTAAAATATCGCGCTTAACACCCAAATTTCGCCAATCTTTCAGTTGTATAAGACCATCCGCCCCCAATGCGCGAATATCGGCATCCATCACACAGGGATCAGCAATAACCCGCCAACGCCGGTCAAAACATCCCGCTGACACGGGTGCCGATGCCATATTTGCCAGTTCACGCATTACAATCACTTGTTTGGGGGACACAACTTTGATGTAGCAGCCCGCCAGTGTTTGGGACTTTCCCTGCCGCAATAAGTCATAAACCGATTTCAATGCTGAAAAACGGGGCCGATAAACCGTCCCTGTCACCCACCCTAAGGCGTGGCTTAGCACGCGGTACTGTATGTCCACTGGCTGCGTCTGCAAGGCTTCAAGATCAAGCGCAACGGTACCAAACGTGTCCAGGCGGCAACTGTGATGCGCAGCCTTTAACGTCATCTGTTCCAATGCCGCCCTTGCCGGTTGCAATCCTTTTGCGGTGCTTGCCAACCGCCGCGCAGTCAATCCAAGTTCGGCCAAAGCGGGCATGGCATTGCGGAATTTTACACGGTCGAATTTTTCTGATTTGTTTGAAGGGTCTTCGATCCAGCCCTGCCCCATGCCGGTCAGATAGTCACGCAAATCGCTGCGCGTAATATCCAGCATAGGGCGTATCCACACAGGATTATCGCCGCTAACCGCCTGCATCCCCGAAAGCCCGTCCACACCGGAACCCCGCGCCAGACGCATCAAAAACGTTTCCGCCTGATCGTCTTCGGTATGGCCCAACGCAACGGCTGACAGCCCCAAATCGCACGCCCATCCCTGCAATAATGACTTGCGGGCATTGCGTGCTTCATTTTGCAGATTGCCTTTCCCGTCCCAATTTTCCCAGCTTAAAATGCTGTGGTTTACGTTTAGATTCTGGCACAAGTCGGCCACAAATCCGGCTTCTGCCTGGGCCTCTTTTCGCAAATTGTGATTGACGGTTGCGACATATATCTTTCGCCCGTTTTTAAAACCCCATGTGCAAAGCAAATGCAACAAAGCCACGGAATCGCCGCCGCCAGAAACCGCAACCCCGAAAGAACCTTTCGGAGCCTGCGCTAAAACGGGCGTGATAGACGCGGTTAAGCGGGTCTTCACGGACACGCCTATGAACAATTCAGACGGGTCATTTCGGTTGCAGCATCAGCGGCTTCCGGTGCCATTGGGTAGCGAATGCCTACTTCATCCAACGTGGCACAAGCATCCGATGTTTGACCAAGTTCAGCCAGACTAACACCAAGCCGGTACAATGCTTTGGGGGCTTTTACACCCTTGGGTGTACCGCTGAAACTTTCCAGAAAACCGCGTGCGGCATTGCTCCAGTCGCCAAGACCGGCCAAGGCCTCGGCTCGCCAATATTGCGCTTGTCCCGCTAACGGCCCATCGGGGTAGGCCAACAAATACTGGTCGAACTGGGCTAGCCCGCCATTGTAATCACCGCTTTCCACCGCCGCCTTAGCGCGGTCAAAATCACTTTGCTCGGAGGCGGCCAATTCAAGCCCTGAATTATCCTTGGCGGGGGAAATCAGGGTACTATCCGGCATATCCCCGCCCCCCAAAGTCGAGGTTTTTCCAAGCTTGCTAACATCGCCACCTTCCAATTCCACCAAGCGAAATTCCAGATCGCCTATGCGGTTGGTTCCATCCTTGACAATTCGGTCAACGCGGAACTGCAATTTTTCAACAACGCCGGTGATGCGGCGCAATTCCTGTTCCAACGCATTGACCCGTTCCAGCATCGGGCCCTGCCCGCTTGGGACAACGGCACCCGATGTGGTTGACAATTCCCGGTTCAGGCTTTGAATTTCATTGTTCAGAAAAACCAGCTCCTGGCGAATATCCGCAAGCGTTTCGGTCTTTGTCTGGGCATAAAGTACCGACGGGGCGCTAATGACCCAGACAAACAGAAATACGGATTTTAGCACGCGACGCCCGACACCCATCCTAGACCTCTTAACTTCCCAAACCGGCATTAACAACCGTCACAGCCCGGCGGTTTTGTGACCAGCACTCTTCAGCCGAGCAAACCGCAATAGGGCGTTGTTTACCGTAAGTTACGGTTTTGACGCGGTTGTCCGCAACACCGCGTTCAACCAGATAATCCCGTACCGAACTTGCCCGGCGGGCGCCCAATGCCAGATTGTATTCCCGTGTACCGCGTTCATCGGCATGGCCTTCAACAGTAACGCTATATTGGGTGTTTTGCAGCAACCAGTTTGCCTGGCCGTTAAGAATATCCGCAGCATCGGAACTTAGCGTGCTTTCATTCACTGCAAACAGAACACGGTCGCCAAGGGTTTGCTGAAAATAAGCGATGGAGGCCGGATCATCGACACTGCCCCTTTGGATTTGCCCAACCGTCCCGTTGGCCCCCGGGGTTGTCGTTGCACAGGCACTTAACACAACCAGCATAATTGCCGTCGCACTTAACTTTCGAACAATATTTAACATCTCTGCTTTGCCTCTCTTGATGGTCTTTCCATCGTTTTGCTGTCTATAGCAGAATTCACATGCTTTGGGAATCCCGTTTCGGTTATTCTAACAGGCCCGACCATGCAGGGTCAGCCGCAAATGTCGGGGTGCTGATTTTGCGCAAATTCCGGCCTGTAACATCAACCGAATAGATTGCAGGGGCCCCGTTTGCCCCCGCTGTTTCGCGGAAAAACATCAACACACGGCCATTGGGCGACCACGTCGGGCCTTCGTCCAGAAACGATGCCGTCAACAGTTTTTCACGACTGCCGTCCTTGCGCATCACGCCAATGTGAAACCGTCCTTTGTTGATTTTGGTAAAGGCTATCATATCCCCGCGCGGCGACCACACCGGCGTGTGATAGCTTCCAACACCCGAACTGATGCGCTTGGCCGTACCGCCTGAAGCGCTCATAATATAAAGCTGGGTTTTACCGCTGCGATCTGATTCGAAGACAATTTTCGACCCGTCGGGCGAAAAACTGGGCGCGGTATCAATGGCAGGTGAGCTTGTCAGACGGGTCTTTTGCCCGCTCGCCACATCTGCCAGATAAACATCTGTATTGCCCCGCACCGCCAATGACATTGCAACTTTTCTGCCATCGGGGGAAAATCTGGGCGCAAAGGCCATTGCCGGCTGATCCCCCAAAATACGGCGTTTCAATGTGTCCACATCCAGCATGAAAACACGCGGTGCGCCTGTTTCGTAACTGGTATAAATGATTTCGCGGGCATTGGGCGAAAACCTAGGGGCCAAAACAATTGCTTTGGCATCGGTTAAATACCGCACATTGGCCCCGTCGTAGTCCATCAGTGCCAAACGTGATGTGCGCTTATCTTTCGGGCCTTCTTCTGCAACAAAAACAACGCGGCTATCAAAATAACCGGTTTCCCCGGTTAAACGGCTGTAAACCGCATCGGCTACTTTATGGGACATGCGCCGCCAGCTTTGGGTCGTGGCGACAAATTGCAGCCCGTCCCCTAAGGGCGTTTGCGCAAAAACGTCAAACAGGCGAAATTTTACGATCAATTTGTTTCCCGAAACACTTACCGCCCCTGTGACCAGGGCCTGCGCATTGATCGCTTTCCAGTCGGAAAACTGTACCGGTGTGTTGAAGTTGGTTATCTTCGAGATATGCGCCGCTGCCGGTATTTCGCGAAACAGACCCGAGCCAACCAGATCGGATGCCAAAACCTGCGTTAGCTCTGCGGTGTATTTCTTTGCTGCGGGGTTTTCCGCCACAAACCGAGGTGCTGCAAATGGCATTGGTTCTATCACCCCTTCGGTGATTTCAATCCGTAAAGGCTTGCTCTGCGCCATGGATTGTGTGCTCATCAAGGACACTGCCGTTAAAACAGTGCATAAAAATGTCAAAAAGTTTTTCATCATCTCACAGCCATTTTTTCAGGGTTAAAGACGACCTCGACTTGTCGCCATTGTTCATATTTTTCGCGGGGTAGATCGTAAGGTGCGCAGCGGATCAATGCCCGCCGCCCCGCTTCAAATGCTTGCTTTATGGTGCCGGTGGGTGGGCCCGCAGGGTCTATCAGTTTCGGATTTCCCGCCAACTTACCATCCGGAGTCAATTCCATCGCAATGACCACCACCAGATTATCGGCATTTTGCAAGCCAATAGGCACATTCCAGCATTTCTGCACCGCTAGAACCAAGCCTGCCCGTTCGCCACCGGTCAAAGGCGGGCCCAAAGGCACGACCGGTTTATTATTCTGGGCCTCGGCCAATGCTTTGGCAATTTCTACCGCGGTCGTATCTTTGGCTTTTTTCACCGGCTTGTCAGGTTTGGGCGCATTTATTTTGGCCACACGTTTCGCCATATCACGCGGCCGCTTGGGCGGCAGAGTCGAAGTCGTCGGCGCATATTCGCTGGGTTTGTCCGCTTCGGTTACGATCACGGTTGCCGCTTCTTTGGGGGCTTGCGCCTCGGCCGGTTTGGCCACGTCGGTTCCGGTCTTGTCGGGGGCGACCTCTTGTTGTGGGGTCTTTGCCTCGGTTGCATTTATATCGGGTTTCGGGGCAGATGTTGTATCAATGCGCGGCGCAGGGATTGGTACGGGCGCAATCATCGCAACCTGTTCATTTATATCTGGAACAGTCGGATCAGCCTGTTCAATCTTTGGCGTTGTTTCCTGTTTGCTATCAGGCGTTTCAATCTTTGGCGCGGTTGCCACATCGGGTGAAGGTGCGGGAGAGGTTGACTGCATCGCGGCAAAATCTTCAGCCGAGATAATACTCACCTCTGAAATTTGAATGGCTTTAGTGCCGTCAGCTTTGAACAAGGCCCCCCCGAACAGGGCCAAGCCTATTGCCCCAAGATGCATAACGCCTGATATTTTTGTGCCTGTTTGCAAAGATCACCTTCAACCGCCCGGATCGTTCAAAGTCGGGCCGCCGGCATCCGTAACCAAGCCAATATCGCGAAAACCACCGGCATTCAGCGCCCCCATAATCTGCATCACTTGCGCATAGGGCACCGCCCCGTCGGCGCGCAAAAATACTTTCCTGCTTTTGCGTTCCGCGGCAATCGCCTGCAATTTCGGTACCAGCGTATTGCGATCAATTTGCGTGTTTTGCAACACAAGCGTACCATCAGCGGCAATCGCAATGGTCAGGGGTTCTTCCGCTTCGGTATCCAGCGCACTTGCTGCCGTTTTGGGAAGCTTGATCGGCACGCCCACCGTCAGCAACGGGGCCGCTACCATAAAGATAATCAGCAAAACCAGCATCACATCGACAAAAGGCGTGACGTTGATCTCGGCCATCGGTTTACGTTTCGCGTGGCTTCTGCGCCGTTTGCCCCTGCCACCTTCCCGATCCATAACACCTGCGCCCATAAATGTCCCCTATGCGTCCAGTTGGCGTGACAGGATTGTCGAAAACTCATCGGCAAAGCTATCATAGTTACCGATAATATGATCCGCATCCGACGACAGTTTATTGTAAAAAATAACCGCAGGGATTGCTGCCAGAAGGCCCAGTGCGGTTGCCACCAAAGCCTCGGCAATACCGGGCGCGACAACGGCCAAATTGGTATTTTGCTGCATGGCGATTTGTTCAAAGGCATTTTTGATCCCCCAAACCGTCCCGAACAATCCAACGAACGGCGCAATCGCGCCCACGGTTGCCAGAAACGTCAGGCCGTTGTTCAGCTTTTCGGCTTCACGCGAAATTGCCACGTTCATTGACCGGTCGATACGTTGTTGCACCCCCGCAATCATTTTCCCGTCCGATTTATGCGAACGGTGCCATTCCGACATGCCGGACACGAATATGCGCTCTGATCCGCCTTTGGGGCTATCGCCCAGCTTTTGATACAAACCGTCCAGTGGCTCACCCGCCCAAAATGCGCGATCAAAACGTTCCGTGTCACGCCGCGCTTTGCGGTAGTTGATGCTGCGCTGGAAAATAATGCCCCATGACCAAAATGATGCGAACATCAAAACCAGCATCACAATTTTAACAACGACTGTTGCCCGCAAAAATAGTGCAAGCATCGAAAAATCGACATTTTGCACGGCATCTAGTGCTTGTGTTTCCATAAAACCGCTCGTTCTGCCTATGGGCCACCTTTTCGGAGACCTCTTGTTATTTTACCAAACCTAAGCGATCTTTAACAAAAAACTATGCCCGCGCATAGCACTAGCTGGCGGAATTAGCCGCATCTTGCAGTTTTGCGCGAATTTTTGCTGGAAACCGGGCGATTTTGCCCGCGTTGGTGATGCAGACCACCGTGACTTTGGCAGAAAAAATCATCCACTCCCCACGGTAAACGTCCTGGACAAAAACAACTTTCGCTCCGGTTAAGTCCTGCAATCCGGTTTCAACCCGCAAATCATCGTTCAGCCGCGCACTGTTGATATAATCCGCTTCAACCCGCTTGACCGCAAAAACAAACCCGTCGCGCTGCATTTCCAACTGATCAATGCCGGCATCCAGCACCATCGTGCTGCGGGCGCGTTCGATGAATTTCAGGTAATTGGCGTAATAGACAATGCCCGCAAGGTCGGTGTCTTCATAGTAAACCCGTAACGGAAAGATGTGAGTCATTGTTGCAACCCCAAAAACAGTTTTTCGGCACGCGGTTGCAAGCGCAAGGCGTGGCTGGCGTCCTTGGCGACATCCGGCAGCATTGGATCATATGCCGCCCGAACAAGGGCGGCGAAGCTGGGCTTCACGATACATATCCCGTTCTTTTCAACCATCGCAATCGGGCTAAGGCTTGAAAATGCATCCTCGGCCCATGTCAAAAGGCTTTGCAATGTCTCGCCCACGGCCAAAACCTGCGCCGGTATGTTCACAATATCACCGCGCATGCGAATAAACAGCAGACTCATTTTGATCGCCCCTTGCGCATCAAATATAAACATCCGGTGCTGGTTCAGGTTTTTCCGGTTCAGATCAGCCACAAGGTTTTGCAAATCCGGCACCACATGATCCAAATCCGGCACCTCGTTCAGTTCTTCCCAACGCGTGCAGAAAAACCACATGAAATTCGCCCCGACTTCCGGATCTGTTTCCGCCAGCGTGCCCCCTGTCACGGCCACGGTTTCGGTAATCGCGTGTTTCAAACAGGCAAGCGTTTCATCCTCGACGCCAAACACAACCGGCGCAATCGGGCGTGCCCAACGGGCAAATTTGTAGCTGCCGTCCTTGCGGGTAAACAGTTTCTCAACGGCCTTTGGTGTTAAATATCGATTGCTCATTTTCCGTTCTCGAACATATCCACCCCGGTGATTGGTTTCGGTGCTGCCAGCCCCAAATGCGTCCACGCCTTCACCGCCAGCATACGTCCGCGCGGAGTACGCTGGATCAGGCCCTGTTGCAACAAATAAGGCTCGATTACCTCGTCAATGGCATCGCGCGCTTCCGACAGGGCCGCGGCAATGGTTTCAACCCCCACAGGCCCGCCGCCATAGTTTTCTGCAAGCAGCCGCAAATAACGCCGGTCGGCCCCGTCCAGTCCCAGATGATCCACCCCCAAACGGGTGAGGGCCATATCCGCTATTGCGTGATCGACCCGCCCGTTGCCTTCGACAATGGCAAAATCCACAACCCGGCGCAAAAGCCGCCCCGCAATGCGCGGGGTGCCGCGCGAACGCCGCGCAATTTCCATCGCGCCGTCCGCCGTGGCATCCGCCCGCATCAAACGCGCGGCACGGTCAACGATGTGGCACAGCTCATCCACGGTATAAAATTCCAGCCGTGTGGGAATGCCGAAACGATCACGCAAGGGCGTGGTCAATAGGCCCAGCCGCGTAGTCGCGCCCACCAGCGTAAAAGGTTGCAAATCAATCCGCACCGTTCGCGCGGCAGGGCCTTCGCCTATCACCAAATCCAGTTCGAAATCTTCCAAGGCAGGATAAAGCACCTCTTCCACCACAGGGTTGAGACGGTGAATTTCGTCGATAAACAGAACATCATTTCTATCCAGATTGGTCAAAATAGCCGCCAAATCCCCGGCTTTGGCCAATACCGGCCCCGAGGTCATCCGAAAATTCACCCCCAGTTCTTTCGACATGATCTGCGCCAAGGTGGTTTTGCCCAGCCCGGGCGGGCCGTAAAACAGCGTATGATCCATCGCCTGACCGCGCCTGCGCGCGCTTTCGATGAACACCTTCAAATTCGCCCGCGCCTGCGCCTGGCCGACAAATTCATCCAGCGTTTGTGGTCGCAAAGCCCGATCAATGTCCGTGGGCTGAAGCTCGGGGCGCAAGCCGGGGTCGGGAGTGGTCATCATCCTAGCCTTTCGGGGCCAACAGTTTCAACGCGGCTTTAATCAGGGCACCCGCCCCTGCATCTGGGGTCATACCGGACGCTTCGGCAACGGCACTTGCCGCATCGCCTTGTCCATAACCCAAATTCATCAGGGCCGAAAGCGCGTCGGCCTGCGCACCTGCATTGCTTGAAGTGGGGATGGCGTCACGCGGCGCGGATGCGGTGGGCGCGTCGATCACCACACTATCATCAATGACAACCTGTTCCGAGCCCGCCGACCCCATCGCAATAATATTCGCGGCTTTGTCTTTCAGTTCGGTCACAATCCTCTGCGCCAGTTTCGGGCCAACGCCCTGCGCTGATTTGATCGCTGCCATATCACCCAAGGTGATCGCGCGGCTGACACCGTCCACCCCCAAAGTTCCGGCAATAGCCAAGGCGGCTTTTGCCCCGACACCCTGCACCGAGGTCAGCAGCTTGTGCCATTCCTTTTCCGCCAGGGTCAAAAACCCGAACAGTTGCAAATTGTCCTCACGCACCAGCAAATCGGTGTAAAGTGCCACAATCCCGCCCGCAGGTGGCAAGCTGGACAATGTGCGTTCCGAGCAATAAACCAGATAACCCACGCCTTGCACATCGACCAGAACGTGATCTTTTGCACGGCTGTCCACTTTGCCGGTGAGCTTGCCGATCATGTCCCTGCCCCCGCCTTGGCAATGGCCGCATCCAGCCGGTTTGAAAACTGCGTGTGATGCGCGTGACAAAGGGCTATGGCCAAAGCATCGGCGGCATCCGGCCCCGCAATATCAACCCCGGGCAATTGCAATCTTACCATATGATCCACCTGTCGTTTGTCCGCATGGCCTACACCGACCACGACTTTCTTTATCGTATTGGGGGCATATTCGCCAACCGCAAGCCCGAATTGCGCCGGAACCAGCAAACAAATCGCCCGCGCCTGTCCCAATTTCAGCGTGCCAACCCCGTCTTTATTCACGAATGTTTTTTCAACCGCCGCTGCCTGTGGCAAAAACGTCACAAATATTTCGGTCAACTGTTCATGTAAACTTAGCAACCTTGTGGAAAGCTCAACGCCCACAGATTTACAAACGCCATTCGCCACATGACTGCATTTAGTGTTCAAAACATCCACAACACCCCACCCCATGTGTCGCAAACCCGGGTCTATTCCTATAACGCGCATATGATTTTTGTTCCTTGCCTGAATGTACATAGCACGAAACAGGAACATTAGCCAAGTGTGTTTATCAATTGATGTCGTAAATCACCAAAATATGTCGCGCATTTGACATGCAAGAACATCATCTCAGCTATGTGAATATGGCATTTGTAATAGGGTACTTCCATGCCTAAATGAGCCTCATGAAACACAGGTCACATTGACCACAACCAAGGATTAGGCCCATGGCTACCATCATCGCAACAAACGCCGCGCCTTTTGGCGCAATCACAACTTTCCGCGCAATCCGTGCTGTTGAATCCGCAGTAAACGGCCTGATCGCCTGGAATGCAAAACGCATCACTTTCAAACAATTGAATGCCCTGAGCATCCATGAGTTGGAAGATATCGGTATAACCGAAGCAACCCTGAAATCACGGTCATTCTGACCACACTCAAGGATTAGTCCCATGGCTGTCTATCATGAAACAAAAGCCGCACCCTTTGGTGCCATCACAACCTTCCGCATCATCCGCGCATTGGAAGCTGTCAAGGACAGCTTTGCCATGTGGAATGCGAAACGCGAAACTTACAAACAGCTTAGCAAACTTAGCTTGCGCGAATTGGATGACATCGGGATCACCCGTGCAGATGTTGAAGACCTGAACGCCGGTTTCTTCCGTCTGTAAGATCAAGTTTTACGCGTTAAAACCCTTAAGCCGTCCATTTTTGGGCGGCTTTTTATTAACTTTGAACCTTATTTATCGTCTTAGCCATACTGGCAACCAACACACCAACAGGTTTGGTGAAATAATCCGGTGACATTAAAGTCGCAATGACCTGTTCTTTCACACCGCCCGATCTAAGTTCAGAAAGAGTCTGTGTATAATTGATCTGATCGGCGTTGTAGATAAACACGGCTTTGAAAATTGTGAATACGGCGTAAAGCAGCACCAAAGGGCGCAGCACAGACAGCCAAGCAAGACGGGGTTCGGGTGACTTGGGCGCGATGATTGCACCTGACTGATCACGTTGAAACGGGCGGCGCAATTTACGCGGCTGTTTTTCAATCAAATCCACGCGGGAGCGGAATTCATTCATTTGGGTAGTGGACATGGGCAAGCACTCCTACACATAATACGAACCAATTATGTCCAGAAATCACAAAATTATGGCTTTATCCTGACGGAATTAAGTCATTTCTTTAGCAGCACCAGTGTTGCCCATTCCCCGAATGCCAAACGATCCGTTTCAGTAAACCCTTGGTGTTCATAGGCTTTAGACACATCATCCGCTTGTTTATTCAAAATTCCGGATAGAATAACAATGCCATTTCCACCACAACACGCACCCATATCTGCGGCCAAGTCAATCAACGGGCCTTTCAGGATATTTGCCAGAATCAAATCATATGGGGCGGTATTTCGCAAGCGGGGATGGTCGAACCCGGCGCAGGTAACAACCTCGACCCGGCCTGCCAGATCATTGCAGGCAAGGTTTGCAAGGGCCGTATCGGTCGCCACTTCGTCAATATCGCTGGCAATCATCGGCACATTCCAAACATTTGCAGCCGCCATCGCCAACACCGCCGTGCCGCAGCCTATGTCGGCCACATTACCGGGCGCAAAACCCTTGTTTGCCAGCGCATCCAACGCGGTCAAACAGCCTTGCGTGGTGCCGTGATGACCGGTGCCAAACGCCATTGCCGCCTCGATCAACAGCGGCACACAATCATCAGGCACTTTATCGGCATCGTGGCTACCATAAAGAAAGAACCGTCCGGCATGTATCGGGGCCAGTTCGCGGCACACTTCGGCCACCCAATCCTTATCGGCCACCTCGGACACCACAAAGGGACGCGCATCTGTGCTTGCCGAGATCAGGGCCAAAGCAACCTCATCGGGGGGGGCCAGAAAATAGCCGCTCACTTCATAAAGCCCGGAACCGTCCTCGATTTCAAACACACCGGCACCATAAGGTTCAGGTGTCATATTTTCCAGCATTGCCGCTATAGTTTCAGCGGCGGCCTTATCGGCAAGTGTCGTCAATGCGGTATAGGTCGGCATATATTTCCTCGAACGTGGGTTCTCTGCGCGGATAGGCCAGAGTGCAGGTCAGGTCAAGGTTTTACGCCGCTTCGCCCTTGCCGCATCTTTCGCCTCGACTCGACCAATAAATCGCCAACCCACAATGGTAGAGGCAATACCGGCTATCGCCCAAGCCAGACCTTGCCCGTAAACCACGCCGGGGGCGGCAAAATACGCACCGAAAACCAGGCACAAAGGCCACATCAAAACGCCGTCTTTTAACCAGTTGAATGCGGTGGAATATAGCGGGCGACCCAGATTGTTGAATGATGCGTTGGACACATATAACGCACCGGCAAAGACAAAACCCCCTGCCGAAACATAGCTGAAGGCTTTAATTACCGATGCCGCCTCGGGCCCAAGCCCGAACAGGGAAATCACAAGGGGGGTTAACGCCGCAAGCACGGCCCAGGCGATCAACACATAGCCGATGCAAAACAGCAAAGCATCGCGATAGACCATGCGGATGCGGCCAAATTCCCGCGCCCCGTAATTTTGCCCCATAATACCACCGATTGCCCCCGACAGGGCAAAAATCCCACCAAAGGCCAGCACTGTGATACGGCCCAGAACCGCCCAACCGGCCACCGCACTTTCGCCGAAATCCGAAATAATTCGGGTAATCAGATAATTGCCGAAAGGCGACGAAAGCTGTGTCAGCAAAGCCGGTATTGCAATGATGAAAAACGGTTTACCCCACCGGCCCAGATAGGCCAGCCGCCAAGGGGCTGCCATATCATGCACACCGATCATAAAATAAAGCCCCAACAGGGCCGACACCCCGCGCGAGATCACAATCCCCCAAGCCGCGCCTTCCAGTCCCCATCCCATATAAAGGATCAAAAACGGATCCACGAACATCGCCACGACACCGGCCGCAAGGGTCACATACATCGCGCGTTTTGCATCCCCTTCGGCACGCAAGACCGAGGCTGCAATCATGCCTGTTACGATTAAAAGTATCGACGGCACCGAGATCAGCAGAAACTGCGTCGCCGATTCCAGAACCGTCCCTGTCGCCCCGGCAAAACCAAGTATGTCGTGCCTAAACAGCACCACCAGCGTCACAAGCACCGATTGCCCCCCGACCCCGATCATCATCGCGGTACTAGCCTGTTCCCGCGCGTTCTGCCGATTTCCCTCACCCAGGGATTTAGACACCAAAGCCGTGCCCGCAATCATAAACCCGATGCTGATCGAAATCATGAAAAACTGCACCGTCCAGGCAAACCCAAGGGCAGCAATCAGGGACTCATCTTTCAGGAAAGACACCCAGAAAAGCGTCGCCGCATCAATCACGAACATGAACGTCAATCCGATCATCCCCGTCAATGTCATCACCAATACATGGCGCATGGTCGAGCCGGTTAAAAACCGGGCCTGTTTAGGTGTCGTCATAGCGCGTTAATCCTGTTTAGTAAAAATCGTCTCATGACCGCGAACAGGGTGTCTAGGAATAAGCAAGGATAACGCCAGGGACAACACCGCAATGCCGGTTGCAATTTCAAACACAATCGCCGGTGAGACTATCCAGACGTAACCCAAAAATACCGGTAAAAAAACCGCACCTATATGGTTGATGGTAAATGCAACCGCCGCTGTCGGGCCAATATCCTTGGGGTCGGCGATCTTCTGCAAGTAGGTTTTTTGCGCCAAAGCCAAAGCAAAAAACAAGTGATCCACAACATAAAGCCCCGCCGCCAGTACCACCCCCCAATCGAACAGATAAATGCCTGTGTAGGCCAAAAACAGAAAGATCAGCCCGATATATTCAAATATCATCGCATTGCGCTCGCCCCATTTGGCCACCAAACCGCCTATCAACGGGGCCAGAAAAATATTGGCAACGAAGTTGATCAAAAACAGCCCCGTCACCTGATAGACCTCAAAGCCGAAGCGTTCGACCATCATAAAAGCGGCAAACACGATAAAGATCTGCCGTCTTGCCCCGGCCATGAATTGCAGCAGATAATACAGCCAGTAGCGTTTGCGCAAAACCATATGCCGGTGCTGGATGACCGCGCCATCAAAGCGCGGATAGGCCACCAAGCAAAGAACCGCGATCAAAAAGGTAACACCGCCGCCCATCAGATAAAGCGTGTTGAAATCCCAGCCCAGAACTTTCCACGCCAGCATAATCACCAGATAAGTAATCAAGGATGCGCCAGAGCCGATCGAGATAAGCCAGCCCAGCATCTGAGGCGCGGTTGCCTTATCCAGCCATTGCAATTCCAGCGACATTTTAACGGTTTGGTAATAGTGAAACCCAAGGCTGGACAAAAATGTTGTCATCAACAACCCGTAAAAGCTTGGGAACCAAGCAGTCACAGCAACGATAACCCCAAGCAGCATCAGGCTGACCACCGCCAAAAGTTGCTCGTGGATAAACATAACCACCAAGATCACGCCGACTGCAAAAAAACCGGGGATTTCGCGCACCGATTGCAACCAGCCCAAATCACTGCCATTGAAACCGGCGACATCATGGACAAAATTGTTCAGCAAAGCCTGCCAAGTGGCAAACGCCATGGGCATCGCAAATGCCATCAAAGCAAGCAAAACAAAAGGGCGGCGCCATCGGGCAAGCTGCCCGGCATCGCAAATCGGAACTCGGGTGGACTGCATTCCGCGACCTAACTGGAATTTGCAAACCGGTTCAAGCCAAATATCATCACGCCAATAAAAAAGGCCACCCGTCAGGGCAGCCTTCAAGAATTTCAACGGTGTGGCAAAGATTAGTTCTTCGCGTAATATTCCACAACCAGATTTGGTTCCATCATCACAGGGTAAGGTACATCCGACAGGCCAGGGGTGCGCACGAATGTGGCAATCTTTTTGTTCTGGTCTACATTGATGTATTCCGGCAGGTCGCGTTCTTGTGAAACAGCGGCTTCAAGTACCATATTCATTTGCTTGGATTTTTCGCGTACTTCAATCACATCGCCTTCTTTCACACGGTAAGACGGGATGTTCACGCGTTTGCCGTTCACTGTGACGTGGCCGTGGTTCACGAATTGACGTGCGGCAAACACTGTGGGGACAAATTTCGAGCGGTACACAACCGCATCAAGACGGCGTTCCAGCAGGCCGATCAGGTTTTCACCCGTATCACCATTCACGCGGTCTGCTTCGGTATAGATGCGGCGGAATTGTTTTTCGGTCAGATCACCGTAATAGCCTTTAAGCTTTTGCTTGGCGCGCAATTGAATACCGAAATCGGACAATTTGGCTTTGCGACGTTGACCATGAACACCGGGGCCATATTCACGGCGATTTACGGGCGATTTGGGGCGCCCCCAAATGTTTTCGCCCATGCGGCGATCAATTTTGTATTTGGCAGCTGTACGTTTCGTCACGGCTGGATCCTTTCAACTTTTAAGCTTTTGCAGCTTGATCCGGAAACCGGTAGCCAGTTTTCGGGCTGCAAACATGTGTGAAAGGTGCTTTCCTTTCCCTCCGCTTAACCGCTTCGGGCGACAGGGAACCTGTTGCCAGGGCCACAAACACCAATATGGTCACGGCAAAGCCGCGATAGCGGGGGTATAGAGATTACAGGCGCGGTGTCAACACACCATTATGCTAAAATTTAAAGTGAATACTGAGACTGCCAACAACCTGACTTCTTTTTACGTCTCGAACACTTTTCCCGCCCATGAAACGCCGTAAAAAGCATCGAATTTCCGTGCTTCGTAAATCATTCCCGCACGGGCACGCGGCCGGAACTCTTTGAATTTAAGCGGGCCGGAGTTGGGCAGATAATTGCTATCGACAACATAGGCTGCATCGGCCCCGGCCTGAACCCCGGCATATTGGCGGTCTATGGCTGATAGCGTTGTCAAACTGGCGGGGGCAATAATTTCAGAGCGGAACCTTAACTGATAACGCTGCCAGGCTTTGGCCGGCAGGACGCGCAAATCTTCGCCACCGAATGTCAGGTTTCGAATTCCACCAACAGGTCTTTGGCGTCCACCTGGGAACCTGCCGGCGCATGGATCGCTTTGACCACCCCGTCATGTTCCGCCGCAATACCGGTTTCCATCTTCATCGCCTCGATGGTGCATAAAAGATCACCCTGCGTCACCTTTTGCCCCACGCTGACAACCACGCTGGAAATAACACCCGGCATTGGCGCCCCGACATGGGCCGCATTTCCGGCCTCGGCCTGTTTGCGTTTTTCGGTTGTCGCCACGGCCTTACGGTTGGGAACACGCACGGTGCGCGGTTGACCGTTCAGTTCGAAAAAGACTTTTACCTCGCCTGTCTCGTCTGTGTTTCCCATCGCTTGCATGCGGATTTCCAGGGTTTTCCCGGGGTCGATTTCCGCACTGATCTCTTCCCCCGGTTGCATCCCGTAAAAGAACGTTTTCGTCGGCAAGGTGCGCACAGGCCCGTAAATCCGGTGGCGCCCCATATAGTCCAGAAATACTTTGGGATACATCAAATAGCCGCTCAGATCTTCATCATCAACCTTCACGCCTTCTAGTTGTTTTGACAATTCCGCATGTGCCGCGTCCAGATCACGCGGGGCCATATGCGCCCCGGGGCGCGTTGTGTCAGGGGTTTCGCCCTTCAGAACTTTCGCCACAATCGCTTTCGGAAAACCGCCCGGAGGCTGGCCCAGATTGCCCCGCATCATATCGACAACGCTGTCGGGAAAGGCCACATCCACATCGGCACTTTCAACATCTTCACGGCTTAAATCCTGCGTTACCATCATCAAGGCCATATCGCCCACAACTTTGGAACTTGGGGTTACTTTGACAATATCGCCGAACATCCGGTTCACATCCGCATAGGTTTTCGCCACTTGCGGCCACCGTTCTTCCAGCCCCAGACTGCGGGCCTGCGCCTTGAGGTTGGTGTATTGCCCGCCCGGCATTTCGTGCAGATAAACTTCGGATGCGGGGGCTGTCAGCCCGCTTTCAAACGCCGCATATTGCCCGCGCACCGTTTCCCAGTAATCGGAAATTTCGCGCACCGCTTCAATATTCAGGCCGGTTTCGCGATCGGTGTTGCGCAAAGCTTCAACCACAGACCCCAGACAGGGTTGCGATGTGCCACCCGAAAACGCATCCATCGCCGCATCCACCGCATCCACACCCGCATCCGCCGCCGCCAATATGGTTGCTGCCGCAATACCGGATGTATCATGGGTGTGAAAATGGATCGGCAGACCGACCTCTTCCTTCAAGGCCTTCACAAGCACACGGGCCGCCGCCGGTTTCAGCAGGCCCGCCATATCTTTCAGCCCCAGAATATGCGAACCCGCCGTTTTCAGCTCCTTGCCCATGGCCACATAATATTTCAGGTCATACTTGGCACGATTTGGATCCAGAATATCGCCGGTATAACAGATCGTCCCTTCGCAGATCTTGCCGTTGTCAATCACCGCATCCATTGCAACACGCATGTTTTCAACCCAGTTCAGACTGTCAAAGACGCGAAACACATCCACCCCCGAGGCCGCCGCCTGACGCACGAATTCCTGCACCACATTATCGGGGTAATTGGTGTAGCCCACACCGTTGCTGGCGCGCAGCAGCATTTGTGTCATCAGGTTCGGCATTGCCCGGCGCAAATCGCGCAACCGCTGCCACGGGCATTCCTGCAAGAAACGGTACGCCACATCAAACGTCGCCCCACCCCAGCACTCCATGCTGAAAAGCTGCGGCAGATTATGTGCATAAGCTTGCGCCACCTTGATCATGTCGTGGCTGCGCATCCGCGTGGCCAACAAAGACTGGTGCCCGTCGCGCATTGTTGTGTCGGTAATCAGCACCTGCTTTTGCGCCGCCATCCAGTCGGCAACTGCCTGCGGGCCTTTTTCTTCCAGCAGGTTGCGTGTCCCATAAGCCGGTTCATCCATATGGTTAGCCGGCGGCTTCGGGGCTTTGGCAAGCGGGTCAGGCTCCGCGCGCCCTTCCACATCCGGGTGTCCGTTTACGGTAATGTCGGCAATATAGGTCAGGATTTTCGTTGCACGATCCCGACGCGGCTTGAACTTGAAAAGATCGGTGGCGTTGTCGATAAACTTCGTTGAATAGCTGTTATCCAAAAATGTCGGATGCTTCAACAAATTTATAACAAAGGCAATATTTGTGCTGACACCGCGAATACGAAACTCGCGCAACGCGCGATCCATCCGCGCAATAGCCGCCTTGGGTGTTGGGCCGGAACAGGTTATTTTGACCAGCAGGCTATCATAATAGCGGGTGATAACCGCCCCCGAATAAGCGGTTCCCCCATCCAGCCGCACGCCCATACCGGTCGCCGAACGATACGCCGTGATGCGGCCATAATCGGGAATGAAATTGTTCTGCGGGTCTTCCGTGGTAATGCGCGTTTGCAGCGCATGGCCGTTCAAACGAATATCGTCCTGCGATGCTTTGCCCGTGGCCTCCGCCAGGGTTTTACCCTCGGCAATCAGGATTTGCGCCTGCACAATATCAATACCGGTAACTTCTTCCGTGACGGTATGTTCCACCTGCACACGCGGATTTACTTCGATGAAGAAAAATTCATCGGTGTCCATATCCATCAAAAACTCGACGGTGCCGGCGCATTCATACCCCACATGGGCGCAAATTTTGCGGCCCAGCGCACAAATTTCGGCGCGTTGTTCATCGCTTAAATAGGGTGCCGGCGCACGTTCCACCACCTTTTGATTGCGCCGTTGCACGGAACAATCGCGTTCAAAAAGATGATAAATCTCGCCATGGCTGTCGCCCAGAATTTGCACTTCAACATGCCGCGCACGTTGCACCAATCGCTCCAGATAGCCCTCGCCATTGCCAAAAGCCGCAACCGCTTCGCGGCGACCTTCCAGCACTTTTTCTTCCAGCTCTTCGGGCCCCATGATGGGCCGCATACCGCGCCCGCCACCGCCCCAACTGGCTTTAAGCATCAACGGATAGCCCACCGCATCGGCCATGCGGCGCACCTTATCCATATCGTCAGGCAGCACATCCGTGGCAGGCACCACAGGCACGCCCGCATCCATCGCCACATGCCGCGCCGAGGCCTTATCGCCCAGTTTGCGCATGGTGGCCGCTTTCGGCCCGATAAACTTGATCCCCGCCGCATCGCAGGCATCAACGAATTCAGGATTTTCCGACAGCAGCCCGTAGCCCGGGTGAATGGCATCCGCACCGGCCATTTTTGCCACGCGGATAATCTCGTCGATACTCAAGTAGGCCGCCACCGGCCCCATGCCCTCACCAATCCGGTAGGCTTCATCGGCTTTGAAACGGTGCAGGCCCAGTTTATCTTCTTCGGCATAAACCGCGACAGTCTTTTTGCCCATCTCGTTCGCCGCCCGCATAATGCGAATGGCTATTTCACCCCGGTTGGCGATTAGGATTTTCGAAAACTTGGTCATGAAAGGCCCCCCAGAAGGCAAAGAATCGGCACACTACGACCTTATTATAGGGTAGCACGATAGATGCCGTTAAAGAATGCGACACCTATTACGTCAACTCCGAAATTGTACCTAAGGGAAAGTTTATCGATAACGGTACTCAGGCCGCCTTCATCAAGCCTTCCGCTTTCAACTGAACAAGCGTTTCATCCAGCGATTTTATCGCCCGCGCGATCAACAAATCGACCTCTGCATGTGTCATGGTCAGGGGGGGCGAGATGATCATTGCATCGCCCACATGGCGGATAATCACATTGTTCGCAAAACACCGCTCGCGGCACATATAACCGACGGTGCCTTTGGGGCTGGCAAAAGCAGCGCGGTTGGCTTTGTCAGGGGTCAGTTCAATCGCCCCCATCATCCCCACGATACGGGCCTCACCCACCAAAGGGTGATTCGCCAAGGATTTCCATTTAGCTTGCAAATACGGGCCGACATCATTGCGCACATAGTCAATGATGTTTTCTTCATCCAGGATGCGCAGGTTTTCCAACGCCACGGCACAAGAAACGGGATGGCCCGAATAGGTGTAACCGTGATTGAATTCATCGCCGCCAATCACGGCGGCAACCTCATCACTGACCATAGAGCCGCCTATTGGCAAATACCCCGAGCTTAACCCCTTGGCGATGGTCATAATGTCAGGCTTGATCCCGAAGGTTTCGCAGCCAAACCAGTTGCCGGTGCGCCCGAAGCCACAAATTACCTCATCGACGATCAACAGGATGTTGCGTTCCTTGCAAATGCGCTGGATTTCCGGCCAGTAGGTTTCGGGCGGGATAATCACCGCCCCCGCACCTTGTACCGGCTCGCCGATAAAGGCCGCGACATTGTCTTCGCCCAAACGGTCGATTTCCGCTTCCAGTGCACGCGCCCGTTGCAGGCCGAACTCCGCAGGCGACATATCCCCGCCCTCCGCATACCAGAACGGCTGGTCAATATGGGTAATATCCGGGATCGGCATACCGCCTTGTGCGTGCATACCCTGCATCCCCCCCAGACTTGCACTGCCCATAGATGACCCGTGATAGGCATTATGGCGGCTGATGATGGTTTTCTTTGACGGCTTGCCTTTCAACGCCCAATAATGGCGCACAAGACGGATGTTGGTGTCATTGGCCTCGGAACCGGAGTTTGCATAAAACACGGTATTCAAATCATCAGGTGCCAGGTCCGCAAGACGCGCAGACAATGCAATCACCGGCGGGTGGCTGGTTTGGAAAAACGTGTTGTAATAGGGCAATTGCAGCATTTGTGCATGGGCCGCATCGGCCAGTTCTTTGCGACCATAGCCGATGTTTACACACCACAGCCCTGCCATGGCATCCAGGATTTCCACCCCTTCGCTATCAGTGATAAACGCGCCCTTTGCTTGCGTGATTATGCGCGCACCTTTTTCGGCCAATTCGCCATTGGCGGTAAACGGGTGCATGTGATGCGCCGCATCCAGGGCTTGCAGTTCTTCGGTAGGCAGGTGGTTGTCAATGCGTTTCATGGGGCACTCTCTGATTCATCTATTGCAGGTTCTGAATCGACTAAATAGAAAAGAAGCCCCGGCGTCAATAATTTGATCAAATTATTTAATCAAAGAGTTTCCGAACAATGCCAAACCCCTGTTCGATGTCCTTTAGAATTGATTCACCAACCATATCCGTATCCCCGGCAACCAGGGCAGCAAGAGTTTCATCATGGCAATCTTCCAGTTGCGCCGTGCCCCATTTTCCGGAAATGACCCGATAAAGCGGGCCGTAGCGCAGCCAAAGAGTCGAGACCATAGAATACAGCAATTCCGATTCCGCCTGCGCATAAAGCGTGAAATGAAACCGGTGGTTATACATCATGTAATCACGCACATTTCCCTGCGCAATCGCCAGATTGACCTTGTCATCAGCTCGGCGCATGGCCTCTATCATGGCATTGGTGGCTTTGGACGCGGCAAGACTGGCAAGTTTGGGTTCAATCACACGGCGCACAAAAATCAGGTCTTCAAAATCCTGTTGGCTAATTTCCGGCAGACAAACCCGTCGGTTGCCCTGAAATATCAAGGCCCCTTCTGCCGTCAGGCGCCGAATGGCCTCGCGAACCGGGGTCATGCCGACATCCAATTCATCGACTAATCCGTAAATCGTTACCGCCTGCCCCGGGGCAAGCTCGCCATAAAGTATCTTCTCGCGCAAACGGCGGTAGACCTGTTCGTGGACTGGAATTTTCTGCGATAAAACCGGCTTCATCTTCGAACTTGCAATCTTTCGTTAGGCGCTTCAACTGTATTTGATTTGATCATCTACACAGCCTATTATCAACCCGTCTATAACTAAAGACTTGCTTTTCGTTTTGAATTTGATCAAATTCATGAAAAACGAGTCGAAACCCAGGGAGAAACCAATGAAATTTTCAATAACAGCCACAATAACAGCACTATTGGCCAGTGCCGTTATCGCCAGTGCCGAAGAGGTACGGGTCTATAACTGGTCGGATTATATCGACGAATCGTTGCTTGCAAAGTTTCAGGATGAAACCGGTATCAAGCTAATTTACGACGTGTTCGACAGTAACGAGGTTCTGGAAACCAAAATGCTGGCAGGCGGTTCCGGCTATGATGTCGTGGTGCCGTCCGGCTCATTTCTAGCGCGACAAATCAAAGCGGGGGCGTTCCAGAAACTGGACAAATCCAAACTGCCGAACCTGAAAAATGTTTGGGATGTCATCGATAAACGCATCCAGATTTACGACCCCGGCACCCAGTATTCGGTCAACTACATGTGGGGCACCACCGGCATTGGCTATAACGTCGACAAAGTCAAAGCCGCCCTTGGTGACAATGCGCCAACAGACAGTTTGGCATTGATTTTTGACGCTAAAAATATGGAAAAACTGAAAAGCTGCGGCGTATATTTCCTAGACGCCCCGACCGAATTGATCCCGGCGGCATTGAAATACATCGGTGAAGACCCCGACAGCCATGATGTCAACGTGATCAAAAAGGCCGAAGCTGTGCTCACGGCTGTTGCACCCTACGTTCAAAAATACAACTCGTCGGAATATATCAACGCATTGGCAAATGGCGATATTTGCGTGGCATTTGGCTGGTCAGGCGATGTTCTGATGGCCCGCGACCGTGCCGCCGAGGCCGACAACGGTGCCAAAGTGGAATATGCCATCCCGAAAGAGGGTGCATTGATGTGGTTTGACGAAATGGCCATTCCGGCAGATGCACCAAACCCGAGCGGTGCCCTTAAATTCATCAACTTTATGCTGGACGCACAAAATATCGCAGCGGCATCCAACTACGTTTATTATGCCAACGGCAACAAGGCATCACAACCGTTTCTGCTGGAAGATGTGATCGGCGATCCGGCTGTTTATCCGCCACAAGAGACCATGGATAACCTGTATGTGACCACGTCTTATCCGCCAAAAGTGCAACGTATCGTCACACGGATGTGGACGAAAATCAAAACCGGACACTAATCATTCCCTTAAAAGCCCTGCGCATGCGAATGTGCAGGGTTTTCTTTTCAAAAGGTCAGCATCCATGTCATCCGAAACCACCAAGCCGTGGGAAGACCCGCAGGCAACGCCGCTTATCCGCTTTGAAAACGTTACCAAACGGTTTGGTGATTTCACGGCCGTGGATAACCTGTCGCTCGACATATTTGAAAAAGAGTTCTTTGCCCTATTGGGTGCATCGGGCTGTGGCAAGACCACTTTAATGCGCATGCTGGCCGGTTTCGAGACCCCGACCGAAGGCCGCATTACCCTTGATGGTCAGGATATAGCCCCCATCCCCGTGAACAAGCGCGACATCAACATGATGTTCCAGTCCTACGCTTTGTTCCCACATCTGACAGTTGCAGACAATATCGCCTTTGGCCTGAAACGCTCTGATATGCCGAAGTCCGAAATAAGCGGGCGTGTTGATGAAATGCTTAATCTTGTGCAACTCGGTGCATTCGCCAAGCGCAAACCGCATCAGATATCGGGCGGCCAACGCCAGCGTGTGGCTTTGGCCCGCTCATTGGCCCGCAACCCCAAGGTTCTACTTTTGGATGAACCTCTTGCCGCTTTGGATAAAAAGCTGCGCCAGGAAACGCAATTTGAATTGATGGACATTCAGGAAAAACTTGGCACCACATTCATGATCGTAACCCACGATCAGGAAGAGGCCATGACGGTGGCATCTCGTGTCGCAGTGATGAATGCCGGCCAAATCAAACAGATCGCAACGCCTGAAGCGATTTATGAATTTCCAGCCACGTCCTATGTGGCCGATTTTATCGGCGACGTGAACCTGATTGAAGGTAAAGTCGTGACCCACACCAAAGACGCTTGCAAAATTGCCTGGATAGGCGGAAGCCTTAACGCCCAGTCAGCCAAGGACCTTGCCAAAGGCACCGAAGTGCGCTTTGCCATCCGGCCAGAAAAAGTGTCTGTGTCAACCGAGAAACCGGATGCCGCAAATACCATTCAGGGTAAAGTGTTGGACATTGCCTACTTGGGTAATATCTCGACATACCATGTAGAGGTGGCCCCCGGTCAAATCATCAAGGCCCAACTAGCAAATGCGCGGCGTCTGTCACGGCGCAGCTTTACATGGGAAGATCCTGTGTGGCTGTCGTGGACGGACACCGCCGGCCTTGTGTTGACGGAATAGCCCATGCGCCGCTTTCTTATCATATCCATCCCGTATCTTTGGCTTATTGTCCTGTTTTTAATCCCTTTCGGGATTGTCCTGAAAATTTCACTTTCGGATACGGCAATTTCGATCCCGCCCTACACCCCGACGCTGGATTTCACAGCAGGATGGGCTGGCCTAAAAGATTTCTTTTCAAAGCTCGACTTCGAAAACTACACTTGGCTGATAGGCGATGACCTTTACTGGAAAGCCTATGTATCCAGTTTGCGGATTGCCGCGATTTCAACCATCCTGACCCTTCTTACGGGCTTTCCCATCGCTTACGGCATGGCGCAAGCCCCAAAGGAATGGCAACCAACCCTTATGATGCTGATAATCCTGCCGTTCTGGACAAGCTTTCTGATCCGCATTTATGCATGGATGGGCATCCTTTCCAGCAAGGGTTTTTTGAACCAGTTTCTACTGTGGACAGGGATAATAGATACCCCGTTGCAAATCATAAATACGGATATAGCGGTCTATATCGGCATCGTTTACGCCTACCTGCCGTTCATGGTGCTGCCGATTTATGCCACGCTTGAAAAACTTGACCCGTCCTATCTGGAAGCGGCCGAGGATTTAGGCTGTTCACGCACACAAGCCTTCTGGTCGGTCACTGCCCCGTTATCAAAACCGGGTGTGATCGCCGGCTGCTTTCTGGTATTCATCCCCGCCGTGGGCGAGTTTGTGATCCCGTCACTTCTAGGCGGATCCAAAACCCTGATGATCGGGAAAGTGCTTTGGGAAGAATTCTTCTCGAACCGCGACTGGCCTGTTGCATCCGCTGTCGCCGTAGTTCTGCTGCTGATCCTGATCATTCCGATTGTATTGTTCCAAAAGCAACAGGAACGCGCACAGGAGGCTGACACATGAAGCGGTTTTCCCTGTTTAACGTCACTTCGCTGACCTTGGGTTTTGCGTTCCTCTATATCCCGATCCTGATCCTGATCATCTTCAGTTTCAACGAATCCCGACTTGTCACTGTCTGGGCAGGGTTTTCGACGAAATGGTACGGCGTTCTACTACATGACCAGCAATTCATTGATGCGGCATGGGTCACACTAAGGGTCGCGGTTCTGTCATCGTGCATTGCAACCGTTCTAGGCACGATGGCCGCCCTTGTCTTGGTGCGCGCCGGTAAATTCAGGGGCCGTACCTTGTTCAGCGGCATGATTTATGCCCCCCTTGTGATGCCCGATGTCATCACCGGCCTGTCGCTATTGCTGTTGTTTATATCACTTGGCATTAGTCGCGGCGTCACAACAATCGTGCTGGCACACACCACATTTTCCATGTGCTATGTCTCGGTTGTGGTATCGTCGCGGCTGGTGTCCTTCGACCAAAGCCTTGAAGAGGCGGCCCTTGATCTGGGTTGCTCGCAGTTTGACGCATTCAAATCCGTGACCCTGCCGATCATTGCCCCTGCGGTGATTTCGGGCTGGCTTTTGGCCTTTACCCTGTCACTGGACGATCTGGTGATCTCCAGCTTCACCACGGGGCCATCGGCCACCACATTGCCGATCAGGATCTACAGTGCCGTGCGTCTGGGCGTCAGCCCCGAGATAAACGCTTTATCCACGATGATGATTAGTCTTGTCACCATCGGTGTGATTACCGCATCCCTGATCACCAAACGCGCCGCCGTTCAACGCAAACGGCAAGAGGCAATGGCACTCCAGCAGGGTTAGAAAACTATTTGGAAAGAACAAGCCGATACAAATGCCATGTTGCATGCCCCAAAACCGGCATGGCGATTAACAGCCCCAAGAAGCCCAGTGCCATCCCGGCGAAGAGCACCAAAGCAATGATGATGGCCCAGATCAACATCACCGGAAAACTTTGAAAAACCGCTTTTGCACTGATAACCATTGCCGTAACAAAGTCCATTTCGCGGTCCAGCAGCAAAGGCAGGCTAATCGAAGTCACCACATAAGCCACAAAAACGAAAAAACTACCAAGAACCATTTCCAGAACCAACAGTGTCAGACCTTGTCTGGTTTGAAAAAGAGCCGCAAAATCAGGCACATTCCCCGCTGCGGACAGCCCCAGTACGATCGCAAAAATAGTATGGGCAATAAACACCCAAAACATAAACCAGAACATCAAAATGGCGCCAACCCACGGCACTTGCCTGTTTCTTTCGGCAAAAACCACCCCCAGAACACTGCCCCAACGAGGTTTCTCACCCAGTTCCATACAGCGTGAAACCTCGTACAAACCGACGGCAGCGAAAGGGGCGATTAGGGGAAACCCGACAACAAAAGGAATAGCCCACCAAATTTCACCGACCTCACTATAGATCAAATACATCACCCATCCACCCAGCGCATAAATCATACTGAAAAATATACCGAATATGGGGGCTGCCCAAAAATCGGACCACCCGGCATGTAATATCTTGGTAATATCCTGCATTTTCACATTATGAATATCCGGAACAGGGGATGCTTTGGGGTGTGTGGTTTGATCCGGCATATGCGCCTCCAATGGACTATAGCCCCTTATAAACAGGGTATTTTTAAGAACTATTTCACACAATTCTGGTTTTGCAAGGAAAAACTCAGAACCCGGGGGGAGTATCCCGGAAACATGTCAAGGTGCCTTAGGGGCGCGCCAAAACATAGTCCGGCACAATTCCAGATGCCTTGATCGCCGCTTTGACATCGGTTTGGGCAAGGGCACCATAGTCCGAGATTAAAGCTGTTTTGACGCCTGCCGCGCGTCCCCCCAGAATATCTGTGTGCAATGTGTCGCCAACCATCAATGTTCGCGCAGGATCATAGCCCCCTTCAAGCCTTGCAAAAGCCTGTTCAAATATATTCGCAAAAGGTTTGCCGAAAAATTGCGGCTCTATGCCTGTGGCATCGGCCAAACGGTGGGCATAATGGCCGGGCTGGCGCGATAAGCCGTCCTCGACCGGTGCGACAATATCGGGGTTTCCAACGAATACCGGTCTGGGATTGCGCCCAAGGGAAGCTTCCAACATGCTTTGGCGTGCTTCCGTCCATATACCACTTCCAAGCAAAAAGAATCCGTCAACCGCATCATATAGGGCCGCATCGTCTTGCAAAAACCGTACGTCAAGATGATCCAGTTCATCCAGGCCAAAAGCGGGGTCAGCCATCACCCCCCATGAACCACCGGGGGCATTGGCAATCGCCGCCAGTGCAGTGCCGCGACTTGACACAATATCGCGCGGCAAAAATTCAAACCCCAGCTTGGCGTATTTCGCAAGCTGGACATGTTTGGGATAGCCTGCCGCATTGGTCACAACGATAACCCGCTTGCCCATTGAGCGCAGCGCGTCAATGCGTTCCACCGCCCCCGGAATGGCGGTTGCCCCGATGTTCAACACCCCGAAACTGTCCAGCAGGAAGGTATCAAAATGACCGGCAATGTCACTTAGGGTTTCAGCCGTCCGGTACGACGGTGGAAATGTGGTTTGCGGCAGGCGCAACCTTACCGCTTCATAGGCATTAAACGCCCAGTCTGCGTCTTCTTTCGATAATGCCATCAGATAATCGCGCCCCGAGTGTTGAATGCCGTCAGCCGCTGCTTTAGAAACAACAGAATGGTGATCCCAGCAGGACTCGAACCTGCAACCCCCTGCTTAGAAGGCAGGTGCTCTATCCGGTTGAGCTATGGGACCTTAATCAATGCGTCCAGGTGCTGCGTCTGTTTGTGGCAAAATTTTCGCCATACCCACCACTGCGCACATTGGCTTTACGCTTGTGCGGCTCCGCCACAGTGTAAGCAATGCCTTTATCCGTTGCATAGGCGACCGCAGCCGCTTTGCTGTCAAAGCTTAACTTTACTTGTGCATCCATGTCACTTGAACTGGTCCATCCCATCAAAGGGTCAATGTTGCGCGCCACTTCGGGGGCAAATTCCAAAACCCAGTTTTTGGTTTTGGCTTGGCCGGATTGCATTGCGTTGCGTGCGGGTTGGTAAATACGGGCGAGCATATGTGACCTCTAACAAATTCCTACCCACTTATCACCAAAACAGACCCAAGGTTCAAGCCTCTGTTCACATTAAGCTATAGATTTTTGGAAAATCTGGTTGCCAACCAAATATGTAAGAGCGAGGGGTGGGTGGGTCTACATATCCGGTTGGCAACCAATCTTGCTGCTTGTAGGTTAACCATAATCTTCTCGTTGTGGGAAATGCAATAAAAATATTCGCTTAAGTTGTATAAAATTAAACTTATCAACTGGATTGACTTTAAAGTTAACTATCCACAGCCTTGAAATTCCCCGAAAACACTGCATGTTCAAACCAAAGGAACCCCGACAGACATGCCACCAAGCTCGCCGCCCTCGCTGAATACACCCGATCGCCATGCCAAAACCAAACTGGAAGGCGGGCGTAAATTCGTGATGCACACGGAATTTGAACCGGCGGGCGATCAACCCACTGCGATTTCGGAACTGGTTGAAGCCCTGAACCAAGGCGAACAGAATCAGGTGTTGTTAGGGGTCACGGGGTCGGGCAAGACCTT
Organism: Rhodobacterales bacterium; assembly: GCA_045046705.1. Lineage (GTDB taxonomy): Bacteria > Pseudomonadota > Alphaproteobacteria > Rhodobacterales > Rhodobacteraceae > Amylibacter. The sequence goes on along the minus strand of JASFZB010000059.1, from coordinate 8,897 downwards.
TACCATGGCCAAGGTTATCGAAGAGACCCAACGCCCCGCGATCATTCTTGCCCCCAACAAAACCTTGGCAGCCCAGCTTTACGCCGAGTTTCTGAATTTTTTTCCGGAAAACTCGGTGGAATATTTCGTCAGTTACTATGACTATTACCAGCCAGAAGCCTATGTTGCGCGGTCTGACACCTACATAGAAAAAGAAAGCCAGATAAACGAGCAAATCGACCGCATGCGCCATTCCGCAACCCGGGCTTTGCTGGAACGTGACGATGTGATCATTGTGGCTTCGGTTTCATGCATCTACGGCATCGGTAGCGTTGAAACCTATACCGCCATGACCCAGGATTTAATGGCTGGCAACGACTACGACCAACGCAAAATCATCGCCGATCTGGTGACCCAACAATATAAGCGGAACGATAGCGCATTTCAACGCGGCTCGTTTCGGGTGCGCGGCGACACGCTCGAGGTTTGGCCCGCCCACCTAGATGACCGTGGCTGGCGGTTTTCCTTCTTTGGCGAAGAGCTGGAAAATATCACCGAGTTCGACACGCTGACGGGGGCAAAAACCGGCACGCTGGAAAAGGTGCGCATCTATGCCAATTCCCATTACGTCACCCCGCGCCCGACCATGAAACAGGCAATCAAGGGCATCAAAGCCGAACTGGACTTGCGCTTGAAATACTATCAGGCAGAGGGCAAACTACTGGAGGCCCAACGCCTTGAACAGCGCACCCGCTTTGATCTTGAAATGCTGGAAGCAACCGGCGTGTGCAGCGGCATTGAAAACTATTCACGCTATCTAACAGGTCGCGCGCCTGGCGAACCGCCACCCACATTATTCGAATACATTCCCGACAATGCCATCGTTTTCGCCGACGAGTCCCATGTCTCGGTGCCGCAGATCGGCGGCATGTACAAAGGTGACTACCGGCGCAAAACCACGCTTTCGGAACATGGGTTTCGCCTACCGTCCTGTACCGACAACCGACCCCTGAAATTTGAAGAATGGGACGCCATGCGCCCGCAATCCGTCTTTGTCTCTGCCACACCGCAAAAATGGGAACTGGCACAATCCGGCGGCGTCTTTGCCGAACAGGTGATCCGCCCCACAGGGCTGTTGGACCCGCCGGTGGAAATCCGCCCCGTCACCACCCAAGTGGATGATTTGCTGGACGAAATCCGCAAAGTCGCAGCCCTTGGAAACCGTGTACTTGTCACCACGCTGACCAAACGCATGGCCGAAGACCTGACCGAATACCTGCACGAACAGGGCATCCGCGTGCGCTACATGCATTCCGACATAGACACCGTTGAGCGCATCGAAATCCTGCGCGACCTGCGCTTGGGCGCATTCGATGTGTTGATCGGCATCAACCTTCTGCGCGAAGGCCTCGACATCCCGGAATGCGCCCTTGTGGCCATATTGGATGCGGACAAAGAAGGTTTCCTGCGCTCCGAAACATCCCTTGTCCAAACCATAGGCCGTGCCGCACGCAACGCAGACGGGCGCGTCATCATGTATGCGGACCGGATCACCGGCAGCATGCAACGTGCCTTGACTGAAACCAACCGCCGCCGCGAAAAGCAACATGCCTATAATGTCGAGCATGGCATCACCCCGACCACGATCAAAAAGAACGTCGAAGACGTGCTGGAAGGCGTGTTCAAGGCCGACACAGATCAGTCACGCGTCACCGCCAAGATAGGTAAAAAACCGCTGGCAGGTGCCAACCTGCTGGTACACTTAGAGGCTTTGCGTAAAGATATGTTTAAAGCGGCTGAAAATCTTGAATTCGAAGAAGCCGCCCGCATCCGGGACGAGGTCAAACGCCTTGAAACCGTGGAGCTGACCATCGCCAATGATCCGCTGGCGCGCCAATACGTGGTAGATGCTGCCGTCGAGGATGCCAAAAAACGCGGTGGCCGCAGTACAGGCGGCAAAGGAGGCACCCGGGCCTGGCGCGGGAAAAGCACACGAAAGTTTTAACCCCCTTTTCCAAATGGGCCCAAATATCCTCGCCGAAGGCGAAACACCGCCCCTTACGCCCTCACCTTGATCTCGATCAAGGCACGCACACCCAATTCATGCCTAAACTGACACAAAAGGAGATCACCCATGCCTGACTGGACTACCCAAAAACAAATGCTGGAAACCCGCTTGGCGGAGCTGGATAAAAGATTGCATAAAATAGAAGATAGGTTGGACAAGCCCCATAACAAGGATTTCGAGGAATTTGCCACCGAAACTGAAGACACCGAAGTGATGGAGGATTTAGGCAATGCAGGCCTTGAAGAAATAGAAATGATCAAGGCCGCTCTTGATCGTATCGAAACCGGTGAATATGGCATCTGTCAAACCTGCGGCGATGACATAGACCTTGAACGATTGGCCGCCGTCCCCTACTCTCCCTTCTGTATAAAATGCGCAACGAAAGCCGATCATCATGCCGTTTGAAAGCCTGAAAGCCTCTATTTATCTTCTGTTGGAAGATATGACCAATCAACCAGAAGACCTGCACGCACTGCAGGAAGAATTGCGGGAAAAAATATCCGAACTGCGCAGCTTGGGCCTACCGATCCCGGATGACCTGGAGCAGGCCGAAAAAGACCTCAGCCGCAACCTTAAAAAGTAGCAGCAACCTCGTACATTACCGGCTCGAAATTTTTGCATAATTCGTTGATCGCACGGTTACGCTTGCGCATTTCGTCGGTGCGCAGCATGGCCTGAAAATCTTTGCGATCCAGCCATTGGGAATAGTTTGCAATCCGGGTTTGCGCGTCATTCACATGTAACCCGGCTGCAATAAATCCCGGTTGCTTACTGATCACATCCCGGTAGGCCTCGGTCAGTGCATCCAGCACATCCTGACAGGTCGCGGGCGTGACCTCGAAAGTCGTTAAAACGGTTTGAGATGTTGTGTCTGTGGTAATATTCAGCATGTGCTTCTCCTATTCGTAATAGTCTAGCAGGAACGCCGCTGCCCCGAAAGCACTAACGCAAAACATGCACCGCACAAGTGGCATGGCGCACAACGCGCGCAGCCGTCGAGCCCAGAAAATAATCCTGATACCCAGGCCTATGTGACGCTATAATAATACAGTCCGTCCCGTGTTTTTCCGCATAGTCCAAGATGCTGTTAGCGGCATGACCCACGATCACGTCAATATTGGTATTTTTATACCCGTCGGCATCCTCTTGCAGTAAAACCTTGGCTTCAACCACGTTCTTGGTCATTTGGTCATCGGGCAATTGCTGCGCTATATAGGGTGGAATAAACTCTATGATAGATAAAAGCGTAATTTTCCCCCCCTTATCACGCAGCTTATCTGCCAATTTCAGGGCGGCTTTTGTGTTACGTTGGTGATCCGGTGCAATAGGGACAAGAATTGATTTATACATTTGATCCTCCTTCTTTACTCGTAGCGTAATTCAAGAAAAATATATCCGCTTTGATCCATATCATATTTTTAAAATATAACCGGGTTGAAAAACATTCCAACCCGGCCAAGTTTGTTATTTCAGATAAAACACCACTTTAAGTGGGGTCATCACTTCGCACAGTCACATTGACCTTTCCCTTAACTGGTTTCGACCATGTTATAGAAAACTCGACGCCCCCTGCCCCCTGCCCGACAGCGGTATAAGGCTGCTCGAAAACCGGAGTGTTAGAGCCGTCTTTCATCTGCCCCACGGGAACCGCTGCAACCACAGTGCGTGTCTGCCCGCCAAACGGCAAAAACTCGGACACATCCCTTGCCCATGATAAATTCGGCCCCGCGCGTGTTACCGTTACTGTCACAGGATTTTGCATCCGGTTGGTGACACCATTGAACATATTCCCCGTTACCGTCACATTGCGTGCTTTACTGTGATCCAGATCCGCATGCGTGGTATCAACCGTTTCCACACGCCCCAGATCCGCACCGTTTATCGCCTTAAAGACATTATCGGTCACTGTGAAGCCGTTCAGAAACTGTCCGGTTCCAAAGGGTTTCACATGGATCCACCTGAACCAGCTAGGCACACCGTTAGCCGTAAAGATATTACCCGTTATGGTTAAACCGCCAAAGGAAAATCCGGTCACAAGATCGGGTGTGGCATCATGTTCGTTGTTCCATTCGATGTATGAATTATCCACATAATTTCCATTAAATGTCGTTTTTACATTCACCGTCGTAAAAACAATCCCCGCCGTGCGTTCGCCTGTTCCCGAAACATCGCCTTGGAAAAAATGATTGCCGGAAATGACATTTCCAGTACCGCCGATGACGCAAAAATGCTTGTAGCGCACCGCGCGGTTGTTGCGCACCTTCACATCGTTTTCATTGCTGTTAAATCCGATCGAACTGCGATCAACCACATCCAAAGCCTGCTCATTCGACAAGAACTGGTTCCGATCGATTAACATCCCCGAACACCCCCGCCCGATCGAGGTCAAACCGCGATCCTTGTTGCGGGTGAAAAAGCAATCTTTGACATGAAGGATCAAGCCATCGGGCGCGATCATCACACCGCTGGCAATGCCGTTGCCGTGAAAATCAATGCTGTCGAAAGTAAAACGCGAAATACTGGTAAAGCCGCTCATATCCAAAAGGTATTTGTTTCGCGTAAACGTGTATGTCTGGCTGGCAGCCGCCCCCCATAACGGGCTGCTCAGCGTAATGGTCTGGCTTCCCACATCAATCGATTTCACATAAATTTCGTCCCCGACCCCGAAACCTTCCACCAAACACCCTTTGGCGATAGAGGCAATATTGGCAACGCTGGTCAGTTTGGTGCCATTGCCGGAACTGAAGCTGGCCGTCGAGGTCACCACATCACTGTTCCAGGCCGGCCCGGTTTTTGCAATAAACTGTCCGTTGCGCAACACCCGCCGTGTTGAAAAACTGTTCTTGTTGCCCACGGCGGCGTGCAAATCAACTGGCCCGTCCAGCGAAATACTGTAACCGCAAAGATCCAGCGATTCGTGATCGGTGAAATTGAACAGGGCCTGAAACGCTTTTTTGAATGCCAGCGTTTCATCGCCGAACGCATCCAGATATGTGCCGTAATTATAATTCTGCGTCAGTTGTAAAATCGCGGCATCCGGCATTACCAAAGTACCCTGAAACCGTATCCGTGACACAAATGTCACCGTCTGCCCGATAAAGAAAACACCTTCCGACACTAGAATATCGCGCCCTTGCGCCGCCGCATCCGCTGCCTCAAACGCAGCCGTGTTATCCGTGACCCCGTCGCCAACGGCCCCAAAATCCTTGACGTCCACGACATCCAGAATTTTGCCAAAAAAAACCGAGCTGACATCCTCGATCACAATATCCTCGATACGCACAATCCCGCCGGTATTGCCGGTCAGATCAAGCCCGAAATGCCCGAATGTGGCATTGCGCCCCCAAATCATATCAACCCCGGTGCGCGTGCCTGTGCCGACAATGGCCGCGACCTCGACAACCTCGCCGTAGGTAGTCAGTTGCACACTCGGCCCGACCTCGGTGACACCGCCAATATGGCTTCCCGCCGCATTCCCCGCCCAACCGGCAATCCGCACCGAGGGCAAAGCCCCTGAAATCGCTTTCACCCGCGCACGGATGCGCAAATAACACCCTGCCAGAAGCGGCGTGTCCGCCATGGAACGCAATTTTTGCACGCTCTGGGATTTTTGCAACTCCAGACTGGTGCCAAAATCCGCATCCGCTGCGATCAGCGTTGCATCGGGGGACGCATCATAGGCGGGATCACCCGGCAAACCGTTTGCACTTGACCAAACGCTTAAACCATCCCCGAAAGCAGGCGGCATCAGGATGATACCATCGGTAATCACTTTGTTCATATTCATTCCTTCTCAAACACACCCGGACGGGCCTAAAATTCCAGCTATGTTTTATCAACAAAGGGTTAACAGAGGCTTTGGCGGGCGTGCGCCGGATATGGCACACCATAATGCAAGCAAAACCAAATGCTCTGAGTTCAAGGCAAAGCGACCACCGCCAGCTTGCATAAAACCCGCTTGCCGCTAAACTATCGCCATGACAAAAACACCCAGCCCCTTGCGCCCCACAGACGATGAAGCCCGCAAAATCGCCCGCGATCTGATCAAAACCGCCCGCTTCGGTGCCCTCGCGGTTTTACCCCCCGAAACAAACCTGCCGCATGTCACCCGCATCGCAATTGGCACCGATCAAAGCGGTGTACCGGCGTCGTTAATATCCGATTTGTCGTTTCACACCGGTGCCTTACGGCAAAATCCGAATTGCTCGTTATTGCTGGGCGAACCGACCGCCAAAGGCGACCCTCTTGTTCATCCGCGTATCACACTGCAATGCAAAGCCGGTTTTTTACTCCGGGACACGCCCGCCCATATACAAATGCGCGACCACTACTTGCGCACCCACCCCAAGGCCAAACTTTACATAGACTTCGCTGATTTCAATTTTGTATTGTTCGATATCCAATGCGCCAGCCTAAACGGCGGTTTTGGCAAGGCTTATGCGTTATCCAAACTGGATTGCAGCCGGTAAAGGACCGTGAGAAATGTTGATGACGATGCTTATCACAGCGGATTAGGCCCTAGGGACAGACCTATTACATGAGCAATCTTCCGAAAGATTAACCCAGCTCGCCTGCCAACCCGCTTTCAATCAGTGCCACGGTTTCATCCACCCCGTAAAGCGCGATAAACCCGCCAAAGCGCGGCCCTTGGGATGCGCCCAAAAGCACCTCGTAAATCGCCTGAAACCATGCGCGCAGATTATCAAACCCGTGGTTTTTGCCCACCGCGAACACCAAGGCTTGCAAATCTTCCGCATTGGCAAAACTATAACTACTCAAATCCGCAGGCTCACTGCCCGTATCCACGTTCTTTTTCTCGATCATCGCCTTTGCCACCTCGACATCGCGCAAGCCTGCAGCCAAATCCGCCAAAGCCGCACGTTCCTGATCGTTGGGGGCGCGGTAGGTTTTCTTGGGCTTCACAAAATCCTGGTAATAGCGCACCGCAAAACCGGCCGCTGCATCCATCTCCGGATTGCCCTCGGGCGTCGCATCAGGTGCATATTTGTTGATGAACCCCCACATCGCTTGCTTGGTTTCCGCACTGGAAACCGAGGCCACATTCAACAGCATCGCAAACGGCACAACCATATCGGATTTCGGCACGTTACCGCTGTGAATATGATAGACGGGATTATTCAACCGCTGCGCCAGGTCCTGCCCCTGATAGGCCCGCAACTGCTGGTGATATTCATCCACAGCCTTAGGGATCACATCGAAATGCAGCCGCTTCGCTGTGCGGGGTTTTTGGTACATGAAATAGGACAGACTTTCGGCACTGGCATATTTCAGCCACTGATCTATCGAAATTCCGTTGCCCTTCGACTTTGAAATCTTCTCGCCGTTTTCATCCAGAAACATCTCGTAAACGTAATGCCCGGGCGCATTCACCCCCAGAATACGACAAATCTTGTCATAGATATGCGTATTTGTGGAATGGTCTTTGCCGTACATCTCGAAATCCACGCCCAAAGCCGCCCAACGGGCCCCAAAATCCGGTTTCCACTGCAATTTCACATTACCGCCCGTCACCGGCACCGTCAGCTCTGTGCCATCCTCGTCATCAAAGGTAATGGTGCCGTCGGCTGCATTCACCTCTTTCATAGGCACATAAAGCACCCGCCCTGTGGTCGGCGAGATCGGCAAAAACAGACTGTAAGTCTGCTGCCGTTCTTCACGCAAAGACGCCAGCATCACAGCCATGATCTCGTCGTATTTCTCGACACAGCGCAGCAGCACTTCATCAAACGCGCCAGAGCGGTAAAACTTGGTCGAGCTGTAAAAATCATACTCAAACCCGAACGTATCCAGAAACCGCCGCAACATTGCGTTGTTATGATCACCGAAACTGTCATGGGTGCCGAACGGATCGGGCACATCTGTCAGCGGCTGTTGCAAGTATGCCTCCAGCGCTTTCGGGTTCGGCACATTGCCGGGCACCTTGCGCATCCCGTCCAGATCATCTGAAAAACAAATCAGCTTGGTCGGAATATCCGAGATCACTTCAAATGCGCGGCGGATCATCGTTGTCCGCGCCACCTCGCCAAAAGTGCCGATATGCGGCAGGCCGGACGGCCCATAACCGGTCTCAAACAACACATAACCCTTTTCGGGCGCACCGTTCTTGAACCGCTTCAACAACTTGCGGGCCTCTTCAAAAGGCCAGGCTTTGGATTTCAGTGCAAGTTCGCGCAATTCAGACATCATATGACCCATCAGGTTTATTTCGCCCCTTCCCTATTGCCCCAAGCGTTCAGGGTCAATATTGTAGGCTTCAAATACCCCGAAAAGAGACACCCAATGACCCAAACGCCCATTCCATTCAGTCCAGAAGACGCGCTTGTCGCCATGATGGTCGCCATGTCCGTATCGGACGAGGCGATAAAAACCCTGGAACTGCTGTCTATTGAACGCATCGTCAACAATCTGCCAGTCTTTGCCACCTACGACATCGACCGCATCAAAACCATCTCGCAGACCGTGTTTGATCTGATCGAAGAAGAAGACGGCCTCGACGCCCTTTTCGGCCTTGTGCGCGCCGCCCTGCCCGAAAAGCTACATGAAACCGCCTATGCGCTATGCTGCGATATCGCCGCATCGGATGGCCGTTTGCGTGAAGAGGAACTGCGCTTCCTGCAAGAAACCCGTTACGAACTGAACCTAGGTCGCCTGCAAACCGCCGCGATTGAACGCGGCGCAAGAGCGCGCCATATGACGCTTTAAGAATAAGGCAGGGCTACATTCAAGCGGCCAACTGATCGTAACAATCCAATGCCTTGGCCGCATACATCAAAGACGGCCCACCGCCCATTTGGATCGCCATACCCAAGACGTCGGACACTTCTTCACG